>NZ_CP033325.1:1372843-2059265 GCF_003710105.1 Georgenia faecalis
CCTCGCCGGCCCCCTCACCACCGACCCCGTGCGGGTCGGTGACACCCTCCTCGCCGACCTGCGGACCGGGTTCGCCCTCGAGCACGTCGAGCGGGCCGAGGTGAGCGAGCACCTGCTCGAGGAGACGCCGGACGTCGCGTACACCGACATCGGCGGGCTGGGCGCGCAGATCGAGCAGATCCGCGACGCCGTCGAGCTGCCGTTCCTCCACCCCGAGCTCTACCGCGAGCACGGGCTCAAGCCACCCAAGGGCGTCCTCCTCTACGGCCCCCCCGGGTGCGGCAAGACGCTCATCGCCAAGGCGGTCGCCACGTCGCTGGCGATCGCCGCGGCCGGGGACCGCGCCCCCGACGGCGCCGCTCCGGTGGCCGGCGACGGCGGGGCGCGCAGCTACTTCCTCAACATCAAGGGCCCCGAGCTCCTCAACAAGTACGTCGGCGAGACCGAGCGGCAGATCCGGGTGATCTTCGACCGGGCGCGGGAGAAGGCGTCCCAGGGCATCCCCGTCATCGTCTTCTTCGACGAGATGGACTCCCTGTTCCGCACCCGTGGCACGGGCCTGTCCAGCGATGTGGAGACGACGATCGTCCCGCAGCTGCTCAGCGAGATCGACGGCGTCGAGCGGCTCGACAACGTCATCATCATCGGCGCCTCCAACCGCGAGGACATGATCGACCCGGCCATCCTGCGCCCGGGGCGGCTCGACGTGAAGATCAAGATCGAGCGGCCCGACGCCGACGGCGCCAAGGAGATCGTCGCCAAGTACCTCACCCCGGACCTGCCGCTCCACCCTGCCGAGCTCGCCGCGCACGACGGCGACCCGGCGCGCACCGTGGCCGCGATGATCGAGCGCGTCGTCGACCACCTCTACGCCCCGGTGCCGGAGAACGAGTTCCTCGAGGTCACCTACGCCGGGGGTGACAAGGAGGTGCTCTACGTCAGCGACTTCGCCTCCGGTGCGATGCTCGCGAACGTCGTCGACCGGGCGAAGAAGAACGCCATCAAGGACCTCATCGCCACCGGTGTGCGCGGCCTGCGCACCGAGCACCTGCTCGCCGCCTGCGCCGCCGAGGTCCACGAGAACGGGGAGCTCCCGAGCACGACCAACCCCGACGACTGGGCCCGCGTGGCCGGCAAGAAGGGGGAGCGGATCGTCTTCCTGCGCACCCTCGGCGCCCAGGGCACCGAGGACGTCTCGCGCGCCGTCGAGACCGTCGACGCCCGGCTGTGAGGCCCGCGTGAGCGTGCGGCGCCCCATGGGCATCGAGACCGAGTACGGCGTCCTGCGCCCGGGGGACCCGCGCGCCAACCCCGTCGCGCTGTCGACCGCCGTCGTCGCCGCCTACGCCGCCACGACGACGACGGCGCGGTGGGACTACGAGGGCGAGGACCCCCTCGCCGACGCCCGCGGGTTCCGGCTCGACCGGGCGTCCGCGCACCCGAGCCAGCTCACCGACGCCGGCGCGCCGCGCCTGGCCCCGCTCGGCCCGCTCGAGCGCCGCCGGGAGCCGGTGGGCGGACGGCCGGTCGCGTCGAACGTCGTCCTGCCCAACGGCGCGCGGCTCTACGTCGACCACGCGCACCCGGAGTACTCCAGCCCCGAGGTGATGGGCCCCCTCGACGCCGTGCGGTGGGACCGCGCGGGGGAGGAGGTCATGCGCCGCGCTGCCGCCGCCCTCGCCGCCGGGGGTGAGGACGTCGCGCTGTACAAGAACAACGTCGACGGCAAGGGCCAGTCCTACGGCACGCACGAGAACTACCTCGTGGACCGGGCGGTGCCGTTCGGGGAGGTGGTCCGCTACCTCACGCCGTTCCTCGTCACCCGGCCGGTGTTCTGCGGGGCCGGGCGCGTGGGGATCGGCCAGCGCAGCGACGTCGCCGGTTTCCAGATCTCCCAGCGGGCCGACTTCGTCGAGGCGGAGGTGGGGCTGGAGACCACGCTCAACCGGCCGCTGGTCAACACCAGGGACGAGCCTCACGCGGACCCGGGCCGCTACCGCCGCCTGCACGTCATCGTCGGCGACGCCACCCTCCTCGAGGTCTCCACCTACCTCAGGCTCGGGACCACCTCGCTCCTGCTGTGGCTGCTCGAGGTCGGCGAGGTCCCCCTCGAGCTCGACGCCCTCGCCCTCGCCGACCCGGTGGGCGAGACGCACGCCGTCAGCCACGACCCCGGCCTCACCCACCGCCTCCAGCTCGCCGACGGGCGCGAGCTGACCGCACTGGAGATCCAGGGCGTCTACCTCGAGGTCCTCACCGACGCCGTCGGGCGCCACGGCGCCGACGCCGAGACGGCCGACGTCCTCGCCCGGTGGGGGTCGGTCCTCGCCCGGCTGGCCGAGGACCCCGCCACGTGCGCCGCGGAGGTGGAGTGGGTGGCCAAGCTGCGCCTGCTCGACGGGATGCGCCGCCGCGACGGCCTCACCTGGGACGACCCCCGGCTGGCGGCGCTGGACCTGCAGTGGTCCGACGTGCGCGCGGAGCGGAGCATCTACGGCCGCCTCGCGGCCGCCGGGGCGGTGGAGCGGCTCGTCACCGACGACGACGTCGCCGGTTGCGTCGCGCGCCCACCGCAGGACACCCGGGCGTGGTTCAGGGGCGAGACGATCCGCCGCTACGGCGCCGGTGTCGCCGCTGCCGGCTGGGGCTCCGTGCTCCTCGACGTCCCCGGCGCCCCGACGCTTGCGCGGGTGCCGCTGCCGGACCCGCAGGTCGGCACCCGGGACCGCGCGGGGGCGACGCTGGAGGCCAGCGCCGACGTCGGCGCGCTGGTCGCGGCGCTGCGCGCGCCGGACTGACGCCTCGGGCCGGCTCGGCCCCGGCGGACAGGTCGACCTAGAATCGCGGTACCGACACCGGGAGGTAGGCCATGGCGCAGGAGCAGCACCGTAGGGTCTCGCGCGAGGACGACGACGCCGCGGTCCCCGCGCCCCTGCCGCCGGCCGGCGCCGCGGCAGCCCAGGCCCGCGACAGCGACCTCGACGCGCTCCTCGCCGACATCGACACGGTGCTCGAGACCAACGCGGAGTCCTTCGTGCGCGGGTTCGTGCAGAAGGGCGGCCAGTGAGGCCCGCACGGCGGATCTACGGGCTGGAGACCGAGTACGGCATCACCGTCGACGGCGGCCGTCCCAGCGAGCGGGGCGCGGAGCCGGTGAGCGCCGACGAGGCCGCCCGGTACCTCTTCCGCAAGGTGGTGGCCCTCGGGCGCTCCTCGAACGTCTTCCTGCGCAACGGCGCCCGGCTCTACCTCGACGTGGGCTCCCACCCCGAGTACGCCACCGCCGAGTGCGACGACGTGCGTGACGTCGTCGTCCAGGACCGCGCGGGGGAGCGGATCCTCAACGAGCTCGCGGACGAGGCGTCCGCCCGGCTCGCCGAGGACGGCGTCACGGGACGGATCCACCTCCTCAAGAGCAACGTCGACTCCGCGGGCAACGCGTTCGGCTGCCACGAGAACTACCTCATCCGGCGGCGCGGCGACTTCGCGCGCACCGTCGGCGAGCTCGTCCCCTTTCTCGTCACCCGCCAGATCCTCACCGGCGCCGGGACCGTGCGCACCACCCCGTCGGGTCCGGTCTACTGCTTCTCCCAGCGCTCGGAGCACCTGTGGGAGGCGATGAGCTCGGCCACCACCCGTTCCCGCCCCATGATCAACTCGCGGGACGAGCCGCACGCCGACCCCGAGCTCTACCGCCGCCTCCACGTCATCTCCGGCGACTCCTCCGTCGCCGAGACCACGACGCTCCTCAAGACCGGGATGACCGGGCTCGTCCTCGACCTCCTCGAGTCCGGCACCCGGCTGGGCGACCTCGTCCTCGCCGACCCCATGCGGGCCATCCGCGACGTCGCCCGCGACCTCACCGCGCGCACCCCGCTGGAGCTGGCGGACGGGCGGCGCCTCAGCGCCCTGGAGATGCAGGAGGAGTACCTCGCCCGCGTCCTCGCCCACCTCGACGGCGCCGACCTCAGCGACACCGACCGGCGGGTCCTCGAGCTCTGGGAGCGTGGGCTGCGGGCCGTTCGCACGGGCGAGCACTCCCTGGTGGACACCGAGCTGGACTGGGCCATCAAGAAGCGGCTCCTCGACCGCTACCGCACCCAGCACGGCCGGGCCTTCGACGAGGTCCGCACCGCGCGGCTGCTCCTCGCCTACCACGACATCTCCCCGCGCGACGGGCTCGCCGCGACCATGCGCGCGCGCGGGCTCATGGCCACGGTGGCGACGGACGAGGAGGTGGCCCGCGCCGTCACCGTGCCGCCGCAGACGACGCGCGCCAAGCTCCGCGGCGACTTCGTCGGCGCCGCCCAGGACCACCGCCGGGACCACACCGTCGACTGGGTGCACCTCAAGCTCGGGGACCTCGGTCAGCGCACCGTCCTGTGCAAGGACCCCTTCGCCAGCACCGACGAGCGCGTCGACCGGCTCATCGCCGCCGCCAGCGCGCCCCGTGCACCCCTGGGCGGTGGCGCGCCGGCGTGAGGTGCCTCGCTCCGTGGCCTGCGTCATGGCACGCGGTGCTGGGGCGGACGTAGGCTGCCGAACGTGCGCGTTCTGAGACTTCTCGTCGGCGTCCTCGCCGTGGTCCTGGGCCTGGTCGGCTGCACCGACCAGCCCAGCACCGAGGAGCCGACGGACACGATGTCCGTGACCGGGGCCTTCGGCCGCGCGCCGATCGTCTCCTTCGACGTGCCGCTGCCCCTCACCGAGGGCGAGGCGGAGGTCATCGTCGAGGGCGAGGGCCGCGAACTGGCCGCCGACCAGCCAGCGCTGCTCGCGCTGACTGCGTACGACGGGGACGACGGCGCCGTCCTCGAGGACCGCGGCGCGGGCGAGGCACGCACCCTCCTGCTCACCCCGGACGACGTCGGCGAGGACCTCTACGACGTCCTCGTCGGGGCGACCGAGGGCAGCCGCCTGATCGTCACGCAGCCGATCAGCGCCGAGGACGGCGACCGCATGCTCGTCCTCGTCATCGACGTCCTGCCCACGAGCGCCCAGGGCGAGGCCGTCGCGCCGCCCGAGGGGTCGCCCACGGTGACTGTCGGCGCCGATGGCGCCCCGGTCATCACCCTGCCCGACGCCGAGCCCCCGAGCAGCCTCGAGGTCATCCCGCTCATCCGCGGCGAGGGCGACCAGGTCCGGCCCGGCCAGGAGGTGACGCTGCAGTACACGGCCGTCACTTGGCCCGGCGGCGAGGTGTACGACTCGACGTGGGCCGCGGGCGCCCTGCCCCGCACGGTCGCTATCGACGACACGTTCCCCGGCCTGCGCGACGGGCTCATCGACCAGCGGGTGGGCTCCCGGGTGCTGCTCATCGTGCCGCCCGCCCTCGGCGCCGGCACGCACACGCTCGTCATGGTCGTCGACATCCTCGCGACGGCGGGCGGCGACGGCGAGGTCGTCGTGCCGAGCCCGGCGACGACGGAGTAGCGCCGGCGTCCGTCAGGTGCGGACGACGAGGTCGGCCACGGCCGGGACGTCGCGCTCGGCGAGGAGCTCCTCCTCCTGGTGCGCCCACCGCTGCCAGTGCTCGGCCCAGTAGTCGCCGTCCCGGTCCCGCACGCGCGCGTGCCGCACGGGCTCGGGCGCCTCGACCCACACGAGGACGTCGACGTACGGCGCGCACGGCGCCGACCCGGCCCCGCAGCCCTCGAGGACGAGGACCTCCGGCACGGGGACGGCGAGCGGCTCACCGAGCCGCCCGGCGTGCCAGTCGTAGGGGCGCAGCGCGCCCGCCTCGCCGCGAGCCAGCGGGGCGAGCACCCCCGCGGCCACCGCCTCGACGCCGGCGCGCAGCCCCGACCACCCGCGGTAGGCGTCCTCGAGGGAGAGGACGCGGGCGCCCGGTAACCGGTGCCCGACGGCGCGGGCCAGCTCGGTCTTGCCGGCGCCGGAGCGGCCGTCGATCGCCACGACCACGGGCCCGGGGCGGGTGTCGGTCCGCGCGTCGCGGACGAGCGCGATCACCTGGTCGGCGGCATCCATCGCCGGCACGCTACCCGTTCCGGCGCCCGCCCCCTCGACCGCGTCGCGGGACGGGTGACGCGACCAACCGCCGTCGTCAGCGATCATGGGGGCAGGGAACGAAGGGAGACGGTGCGATGAGCGTGGCCGTGCGGGTCATCCCGTGCCTGGACGTCGATGCCGGGCGCGTGGTCAAGGGGGTGCGCTTCGCCGACCTCCGCGACGCCGGCGACCCGGTCGAGCTGGCCCGGCGCTACGACGCCGAGGGCGCGGACGAGATCACCTTCCTCGACGTCTCCGCCTCCTCGGACGGGCGGGCCACCACCCTCGACGTCGTCGCCCGCACCGCCGAGGAGGTCTTCGTCCCGCTCACCGTGGGCGGCGGGGTGCGCGCCGTCGCCGACGTCGACGCGCTGTTGCGCGCCGGGGCCGACAAGGTGGGCGTCAACACCGCGGCGGTCGCCCGGCCCGAGCTCATCGGGGAGATCGCCGAGCGGTTCGGCAACCAGGTGCTCGTGCTGTCCGTCGACGCGCGCCGCTGCCCGCCCGGCACGCAGACGCCGTCGGGCTACGAGGTGACCACGCACGGGGGCCGCCGGGGGACCGGCATCGACGCCGTCGCCTGGGCGGTCGAGGCCGCCGAGCGGGGGGTCGGGGAGATCCTCCTCAACTCCATCGACGCCGACGGCACCACCGGCGGGTTCGACCTCGCCATGCTCGCCGACGTGCGCGCGCAGGTCCGCGTCCCGCTCATCGCCTCGGGCGGGGCGGGGACGCCGGGCCACTTCACGGAGGCCGCGCGGGCGGGGGCCGACGCCGTGCTCGCCGCCAGCGTCTTCCACTTCGGCACGCTCACCATCGGCGAGGTCAAGGCGGACATGCGGGCCGCCGGCATCCCCGTGCGCTGAGCCGGCGACGGGATGTGTTCGGCGGGCTGCCGGCCGCCCGCGCCCGCGCTCGCCGCTGCGCCGGCCGCCCGGCCTCGATTCCGGGGCTTGTGGGTGAGATCCCAGCGCTATAGGCATCGCGATGTCACCCACAGGCGCGGAATCGGTGGTGCGGGCGCGGAATCGGTGGTGCGGGGTCGCGGGCGGGGGCTCCAGGTCGGATGGTCGCTAGCGGCGGCACCGGCTCCGCCGGGTCGGCCGGCTACAGCGCGTCGCTCGCCGCGGCGCGGGCCGCCGGGCCTCGATTCCGGGGCTTGTGGGTGAGATCCCAGCGCTACAGGCATCGCGGTGTCACCCATAGGCGGGGAATCGGGTGGTGCAAGGCGCGAGGTCGCCCGGTCGGAGGTCGCTCGGGCCGGCGCGGGCCGCCGGGCCGCGATTTCGGGGCTTGTGGGTGAGATCCCAGCGCTATAGGCATCGCGATGTCACCCATAGGCCGGGAATCGGGTGGTGCAGGGTGCGGGGCCAGCCGGTCGCTCCAAGCCGGCGCCAGGACCGCCGGGTCGCCCGGACGGCGCGGGCACGGTTTGCTGTGCGGGTGAGTCGGCTCACCGGAGCCGACGACGGAGAAGGAGACCACGTGTCCTTGAGCGAGATCGAGCGAGCGTTCGCCGTGGAGTCCTTCACGGCGGCCGGCCCCGACGCCCCGACGCTGTGCAGCGGCTGGCGCAGCCGCCACCTGCTCGCCCACCTCGTCCTGCGCGACCAGAAGCCGCTGGCCATCGCGCGCGACGTCATCGCCCGCAAGCCCCCCGGGGAGGAGCCGGTCCTCGGGCGGGTGGCTGAGGAGGCGAGCACGCCCGAGGGCTACCTCGCGCTCGCCGAGCGGTTCAGCGCGGGCCCGAGCCGGGTGAACCCGGTGGCCTGGCTGGGCGACCGCGCGAACCTCGTCGAGTACGTCGTCCACCACGAGGACCTGCGCCGCGGGGCGGGCCTCGGTCCGGCGCCGGCGCGATCGGCGGAGACGCTCGACGCCCTGTGGCGCAACCTCCAGCCGATGGCGCGCATGATCATGCGGCGCAGCCCGGTCGGCGTCGTCCTCGTCGTGCCCGGCGGCCCCCGGGCCGTCGTCCGGCGCGGCCCGGACACCGTCGCCATCGTCGGGGACCCCGTCGAGCTGGCCCTGTACCTCCTCGGCCGGACCAAGGCCGCCGACGTGCGCTTCGAGGGCGTCGCCGAGACGGTCGCCCGCCTGCGCATGGCGCACGAGAAGACCGACTGACCGCGCGCCGGCGGGGCCGGCGGGACCCCGCCGGCCGCCGGCCGGCCCCCCGGCCGGACCCCGCCAGCCACCCGCCGGGTCACCCGCCGGACTGCCGTGCCGCCGCTCGCCGGCGTGTGGCACCATCGATCCCCGGCCGCCCGCACGATCGGTGAGCCGGCCCCACCCCACCGCAAGGAGCGTCCCGCCGTGCCCGCAGCCGCGTCCCGCCAGCGGCACTTCGAGCCGGGGCCCGGCCCGCGGCCGTACACCCTGTCCGGCAGCACGCTGCGCCGGTCCGCCGCCCTCATCGCCCGCGGCATGCGGGACTCCCCGCGCACGTCGACCCTCGCCGTCATCAGCTCGGTCCTCTACGGCCTCGGCACGGTCGGCTCCGGGCTCCTGCTGGGCCAGGTGACCGACCGGGTCCTCACCCCCGCCCTCTCGGGCGAGGACGTGCCCAGCTCGTGGATCTGGTGGTCCGCCGCCGGGCTCCTCCTCGTCGGCCTGCTCACCGCGGTCGCCGTGGCGGGCCGCCGCGTCTGGGCCGGAGCCGCCGTCTTCGAGATCCAGGCCGCGCACCGCCTGCGGGTCACGCGCCGCTACCTGCGCCTGCCCATGAGCTGGCACCGGCGGCACCCCACCGGCCAGCTCCTGTCCAACGCCAACGCCGACGCCGAGGCCGCCTCGGGCGTCTTCATGCCCTTCCCCTTCGCGCTCGGCGTCACCGTGATGCTCCTCGTCGCCGCGGTGGCGATGCTCGTCACCGACCCGCTCATGGGCCTCGTCGGCGTCTCCGTGCTGCCCGCGGTCATCGCCGCCAACGCGGTCTTCCGCCGCTACATGTCGCCCCGGGTCGCCGTCTCCCAGCGGCTGCGCGCGGAGGTGGCCGACGTCGCCCACGAGTCCTTCGAGGCGTCGCTGCTCGTGAAGTCGCTGGGCACCGAGGCCGTGGAGGAGCGCCGGTTCGCCGAGGTGACCGAGGAGCTCCTCGAGGCCAACGTCGCCATGGGCCGGGTCCGGTCGGTGTTCGACCCGCTCATCGAGTTCCTGCCCTCGCTCGCCACCCTCGCCGTCATCGCCGTCGGCGCCTGGCAGGTGGAGCGCGGCGCCGCCGACGCCGGCGACGTCGTGATGATCTCCTACCTCCTCACGATCATGACCTTCCCGGTGCGGGCCATCGGCTTCGTCCTCGCCGAGCTCCCGCGCTCCCTCGTCGGCCACGACCGCATCGCCCGCGTCGTCGACGCGACCGGGGACATGCCCGACGGCGACGCGGACCTGCCCGGCACCGGCGGCCTCGACGTGCGCGTCGAGGACGTCACGCTGGAGGTCCCGGCCCGCCTCGTCGCCGACGACGGCGAGAGCGCGCCGGCCGGCGACCGGCCCGGCACCGTCGCCCTGCTGCGCGATGTCAGCCTCCACGTCCCCGCCGGGAGCACCGTCGCCCTCGTCGGGCCCACCGGCGCCGGGAAGACGACGCTCACCTCCGTCTTCGCACGCCTCCTCGACCCCACGAGCGGCCGCGTGCTCCTCGACGGCGTGGACGCCCGCGACCTCACGGCCGCCGCGCGCACCGGAGCGGTCGCCCTCGTGGGCCAGTCCACCTTCGTCTTCGACGACACCGTCCGCGGCAACGTCGCCCTCGACGACACCGGCGCCATCACCGACGAGCAGGTGTGGGACGCGCTGCGCACGGCCCGCGCCGACGCGTTCATCCGCGCCCTGCCCGAGGGCCTGGACACCCGGGTGGGCGAGCGGGGCACCACCCTGTCGGGCGGGCAGCGCCAGCGCCTGGCCATCGCCCGCGCACTGGTCCGCCGCCCGCGGCTGCTCATCCTCGACGACGCCACGAGCGCCGTCGACCCCGTCGTCGAGCAGCAGATCCTCGCCGGGCTGGGCGACCGCACCGGCTCCGACACGTCGGTGAGCGTCCTGCTCGTCGCCTACCGCACGGCGACGATCGCCCTCGCCGACCAGATCGTCCACCTCGACCGGGGCCGCGTGGTCGACGCCGGCACCCATGCCGAGCTGCTCGCCCGCGACCCCGGCTACGCCGACCTCGCGACCGCGTACGAGCGCCGCACCGCCGACCGGGAGGCCAGCCGATGAGCAGCCAGATGTCCTCGGCGAGCGATCTCGGCGTCTTCGCGACCGTGCGCCGCGGCCTCCAGCTCTCCCCGGCGATGGTCAAGGGCCTGGGCTGGACCCTCGTCCTCGCGCTCCTCGCCACCGCCGGCCGGGTCGTCGTGCCCGTGGCGATCCAGCTCGTCACCGACAACGCCATCCTCGCCCCGGGCGGACCGAACGTCCCCGCCGTCGCGTGGACGGCCCTCGGCGGCGCGGGCGTCGTCGTGCTCGCCGGAGTGGCGAGCTCCGTCGTCAACATCCGGCTCTTCCGCAGCAGCGAGGAGGGCCTCGCCCAGCTGCGCATCCGCACCTTCCGGCACGTCCACGACCTCGCCGTGCTCACCCAGAACGCCGAGCGGCGCGGCTCGCTGGTCTCCCGGGTGACGAGCGACGTCGACACCATCTCCCGCTTCGTCCAGTTCGGCGGGCTCCAGCTCATCCTCAACGTGGGCCAGCTCCTCATGGCCACGGTGGCCATGGCGATCTACTCCCCGCCGCTCACCGCGGTGGTGTGGCTGTGCTTCGCCCCGGTCTTCTTCTTCGCGCCCGCCGCTCAGCGCGTCATCAGCCGCGCCTACGGCATCGTCCGGGAGCGGGTCGGCGGGATGCTCGCCGCCATCAGCGAGTCCGTCGTCGGGGCGGAGACCATCCGCGCCTACGGCGCCGCGGCCCGCACCCAGCGCCGGGTCGACGACGCCGTCACCGAGCACCGCGACGCGGCCGTGCGGGCCCAGACCTTCACGGCGGTGGCCTTCTCCACAGGCCTGGCGCTCTCGGCGCTCGCCCTGGCGGCGACGGTCGTCGTCGGCACCATGCTCGGCCTCGAGGGCGAGCTCACCGTCGGCCGCCTGCTGGCGTTCCTCTTCCTCGTGCAGATGTTCACCGGGCCGGTGCAGAACGCCACCGAGATGCTCAACGAGCTGCAGAACGCCGTCGCCGGGTGGCGGCGCGTCATCGCGGTGCTCGAGACGCCCCTCGACATCGCCGACCCCGGTGTGCCCGTCGGCACGGACGGGACCGGGGAGCTGCGGGCGAGCAACGCGGACGCGGACGCCCTCGCGGCCGCCGAGGCCCGGCGCGGACCGCACCGCGCCGCCGAGGTGGAGTTCGACGGCGTGCGCTTCGGCTACCCCGTGGGAGCCGAGGTGCTCCACGGCATCGACCTGCGGATCCCCGCCGGCACCGCCGTCGCCATCGTGGGGGAGACCGGCTCGGGCAAGACGACGCTGGCCAAGCTCCTCGCGCGGCTCATGGACCCCACCGCCGGACGGGTGCTCCTCGACGGCGTCGACCTGCGCGACCTGCCGCTCGCCGAGCTGCGCACCCGCGTGGTGATGGTGCCGCAGGAGGGCTTCCTCTTCGACGGCACCATCGCCGACAACATCGCCTACGGCCGCACCCGGCACCCGCGGGCCGCCGTCGAGGCGGCCGCGCGCGACCTCGGTCTCGAGGACTGGCTCGCCGGCCTGCCCGACGGGATCGACACCTCGGTGGGGCAGCGCGGGGAGTCGCTGTCCGCGGGGGAGCGGCAGCTCGTCGCCATCGCGCGCGCCTACCTCGCCGACGCCGACGTCCTCATCCTCGACGAGGCGACGTCGGCGGTCGACCCCTCCACGGAGGCGCGGATCGCCGACGCGCTCGAACGGCTCACCGCCGGGCGCACCTCCGTGGCCATCGCCCACCGGCTCTCGACGGCGGAGGCCGCCGACCTCGTCGTCGTCGTGGACGCCGGGCAGGTCGTCGAGGTGGGCCGGCACGCCGACCTCGTCACCCGTGGCGGCACCTACGCGCGGATGTACGGCAGCTGGGTGGCGCAGACCCGCTGACGGGCGTGGGCGGGTCGGCGGGCGCCGCACCCCGCGTGGCAAGATCGTGGCGTGGCAGAACCCAGCACCCTCGACCCGGCGATCGCGGCACGACTCAAGCACGACGAGCACGGGCTCGTGTGCGCCGTCGTCCAGGAGGACCGCACCGGTGAGGTGCTCATGGTCGGCTGGATGGACGACGAGGCCCTCGCCCGCACCCTCTCCAGCGGGCGGGTGACGTTCTGGTCGCGCTCCCGGCAGGAGTACTGGCGCAAGGGCGACACGTCCGGGCACAGCCAGCACGTGCGCCGCGTCCAGCTCGACTGCGACGGCGACGCGCTCCTCGTCCGCGTCCACCAGGTGGGGGCCGCCTGCCACACGGGCGCCCGCACGTGCTTCGAGGCCGGGGGCGACCTGCCCGTGGTCGTCGGCGCGGCGCCGGAGGGCGAGCCTGCGGGCGAAGGGCCTGCCGCTGGCGAGCCCGCGGGCAACGGGCCGGGGGCGGCGTCGTGAGCGCGCCCACGTGGGGCGAGACCTGGCCGAGCCTCGAGGGCTTCCGGGACCTCGCCGCCGACCGCCGCGTCGTCCCGGTCGTGCGGCGCCTCCTCGCCGACGACGTCACGCCCGTCGGCCTGTACCGCCAGCTCGCCGGCGGACGCCCCGGCACCTTCATCCTCGAGTCCGCCGAGCAGGGCGCCTGGTCGCGCTGGTCCTTCGTCGGCGTCCACTCGCGCGCCACGCTGCTGGCCCGGGGCGGCGAGGCCCGCTGGGTGGGCGACGTCCCGGTCGGCATCCCCGAGTCGGGGCCGGTCCTCGACGTCCTGCGGCGCACCCTCGACGCGCTCCACACCCCCGCCCTGCCCGACCTCCCCCCGCTCACCGGCGGCCTCGTCGGCGCGCTCGGCTGGGATGTCCTGCGCCAGTGGGAGCCGCGCCTGCGCGCCCTCGCCCCGGTGGAGCTGGACGCCCCCGAGGTCGCCCTCTGCCTGGCGAGCGACGTCGCCGCCGTCGACCACACCGACGGCTCGGTGTGGCTCATCGCCAACGCCATCAACTTCGACGACACCGACGCCCGGGTGGACGAGGCCCACGCCGACGCCGTCGCCCGCCTCGACGCCATGGAGCGCGCCCTCCTCGCCCCCACCCGTTCCCACGCGGCGGTGGCCGGGGCCACGGCCGACGTCGGCGCGCTGCGCTTCCGCACCACCCAGGAGGAGTACGAGACCGGCGTCCTCGCGGCGAAGGAGGCCATCCGCGACGGCGAGGTCTTCCAGCTCGTCCTGTCCCAGCGCCTGGACATCGACTGCCCCGCCGAGCCGCTCGAGGTCTACCGCGTGCTGCGGACGATCAACCCGAGCCCGTACATGTACTACCTCCAGCTCCCCGACGTCGCCGACGACGGCGCCACCGGCACGTTCGCCGTCGTGGGCTCCAGCCCGGAGACGCTCGTCAAGGCCGACGCCGGCACCGTCATTACCTTCCCCATCGCGGGGTCGCGGCCGCGCGGGGCGACGCCGGAGGCCGACCGGGAGCTGGCCGAGGAGCTGCTCGCAGACCCCAAGGAGCGCTCCGAGCACATCATGCTCGTCGACCTCGCGCGCAACGACCTCGTCAAGGTCTGCCGCCCGGAGACCGTCGAGGTCGTCGAGCTCATGGAGATCAAGCGGTACAGCCACATCATGCACATGTCCTCGACGGTGTCGGGGACCCTGCGCGACGGCGCGAGCGCCCTCGACTGCCTCACGGCGACGTTCCCCGCCGGGACCCTGTCCGGCGCGCCGAAGCCGCGCGCCATCGAGCTCATCGACACCCTCGAGCCCGCGCGGCGCGGGATCTACGGCGGGACCGTGGGGTACTTCGACTTCGCCGGGAACGTCGACATGGCGATCGCGATCCGCACCGCGTTCATCCGCGACGGCGTCGCGAGCGTGCAGGCGGGCGCCGGCATCGTCGCGGACTCCGTGCCGGTGACCGAGTACGAGGAGTCCCGGAACAAGGCGGCCGCCGCCGTGCGGGCCGTCGAGGGCGCCGCGGCGCTGCGCCGGGCGGGCGCGGACGACGGCGCGGACGACGGCGCGGACGACGGCGCGGACGAGGTCGCGGGCGCGTCATGAGCGTGCCCACGCGCCGGGGGGCCGGGCTGCCCGTGCGCCGGGGCACGGCGGTCCTCGCCGTCGTCGTCGGCAGTGCCCTCGTGCTCCTGCTCGCCGCGATGACCTGGGTCCGCGCCGACGTCCGCACGGTCCTGGCGAGCAGCGAGCTCGCCCTCAGCGGCACCGACGCCGTGCCCGCCGTCGTCGGGGCGTCCCTCGCCGCGGCCGCCGCCGCGCTGGCCGTGGCGATCGGGGGCCGGTGGGCCGCCACCGTCGGTGGGGTCGCCATCGCCGGTGTCGGCGCCCTGGCCGCGGGTGCGACCGTGGCCTTCCTCACCGACCCGGAGGCGCCCGCCCTCGACGCCGCTGCCGAGATGACCGGCGTGGCAGCGCTCGACGGCGCCGCCACGCTCACGCCCTGGCCCTACGCGACGGTCGCCGTCGGGGTGCTCCTCGCGCTGACCGGCGTCGTCGTCGTCCTCGCGGCCCCCGGGTGGGCGCGGGTGGGGCGCCGGTTCGAGCGGGACGCGTCCCCGGCGCCCGCGCCGGGGCGCGCCGTGGCCGCGGGTGGCCCGGCGGCCGGTGGCCCGACGGCCGGTGGCCCGACGGCCGGTGGCGCGCCGACGGATGGCGCAGTGGCCGGCGGCGGCACCCGGCCCGAGGTCACCGAACGGGTGCAGGCGATGGACGACTGGGACGCGCTCGGCCGGGGTGAGGACCCCTCCACCCCCGAGGCCCGATAGGCTGGCGGGCATTCGCACGCTTGGAGGACTGGGACATGGCTGAGCACGGCGCCAACCGCACGTACGACCTGCCGCCGACGGCGCCGTTCGCGAACCACGGCAAGACGGTCGCCTCGTGGACCCTCATCTGGGGTGTCTCGCTGGGTGTCCTCGTCGCCGCCCTCGGCCTCATCGCCTGGAACATCTGGGTCATCGGCGCCGGTGCGGCCATCGTCGTCATCGGCCTCGTCGTGAGCGGCATCCTGCGCGCCATGGGCATGGGCCAGCCGAAGTCCGACGAGAGCCGCCGCGCGGCGTCGGACGACTGGTACGCCTGAGCCCGTGCCGCCGTCGATCCCTGGAGAGAACATGAGAGACCGCCGCGCGAGCAGGCCGTCGCGCGACCGGAGCTACGGCTCGGAGCAGGCGCGCGCCGGCCAGGAGGCGGGCATGGCGGCGCACTACGGTGACGGGTCGGCCACCTCGCCGACCGAGAAGAACCGGCTGGGGACCGCGGCGCTCGTCGCCGGCATCGTCGCCATGTTCGCGCTCATCTTCCCGGTGGTGATCGCCCTGCCGCTGGGCATCCTCGGCACCGCCGGCGCCGTCGTCCTCGGCGTCATGGCGCTGCGCGCCATCGCGGCGGGCCGTGCCAACAACCGCGCGGCCGCGATCATCGCCTTGGTGCTCGGCGTCGTCGGCGTGCTCATGTACGCGCTCGCCGTCATCGGGCTCGTCGCGCTGGGCGCCAGCGGCGGCTGAGGCGCCCGTCCGACGGGCGGCGCACCCCTCCCGGGGCCGCCTCGCCGTCGACCGCCCGACGGACGCGGGTCCGGCCGTGTCCGCGGTCCGGCCTACGATGGCCCGCGTCAGCCACACGAGGGGAGCATGGTGTGACGGTCCTGGAAGAGATCATCGCCGGCGTCCGCGAGGACCTGGCCGTGCGCGAGGAGCGCACGCCGCTCGCGGACGTCAAGGAACGCGCCGCGCGCACCCCGCAGGCGAAGGACGCCGTCGCCGCGCTGCGCGGCACCGGCGAGGCTGTGACGATCATCGCTGAGGTCAAGCGGTCCAGCCCGAGCAAGGGCGCCCTGGCGGACATCGCCGACCCGGCCGGCCTGGCCGGCGAGTACGAGGCCGGCGGGGCCAGCGCCATCAGCGTCCTCACCGAGCGCCGCCGCTTCGGCGGAAGCCTGGAGGACCTGGGGGCCGTCCGTGCCGCCGTCGACGTCCCCGTCCTGCGCAAGGACTTCATCGTCACCCCGTACCAGGTGTGGGAGGCGCGCGCCTGGGGCGCCGACCTGTGCCTGCTCATCGTCGCGGCGCTCGAGCAGACCGTCCTCACCTCCCTCGTCGAACGGGTCCACTCCCTCGGGATGACCGCGCTCGTCGAGGCGCACGACCGCGAGGAGGCCGTGCGCGCCGTCGACGCCGGGGCGCGCGTCGTCGGCGTCAACGCCCGCAACCTCCACACCCTGCAGGTCGACCGCTCGGTCTTCGCCTCCGTCGTCGACGTCATCCCCGGCGGCGTGCTGCGCGTCGCCGAGTCCGGCGTCCGCGGACCCCACGACGTCCTCGACTACGCGCGCTCCGGCGCCGACGTCGTCCTCGTCGGCGAGGCGCTCGTCACCCAGGGCGACCCGCGCCGCTCCGTGGCGGACATGGTCGCCGCGGGCTCCCACCCCGCCCTGCGATCGGCACGCCGATGACCGCCACCGGCGCCCTGGCCGGCGCGGAGGGGCCGTACTTCGGCGAGTTCGGCGGGCGGTTCGTCCCCGAGGCGCTCATCGCCGCGCTCGACGACCTGTCCGCGGCGTGGGAGCAGCTCAAGGTCGACCCGGCGTTCCAGGCCGAGCTCGACGAGCTGCACCGGACCTACACCGGACGCCCGAGCATCCTCACCGAGGTGCCCCGCTTCGCCGAGCACGCGGGCGGGGCGCGGGTGCTCCTCAAGCGCGAGGACCTCAACCACACCGGCTCGCACAAGATCAACAACGTGCTCGGCCAGGCGCTGCTCACCCGCTCCATCGGCAAGAAGCGGATCATCGCCGAGACCGGCGCCGGCCAGCACGGCGTCGCCACGGCCACCGCGGCGGCGCTCCTCGGCCTCGACTGCACGGTCTACATGGGCGAGGAGGACGTGCGCCGCCAGGCCCTCAACGTCGCCCGGATGCGTCTGCTCGGCGCCGAGGTGGTGCCGGTCTCGACCGGCTCACGCACCCTCAAGGACGCGATCAACGAGGCGTTCCGCGACTGGGTGACCAACGTTGAGACGACGAACTACCTCTTCGGCACGGCCGCCGGCCCGCACCCGTTCCCCGCGATGGTCCGCGACCTGCAGAAGATCATCGGTGAGGAGGCGCGCGCCCAGGTGCTCGCGCTCACCGGGGCGCTGCCCGACGTCGTCTGCGCGTGCGTGGGCGGCGGGTCGAACGCGATCGGCATCTTCAACGCCTTCCTCGACGACGACGGCGTGCGCCTGCTCGGCCTCGAGGCCGGCGGCGACGGCGTGGAGACCGGCCGGCACGCCTCCTCCATCACCGGCGGCGAGCCCGGCGTCCTCCACGGCGCGCGCAGCTTCCTCCTCCAGGACGAGGACGGCCAGACCGTCGAGTCGCACTCCATCTCCGCGGGCCTGGACTACCCGGGCGTCGGGCCGGAGCACTCGTGGCTGTCGAGCATCGGACGGGCCGAGTACGAGCCCGTCACCGACGCCGAGGCCATGGAGGCGTTCCGGCTGCTGTGCCGGACCGAGGGCATCATCCCCGCCATCGAGAGCGCGCACGCCCTCGCCGGCGCCCTGCGCGTGGGCCGCGCCGCCCGGGACGCGGGGGAGCCCGCGCCGACCATCCTCGTCAACCTCTCCGGCCGCGGGGACAAGGACGTCGAGACTGCCGCCGCGTGGTTCGAGCTCCTCGACCCCGCCGAGCACGACGGCCACGTCCCCGAGGCCGCGCCCGCGCCCGAGGACGCCGAGAAGACCGGTTCCGTGGACGGCGCCGGGTACAACGCGACCGGAAGCGTGGAGCTGTGAGCACGACGAACGCCCCGACCACCCGCTCGACCGCCACGGCGATCGACGACGCCCGGGCGCGCGGCGGCTCGGCGCTCATCGGGTACCTGCCCGTCGGGTTCCCCGACGTCGCCACCTCCATCGACGCCGCGCGGACCCTCGTGGACCACGGCGCCGACGTCGTCGAGCTCGGCCTGCCGTACTCCGACCCCGGCATGGACGGCGCCGTCATCCAGGCCGCCGCCCAGGCCGCGCTCGACCGGGGGACCCGGACCAGGGACGTCCTCCACGCCGTCGAGCAGGTGGCCGCGACCGGGGCCGCCGTCGTCGTCATGACGTACTGGAACCCCGTGCACCGCTACGGCGTCGACCGCTTCGCGCGCGACCTCGCCTCCGCGGGCGGCGCGGGCCTCATCACGCCGGACCTCGTCCCCGACGAGGCGGGGGAGTGGATCGCCGCGTCCGAGGCCCACGGCCTCGACCGGATCTTCCTCGTCGCCCCGAGCTCCACCACGGCGCGCCTGGAGATGACGGCGCAGGCCTCGCGCGGGTTCGTCTACGCCGCGTCGACCATGGGTGTCACCGGCGTACGCAGCACCGTCGACGACCACGCGCGCGAGCTCGTCGCCCGCACCCGGCAGGCCGGCGCCGAGCGTGTGTGCGTGGGGCTGGGCGTGTCCACCCGGGAGCAGGCGGCGCAGATCGCGGAGTTCTCCGACGGCGTCATCGTCGGCTCGGCGCTCGTGCGGACCCTCCAGCGCGCCGACGAGGACCGCGCCGCCGGCCTGCGGGACCTCGCCGCGCTCACGGCGGAGCTGGCCCAAGGCGCACACGGCGCCTGACGCGCGCGCCCGTTCGGGAAGTTCAAGGCCACTCCGTCACCTCAACGTGTCGTGATCTAGCAGAAACGCTGGCGCCGCAGCCAGACTCAGGGCTCGACCTCGAGGACCTTCGCCGCCACGTCGGACCGGAACGACCACGAGTCGGCGACAAGACGCCTAGCGATGTCGAGGAACGCACCCGCGTCGTCGGATCGCCCTGCTCGCACGAGGGCGTCGGCCCGCTGCAGGTGCTCGATGACGGACCGCAGTGACACGTCGGAGGCCCCGGTGTCGCGCTCCTCCCTCGTGATCATGCAGAAGTGCCGGCGGGGGCCGCGTCTCTGGCGTTAACGGGTGACATCACGGTGGTTATAGCGCTGCAATCTCACCCGTTGACGTCCCTCCGGGGCACATGAGCCCCCTCCGGGGCACATGAGCCGCCGCTGCGGCGCAGATCGGCCGCAGCGCCGCGTCCGCGTCGACAACCCGCCCAGCCGTCGGGGCTGTAGGAGTGCCGGCCCTGCGCCGTTACCCTTCCGGGGTGACGGTCCTCGCCTCGATCCCCAGCCCGCCCGAGTCCGTGTGGTACCTCGGGCCGCTGCCGATCCGTGCCTACGCCATCGCCATCGGCCTCGGCATCCTCGCGGCGTGGTGGATCCTCGACCGCCGCTACACCGCCAAGGGCGGTCCGCCCGACACCGCCATCGATGTCGCCGTCTGGATGGTGCCCTTCGGCATCATCGGCGGCCGGCTCTACCACGTCTTCTCCTCGCCGGACGCGTACTTCGGCCCCGACGGGAACCCGGCGCGCATCATCGAGATCTGGAACGGCGGGCTCGGGATCTGGGGCGCCATCCCGCTCGGCGGCCTCGGCGCGTGGATCGCGCTGCGCCGTCGGGGGCTGCGCCTCGCGCCGTTCGCGGACGCCCTCGCCCCGGGCCTGCTCGTCGCCCAGGGGATCGGCCGGCTCGGCAACTACTTCAACCAGGAGCTGTACGGCGCGCCGACGACCCTGCCCTGGGGCCTCGAGATCGACGACCGCTACCTGCGCCCCGGCTACGAGTCCGGCACGCTGTTCCACCCGACGTTCCTCTACGAGATGCTGTGGAACTTCGCCGCGGCCGCGTTCATCATCTGGGCGCAGCGGCGGTTCCAGCTCAAGCACGGGCGCGTCTTCTGGCTCTACGTCATGTCGTACACGCTCGGGCGGGTGTGGATCGAGTACCTGCGGATCGACGAGGCCGAGCTCGTCCTCGGGCTCCGGCTCAACGTGTGGACGTCGATCGTCGTGTTCCTCGTCGCGCTGACGTTCTTCGTCATCATCGGGCGGCGCACCCGCGGCGTCCCGGAGACGTTGTGGCTGCCGGGCCGTGAGCCGGCGGCCGACGACGCCGGCGACGACGACGACGGCGACGACGACGACGGCGAGGCCGGGGCCGGGACCGACGGCGCTTCCCGTGATCGCGACGAGGACGAGGACGCAACCGCCCGGCCGGCTGAGTCGGACGCCGTGGCCGAGCCGGACGCCGTCGCCGAGCGCGGCGCCACGGCCGCGTCGGACTCCGTGACCGAGCGCGGCGCCACGGCGGGCAAGGCCGACGACGACCGCCACTGACGATCGGCCCGTGTTTCGGCGGGGTCACCGGTCGATGACGGATGATCATTCGGTCCCGCAGGGGTCCCCGCCCGACCATGGCGCGACGGCCGGGACGGCGGTGCCTCCCTGGAGGCCGCAGCCCCGGCGTTTCGGCATGATCACTAGGAAACGGGCGCCCGCGCCAGCGTTTCTTCATGATCATGAGGGGGTGGGAGTGGGGCGAGACGGGGGCCGGGCGAGGGGTTAGCGCCGGGCCGACAGGTGGGCGCCAGTGTCCACAAAGTAAGACGCGCCTCCCCGCAAGGGCGGGAAGCGGCATCCACCGGGTCTAGGGGGCGTAAAGTTTCGGCGCACCGGGCCGACGGCGTCCCAACCAGAAGTACAAGGCAAATGCCGGTTCTCCGGCAGTGAGGACGGGTACCCGCCGATGGACACAGCGCAGACCCCCGCACCCCGCGCACCAGGACGGGTGGGCCTCTACGACCCCGCCCGCGAGCACGACGCCTGCGGCGTCGCGTTCGTCGCCACGCTGCGCGGCACTCCCGGCCGGGACATCGTCGACGCCGGTCTCACGGCGCTGGCCAACCTCGACCACCGCGGCGCCGTCGGCGCCGAGGAGAACACGGGCGACGGCGCCGGCATCCTCACGCAGGTCCCCGACGCCTTCCTCCGCGCCGTCGCCGGCGTGGAGCTCCCCGAGGCCGGTGCCTACGCCGTCGGCCTGGTCTTCCTGCCCGGCCGGAACGCCCCGGACGGCGCGCTGCCCAAGGCCGTCGACGGCGTCGAGCGCATCGCCCGCGAGGAGGGCCTCGACATCCTCGTGTGGCGCGACGTCCCCACGGACAGCTCGTTCATCGGCCCGATGGCCCGCGCGTCCATGCCCACCTTCCGCCAGATCTTCGTCGCCGACGCGGCCGGCACGCGCACGGGCCTCGAGCTCGACCGCCTCGCCTACCGCCTGCGCAAGCGCGCGGAGCACGAGCTCGAGCTGTACATGGCGTCGCTGTCGGCGCGCACCCTCGTCTACAAGGGCATGCTCACGACGACGCAGCTCCAGCCGTTCTTCCCCGACCTCTCGGACGAGCGGATGACGAGCGAGCTCGCGCTCGTGCACTCGCGCTTCTCGACGAACACCTTCCCGTCGTGGCCGCTCGCGCAGCCGTTCCGGCTCGTCGCGCACAACGGTGAGATCAACACGCTGCGCGGCAACCGCAACTGGATGGCCGCGCGCGAGGGCAACCTCAGCTCCGACCTCCTCGGCGACCTCGAGGCCCTCGCCCCCATCTGCACGCCGGGCGCCAGCGACTCCGCCGCGTTCGACGAGGTCCTCGAGCTGCTCCACCTGGGCGGCCGCTCGCTCCCGCACGCGGTGCTCATGATGATCCCCGAGGCGTGGGAGAACCACACCGAGATGAGCCCGGAGCGGCGGGCGTTCTACGGCTACCACGCGACGCTCATGGAGCCGTGGGACGGCCCGGCGGCGATGACCTTCACCGACGGCACCGTCATCGGCGCCGTCCTCGACCGCAACGGCCTGCGCCCCGGGCGCTGGTGGGTGACCGACGACGGCCTCGTGGTCCTCGCCTCCGAGTCCGGCGTCCTCGAGCTCGACCCCGCGACGATCACCCAGAAGGGGCGCCTGGAGCCGGGGAAGATGTTCCTCGTCGACACCGCCGCCGGTCGCATCGTCAGCGACGAGGAGATCAAGTCCGAGCTCGCCGCGGTGCACCCGTACGCGCAGTGGCTGGAGGAGAACCCCGTCCACCTCGAGGACCTGCCCGAGCGTGAGCACGTCGCGCACTCGCGCGCCTCGGTGGCCCGCCGGCAGCAGATGTTCGGCTACAGCCAGGAGGAGCTCAACCTCATCCTCGCGCCGATGGCCCGCAACGGGGCCGAGGCGCTGGGCTCGATGGGCACCGACACCCCGGTCGCCGTCCTGTCCAAGCGGCCGCGCCTGCTCTTCGACTACTTCAGCCAGCTCTTCGCCCAGGTGACCAACCCGCCGCTGGACGCGATCCGGGAGGAGCTCGTCACCTCGCTGGGCAGCGCGATCGGCCCCGAGCCGAACCTCCTGGCCGACGGCCCCGAGCACACCCACAAGCTCGTGGTGCCGTTCCCGGTCATTGACAACGACCAGCTCGCCAAGATCGTCAACATCGGCAAGGCCCGCCGGACCGGCAAGGGCTTCTCCTCCGTCGTCGTCTCCGGCCTGTACCGCGCCTCCGGCGGCGGCGCGGCCCTCGAGGAGCGCCTCGAGGAGATCTTCGCCGAGGTCGACGCCGCGGTGGACGCCGGCGCGAGCTTCATCGTCCTGTCCGACCGCAACGCCACCGCCGAGCTCGCGCCCATCCCGTCGCTGCTGCTCACCTCCGCGGTGCACCACCACACGCTGCGCCGGCGCACCCGCACGAAGATCAGCCTGCTCGTCGAGGCCGGGGACGTGCGCGAGGTGCACCACGTCGCGCTCCTCATCGGCTACGGCGCCGCCGCGGTCAACCCCTACCTCGCCATGGAGTCGGTCGAGGAGCTCGTCCACGTGGACGTCGTCGAGGGCGTCACCGAGGAGAAGGCGGTCGCCAACCTCATCAAGGCGCTCGGCAAGGGCGTGCTCAAGGTGATGAGCAAGATGGGCATCTCCACCGTCGCCTCCTACCGCGGCGCGCAGGTGTTCGAGGCGCTCGGCCTGTCCGAGGCGCTCGTCGAGAAGTACTTCACCGGTACCCCCAGCCCGCTCGGCGGCGTCGGCCTCGACGTCATCGCCGCGGAGGTGGCGGCCCGCCACGCCACCGCGTACCCGCCGTCGGGCATCGCCCCGGCGCACCGCACCCTGCGCATCGGCGGGGAGTACCAGTGGCGCCGCGAGGGCGAGGAGCACCTCTTCGACCCCGAGACGATCTTCCGGCTCCAGCACTCCACCCGGAACCGCAAGATGGACGTCTTCCGCGCCTACACCGACCGGGTCAACGCCCAGTCGGAGCGGCTCATGACCCTGCGCGGGCTGTTCCGGTTCAAGGACGGCGCGCGCGAGCCCATCCCGGTGGAAGAGGTCGAGCCGGTCTCCGAGATCGTCAAGCGGTTCTCCACCGGCGCGATGTCCTACGGGTCCATCTCCGCCGAGGCCCACGAGACCCTCGCCATCGCGATGAACATGCTCGGCGCGAAGTCGAACACCGGTGAGGGCGGCGAGGACACCGAGCGCCTCCACGACCCGCGCCGCCGCTCGGCGATCAAGCAGGTCGCCTCCGGGCGGTTCGGGGTGACCTCGGACTACCTCACCAACGCCGACGACATCCAGATCAAGATGGCGCAGGGCGCCAAGCCCGGCGAGGGCGGCCAGCTGCCCGGTCCCAAGGTGTACCCGTGGGTGGCCAAGACCCGGCACTCCACGCCCGGCGTCGGGCTCATCTCGCCCCCGCCGCACCACGACATCTACTCCATCGAGGACCTCGCCCAGCTCATCCACGACCTCAAGAACGCCAACCCGCAGGCGCGCATCCACGTCAAGCTGGTGAGCGAGATGGGGGTCGGCACGGTCGCGGCGGGCGTGTCCAAGGCGCACGCCGACGTCGTCCTCATCTCGGGGCACGACGGCGGCACGGGCGCCAGCCCGCTCACCTCGCTCAAGCACGCGGGCGGCCCCTGGGAGCTCGGCCTCGCCGAGACGCAGCAGACGCTCGTCCTCAATGACCTGCGCGACCGGATCGTCGTGCAGACCGACGGCCAGCTCAAGACCGGCCGCGACGTGCTCATCGCCGCCCTCCTGGGCGCCGAGGAGTTCGGCTTCGCGACGGCGCCGCTCGTCGTCTCCGGCTGCGTGATGATGCGGGTCTGCCACCTCGACACCTGCCCGGTGGGCGTGGCCACCCAGAACCCGGAGCTGCGCTCGCGCTTCTCCGGCAAGGCCGAGTACGTCGTCACCTTCTTCGAGTACATCGCCCAGGAGGTGCGCGAGCTGCTCGCCTCCCTGGGCCTGCGCTCCATCGAGGAGGCCGTCGGGCAGGTCGACCTGCTCGACACGCGCGCGGCCATCGAGCACTGGAAGGCGTCGGGCCTCGACCTCGCGCCGATCCTCGCCCAGGTCCCGCCGGCCCCCGGCTCCGCGCTGCACCAGGTGAAGAGCCAGGACCACGGCCTCGACAAGGCCCTGGACCAGTGGCTCATCGCCGAGGCCGCCGACGCGCTCGACGGCGGCCGCCCGGTGCGCATCGAGGGCCGGATCCGCAACGTCAACCGCACGGTCGGCACCATGCTCGGCCACGAGGTGACCAAGCGGTACGGGGCGGCCGGCCTGCCCGACGGGACGATCGACGTCACGCTCACCGGTTCCGCCGGGCAGTCCTTCGGGGCGATCCTGCCCGCCGGCATCACGCTGCGGCTCTTCGGGGACGCCAACGACTACGTCGGCAAGGGCCTCTCCGGCGGCCGCGTGGTGGTCCGCCCGGACACCCAGGCGCGGCTGACCGCGGCGGAGAACGTCATCGCCGGCAACGTCATCGCCTACGGCGCCACCGGCGGGGAGCTGTTCCTCGCCGGACGCGCGGGGGAGCGGTTCTGCGTGCGCAACTCCGGGGCCACCGCCGTCGTCGAGGGGGTGGGGGACCACGCCGCCGAGTACATGACCGGCGGGACCGTCGTCATCCTCGGCTCGACGGGGCGCAACCTCGGCGCGGGCATGTCCGGCGGCACCGCCTACGTCCTCGACCTCGACGCCGGCCGGGTCAACGGGCCGGCGCTCGCCCAGGGCGACCTCATCCTCGCCGCACTCGACGCCGAGGACCGCTCCATCGTCCTCGACCTCCTGCGCCGGCACCTCGAGCACACCGACTCCCAGCGGGCGGCGGAGCTGCTCGCCGACCCCGACTCCGCCCTGTCCCGCTTCACCAAGGTCCTCCCGCGGCAGTTCGCCGCGGTCAACGCCGCCCTCGCGAAGGCGGCGGAGGAGGGCCTCGACGCCGGTGCGCCGGACGTCTGGAACACGATCTTGGAGGCCTCCCATGGCTGACCCCCGCGGTTTTCTCACCTACCGGGAGCGCGAGCTCCCCGCCCGCCGCCCGGTGCCCGTGCGCCTGCTCGACTACCGCGAGGTGTACGAGCGGCGCTCGGAGGACGACGCAGCGCTCACCCGTCAGGCGACCCGCTGCATGGACTGCGGCGTGCCGTTCTGCCACAACGGGTGCCCGCTGGGGAACCTCATCCCGGAGTGGAACGACCTCACCCGCCGGGAGGACTGGGAGGGCGCCATCGAGCGCCTGCACGCGACGAACAACTTCCCGGACTTCACCGGGCGGCTGTGCCCCGCGCCGTGCGAGACGTCCTGCGTGCTGGGGATCAACCAGCCGCCGGTGACGATCAAGAACATCGAGCAGTCGATCATCGACCGCGCGTTCGAGCAGGGCCTCGTCGTCCCGCAGGTGCCGGACCGGCTCACCGGCAAGACGGTCGCCGTCATCGGCTCCGGGCCCGCGGGCCTCGCGGCCGCCCAGCAGCTCACCCGCGCCGGGCACACCGTCGCCGTCCACGAGCGGGCGGACAAGATCGGCGGCCTGCTGCGGTACGGCATCCCCGAGTTCAAGATGGAGAAGGAGCACCTCGACCGCCGCCTGGCGCAGATGGAGGCCGAGGGCACGCTGTTCCGCCCCTCGAGCGACATCGGCGGGCCGCGCGGCCTCAGCGGGGAGGACCTTCTCGAGCGGTACGACGCCGTCGTCCTCGCCATGGGCTCCACCATCCCGCGCGACCTGCCCGTCCCGGGCCGTGAGCTCGGTGGGATCCACCAGGCGATGGACTACCTGCCGCAGGCCACCCGCGTGGTCCACGGCGAGACCGTCCCCGGGCAGATCCTCGCCACGGACAAGGACGTCGTCATCATCGGCGGCGGCGACACCGGTGCGGACTGCCTCGGCACCGCCATGCGCCAGGGCGCCCGCTCCGTCACGCAGATCGAGATCATGCCGCGGCCCTCGGAGGAGCGTCCGGCCAGCCAGCCGTGGCCGACCTACCCGATGCTCTACCGGGTCTCCAGCGCCCACGAGGAGGGCGGCGAGCGCGTCTACGCGACGAGCACCGTCGAGTTCGTCTCCGACGGCTCGGCCGGCGACGGCAACGTCACCCACCTGCGCGTCACGGAGGTCGACATGAGCTCGGGCCGGCCGGTGCCGGTCGAGGGCACCGAGCGCCTCCTGCCCGCTCAGCTGGTCCTGCTCGCCATGGGCTTCGTCGGCGTGCCCCGTGAGGGCGTCGTCGAGCAGCTCGGGGTGGAGCTCGACGAGCGGGGCCGGATCGCCCGCGACGCCGAGTTCGCGACGTCGGTCCCCGGCGTCTTTGTCGCCGGCGATGCCGGCCGTGGGCAGTCGCTCATCGTGTGGGCGATCGCCGAGGGCCGGGCCGCCGCGGCCGCCGTCGACGCCTACCTCAGCGGCCGCACCGAGCTGCCTTCGCCGATCCTGCCTACCACCGTCTCGATCAGTCTCTGACACCGAACGTCCCGCGCAGCGGGTAACGCCCACCACGTAGAGTGTGAGACATGCGTAGAGCGAAGATTGTCTGCACGTTGGGTCCGGCGACTGAGTCGCCGGACATGGTCCAAGCCCTGGTCGACGCCGGTATGGACGTCGCCCGGATCAACCGGAGTCACGGGGATGTGGAGGCGCACGAGCGCGTCTACCACAACGTCCGCGCGGCCGCCCAGGCCTCCGGCCGGGCCGTGGCGGTGCTCGTCGACCTCCAGGGGCCGAAGATCCGTCTGGGCAACTTCACCGAGGGTCAGGTCGAGCTCCAGGAGGGGCAGACCTTCACGATCACCACCGAGGACGTTCCCGGCACTGCCGAGATCGCCTCCACCACCCACCAGGGCCTGCCCGGCGACTGCCAGCCCGGCGACCGCATCCTCATCGACGACGGCAAGGTCGCCGTGCGGGTCATCGAGGTCGAGGGCCGTCGCGTCGTCACCCGCGTCGAGGTCCCTGGACCGGTCTCCAACCACAAGGGCCTCAACCTGCCCGGCGTCGCGGTGAGCGTTCCCGCCCTGTCGGACAAGGACAAGGAGGACCTGCGCTGGGCGCTGCGCGTCGGGGCCGACGTCATCGCCCTGTCCTTCGTGCGCAACGCCGCCGACGTCGACGACGTCCACGCGATCATGGCTGAGGAGGGGCGCAAGATCCCCGTCATCGCCAAGATCGAGAAGCCGCAGGCCGTGGAGAACCTCGTCGAGATCGTCGCGGCGTTCGACGGCATCATGGTCGCCCGCGGTGACCTCGGCGTCGAGCTGCCGCTCGAGCAGGTGCCGCTGGTCCAGAAGCGCGCCGTCGAGCTCGCCCGCCGCAACGCCAAGCCCGTCATCGTCGCCACGCAGGTGCTCGAGTCGATGATCACCAACCCGCGGCCCACCCGCGCCGAGGTCTCCGACTGCGCCAACGCCATCCTCGACGGCGCCGACGCCGTCATGCTCTCCGGCGAGACCAGCGTGGGCAAGTTCCCCATCGAGTGCGTGCGCACCATGGCGCGCATCGTGGAGACCACCGAGGAGCAGGGCCGGGAGCGCATCGCGCCGCTCGGCTCGAGCCCCCACACCTCCGGTGGCGTCATCACCCGGGCCGCGGCCGAGATCGCCGAGACGCTCGGCGTGAAGTTCCTCGTCACCTTCACGCAGTCCGGTGACTCGGCGCGCCGCATGTCCCGGCTGCGCTCGTCCATCCCGCTGCTCGCGTTCACCCCGCTCACCGAGACCCGCAACACGCTTGCGCTGAGCTGGGGCGTGCAGACCTACCAGGTGCCCGAGGTCCAGCACACCGACCACATGGTCGCCCAGGTGGACCACCTGCTCAAGGAGTCCGGGCTCGCCGAGGACGGCGACCGCGTCGTCCTCGTCGCCGGCATGCCCCCGGGCCGCGTGGGATCGACGAACTCCATCCAGGTCCACACCCTGGGCACGCTCCCGCCGACCAACTAGCGCCCGTCGGCGCGCCCGCTCCCCGGGGGCGCCGCGCCACCGCTCGACGCTGGAGGGCCCCGCCGGATCAGTCCGGCGGGGCCTTCGTCGTGCGGTGCTCCTGCGGGCTGACGCCGCGGTGGCGCTTGAAGGCGGCGCTGAGCGCGAACGGCGTGGAGTAGCCGACCTGGCGCGCGACCGCGGCGAGGGTCGCGTCGGGGTCGAGCAGGAGGTCCGCCGCCAGGTTGAGGCGCCAGGTGGTGAGGAAGGACATCGGCGGCTCGCCGACGAGCTCGGTGAACCGGCGCGCGAGCGTGGCCCGGGAGACGCCGGTGGCTGCGGCGAGGTGGGCGACCGTCCAGGGACGGGCGGGGCTGTCCTGCAGGAGCCGCAGGGCGTGGCCGACGACGGGGTCGGCCGTGGCGCCGTACCACCCGGGCCGCTGGGCGCCCGGCCCGTCGAACCACGCCCGCAGGGCGGCGACGAGCAGGAGGTCGAGGAGACGGTCGAGCACCGCCTCCTGGCCAGGGCGGTCGTGGATGCTCTCCCGTGCGATGAGCGCGACGAGCGGCTCGTCCCACTCCTCGCCGCGCAGGGTGAGGACGGGCGGCAGCGCACCGAGCAGGTGCCGGCCCACCTCGTGGGGGCGCTGGTACGTCCCGGTCACCATCACCGTTGCGCCGTCGGCGGCGTTGCCCCAGGTGCGGACGCCGAGGCCGGCGATGTCGACGAGGGCGGTGCCGTCGACGCTCGTGCAGCGCTGGCCCGGGTGGATGACCGCCTGCGGGGCCGTGGCGGGGTCGTCCGCGAGCGTGTACCCGTCCGGGCCCTGGAGGACGACGACGTCGCCCGGGCCGAGGTGGACCGGCGCGGCGGAGTCGGGGAGCACGTGCGCGTGGCCGCGGACCATGGTGACGACGGTGAGCGGGGCGCGGTCCTCGACCCGCAGCGACCACGGCGGGTCCATGACGGAGCGCAGCACGAAGGCGCCGCGCGCCCGCGGGCCGTCGACGAGGGCGACGACGGGGTCCATGCGCGCCAGGGTAGACGGCGCGGGTCGGCGCGAGACAGGGGCGTGCGGCTGGGCGCCGACGTCCTCGCGGAATCATGACCGTGCGACCGGCACAGGGCTCTCCGGCCCTGTCGCGCTGCCGCCGGAGGAATGCGGGGCGACGCTCGCGTATGCGCACGAGCGGGAAAACGATGGACCGGTTCCCCCGGCCCGGAGTTGCATGGGTACATGACCACACACACGCAGGAGAAGACCACGCTCGTCCTCGGCGGCACCGGCAAGACCGGACGCCGGGTGCGCACCCGCCTCGACGCCCTGGGTGTGCGCACCCGGATCGGCTCGCGCGCCGGCGACCCACCGTTCGACTGGGAGGACCCCTCCACCTGGCCCGCCGTGCTCGACGGCATCGGCGCGGCCTACCTCTGCTACGTCCCCGACCTGGCGGTCCCCGGCGCGGGGGAGACGGTCGGGGCGCTCGCCGACGCCGCCGTCGTGGCGGGAGTGCGGCGCCTCGTGCTGCTCTCCGGCCGCGGCGAGCCCGCCGCCCAGGAGGCCGAGGATCGGGTGCGGGCGGCGGCCGCCGGGTCGCCCACCACGGTGACCGTCGTAAGGGCGAGCTGGTTCGCGCAGAACTTCAGCGAGAGCTTCCTCCTCGACGGCGTCCTCCGCGGCGAGGTCGCGCTGCCGGTCGGCGCCGTCGGTGAGCCGTTCATCGACGCCGAGGACATCGCCGACGTCGTCACCACGGCGCTCACCGAGGACCGGCACGACGGGGCGCTGTACGAGGTGACCGGGCCGCGACTGCTCACCTTCGCCGAGGCGGCGGAGGAAGTCGGGCGGGCCATCGGCCGCCCGGTGCGCTACCGGACCGTGACGGTGGACGAGTACGCGAGGGCGATGGCCGAGCAGGGGATCGACGAGGGCACCGTCGACTTCATGACCTACCTGTTCACCGAGGTCCTCGACGGGCACAACGCCTCGGTCACCGACGGTGTCCGGCGCGCCGTCGGGCACCCGGCGCGGGACTTCGCCGACTACGCCCGCCGGACGGCGGCGGAGGGCGCCTGGTCCGCGGCCTACGACGAGGCGCGGCGATGAGCGGCCTGGCCGAGACCGCCGGCGTCGCCGTCACCGCCGTGGGCTGCGGCGCGGTGGGCGGGATCTTCTTCGCGTTCGACACCGTCGTCATGCCCGCGCTGGCTCGCCTTCCCGGGACGGGTGGGGCGGACACCATGCGGGCGATCAACGTGGCGGCGGTGAGGCCCGGACTCATGACGGCGATGTTCGGGACCGCGGCGCTCTCCGTGGGCGTCCTCGTCCTCGCTGCCCGCTCCGACGACGGCGTCCGGGCCGCGCTGCTCGCCGGCGGTGCCGGGGCCTACCTCGTGGGCGTCATCGGGACGACGGTCGTGCGGAACGTGCCCCTCAACGACGCGCTGGCGGCGGACCGGACCGGGGAGGTCTGGCCCCGGTACCTGCGGTCGTGGGGCCGGGCCAACCGGGTCCGGACGGCCAGCGGGCTGCTCGCCGCGGGCGCGCTGGCGGCCGCCGTCGGGCGCGGGTGATCCCGACGGGCACCACCGGTGCCGCCCGCACAGCCCTTTCCGTCCGGCCGATGACGGCGGAGGACTGGCCCGCTGCCGAGCGGATCTTCCGGGAAGGGATCGCCACCGGCGACGCCACGTTCGAGGTCACCGCTCCCACCTGGGAGGCGTTCGACGCGGGGAGGCTGCCCGGTCAGCGGCACGTTGCGGTCGACGCGGACGGGACCGTCCTCGGTTGGGTGGCCGCCTCACCCACCTCGGCGCGGGAGGTGTACTGGGGCGTCGTCGAGCACTCGGTGTACGTGGCGCGCTCCGCGCGGGGTCGCGGCGTCGGGCACACGCTCCTCGACGCCCTCATCGCGTCGACGGAGGCCGCGGGCATCTGGACGATCGAGGCCGGGGTGTTTCCCGAGAACGTGGCGTCCCTCGCGCTGCACGCCGCGCACGGGTTCCGCCGGATCGGCACCCGGGAACGGGTCGGGCTCATGAGTCACGGCCCGTGGGCGGGGCGGTGGCGGGACACCGTCCTCATCGAGCGCCGTAGCGCGGTCGCCGGGCGGTGAGGGAGCTACCGCGCCGGCCACTGCCAGCGCGGCGCGTCGAGGAGGCCCTGGTCGGCGATGGTGGTGACGCCGCCCGACTTCACGAGCTCGATGAGGCGCGCGTCGGCGGCCTTGAGGGACCGGATGAGGTCGGGGGAGTGGGTGACGACGACGACCTGTGAGCGTTCGGCGGCGCCCGCGATGAGCGCGCCCAGCGCCGGCATGAGGCTGGGGCGCAGGCTCGACTCCGGCTCGTTGAGGACGAGCAGCCCGGGCGGCCGGGAGGAGAGCAACGCGGCGGCGAGGAGGAGGAACCGGAGGGTCCCGTCCGAGAGCTCGGGGGCGGTGAGCGGGCGCAGGACGCCGGGCTGGGCGAGGCGGATCCGGCAGGTGCCGTCGTCGTCCTCGACGAGAGTGAGCCTCGAGCCCTCGAAGGCGTCGCCGATGGCGGTGTGCAGCGCGACGGGGTCCCCGAGCCGCTCGATGGTGAGCAGGGCGCCGGCGAGGTCGTCCCCGCTCGCCGCCAGGACAGGGGTGTACGTGGCCAGGCCCGGGCGGCGGACGGGGGCGTCGACGTCGGTACGGAAGTGGTCGTAGAAGCGCCACCGGCTGGCCTGCTCGCGGACGGCGAAGAGCTCCGGCGTCTCCGTCGGGTCGGCGAGGGCGGACATGAGGGACTCGTGGATGCCGAGGGTCCACTTCGCGGTCTGCCACTCCCCGCCGGCGTCGCGCGCGCGGACGCGGGGGCCGCGGCGGTCGGCCAGGAGGCTGCCGGCGCGGAGCACCTCGCCGGCCCACACCGCCTCCGTCTTGATCTCCGGGTCCCGCGGGAAGCCGACCGGCGGGTTGCTCGGCTGGGGGAGACCGAGGTCGATCGCGTAGGAGTAGTCGTCGCTGGCGAACCCCATGCGTAGGGTCACCGGGCCCTTGTCCCGCGGGCCGGCGTGGAGCGCCGAACGCATGCCGCCCTCGCGCGCGAGGGTGGAGATGGCGCCATCCCGCGTAAAGCCCGCGAGCAGGCGCAGGGCCCGGTAGAAGCTCGTCTTCCCGCTGCCGTTGGCACCCGTGACGACGTTGAGCGGGCCCAACGTCGTGGCGACGTCCTTGAGTGAGCGGTAGTTCTCGACGGCGACGGTGGTGATCATCACCTCACCCTAGGAGGCCGCGCTGACACCGCGGGGCGATCACTTCGGGAGCCGGTCCCGCGCGAGGAGAGGGGGCTCGTCACCGCGGCTGTTGCTCGAAGTACTCGCGCTGGGCCGGGAAGTAGTCGTCCCAGCTGGGAAGTGGCGTACCGGTGACCGACGCGACGAGCTGGTCGAGGTAGTACTCCCAGCCGGGGCCGATGTCGCCGACCGTCGCCGGGTCGATGTGGTGCATGACGAACCGGAGCTCGCAGCGGTCTCCGGTGCCGGACAGGTCGAACGAGAGGTCCCAGGAGACGTCCTCCGACGTCGAGAGGACACGGAGCCGGTGCGGCGGCTCGCACTGGGTGATGGTGACGTCCACCCACGGCGAGTCGTCCTCGAACCCCATCTGGACCCTGACGGTGGCGCCGCGGGCGCCGGTGCCTTCCCACCGGCCGTACCACCGCGCGGTGCGGTCCGGTTCGGTGATGCTGGCCCAAGCGTCCTGGACCGATCCCGGCAGCGTGCGGGTGAGGACGAGGTCGTGGCCGTCGGTGCTCGGGACGAGTCGTCCGGTCGGGTCTGGCGTGCTCATGCTGACTCCTTCTTCCGGGTGGCGGGCGTGGGAGCGCGCTCGGCGGCGCGTCGCTCGCGTCGGGTCCGGGCGACCTCAGTGGCCAGGGCGTCGAGCTGGTGCGGCACGGCGGGGCTCAGCAGCCGGGTGAGGTAGGTGGCGACCTCTGCCAGGGGTTCGGTGCGGAGCGCGTAGATCCGTTGGCGGCCGACGACGGTCGCCTCGACCACGTGGCACTCCATGAGCACCCGCAGGTGCTTGCTCACGGCTGGCCGGCTGATCGCGAAGTGCTCCGCGATCGACCCCGCCGACAGCGGTGTGGCGTGCAGGAGCTCAAGGATCTCCCGCCGTACCGGGTCGGCGATCGCTCGGGCTCCGTCCATGGCGAAAGCGTAACCGGACGGTTACGCGTCGTCTAGGGCGAGGGCTCACTACTGACCTACTGCGCTCGTCGTCGCGTGCCCGCTCAGCCTCGAGCGCGGCGTCCGGCACGCAGCGCAAACGCGTCCATCGCCTCGATGACGGCCGGCGCCTGCCAGATGCGGTCACGGCGGGCGAGGGAGGCGAGGGAGATGACGCCCGCCTCGGTCAACTGGTCGAGGCCGTTGCGCGCGGCCCTGGTGCTGACCGACAGCTCCTGTGCGGCGCGCTCGGCGTTGATGACCGGCTGGCGCATGAGGACGTCGATGAGCGGCCACGCGGCCGAGTCGCTGCGGGCTCGCAGCCGGGTGCGGGCGTCCTCGCGTGCAGCGGTGATGTCCGCCGCCAGCTGCCGCCCGTTGGTCACCGCAGCCAGGGCCGCCTCGCACGCCTGCCGGACGATCGGGTCGGGCTCGCCGTCCCGGTAGGCGGTGAGCGCGTCGAAGTAGCTGCGGGTGTCCCGCAGGAGGCCGGAGGAGACCGGCACGGTGGAGTGGCGGGTGAGCCCCCGGCCGCGCAGGAGCGTGTGCATGATCGCCCGCCCGGTGCGCCCGTTGCCGTCGACGAACGGGTGGATGGTCTCGAACTGGGCGTGCACGAGCACAGCCTGGGTCAGGGCGGGGATGTCGTCGCGGTCGGAGAAGGCCACAAGGTCGTCGATGAGGGCGGGGACACGGTCGGCGTGCGGGGGGATGAACTCGGCGCCGTGGGGGGAGTGGTCCGCCCCGCCGATCCAGACCTGGTCGGTACGGAAGGCTCCGACGATGGTGGGGTCGCTGTGTCCGAGGAGGGCTTCGTGGGCGGCGATGATGGTGCCCGCGGTGATCCGGGGGCCCGCGTCGATCGCCGCCTGCATGGCGCGCACGTTGGCGACGATGAGTTCGGCGTTCTGCTTGGAGGTCAGGTCGAGCTCGGCGAGGGCGATGTTGCGGGCGTTGGAGGTCAGCTTCTCGATCCGGGAGCTGGAGGTGGACTCGCTGCGCAGCAGGACGGCGGGCATGGGGACCGGCAGGGCCGACATCTCGGCGTCGAAGCGGACGATCTCGGCGCTTGCCTCAGCCTCGGCCGCGACGGTGTCGGGCGCGAGCCGCACGGGCAGGTCGGCGATGAGCGGCGGCACGCTGGCGGCATAGGGGCGCTCGACCCGGCGGCGCTCCCACACGGTGAGGTGGCCGGGGTCGAGGGTGGAGGCCCACTCGCGCGGCTCGGTCGCCACCGCCGGCCAGGACGTCGCCATAGCCTTCCCCTCCTCGTCACGTTACGGAAGGCTAACGGTAGAGCCTTCCGTAGTGGCACACCTTGCGGAAGGCTCGCCGCTGTCACGCACAGCTCGGATTCGTCGTGACGAACTGGTGGAAGGAACTGGCAGTCTGGGTGAATGTGTGTGGTGCCCCCGCCGTCGTAACCTCGTCCCACGACGCGGCGGCGGAGTGAACGGGGTGAACCGAGGAGTGTGCACAGACGGCGCGCGGCACAACGACGAATCAGCGGAGATGATGCGGCTGGTTGATGAAGCGGGAGACATGAAGACGCCGATCAGTCGGCTCCGCCATCTCGCGGATACCGTGTCGAACACCCGCACCTTCCGCGAGCGAGCCGATCCGGGCTGACGCGCTCCGCGCGGCGGTATCGCCGGTCCCGCCCATACGCTCGGCAGTTCGACAAACGGCCCCGTTGCCCCTGGGCGAGTCCGGGAGAGGTCGACCAGGAGCGATCGCGACTACAGCTGGCCGGCGAGCGCCTCCGGGTCCGTCGTCGGCAGCTCGCAGACGAACCCGCGGCAGACGTACGCCGTCGGCTTGCCGTCGACCAGCGGGCGGCCCTCCAGCAGCGACACCTGTTGGCGAGGCGTTTCCGCGGAAACGTCTTGGCCACTGGTGTCGCCATCCGCGCCCGCCGCGGAACCATCGCCCAGCGCGATGACGAGCCCCGGCGCGGACGACCGCAGCGCCGTGAGGTGGAGCTGGTGCGTGCCGGGGTCGTCCGCCGGCCCGACGACGGCGACCTCGCGCGGACCGTCCAGTGCCGCCTCGGCCACCGCGAGCGCCCAGCCGGCCGCCCGCGGGTACGCCATCGCGATCGGGGCGACGTGATCGAGCGCCGCCTGGGCCGCCTCCGTGTGCCGGAGGGACCCCATGAGCGCCCCGTACGTGAGCAGCGCCCCGGCCGCGGCGGCGTGCCCGGACGGCGTCGGGCCGTCGGCGGGGTCGCGGGGGCGATGGATGCGCGCGAGGACGGCGTCCGTCTCGTCGTCGGAGGTGTCGTAGAAGGCGCCGTCCTCCCCGCCGAAGTGGTCGAGGACCACGTCGAGGAGTCGGCCGGCGGCGAGGGCGTGCCGCTCCGTCCCCGTGACGGCGTACAGGGCGAGCAGGCCTTCGGCCATGTTCGCGTAGTCCTCGAGGACCGCCGCGCTCGTCCCGGCCACCCCGTTGCGGGACGTGCGGACCAGCCGGCCTCCGGCGTCGTGCAGGGACAGGACGAGGTCAGCCGCCTCCTCGGCGGCGCGCACCCACTCGGGGCGGTCGAGCAGGGCGCCCGCCTCGGCGAGGGCGGCGATCACCAGACCGTTCCAGGCCGCCACCACCTTGTCGTCGAGGCCCGGGCGGTTGCGCCGCTCCCGGGCGGCGTGCAGGGTCGCGCGGACCAGCGCGTAGCGCTCGGCGTCGTCGGGGTCCTCCTGCAGCTGGAGGACGGAGCGGCCGTGCTCGAACGTGCCGGTGTCGGTGACGCCCCACAGGTGCGCGGCCCAGGCGCCGTCCTCGTCGCCCAGCTCGGCGCGGATCTGGTCGGGCGTCCACACGTAGAACGCGCCTTCCTCGCCGTCGCTGTCGGCGTCGAGGGAGGACGCGAACGCGCCCTCGGGCGTGCGGAGCTCGGCGAGGAGCCACTCGGCGGTCTCGGTCGCCACGGTCCGCCCGAGCGGGGCGCCCGTCTGGCGCCACCAGTGCAGGTAGACCCGCAGCAGCAGGGCGTTGTCGTAGAGCATCTTCTCGAAGTGGGGGACCACCCAGTCGGCGTCGACGCTGTACCGGGCGAAGCCGCCCGCGAGCTGGTCGTACATCCCGCCGCGCGCCATGGCGTCCAGCGTGGAGGCCGCCCAGTCCAGCGTGCGGGCGTCCCCCGTGCGGGCGCCGCGGCGCAGGAGCCACTCGCAGAGCATCGACGGCGGGAACTTCGGGGCACCGCCGAAGCCGCCACGGTCGGCGTCGTAGCTCGACTGAAGGGCGGACAGCGCGCGTGCGGTGGTGTTCTCGTCCAGCGCGAGGCCGGCGCTGCTCAGGCCCCGGCCCGACATCCCGGCGACGTGCGCGCTGATGTCCCGGGCGGAGGACAGGACGCCCTCGTTGTTCTCCCGCCAGGCGCGGTCGACCGCCTCGAGGACCTGGGGAAACGCCGGCATCCCCTGGACCGGCCGCGGCGGGAAGTACGTGCCGCAGAAGAACGGCTCGCCCTCGGGCGTGGCGAAGACCGTCATGGGCCAGCCCCCGTGGCCGGTCATGGCCTGCGTCGCCGACATGTACACGGCGTCGACGTCGGGGCGCTCCTCGCGGTCGACCTTGACGTTGACGAACTGCTCGTTCATCACCGCGGCGACGGCGGGGTCCTCGAAGGACTCGTGCGCCATGACGTGGCACCAGTGGCAGGCGGCGTACCCGACGGAGACGAGGAGGGGGACGTCGCGGCGCTTCGCCTCGGCGAAGGCCTCCTCACCCCACTCGTACCAGTCGACGGGGTTGTCCTTGTGCTGGAGCAGGTAGGGGCTCGTCGCATCGGCCAGGCGGTTGGTCATCACCCATGGTGGACATGGGTGGGTGGGGAGTGCCACCGGTGCTCGCCCACGCCGGTTCGAGGTTTCTTCGTCGCCGTGGGCGTCCGCCGGCTCCTAGCCGACTGCGGGGCGGCCTCGGCAGTCCCCGCTGTTCCCCCCTCAGCGCTGCGCGGTGCGCGTGCGCTCCACCACCTCGGCGAGCTCGGCGAGCCGGTGCGCCCGGGCGGACTCTGCCAGGGTGAACGGCCGACCGGGACGGGCGAAGGCGTGCGCCCCGTGCCAGGTGGCCGGCACCTTGAGGGCGGTGGCGCCCGCGGTGAGGTGGGACGCCGGCGCGCCGGGCGACCCGCTGGCCGGCTCCGCGTCGAGCAGCTCGGCGAGCGCGTCCGGCAGGACGTGCGGGTCGGCCGCGACCTGGACCGCGAGGTCGAGCGCCTTGGTCTGCCCGTCCACGAGGGCCAGCGGCGTCGTGGGCCAGATCTGCGGGTCTTCGCCGTCCGCGTCGCGGACCGCGTCGGCGAGGGCGCGCGGCGTCACGCCGGCCGGGGTGGACACGACGAACTCGTCGACGGGACCGCCGGGCGCGGGATGCACATGGACGTCGAGGATGTTCCCACCGAGCGTTGCCAGCGCGTGGGTCACGTCTCCCAGCGCTCCAGGGCGGTCCTCCACCTTCGTGCGGATGCGCCACAGCGACTCCGCGCCGGCGTACCGCTCACGGGTCCGCAGCACGGGGCCGTGCAGCCAGCGGCGCAGCATCCGCATGACCGACGGCTCCGCGACCCAGATTGCCAGGGCGGTGGCCGTGACGGTCAGGACGAGGACCTTGAACGGGAGTGACAAGCCGCTGCGGAGGATCAGCGCGTGGACGGCCAGCTCAACCGGCAGCATCGCCAGCACCGTCGCCGCGGTCATCCGCGCCTTACGGGGCTCGGGCATCCGGCCGCACACCTCGCAGGTGAGGTCGGTGGGAGAGATGTGGCTGCTCATGAACCCAGCATGAGGACGCACTGTTTCCCGGCGGTTGCGCCACGGTGACGATCGCGGTCGCGTCTACGACGGGGGAGGCGCCGCCGGCGGGCGGGATCGGTGCAGGTGGGGGCGGGACCGAGGCCGCGGCGGTCCCCACCACCCCGACCGGCGGAAGATGAACCACAGGACGACGGCGGACGCCGCCATGAGCGCCATGCTGAACGCGAAGCCGTAGCGCCAGTCCGTCGTGGGGATGTGCTGGACGTTCATCCCGTACACCCCGGCGATGAAGGTGGGGACGGCGATGATCGCCGCCCACGCGGAGATCCGGCGCATGTCCTCGTTCTGCTGCACCGACACCTGGGAGAGGTGGACGTTGAGCATGTCCGAGAGCAGGCTGTCCTCCTGGTCGAGGTGCTGGTCGATACGGTCCACCGCCACCTCCACCCGGTCGAGCCACTGCGGCCGCTGGTGCTCCGGGTGGGCGTCGGTCAACCGCTCGATGAGCTCGGGCAGCACCGTCCCCACGGGCATGATCGCCCGGCGCGCCTCGGTGATCTCACGCTTGAGGTCGTAGACCTGCTTGGCCATGTCGCCGGCCGGCTCGGAGGAGAACACCTCCCGCTCGGTGGCGGCGACCGCCTCGCCGACGTCGTCCTCGACGTCCGCCGCGGTCGTGATGAGCGTGTGCAGGAGGGCGGCGAGCACGGGGTGCGACACCTGGTCGGCCCGGGGGCCCTCCTCCTTGAGCTGACGGGCCGCCGTCGCCAGGACGTGGGCCCCGCCCTCCTCGACCGTGAGGACGGTGCGGTCGTACAGCAGTGCCGTCACCCACCCGGTCTCCACATCGCGCGTCGCTTCGAGGAACTCCACCGTCGGCAGGGTGAGAAGCACCTCCTTGTCGCCTCCCGGGTGTAGCCGCGTGCGGCGCACCCCGTTGGCCGGCAGATGCCGGTTCAGCGCCTCGACGGTCCGCTGCTGGGACCCCATCAGCCGAGCCGCGGAGAGCAGGCCGGCGGTGTCGTGGGCGATCACCCACGTGCGGCCGCGGTCCTGCGGCAGCCCGTCCTGCAGGTCCGTCGGCCCACCTCCCTCGGGCCACTGCTGCCACCCTCCGGGCTCGTCCACCCACACGTCGACGGGCACCGGCCGCCGCGTGTCGACGCCGGTCGGTGCTCCCTGCGCGCGCTCCGTCGTCATGGTGTCAGTGTGACGCGCGCCACAGGCGAGTGCGCGAGCAGGTGGCGGCGTCGACGCGCCCACCGGGTCAGCGGCGGTTCCCGCAGCGGCGTTCGTACAGCGCGATCGCGGTGGCGACGGAGACGTTGAACGACTCCACCCGCGGGTCCATAGGGATCGCGTAGTTGTGCGCGGCGAGGGATCCCACCTCCGCCGACAGCCCGGCGCGCTCGCTGCCCGCGACGATTGCGACGCGCTCGCGCACCGCGCCGATCGCCCGCAGCGGTGCCGACGCCCCCGCGCCCAGGCCGACGACCGGGATGCCGTGGCGCCGGACGAACGCGGCCAGGTCCTCGCGGGTCGACAGCACCACGGGAAGGGCGAAGACGAGGCCGCGGCTGGCGCGGATGAGGCGCCGGTCCATCGTCGAGGCCAGCCTGCTGTCGAGGAGGACGACGCCGGCGGCGCCGAGGGCGCAGGCGCTCCGCGTGACGGCGCCGATGTTCCCGGCCAGCCGGACGCCGTCGAGGACGACGACGTCGCCGTCGCGGTGCAGGAGGTCCTCGAGCGTCGCCGGCGCCGGCCGGGGGGCCAGGGCGAACACCCGGGCGCGCTTGTCCACGCCGAACAGGGCGGTGCTCGCCCGGGCGGAGATCCGGTGGACCGGCGTCGCCCGGGAGGCGCCGGGCGGGAGGACGACGTCGCCGAGGGTGTCCGCGACGTAGACCGCGTCGAGGCGGATGCCGCAGGCGACGGCCTGGGCGATGTTCTCGACGTCGTCGATGACGATCGTCCGTTGGTCGGCCGGCGGGGTGCGCAGGACCTCGGCGACGCGGCGCGCCAGCGGGTGGTGGGCGCTGGTGATCACCGGGGCGCTCCTGTGGACCGTTACCTGGCCCGGTCGGGTCGCGGCCGTCGGCGTCATGCGCCGAGCGTCGGGCATCACGGGACGTGAGGGTCAAGGCCCTGGACCCTCACCGGGCGTGAGGTCCTACCGTCGCCGCATGGGGCGCACCACCCGCACGTCGCAGCGGGCCGGTCGCGGCTGGCTCGGCGCGCCGGGTGCCGCGGCACGCCTCGCCGCGGTCGTCGACGCGGCCGCCGAGCGCAGCCCGGACATCGTCACGCCCTATGTCCGCGTCGCCGGGAACCCCGACCGCGCCACCGCGCTGCTGTGGTCCGACATCGTGGCCGACGGCGCCCCCGTCGCCGAGGTCTGGGCGCACCTGCGCCAGGGCGTCGTGCCGGACGGCGCCTCCGCCCGCCACGCCCTCCTGCTGCTCGTCATCGTCGACGGGTGGCGGCGGGTGAAGGCGTGCGACAGCCCGGGGTGCGCGGCGCCGTTCGTCGACGCCACCCCGGGAGCGAGCCGGCGCCGGTGCGCGGCCCACGCGCGCCGGTGACGCGTCTACCGGTGAGACCTCCGCCGTCGGCGCCGGACCAGGTGGCAGCATGGCGCCATGGAGGGAACCGTCGTCGCCGTGCACCGCAGCCCCGTGCACGCCTTCAGCAAGGAGCCCGTCGAGGCGATCCGGATCGTCGAGGGCGTCGGCGTCGAGGGCGACGCGCACGCCGGCGCCACGGTGAAGCACCGGTCCCGGGCGGCCCGCAACGCCACCGCCCCGAACCTGCGTCAGGTCCACCTCATCCACGCGGAGCTCTTCGACCTCCTGCGGGACCTCGGCCACGACGTCGCCCCCGGTGAGCTCGGGGAGAACATCACCACCCGCGGGGTCGACCTGCTCTCCCTGCCCGCGGGCACGCGCCTGACGATCGGCGACGCCGAGGTGACGGTCACCGGTCTGCGCAACCCCTGCTGGCAGATCGACGACTTTCAGCCGGGGCTCCTCAAGAAGGTGCTGCGCAAGAACGCCGAGGGGGCCGTGGAGCGGCTCACCGGCGTCATGGCGACCGCGACCGGCAGCGGCACCGTGGCCGCCGGGGACTGGGTGAGCGTCGACCTCCCGGCGCCGCCGCACGTCCCGCTCGCCCCGGTCTAGGTCAGGGCCCCCGGGCGGGGGCGGTCAGGCGAGGGAGAGGAAGAGCTTCTCCAGCTTGGCGACGTCGAGGGTGCCGGGCTCGCCGCCCTCGTCCTCCTGGATGAGGCACTGCCGCATCCCCGAGGCGATGATCGCGAAGCCGGCGCGGTCGAGCGCGCGCGAGACGGCGGACAGCTGGGTGACGATGTCCTCGCACTCGCGGCCCTCGTCGAGCATGCGCACGACGGCGGCCAGCTGGCCCTGGGCTCGCTTGAGCCGGTTGCTGACCTTGGTCATCTCGGCCGGGTCGAGTTCCATGAAAGCCTCCTCAGCGGCAGGTGCAGCGCTGGTCGCGAGGCACGTCGGCCATGACGGCGTCGGCGTGCTCGCCGCAGCCGTCCCAGGTGATCTTGTCACAGGCGGTGCAGCGGATCGGGTAGCACATCGGGGTCTCCTCGGGGTGGTGGGGGGCGGGGTGGTGGGTCAGGCGGCCGGGGCGGCGGTGGTGGGTCAGGCCGCCGGAACGGCAGTGCGGGCCGCGACGTCGGGGCGGGCCGCGACGAGCGTGAGCCACCCGCCGGAGAGGTTGCGCGCGTCGACGCCGGCGGCCAGGAGGACGCGGGTGGCGATGTGGGACCGGACGCCGCTGGCGCACAGCACGCTCACCGGGCGCTCCCCGGCGGCCTCGCGCACCTCGCCGAGGCGGTCGCGCAGCTCCGTGTGGGGGATGTTGAGCGAGGGCTCGACGTGCCCGCGCTCGTACTCCCCGCGGCTGCGGACGTCGAGGACGAGGGAGTGGGCGACGACGTCGTCCAGCTCGTCGGGGTGCCACTGCGGCATGGTGCCGTCGAGGACGTTCTGCGCGACGAACCCGAGCATGTTCACCGGGTCCTTGGCCGAGCCGTACGGCGGGGCGTAGGCGAGCTCGAGCTCGGCGAGGTCGTCGGCGCTCATGCCGGCGCGCAACGCCGTCGCGAGGACGTCGATGCGCTTGTCGACCCCGGCGCGCCCGACGGCCTGGGCCCCCAGGAGGCGTCCGTCGGGGGAGAACGTGGCGACGATGTGGACCTGCTCGGTGCCGGGGAAGTAGCCGGCGTGGTGGCCGGGGTGGACGCGGACCACCTCGTGGTCGATTCCTGCCCGCCGCAGCGTCGCCTGGTTCGGCCCGGTGACGGCGGCGGTGAGGCCGAAGACCCGGACGATGGCGGTGCCGAGGACCGGCGCCTGCGGCGTGGTGCGGTGGCCGAGCATGGCGTCTGCGGCGCGCCGGCCCTGGCGGTTGGCCGGTCCGGCCAGCGGCACGGGACCGGCGAGGCCGCTGACCGCCTGCGTCACCTCGACGGCGTCGCCGACCGCCCAGATGTGCGGGTCGGAGGTGCGCTGGTCGTCGTCGACGCGGACGGCGCCCTGGTGGCCGAGCTCGAGGCCCGCCTCCCGTGCGAGGTCACTGGCGGGGCGGACCCCGACGTTGACAACGACGACGTCCGCGGTGAGCGCGGTGCCGTCGGAGAGGGTGACGGTGCGGCCGCCGTCGGGCCGCGGCACGATGCTCTTCGCGGCCACGCCGAGGTGCAGGCCGACGCCGTGGGTGCGCAGCTCGTCGCCGACCAGCGCCGCCAGCTCGGGGTCGAGCGGGGGGAGGACGTGGTCGGCGAGCTCGACGAGCTCGACGCGCAGGCCCCGGGCGGCGAGGGCCTCGACCGCCTCCAGCCCGATGAACCCGGCGCCGACGACGACGGCGTGCGGCTGCTGCCCTTCCTCGCGGGTGGCGAGCAGCTCGTCGACCTGGACGGTGAGGGCGTCGAGGTCGGGGATCGTCCGCAGCGAGTGGACGGCGGCGTCGTCGAGGCCGTCGATGGGCGGGCGCACCGCCACCGCGCCGGTGGCGAGGAGGAGCGCGTCGTAGCCGAGGTCGTAGGTGCCCTCGGCGGTGGCCACCGAGACGGTGCGCGCGGCGCGGTCGATGGAGGTAACCCGGCTGCCGACGCGGACGTCGAGCGCGAGGGCCGCGGCCAGCGTCTCCGGGGTGTGGAGGAGCAGGGCGTCGCGCTGCTCGATCTCCCCGGACAGGTGGTACGGGAGGCCGCAGTTGGCGAAGGAGACATAGTCGGACTGCTCGAGGACGATGATCTCGGCGCCCTCGTCCAGGCGGCGGGCGCGCGCTGCGGCGCTCATGCCGCCGGCGACGCCGCCGACGATGACGATTCGGCGTGGTGCGGTGGGGCTGGACGTGGGGGAGAAGGCCATGACGCAACGATACCCCCGGGGGTATACGTCTAGCAAGGTGCATGATCGGTGGTCCGGGTCACCCACCGACACGCGCGCGGTTGCTATCGTCCGGCCATGCAGGCCAAAGCGGTGACCGTGGGCATCCCTGTTCGTGACCTCGAGCGCGCGGTGGCGTGGTACCGATCCGCGCTGGAGCTGGGCGAACCGAACCTGCGACCGATGGACGGCCTCGCCGAGTTCAACCTCGGCCCGTTCTGGCTCCAGCTCGCGCTCGCGCCTGAGCTCGCCGGTATCGCGGGCATCTCGGTGAACATCAGCGTGGACGACGCCACCGCCGAGCACCGGCGGTTCACGGAGATGGGCCTGCAGGTCACGCCCGTGCAGCGGTTCGAGGGCGTCGTGGAGTTCTTCGAGCTCATCGACCTCGACGGGAACGCCATCGGTTTCGTGACCGAGCTCGGGTAAGGGCTACGCGTCTCGCAGCGCGCGCTCCCAACGCACTTCTCCGTCCTCCCACCTCTCCGTGCGGTGCAGCCCGAGCCGCCGAGCGACACCTGCGGACGCGTCGTGGTCGGGGTGGACGTGGGCGACGACGAGCTGGACCCCGCACGAGGCGAGCCACTCGACCATCGCCTCCGACGCCTCGGTCGCGATGCCCTGACGCTGGTGCGGCACGGACACGACCCAGGCGATCTCCGCCACCCGAACGCCGTCGGCGTCCTCGACAGTGGCCTGGACGTAACCGGCCGGCTCCTGCGAGTGCTGCCACCGCACCACCCAGTTGAGCCACCACTGAGTTCCGTCGCGGGACTGCCCCGTGACCTGCATGGCGTACTGCGCACGCAGCTGCTCCAGCGTGGGTGTCTGTCCACCGGTGTACGCGTAGAGGGCCGGATCGCTGAGCACCGGGACCATCTCCTCAGCGGCGTCCACGGTCAACGGGTCGAGCAGCAGGCGACGACTGCGGAGGGGGACGATCTCGGGCCACGGCATGACCGCAGTATCGCGGCACTGCCGTGAGCGCGACGGAGGGCCCCGCGCGGTGGACATCACCGGGCGGGGCCCTCGTCATGCTTCGGCCGGCAGCATGCACTGGCCGGCCGGGCTACCCGGCCATCGCCCTGCGGCGGGCGGCCAGCGCGGCTCCGCCGCCGAGAAGGCCCAGCGCGGCGAGCGCGATGAGTAGCGCCTCGGCACCGGTCACCGGAAGACCGCCGGGGCCGTCTCCGCCGGCGCCGGGACCGGTCGGCCCACCGGCACCCGGGCGGGTGGGCCCGTCACCAGGCCCGCCCGGCGTCGTTGGGCCGGGACCGCCCGTGGGCGGGTCGGCCGGCGGGTCCGTCGGGTCCGGGGTCTCGGTCGGCGGGTCCGTCGGGTCGGGCGTCTCGGTCGGGGGCTCCGTGGGCTGCTCCACCGGCAGCTCGACGAGCTGTCCCACGCCCCACCGCGCCGTGCTCTGGTAACCGGCCCCGGTGGGGTCCGCCCAGTTGCGGATGGAGGTGCGCGCGGCCACGCCGTCGTCGTTGGCCCCGGCGTCGTTCACCTGGAAGTCCAGGCCGTGGAACGTCCCGAGCCCGCCCTCCTCGAGGAGGCTGATCGCCGCCTCCACCCGGTAGCCGTCGTCCGTCCGGGTGGTCGCGCTCTGCAGCCGGCCCTGCTGGAAGCCCACATCGCCGGTGCCGAACGAGGCGACGTTGTCCGCGTTGATCCGGATCTGGGTGTCGTCGTAGCGGTACGGGCCGTTCTTGTAGTTGCCCGCGTCGACGTAGATCTCCACCGAGTCCTGCGCCCACGGGTCGCTGTGCTCGATGTTGACCTCCGGGTCGGTGACATCCATGAGGACGTAGAGGGTGTGGTCCTGCCAGAGCGTGCGGACCTCGGCCGTGGCGCCGTCGGTGCCCTCGACCTGCTTGTCGGTGGTCACCACGGTCGCGGCGTCCCAGGCGTCCTCGACGTCGCCGTCGATGGCCGGGGCCGCCGGGGCCTCGACGACCTCGACGTAGGACAGCGGCTCGACGAGCGTGAGCTGCGCCAGCGTCCCCGGCGTGCTCCACCCGACGGTCTCCTCGCCGTCGAGCACCCGCAGGTCGAACCCGACCGTGTCCCCGAGGGCGGCTCCGTCGAGCGGGACGTGGACGACGGCGTTCCACCCGTCGTCGGTCTCCTCGACCAGCCCGTCGACGTCGCCGGTGCCGTCCCGGCGGAAGGTCACGACGTCGTCGCCGAGCGCGAGCTCGAGGGCGTCGGCGTCGTCCGTGACGGCGGCGAGGACGGTGAGGTGGTCGGGCGCCCAGCGCAGCTGGAACCCGGCGAGCTCCTCGAGCGCCTCGTTCTCCACGGTGTGGAGCGGGAGCTGGTCCCACGCGAGGGCGTCGAAGGCGTCGTCGTCCAGGGGCACGTCCCCGGCGAAGACGAACGCGGCGCGCTGGCGGGCCGGCAGGTCGTCGTCGGCGGCCCCGTAGTAGGCGGGCTTGGCCCGCAGGGCGCCGTCGAAGAGGAGCGGGGCACCGTTGTCGTTACGCCAGCTCCGCGTGTCGATGAGGCCCCACACGGTGACCGCGAAGAGGTCGTCGCTGCGCTCGCGGAACACGCGGAAGGCGTCGCGGTAGTAGTAGCCCTGCTCGATGAGGCTCGCCTGGGTGACGGGCGTGCCGGTGGTGACGTCGAGCTCGGTGACCACCTGGGTGAGGCCCATGCCGTCGAAGCGCGTGAGGGCGTCCGCCAGCGCCTGGACCGGCATGGCGAGGCTGACGTGGAACTGGTGCCCGACGCCGTCGATCGGCACGCCGCGCGCGACGAGCCGCTCGACGAGCGCGTGGTAGCGGTCCTGCTTGCCGGCCTGCTCGGTGTTGTAGTCGTTGATGAAGAGGGTGACGGGGCGGTCGGTCCCGGGGGCGGCGTAGACGTCGTTGAACGCCTCGTCCGCGTACTCGAAGGCGAGGTCGATGAACTCCTCGCCGAGGATCCGGTACCACTCGCTGCGGCGCAGGCCGTCGGCGAACTCGCTGCTGTCGGAGACGACCTCGTTGACGACGTCCCAGGCCACGAGCGGGTTCTCGGCGCTGCCGAACAGGCCGTAGTCGTCGCTGAGGGCCTCGGCGATCCCGAAGATGTGGGTGCGCATCCGGTCGCGGAGGACCTGGCGGTCCGCCTCGCTCGTCGTCAGCGGGGCGCCGGCGGCGTTCTGGAAGAACCAGGCCGGGGTCTGGCTGTGCCACACGAGCACGTGCCCGTAGACGCGCAGGTCCTCCTGCTGGGCGAAGTCCATGATCGCCGTCGCCTCGGGGTGCGTGCGGAACGTCGTCCCGTCGTACCAGGCCTCGGGCTTCATGTGGTTCTCGGGGGTGAGCTGGTCGAAGTGCCGGGTGGTGAGCTCCGCGGAGGAGCCGATGGTCTCCCGCTGGTCGATCGCGACACCCACGGGGAACTCCACGGTGTCCTTGAGGGGGGTGAGGTCCTCGATGCCCGACGGCGCCTGGGAGACGATCGTGACGTCGTCGACGAGGAAGTCGCCGGTGCCGCCGTCGTTGTAGCTCGTCTCGAAGTAGATCCGGGCGGAGTCCGCCGCGGGCATGGTGTAGGTGACGGTGACCTCGGTCCAGCCGGTCGACGTCACGCCGGGGACCTGGGCGAGCGTGTCGAAGGCGTCGGCACCGTCGGCGGTGCGCTGGAGGCTGAGCCAGACGGCGTCGGTCGCCCCGCCGGCGGCCATCTTCACCCAGGCGCTGATCTCGTAGGTGACGCCGGTCTCGACGAGGCCGGTGAGGTCGTAGCCGATGCCGTCGCCCTGCGAGGTGCGGTCGGTGACCAGCGCCGCCTGGGCGCCGCCGTGGGCCTCGGCCGTGGTGACGGCGACCGTGGGGTCGTCCGCCGCGTCGCCGCGGGGCGCCCAACCCTGCAGCCCGTCCTCGAAGTCGAAGGCGAGGTCGAGCGGCTCGTCGGGGTCGACCGGCTCCGGGCCGGTGATGAGGACGTCGTCGAGGTAGAGGCCGGTGGTGGCGTCGGCGAGCTCGACGTAGAGCACGGCGCCGGTGATGCCGGCGGCCGGGGTGTAGGTGCCCGTGAGCTCGGTCCAGCCGTCGGCGGTGGCGGTGGCCTCCCCGACGGTGACGTAGGCCTCCGGCTGCTCCGCGACCGTGAGCCTCGCGGTGGTGCTCGTGGCGCCCGCCGGCAGGCGGACCCAGGCGCTCACCGTGTACGGGGTGCCGGCCTCGAGCACCGAGGTGGCATCGATCTGTGCGCCGTGCCAGGCGGCCGTGCGGCCGGTGACCGCGAGGCTCCCGGCGCCGGTGCGGGCGAGGGCGTCCGTGCGCACCGCCTGGGCGCTGCCGCGCCCGGTCCAGCCGTCCGTCGACTCCTCGAAGCCGGCCTCGTGGACGACGACGTCGGCGGCGTGGGCGCTCGACGACGGCGAGGCGTTCACTGCTGGGGCGCCTGCGATGCCGAGGGCCAGGAGGGCGGCCCCGAGGGCCCGCCATGCTCTGCGCTGTTTCGCGCTGTGGTCTCTCACGCTGTGCTGTCTCACGTCGCTCCCTTGCGATGGCGTGGTGCCCGGCACGGGAACGGTAAGGGCCGTGGCCCGGGAAGGCAACCGTTATCGACAACGGTTTCGATGGCGGCTGGCAGGGTGCCGGACTCCGCGCGGCCCGGCGCTGGGGCCGCCGAGTTCGCTAGTCCGTGCCGAGTTCGCTAGTCGCGTGCGTGCGCGCTGGCCCCGTGCCGAGTCCGCGCCGCGCCGTGCCGCACCGCACCGAGTTCGCTAGTCCGCACCGAGTTCGCCAGTCCGCGTCGTGCCACACCACGCCGAGTTCGCTAGTCCGCGCCGAGTTCGCCATTGCGTGCCGAGTTCGATAGGTAGAACTAGCGAACTCGGCAGCAACTAGCGAACTCGGCGGGTTGGTCAGGGCCGAGTTCGCTAGTTCGTGCTCAGTTCGCCAGTTCCTGCTGGGTGCGCGCGTCGCTCGGCGGCTGGATCTCCGGGCGTGGTGCGTGCGCCCGTGTCGGAGGCCGGAGCTACGGTGCCGCACAGGAGGTGGTCGCGGTGACCAACGACCCTGGGCAGGGCGCGCGAGCCGATGCCGGATCGGCGGCCCCACCGGCGGGGACACCGCCGCCCGGACCGGACTGGCCCACGAGTGCTCCCGCACCCACCGCCGGCGAGGAACCAGCCGGCAGGACGTCCGGCGCTTCCGCTCCGGGTACGGCTGCTCCGGCGGGCGGCCCGCGCGGTGCTGCTCCGCCCGGTGCAGCTCCTCCGGCGGGCGGCACGTCCGGTACTGGCGCGCCCGGCGTGAGTGCTCCGGCTGGTGGCACGCCCGGCGCTCGCGCCCCGGCGCCAGCTCCCGGCGGCGCGCCCGGAACGCCCGCACCCCCTGCCGGCGGCGCACCCGGCGCCCCTCCGCACCCGGCGCCTGGTGGTCCCGGAGGGGCCGACGGCGCCACGGCCCCGCCCACGACGTGGGGGTACCCGGAGATCGACGGCGTCATCTGGCGCCCGCTCTACTCCGAGGCTGACGCGACGCACCACAGCCGCACGTGGATCGTGGGAACCGGCATCGGCCTCATCGTCGGCGTCGTCGCCCTCGTCCTGGCGGCCGTCGTCGTCGGCGAGGACCGGCTCGCCTTGCTCGCGATCGGTGCGGCGGTGGTCGGCGGGCTGGCGATGATCGGCGCGGGCATCGGGTGGCTCGCGGGGGAGGTGCTGCGCGCGGAGCCTGCGCGACCGAGCATCCAGACGCTCGCCGCCGACGGGTTCGCGCCGATCGGGGAGATGTTCGCGACCCTCAAGGAAGGGCTCGGCGGCATGACGGCCCCGCGCGCGCTGATCTTCGCCGGGGCCTTCCTCCTCGCGGTGGCGGCCATCGCCGGGGCGATCACCGCAGGCGGTGAGGCCCCGGACCCCGACCCAACGCCCACCGAGACGACAGTGACCGCGCCCGGGGACGGCGCGCTCGAGGCGTCGCCATCGGCGTCGGTGCGGGCGTAACCAGTCAGCTGGCCGACGAGCGACCGGCGGCCCCGCCGTGAAGGCGGCACTGCGGGCATAACCGGTCGGCTAGCCCCGAGCGGCCGGCAGCGGAGCCGCGAAACGCGGCCGGCCCGGCCGTCCGGGCGCTACGTTACGAGCGTGCGGCCGACCTGACGGTAAGGCTTGGCACGGGTCGGGTTCTCCCAGCGGGGGCCCGAGAAGGTCAGGAAGTAGACCCCGGCCCTGCGCCGCACCAAGCCTGGCGCCGCACCCCGGCCCTGCGCCGCACCCCGCCTGGCTCTGCGTCAGCCGCGGAGCATGACCTTGATCGCCTCGCGGCGGTCCATCGCCTCGTAGGCGCGGGCGACGTCGGCGAGGGGGAGCGTGAGGTCGAAGACCGGCCCGGGGTCGAGCGTGCCCGCGAGGACCTCGGGGAGCAGCTCGTCGATGTACGCGCGGACGGGTGCCACGCCGCCGAGCAGGCTGACGTTGCGGTTGAACATCTGCTTGACCGGCAGGGCGGTGATTCCGTTGGGGACGCCGACGTAGCCGACGTTCCCGCCGGGGCGGGCGGCCGCGACCGCCTGCTCCATGGCGCCCTGGGTGCCGACCGCCTCGATGACGACGTCGGCCCCCTCCGCCCCGAGCAGCTCGCCCAGCGCGGCGACGCCCTCGTCCCCACGGGCGGCGATGACGTCGTCGGCGCCGAACCGGCGGGCGAGCTCCTGCCGGGGGGCGTGGCTGGAGAACGCCACGACGCGGGCGGCGCCGAGGCGCCGGGCGGCGAGAATCGCGCACAGGCCGACGGCGCCGTCACCGACGACGGCGACGACGCTGCCCTCGCGCACCCCGCCGCGTACGGCGGCGTGGTGGCCCGTGCCCATGACGTCGCTGAGGGCGAGCAGCCCCGGAAGTAGCGCGTCGCCCGGGGCGCCGGGCACCGCGACGAGGGTCCCGTCCGCGAGCGGTACCCGCACGCGCTCGCCCTGGCCGCCGTCGACGGGCAGGCCGTCGGCGTCCGTGCCGGCCCAGCCCCCGCCGCGCACGCACGACGTCTGGACCCCGTTACGGCAGTGCACGCACTCGCCGCAACTGAACGCGAACGGCGCGATGACGAAGTCACCGGGGGACACCCGGGTGACCTCCGCGCCGACCTCCTCGACGACGCCGACGAACTCGTGGCCCATCCGGACCGGGTGGGCCACCGGCCGGATGCCGCGGTAGCGCCAGAGGTCGGAGCCGCACACGCACGACGCCTCGACCCGGACGACGGCGTCGCTCGGCCGGAGCATCGCGGGGTCGGGGACGTCCTCGACACGGACGTCCTGGGGGCCATGGATGATCGCTGCGCGCACGGGCCGATGCTACGGCGCAGCGCCCGGTCTCGGCGTCCTGACCCTCAGCGGCTACGCCGTCACGGCGCCAGGGTCACCTCGCGCGTGAGCGCCCCGGCCGAGTCGAGCGCGAAGGACGCCGCGCCGGCGCCGGCCACCCCGATCCGGTAGTCCCCGAGGAACCCGCGCACCGCGGCACGCCCCTCGGCGTCCGTGCGAGCCGTCGTCGGCCGCAGCCACCACTCGCCCTTGACCAGGCCGTGCAGCGCGTCGTAGGAGGGCTTGGGCGTGCCGTCCGCCCGGACCAGCCCGACCGGCGCGCCCAGCCACGCCCCCGCGTCGGTGAGCCCCCAGTAGGTCACCGCCTGCACCGACGGGTGCGACAGCAGCGTGCGGTAGTGCCGGACCATCTCCTCTGCCTGACGCTCCTCGCCCTCCGGCGTCGTCGGCCACGAGGCCACCTGGTAGTCGTTGAGGTCGACGATCTCCGGCGGCATGAGGTCCCCGGAGAGCAGGGTGCTCTCCGTGAGGTGGAGGGGCAGGCCGAACCGGGCGAAGCGCTCGAGGGTCTCCAGCGTGCGCTCCTCGCCCCAGTACCCCTGGTGCATGTGGCTCTGCAGGCCGATCGCGTCGACAGCGATGCCGGCCTCGAGGACGCCCTCGATGAGGCACTCGTACGCCGAGGACAGGTTGAAGTCGTTGAGCACGAGGGTGGCCGAGGGGTTCGCGGCCCGGGCCTCCTCGAACGCGAGGCGGATCGTCGCGATGCGGCCGCGCTCCCAGCACAGCCGGGTGATGCCGTTGCGGTGCTCCTCGTTGCTGAACACCGGCATGATGACGACCTCGTTGATCGCGTCCCACGTGTCGACGACGCCGGCGAAGTCGCCCACCTCGCGGCGGATCCGCCCGCGGAGTGCGGCCTCGACCTCGTCGGTGCTCAGCTCGCGCAGCCAGTCCGGGGCGAGGGTGTGCCACGCGAGCGGGTGGCCCTTGACCGTGGCGCCGCGGTCGACGAACCACTGCGCCGCGCGGCGCAGCCGCGCCGTGTCCGGCCGACCGCGCTCCGGCTCGAAGCCGGCCCAGTAGAACGGCAGCGTGGCGGTGGTGAAGAGGTCGAGCCAGAGATCGGCGAGGTGCTCCGCCTGGGCCGGCGACGCCCCGCCGAACGGGCTGTCCGGGTCGGCGTCGGTCTCCTCGTTGGCGTAGCCGACGAAGTCGAACCCGATGTTGCCGAACGCGAAGGCGTGCCGGGTCTGCTCGAGGGTCACCTCGGCGTCCACCAGGGGCGTGCCGTCGGGTCGCCGCACCGTGAGCGTCGCCTCGGCGATGCGGTGACGCAACGTCGGGTCCGGCGCGGGCATCGCTGCGGGGGTGGACGCAGTCGCGGGTGTGGTGGACATGCGTGTCTCTCCTCGTCGAGGGACCGGCGGTGCGGGGTGTGGGGCTTAGGCGGGTTGGTGCGGGCGGGTCCCGCCTCAGCGGCGTCGGGGAGCGGCCGTCGAGGCACGCTCGACGAGCTCGGTGGGCAGGCGCAGGTGGGTGGGGCGGTCGGTGCCCCCGTCCATGAGGTGGATGAGCAGCTCGAGGGCGGCCGAGCCCATTCGTTGGATGGGCTGGCTGATGGTCGTCAGCGGCGGGTTCACCAGCGCGGACTCCGGGACGTTGTCGAAGCCGATGACGGAGAGGTCCTCGGGAACGGTGAGACCGAGCTCGCCGGCCACCTCCATCGTCGCGATGGCGGAGAGGTCGTTGGCGGCGAAGATCGCCGTGGGTCGCTCGGGCAGGGTGAGCAGCTCGCGCGCGGGCTCCTGCGCGTTCTCCCGCCGGTAGCCGCCCACGCGGACCAGTGCGTCGTCGTCGGCGATCCCCGCCGCGGCCAGCGCGCTGCGGTAGCCCGCCTCCCGCAGCCGGGACGACTCCAGGTCCGGGCGACCGCCGAGGAAGCCGATGCGGCGGTGCCCCAGGCCGAGGAGGTGCTCGGTGGCGGTGACGGCGCCGGCGTAGTTGTCCGAGTCGACGGTGGGCATGCCCGCCGGTCCGGCGTGCGGGTCGATGGCGACGACGGGGACCGCCCCGCCGGAGTCCACCACCGTGGGCGTGACGAGGATGGCCCCGTCGATGAGGGTGCCGCTGAGCCGCGAGAGGTACCGGCGCTCCCAGCCGGCAGGGGTGCCTGCCCGGCCGCCGCCGGAGTAGGCGAGCAGCTCGTAGCCCGTCCCGCCGATCGCCTGCGAGGCCCCCTTGAGGATCTCCGTGCTGAACGGCTCGAACTCCGCGACGAGGACGCCGATGACGTTGGTCCGGTGGCTGCGCAGGCTGCGCGCGACGAGGCTCGACTCGTACCCCAGCTGGTCGATGACCGCCTGGACCCGTTCGGATGTCGCCAGCGCGACGCCGTACCGGCCGTTGATCACCTTGGAGACGGTGGCCACGGAGACGCCGGCCGAGCGCGCGACGTCGTGGATGGTCACCCTCTGAAGTTCTGGCATGGGGAGACGCTATCGCTAGGAAACCGTTATCGAAAACGATTGACACACCGAACTTTCGACTGTCATGCTCGCGGCGTCCAGTCAACGACGACGACGAAGGAAGCTCACTATGGCGAGCAAGCGATTCCTCTCCACCGTGGCGCTCGGCGCCGGGGCGGCGATGTTCCTGGCGGCGTGCTCCGGCGGTGGTAGCGACGACGCCACCGCGGGTGGCGGCGGCGACGGCGGCACCAGCGGGGGCGGCGGCGACGTCACCCTCACGTGGTGGCACAACTCCAACACCGATCCTGGCAAGGCCTACTACGAGGAGGTCGTCGCCGACTTCGAGGCCGAGAACCCCGGCGTCACGATCGAGATCAGCGCCCTGGCGCACCAGGACATGCTCACCCGCCTGGACGCGGCCTTCCAGACCGGCGACGCGCCGGACGTCTTCATGGAGCGCGGCGGCGGCGAGCTCACCTCCCACGTCGAGGCCGGACTCGTCCAGGACCTCTCCGAGGTCGCGGCCGAGGAGATCGAGATGATGGGCCCGTCCATCGACGGCTGGCAGGTGGACGGCGCCACCTACGCGCTGCCCTTCTCCGTCGGCGTGGTCGGGTTCTGGTACAACACCGCCCTCTTCGAGGAGGCGGGGATCACCGAGGCGCCCGAGTCGATGGAGGACCTGTACGCCGCCGTCGACGCGCTCAAGGCCGCCGACATCCAGCCGATCGCCGTCGGCGCCGGGGACAAGTGGCCCGCCGCCCACTACTGGTACTACTTCGCCCTGCGCCAGTGCGGTGACGAGGTCCTCGCCGAGGCCGCCGAGACCCAGGACCTGTCGGACGAGTGCTTCGTCCGCGCCGGCGAGGACCTCACCGAGCTCGTCGCCGCCGAGCCGTTCAACGAGGGCTTCCTCGCCACCCCCGCGCAGTCCGGTCCCACGAGCGCGTCCGGCCTGCTCGCCACCGGCCAGGTGGCCATGGAGCTCGCCGGCCACTGGGAGCCCGGCGTCATGCAGGGCCTCACCGAGGACAACCAGGGCCTCGGCGAGAACACCGGCTGGTTCCCCTTCCCGACCGTCGAGGGTGGCGACGGCAACCCCGAGGTCCCGCTGGGCGGCGGTGACGCCTGGGCGTGCTCGGCGGACGCCCCGCCGGAGTGCCTCGACTTCATCAGGTACATGCTCAGCGACGAGGTGCAGACCGGCTTCGCCGAGCTGTCGATGGGCGTGCCCACCAACCCCGCCGCCGAGGGTGCGGTCGCCATCCCGGCACTGGCCGAGCTGGTGACGATCCGCAACGAGGCGCCGACCGTCCAGCTCTACCTCGACACGCTCTTCGGCGAGAACGCGGGTGGCGCCATGAACGACGCCATCGCCCTCGTCTTCGCGGGCCAGGGAAGCCCGCAGGAGATCGTGGACGCGACCCAGGCCGCCATCACCAACGGCTGACGTAAGGAGCATGGACGTGACGACCCACGCGGACGCCACGACCGCCGGCTCCCGCACCGCCGCCGGCCGGGGCTCAACCCGGTCGGCGGCGCCCGCGGGACGCCGCCGACGTGGCTCGGTGACCATGGCGTGGCGCAAGCGCCTGGAGATCACCTTCTTCGTAGCACCCGCCCTGACGCTGTTCGTCCTGTTCATCGTGGTGCCGGTGGTCCAGGCCGGCCGGTACTCGCTCTACCGGTGGAACGGGCTCGGGCCGATGGTCGACTTCGTCGGGCTCGAGAACTACGCGAACGCCCTGCGCGACCAGATCTTCACCGACGCGGTGATGCACAACCTCATCATCGTCGTGCTGTCGATCGTCATCCAGCTCCCGCTGGGCCTGGCGATCGCCCTCCTGCTCAACCGCGAGATCCGGGGCCGCACGGTGCTGCGGGTCGTCATCTTCGTGCCCTACGTCCTCGCCGAGGTCGTCGCCGGCGTCGTCTGGTTCATGCTCCTCCAGCCCGGCGGCGCGATGGACGGCATGCTCGAGGCGGTCGGGCTCGGCGGGCTCACCCGGCTGTGGCTCGGGGACCCCGAGATCGCCCTCTACACGGTGATGGTGGTCCTCACCTGGAAGTACCTCGGGCTGGCGATCATCCTCTTCCTCGCCGGGCTGCAGGGCGTCCCCACCGACCTGTACGAGGCCGCCCAGCTCGACGGCGCGTCCTGGTGGCAGGTCCAGCGCCGGATCACCATCCCGCTGCTGGGGCCGACGATCCGGACCTGGGCGTTCCTGTCGATGATCGGCTCGCTCCAGCTGTTCGACATGGTGTGGATCCTCACCAAGGGTGGGCCCGCCAACTCGACGATGACCATGGCGACGTACCTCATCAACCAGGGCACGGACCGCAGCCTGTACGGCTACGCCTCCGCCGTCGCGGTGCTGCTCTTCGGCATCTCGCTCGTCCTCGCCGCCGCCTACCAGATCTTCGTCCTGCGCCGGGACAACCCGGACGCCCCCCAGCCGAGGAAGGTCAGGCGATGAGCGCCCCCCTCGTCACACCGGCTCCGGGCCGCCCCGCGGTCCTCACCTCGCCCTCGCCGCGACGCCGCAGCAGCCGCGCGTTCGCCGGCGGTGGTCCGCTCGTCTACGCCATCGCGCTGGTGGTGGTGGCGGCCACTCTGGGCCCCGTCATCTACGCGATCCTCGGCGGGTTCCGGTCGAACGCCCAGCTCGCCTCGGACCCGACCGGGCTCCCGGACCCGTGGATCCTCACCAACTACGCGAGCGTGCTCACGTCGTCGGCCTTCTGGCGCTACGCCCTCAACTCGACGGTCATCGCTCTGGTGACGACCGTCGTCGTCGCGGTGTTCGGCGTCATGGCCGCCTACCCCCTGGCGCGATACCGCTTCCGGGGGCGGGGCGTGCTCACCATGGTCTTCACTCTCGGCCTGCTCTTCCCCCTGACGGTGGCGATCATCCCGCTCTTCCTCATGGTGCGGGACCTCCAGCTGACGAACACGCTGTGGGGGGTCGCCCTGCCGCAGGCGGCATTTGCGCTTCCCATGACCATCGTCATCCTGCGACCCTTCCTCATGGCCCTGCCGAAGGAGCTCGAGGAGGCCGCCATGCTCGACGGCGCCTCGCGCGTGGGATTCTTCTGGCGGATCCTCCTGCCGCTGTCGGGCCCGGGCCTCGTCACCGTCGGCGTGCTGGCGTTCGTGGCCTCGTGGAACTCCTACCTCCTGCCGCTCCTGGTCCTCAACGACCCGGCGGCCCAGACGCTGCCGCTGGGCGTCGCCAGCTTCTCCAGCCAGCACGCCCAGGACACCGCGGGCGTCCTCGCCTTCACGTCGGTGGCGATGATCCCCGCGCTGGTCTTCTTCCTCGCGATGGAGAAGCGGATCGTCAACGGCCTCCAGGGCGCCGTCAAGGGCTGAGTTTTCCCGATCACCTGCCCTCCCCATCACCTAAGGAACTGAACGTGGCAGAAGTACAGCTGGGGGCGGGGCACGCCCTCACGGGCGTGTCCGGCCCGACGGCGAGCGCGCGCGTGCGGGCGCTCCTCGCGGAGATGACCCTGGCGGAGAAGCTCGCGCAGATCGTCGGCCTGTGGGTGGGGGCCGGGGCCGACGGCGAGGTGGTCGCCCCACTGCAGGACACGATGCTCGACGGGTCGGCGCCCGAGTTCGAGACGTTCGCCGCCAACGGCCTGGGCCACCTCACCCGGGTGTTCGGCACCCGGCCGGTGGAGCCGGCGACGGGCCGCCGGGCGCTGTGGGACGCACAGCGCTGGCTCACCACGCGCACCCGGCTCGGCATCCCGGCCATCGCGCACGAGGAGTGCCTCACCGGGCTGGCCGCCTGGAAGGCCGCGACGTTCCCCACCCCGCTGTCCTGGGGCGCGAGCTTCGACCCCGCACTCGTCGAGCGGATGGGCGCCGCCATCGGCGAGAGCATGGCCGCACTCGGCGTGCACCAGGGCCTGGCCCCCGTGCTCGACGTCGTCCGCGACGCCCGCTGGGGGCGGGTGGAGGAGTGCATCAGCGAGGACCCGTACGTCGTAGGGACGGTGGGGACGGCCTACGTGCGCGGCCTGCAGAGCGCCGGCGTCCTCGCCACGCTCAAGCACTTCGTCGGCTACTCCGCCTCCCGGGCCGGGCGCAACCACGCCCCCGTGAGCGCCGGCCCTCGCGAGGTCGCCGACGTCCTCCTCCTCCCCTTCGAGATGGCTGTGCTCGACGGCGGCGCGCGCTCGGTCATGCACGCCTACACCGCCGTCGACGGCCTCCCCGCCGCCGCCGACGCCGGCCTGCTCACCGACCTCCTCCGGGAGCGGTGGGGCTTCGACGGCACCGTCGTCGCCGACTACTTCGGCGTCGCCTTCCTGCACACCACCCAGGGCGTCGCGGCGGACCTCGCCGACGCCGCCCACCAGGCGCTGGCGGCCGGGGTCGACATCGAGCTCCCGACGGGCGACGCCTACCTCGCGCCGCTCCGGGCCGCCGTCGAGGCGGGCCAGGTACCCGTCGAGCTCGTCGACCGGGCCGTCCTGCGGACGCTGCGGCAGAAGGAGGAGCTGGGTCTGCTCGACCAGGACTTCGCCGGCGAGCCCGAGGACTGGGAGCCCGACCTCGACCCGGCCGAGCACCGGGCGATCGCCGCACGGCTCGCGGAGGAGTCGGTGGTGCTCCTCACCAACACCGGGGTCCTGCCGCTGCGCGGGCCGGCGCGGGTCGCCGTCGTCGGCCCCAACGCGGACCGTCCCGAGGCGCTCTTCGGGTGCTACTCCTTCGTCAACCACGTGCTCGACCAGCACCCCGGCACCCCCCTGGGGATCGAGGCCCCCAGCGTGCTCGAGGCGCTGCGCGAGGAGCTCGCCGGGGCCGAGGTCACCTACGCGCGGGGCTGCGCCGTCGACGATGACGACCGGTCGGGGATCCCCGAGGCGGTCGCCGCGGCCCAGGCGGCCGAGGTGGCCGTGGTCGTCGTCGGGGACCAGGCCGGGCTGTTCGGGCGGGGGACCAGCGGCGAGGGCTGCGACCGCGACGACCTCGAGCTGCCGGGCGTCCAGCGCGCGCTTGTCGAGGCGGTCGTGGCGACCGGCACGCCCGTCGTCCTCGTCATGCTCACCGGCCGGCCCTACGCCGTCGACTGGGCGCTGGGGGAGTGCGCCGCCGTCGTCCAGTCCTTCTTCCCCGGCGAGGAGGGCGCGGGCGCCGTCGCCGGCGTGCTCTCGGGCCGGGTCAACCCCTCCGGGCGGCTGCCCGTGACGCTGCCGCGCTCGGCCGGGGCGCAGCCGTACTCCTACCTCCACCCCCTCCTGGGCGGCCCGTCCGAGGTGAGCAGCGTGGACGCCACGCCCGCGCTGCCGTTCGGGCACGGGCTGTCCTACACCCGGTACGGCTACTCCGAGCTGGCGGTCGAGGACGAGGAGGTGCCCACGGACGGCGCGATCGAGGCGAGCGTCGAGGTCCGCAACGACGGCGACCGCGCCGGTGCCGAGGTGGTGCAGCTCTACGGGCACGACGTCGTCGGCTCCGTCACGCGGCCCGTCGCCCAGCTGCTCGGGTACGCCCGGGTCGAGCTGGCGCCGGGGGAGCGCGCGACGGTCCGGTTCACCGTCCCCACCACCCGCCTCGCGCTCAGCGACCGGCGGATGCGCCGGGTCGTCGAGCCGGGTGCGGTCTCCCTGTGGGTGGGGCGGTCGTGCGAGGACCGGGTGGCCGCGGCGAGCGTCGAGCTCGTCGGCGGCGTCCACCAGGTGACGACCGCGGACGCGCGGTGGACCGGCGTGGAGGTCGTGCGGAGCTGAGCACAGATCCGGCCCGGCCGGCGCGGTTGGGGCGATCCCGCAAAGGTCGCTGTCTAGGTCGCCCGGGACGGGCTTGCTCATGCCGCAGGATGGCGACGCCCTGTCCACGCTGCTGCCGGAGGGCGACGTCTGATGTGTAACTTCGACGGGCGGCGGCAGCGGGTGGTCACAGCCGACGCACCTCCAGCTCGCGCTCAACTGCAGACTGACCCTTGCGCTCGACCCGGAACGCGCAGGGCGTCTTGGCTGAGCTGACCACCTCCACGAGTTGGGTCCCGTGGAAGTGCAAGGAGTCCAGATTGCCGATGGCGTAGCCATCCGGAAGGCGGCCGGTCGCGACGGCATCGAGGTACACAGGGCGCCGCTGTGGGTCAGCGTCGTAGTGGGGGCAGACGCTTCCCTCTAGGAACCCCAACCCGTCGAGCAGGAGACGCACCGTGGGGCCGTACGAGTCTGTCGTCCCGTTCTCGAACCAGCACAGCGCGCCCGCGCTTCCGCCGGCGAACACGTAGCTCGTCGTCTCGTCCTCCCACATCTCTCGGAGGATCACATCGAGCCCGTGGAACCGCCACGCACCGAGCATGGCACCCGTGTTGCCACCGCCTACGTGAATGACGTCGAAGCTCCGGACGTACTCCCGCAGATTGTCCACATCGGGCATGAAGAACTTGAGCCGGCGAGCGTAGGCGCGTTCGGCGTCGTACGTCTCGAAGAAGCTCAGTGCATAGTCGGGGTGGTCGCCGTAGGCCGTTCCGACGAAGAGAACCCGCGGCCGCTGCCTTCCCGTCAGCCCGAGGATGAAGTCGTGGGTCGGGTCCTGGGGGTTGTCCATGATCGCCTTGCCGGCTCCGGCGGCGACGATGTGCGAAACCATCTCGCTCCGTTCTATCGAGCGTGTAGGAGGGCCTGCATTAGGACGCGGACGTGTGGGCGATCTGTCCGTCCTTCATGACGAAGGCGGGCATGTCGAGGACGCTGAAGTCGTCCAACGGGTTTCCGGGCGCGGCGACGATGTCCGCCACCTTGCCGACCTCGATGGTGCCGATCTTGTCTGCCATGCCGATGAGGTCCGCGCCGTTGATCGTGCCGGCCCGCAGCGCCTCTAGGGGCGTGAAGCCGTGCTTCGACAGGATGTCGAGCTCCTCCCAGACCTTGCCGTGGAGCGAATCCGTGCCGACGGCGACCTTCAGACCGATCCGCGCGGCATAGCGGAGCGACTCGAGCGCCTGCTCGATGGTGTCCCGAAGCTTTTCCTTGACGTACTCGGGGATGCTCGGCATCTCAAGTGCCTTGACGCCGTACGCGCTCGTGGCCGTGAGATAGGTTCCCCGCTCTTTCATGAGGTCGTAGTCCGCTTCCGTCAGGAGCAGGCCGTGCTCGATGGAGTCGACACCCGCCTCGACGGCGACGGCAATGCCGGGCCCCCCGTGGCCGTGCGCCATGATCCGGCGACCCAGGCGGTGCGCTTCGTCGATGCACGCCACGATCTCCTCGTCCGTCATGTCGGGCGCATACACGTCAGAGCCGACGGTCGCAGCGCCCCCGGAAACCATGATCTTGATGACGTCGGCCCCACGGCGGACTTCGTCGCGGATCGCCGCCCGCAGCGCCCACGGGCCGTCGGCTTCGCGACCGATCACCCAGCCGTGACCACCGGTACGGGCGATCAGCCGGTGCGCGGAGACGAGACGGGGCCCGGTGATGATGCCGTGCCGCAAGGCGCGCTTGATGAGATTGCCTGTGTCGCCTGGATCCCCCGCGGTACGCACAGTCGTCACGCCGCTGCGCAAGATCTGCTGCATGTGAAGCGCGGACTTCATCGCGTAGTACTCAGGTGCGTCGAGCCCCTGCTCCATCTCGTCCTCGCCGAAGATCAGTCCGAGGTGCTCGTGACAGTCGATGAGGCCGGGTACGAGGGCCATACCTGGCAGGTCGACGACCTCGGCGTCACCGGCGTCTGTGGTGCCGACTGGAACGATTGCCCGAATGAGACCGTCTGCCACGACGACCTCCTTGCCCGTATCCGGTACATCCCTCGTGCCGTCGATGATCATGTCGGCGCGGATGACGTAGGCGGCCATGTGGATCCTTTCGTGTTCGAGTCAGAGGTATCAGGGTGTGTCGACGGCGTGACAGGCGAAGGAACGGCCGTGCGGGTCGCGCCGCAGCAGAGGGACCTCGTGGACGCATCGATCGAAGGCCAGGGGACAGCGGGTACGGAACCGGCAACCGGAGGGTGGGTCCAGCGGGCTCGGGATCTCACCGGCGAGGGGAGTGTGCTGCCGGCGGCGCTCCGCGAGAGGGTCGGGGTCTGGCACCGCTGCCAACAGCGCCCGCGTGTAGGGGTGTTGCGGGTGATTGAAAACCGCGTCGTAACGACCGATCTCCGCGAGGCGGCCGAGATACAGCACGGCGACCTCGTCGGCGATGTGCTGCACCACGGACAGGTCGTGCGAGATGAACAGGTATGTCAGCCCGTGCTCACGTTGCAGCTCTAGGAGCAGGTTGAGGATCTGCGCCTGAATGGACACATCGAGGGCAGAGATGGGCTCGTCGCACACGATGAGCTCTGGCCTGGTCGCCAGTGCACGAGCGATACCGATTCGCTGACGCTGACCACCGGAGAACTCGTGCGGGTAGCGCTCGGCGAACCGCGCAGGGAGCCCGACCATGTCCAGCAATCGTTCGGCCTCCGCGCGTCTCTGTGAACGGGGGACGAGCTTGTGAATCCGGAGCGGAGCCTCGAGCGTCTCGGCCACCGTCATCCGAGGGTTCAGGGATGCGTACGGGTCCTGAAAGACCAGTTGCATCGAGCGCCGCATGGAGCGCAGCTCCTGCGCCTTCATGGCTACAAGTTCCCGGCCATTGAACTTCACGCTGCCGCTCGTCGGACGGACGAGCTGCAACACGCTGCGGCCGAGAGTGCTCTTGCCCGAGCCGGACTCGCCCACGAGTCCGAAGGTCATGCCGCGCCGGATTGTGAAGGAGACGCCGTCAACCGCTCGCACGACCCCACCAGGTACCCGGAAGTGCGTCTCAAGGTCGTTGACCTGGAGAAGGGGTGCGCTCATTAGAGGTCCTTTCCGGAGGGCATGGTGACCTGTGGCTGTACCCAGCAGGCGGCCCGGTCACCTCGCTGCGACACCGCCAGCGGAGGCATTTCAGTACGGCAGTGAGCGATCACGAAGGAGCACCGGTCGGCGAAGGGGCAGCCGGCCTTCACGTCGCGAGGATCAGGCGGTGCGCCGGGGATGGCTGGAAGCGCCGACTGGTGAGGGAAGTGTGGAGCGGGGATCGACTCAAGGAGGCCGATCGTGTAGGGGTGGCGCGGGGCGCGATAGATGGACTCGGACGTGGCGCTCTCCACTACGCGGCCGGCGTACATCACCGCCACACGGTCAGCGACGCCGGCGAGCAGGGCGAGGTCGTGAGTGATCCAGATCACAGCGGTGCCGAACTGGTCCTGAAGGTCCTTGACGAGTTCGACCACCTGTGACTGCACTGTCACGTCGAGCGCCGTCGTGGGCTCGTCGGCGATGAGCAACTTGGGCCGAGCGGCCACCGCCATCGCGATCATTACGCGTTGACGCATGCCGCCCGAGAACTCATGGGGATAACGCCTGGCGCGCGCTGCGGGATCGGGGATGCCGACCCGGTCAAGAAGCTCGACCGCCTGCCTCGAAGCGTCCTGCCGAGACACGCCGCCCTGGGCCATGACCGACTCGCGCAACTGGGCGCCCACCCGCATCACAGGGTTGAGTGATGTCATCGGGTCCTGGAAGACCATCTTCATCAAGGTGGCACGTAGGCGGCGACGCTCGCCCTTGGTCATAGCGAACAGATCGCGACCTTCGAAAATGGCGGTGCCCTCGTCCACCCGCGCGACTGGCGGTAGGAGATCGAGCACAGCTAGCCCGGACATGCTCTTGCCTGAACCGGACTCGCCCACAACGCCGAGCGTCTCGCCCGCATCGAGAGCCAGCTCGACGTCCTGCACCACGGTCGTTCGAGATCTCTTCGACCCGACGCTGATCCTCAGGCCGGTGACTTCGAGTAGTGCACTCATGCTTCTGTCACGTCCTTCCGAAGTGCGGGGTGCGGCGCAGCCGCCCCACCCCGCACCAAGGGATCTAGTTCACCAAGCGCCCGGCCTGCATCACGTGATGGACGGAACGCAGAGCAGAGGGATCGGTCAAAGGGTCACCGTCGATCGCGACGAGGTCGGCGATCTTCCCCACTTCGATTGAGCCCAGCTCCGACTGCTGACGGATGACCTTCGCGCCGTTGAGCGTGAGGCAGCGAATGGCTTCGAGGGGATTCCACCCCGCCTCCACGAGCGCCGACATCTCGATGTCCATCCGCGCGTGCGCGGTGTCGCAGCCGACAGCAACGGTCACACCCGCCTCGTGCGCCCAGGCCAGCATCCTGGCGCTCGCAGCGAGCGACCCGCTGATCTTCTCGCGGTAGTGATCCGGCATGTCCGGCGTCTCGGCGACCGCCCGAGCGACCGACTCCGTGCTGATGAGGACGGTGTCAGACCGGGCGATTAGCTCGACTTGCTCCCTGGTCAGAAGCACGCCGTGCTCGATGGTGTCGACACCGTGCCGCACCGCGACTGTCACGCCGCTCCCGCCGTGAGCATGAGCGGCGATCGGACGCAGTGCCCTGTGTGCCTCGTCGATCGCTGCCGCGATCTCCTCGTCGGTGAACTCCTGGACAATTGGTGATGACCCTGCCGTCGACATCCCGCCCGACGCCATGACCTTGATCTGGTCTGCACCCTTCTTGAGCTGCTCACGGACGGCTCTGCGTACGTCGTCGACTCCGTCCGCCTCTCGACCGAGAAAGTGCGCGTGGCCGCCGGTTCTCATGATCGGCTCAGCGGCGACGAACAGCCGGGGACCGGGGATCTCCCCCGCTGCGATCGCACGCCGCAGTTCCAGGTCAACACCGTGAGGAGCGCCGAGGTACCGCAGCGTTGTAATGCCGGCGTCCAGCACGACCTTGGCGTTGGCCACGGCCTTCATCGCCATGTAGCTGACGGGCTCCCTCGACTGCGCCTCCTCGTCGCCGACATCGAGATCGAGGTGGTCGTGGCAGTCGATCAGCCCGGGGATCACCGTAAGGTCGCCGCAGTCGAGGTCGACCGGCTCGCTGGATTCGGCGGCAGGCCGGATCGCCGAGATCCGGTCGTCGACCACCGTGATGATCATATCCGTGAGGGGCTCGGCACCGGTGCCGTCGATGAGGGTTCCGGCCTTGATAGTCATCACGGTCACTGCTCGGCGCTCCCGACCTCGGTGGTGACGATGTACTCGTCCATGCGGAGGTGGAATCCGGTGAGTCCCTGGGAGACCGCTGTGATCGCTGGCTCCCAGTACAAGGGCACGACGGGCAGGTCCTCGTAGACGATCTCCTGGATCTCCGCATAAGCGGCGGCAGCCTCGTCGTCGTCGAGCATCGCGGCGGTGGCGTCGATCTTGGCCGAGAGGTCCTCGTCGCAGTAGTAATTCCGCCCCAGCTCGCAGCCGAAGAGCCCGTTGTAGAACGACGTGGGGTAGAGGGTGAAGTCGGTCGTCCCGAGGAAGTAGAAGTCGAAGGCATCCGTGCCCTTGGCCGTCTGGCCGCTGTACTCGGACCAGGGCAGTGCGGTGAACTCCACATTGACGCCGGCCTGCTCGAGCATCCCGGCGACCGCCTCGCCCGCCTGGGCGTCCATCTGGTAGCGGCCCTGTGGGGCGCCGACCCGGATCACTGAGCCGTCGTAGCCCGACGCCTCGATCAGCGCGGCCGCCTCGTCCAAGTCGTACGGATACGGCTGCAGATCATCGTTGTGGCCGACCGTCCCTGGTGGCGACACGGAGTTGGCGGGCTCGGTCGTCCCTCCGAGCAGATCCTCCACGATGCTCTCTCGGTCGATGGCGAGCGACAGCCCCCGGCGGAAGTCAGGGTTCTGCATCCACTCGTTTGTCAGAAGCGGGACCATCATGATGACCCGCATCGTGCTGGCAGTGGCGACCTCGATGTCCGAGTTCGACTCGAGCGTGGGCAGCTGGTCCGGTGGGATGTTCTCGGCGATCTGGACCTCACCCGCCTGAATGGCGGCGATACGCGCCGACGACTCGGGCATGACCCGCCAGTCGATCGTCTCGGGGCCGGTCTGGTCGCCCCAGTACTCGGGGTACTGCTCGATGACGACTTGGTTGTTCGGGGTGTAGGAGACGAACTGGTACGGCCCTGTGCCCGTCGGGTTGAGCGTGAACTCTTCGCCGAACTCCTCGACCGCCTGCGGAGAGACGATCGGGACCTGGACAAGCGAGTTGAGCAGGCCACGTGCCGGAGCGACCGTGCGGATCACCAACGTGAGGTCGTCCTCCGCCTCGACGGACTCGATCGTCGACGTCCAGACTTTCAGCGGGGTAGCCAGATCCGGATCCATGATCGACTCGATGGTGAACTTCGCGGCCTCCGCGGTGAAGGGCTCTCCGTTGTGGAAGGTCACGCCCTCACGCAGGTGGAAGACCCATGTCGTGTCGTCGCGGTTCTCCCAGGTCTCCGCGAGCAGGCCTGTGATCTCGACATTGCCCTCGCCGTCGTCGGTGCGTTCGACGAGCGGCTCGTAGATGTGGGCGTTGATGGAGTAGCCCTGGCCGACCCAGGTCAGACGAGGGTCGAGGTTCACGGGGTCCGCGCCGATTGCCACGGAGAGCGCCTCCAAGGCGCCCGGAACCGAGCTTTCGTCCCGCTCGCTCGCCGGGGAGCCCGATGAACAGGCTGCCAGCGCCAACGCAACTGCGCCGGCGAGGAACGTGGCCAGGTGCCGCCTTCCTCGCTTCGTCGTCGAATGCATGTCTTCTCCTCTGAGGCCTCGATGGGTGGGTGGGGGGGGAGGTGGGGGCGTCAGGCCCCGGCGGTGGCGGGTCCGTTGACCACTGGCTCACGCGTCAGGTGCTGATCGGAGAGTCGCTCGGAACTGCGCGGTTGCGAGACGGGGTAGAGCTGGCCGTACCGGTAGACAGCGCGGACGTCGGAGTACGACGAGGCGCTGGCCAAAGGGTCACTGCCGAGGACGACTAGGTCGGCGTGCTTGCCAACCTCGACGGTGCCCTGCACGTCGTCCGTGCGGCACAACCGCGCGCCCTCGAGAGTGAGTGATCGGAGCACCTCTAACGGCGCAAACCCCGCCTCGAGGAGTGCGTCTGCCTCGACCGCGACCTTCCCGTGGTTGCCGTCGCAGCCGATCGCGACCTTGACACCACGTGCGCGCGCCTCACGGAGCATCTGGATGCGACGGGCCAGCGCTCGCTGAGCCTTGACGCGATAGAACTCCGGTGCGGTGGGATCGTCCGCCACCGCACGGCCGATGCCAACTGTGCTGACGAGCCACATGCCCGCCTCGGCGATCTGGTCGAGCTGCTCCGTGGTCAGGAATGCGCCGTGTTCGATGCTGCGGAACCCGGCTTTGATGGCCGTGTCAACGGCCGGCCCACCGTGCAGGTGCCCGGTGACGTCGAGGCCCGCACGAGCGGCCTCGTCACCGACGGCAAGCAACTCCGCATCCGTGAACTCCTGCACCATGGGGTCGCTGCCCGGCGTGGAGTTGCCCCCGGATGCCATGACCTTGATCCATCTCGCGCCGGTCGCCAGGTGCTGCCGGACCGCGCGCCGCACGGCATCCTCGCCGTCCGCGACCGTGCCCATGAAGTGGGCGTGGCCACCGGTCCGCGTGATCGGTGCGACGGCTGGGATAATTCGCGGCCCCGGGATCTTTCCCTCGTCGATCGCCCGCTTGGCCTTGATGTCCATCGCGTCGGCATCACCCAGCGTGCGGACAGTGGTGATCCCGGCCTCGATGATCGTTCGGGCGACGACCGTGGCGGTTACGGCCTGGCGAGCGAACGGACGCAACGCCTGCTCCACCTCGTCGCCGCCACTGATGGTCAAGTGGTCGTGACAGTCGACGAACCCTGGGACGACGACTAGCGTGGAGGCGTCGTGGACGGGAACTCCGGAGCCCGACCAGTCCGCCGCGGGCGAGACCGCGGTAATGGTGCCGTCCTGCACCTCGATGATGTGATCCGGTAGAGCCCCCGCTACGGGGTCGATCACGGTGCCGGCATGGAGCGCGAAGTGCATTAGCGCCGTCCTTTCTTCTGGGTTGGGTCGAGGGCGTCACGCAGCCCGTCGCCGAGGAGGTTGAAACTCAGTGCGGTGATGACCAGAGCGACGCCAGGCAGTGCGGCGATCCACCACGCGGTGATGACGTAGTCGCGGCCGTCGGACAGCATCGACCCCCAGGTGGGGAGGTCAGCAGGGACGCCGAGGCCCAGGTAGCTCAGAGACGCTTCGGCGATCACCATCGCCGCCGCTTCATAGGACGCGAGCACGAGGAACGGCGACATGACGTTCGGGATGATGTCGCGCGCGATGATCGTCGATGACCGCCCGCCGACGGCGCGCGACGCCTCGACGAAGTCCCGGCCCATCAGCCCCAGGCTCGTCGCTCGAACGACTTTCGCGTACGACACCCAACTCGTCAGAGCCAACACGACGATGACGTTGATCAGGCCAGGTCCGAGTATCGCTGCGATCACCATCGCGAGCAGGAGGAACGGGAATGCCAGCTGCACGTCGAGGATGCGCTGCAACAAGGCGTCCAACCAACCTGCGCGGTACCCGCTGATGACGCCGACGAGAAGCCCGAGCCCACCGCCAAGCACGACGGCCGCGACCGCCACGATGAGGGAGACTCGCGTGCCGTGAATGAGCAGCGTGAGCATGTCGCGGCCGAGCTGGTCGGTGCCTGCGAGAAAAAAGCGTCCGTTGTCTCCGGTGGAACCCGGCGGCAGCAAACGGTTGCCGAGATCCTGGGGAGCGTCACGGAGTGGCGCGATGATGTCGGCGGTCAGCGCTAGGAACGCCAGGGCGACCAGGATGATGGAGGCCGCGCCTGCGAGCGGACGGCTGAAGAAAGCGCGGAGGACTCTCACGATGCACGCCCTCGCAGTTTGATCCGCGGGTCGAGGACGCCGTAAAGCAGGTCCAGCAGCAGGTTGACGAGGATGAAGATCGCCGCCGACAAGAGGATGACGACCTGCACCACCGGGTAGTCGCGGCTGCTGATCGCGCTCACCAGCAGTGAGCCGATGCCCGGCCAGCCGAATACGGCCTCGGTCACCACGGCACCGCCAAGAAGCGCACCGAGCTGGAGGCCGAGCATGGTGATAACCGGAAGGACCGCATTCCTCAACCCATGAGCGAAGATGACCCGGTTCTCGCCGATGCCCTTGGAGCGTGCGGTGCGTAGGTAGTCCTGGGAGACGACGTCCAGGACGCTGGAGCGCGTCAGGCGGCTAATGAGGGCGATCTGGGCGAAGGCCAGCGTCAGGGTCGGCAGCACGAGGTTGTCGATGCCGCCGTAGCCGGAGGTCGGCAGCCACCCGGTCCGCGCCGCGACGAAGACGATGAGCATGATCCCGATCCAGAAGGTCGGCATTGACTGGCCGAGTACGGCCAGCACGCTGACGACCCCGTCAACCCAGGTACCGCGACGGAGCGCAGCCAAGGTGCCCAGGGGCACCGCGACCAGAACCGTAAGCAACAAGGCGGCGCAAGCGAGCTGCAAGGTCGCAGGAAGGTACTCGAGCACGACCACCAGTGCCGGGCGGTGGCGGGCGAGCGACTCACCGAAATCGCCGGTGAGAACCTGTCCAATGAACGCGAGGAACTGCACGGGGAGTGGCTCGTTCAGACCCATGCTCTCGCGGAGATCGTCGATCTGCTCGGGTGTGCCGAACTCGGAGAGCATCAAGGCTGCCGGGTCGCCGGGAAGGACTCGCAGGAGGAAGAAGGCGACCATCAGGACACCGAAAAGGGCGATGGCCGCTTGGCCAACCCGTCGGGCGATGAACGCGGGCATCGTCAGCTCACCGGCTTCTCGCTGTTGTTCGCGCGCTTGCGAACCGGCGTGCTGTAGTAGAACGAGTCGTAGATCTGCTCGAGGTCAGCGAGGTTCGCGGCCTGCCGGTCAGCGTCGCCGAGCGTTGCCACGAGCAGCAGGAGCACATTGACGACCGCCACCATGCTGACGTGGCTGAGGTAGAAACTCGGTCCGCCGACCTGGGCGTAGAAGACGTAATCTGCGTAGCGCACCAGCGGAGACTCGAAGGAGTCTGTGACGACGATGACCTTCGCGCCGCGCTCACGGGCGAACTTGACCTGTGCGACCGTGTCACGGTTGTAGTGGCGCAAGATGAAGGCCAGCACCACGTCCCGCTCATCGAGCACCCGCAACTGGTCGAAGACGTCCGAGTTGGTGTTCTCGAAGTGGCGCGTGTTGGCCAACACAGCGTTCAGGTAGATGGTCGCGATGCTCGCCGGCCCGCGTGACGTCCGCGAGCCGATGACCGCGACCTGGCGGGCGGCGTTGAGCAGCCGCGCGGCGGCCTCGGCATCTTCTGCGTCGATTCCCTGAATGGTCTTGGTGAGGTTGGCCGCGTCCGAGTCCATCGAGTGCTGTATGCGGCGATCGATGCTGGTCGTGCGGTCCTCCGTTGTCCCCTGGTAGAGCCCGAGGATGCCCATGTCCTCCATCACGAGGGTTCGTATGGCGTCCTGTAGTTCCGGGTATCCGCGAAGTCCCAGTTCCTTCGCGAAGCGAACGACGACGGATTCGCTCACGTGGGCAGCGGCCGCGAGCTCCGCTGCGTTGAGGAAGGCCGAGTAGCGCCAGTTGGCCAGGATGAAGTCACCGACGGCCCGCTTCGCCGCGCTCATGGACGCGGACATCTCGCGGATGTCGTCGAGGACAGAACGGTTCATAGAGGGCATGTCGCAAGAATTCTTGTGAGTTGGTCAGAGGGAGACGGAGAACTTGCGGCAGACCGTACGGGACGCCTGCATGGTTTGGCAATGACTTCGACAACTAGAAACAAGGCGTTTACATACGAAGCCTCTCGGGCGTCCACAGGGAGGTCACGGGCGCAGACCACCGGGGCCCTCCGCGCGCTCCAACCCACCGGACTGAGACCGCCCTTTGTCCGGTAAGCGCCCCTGGCCTCTCGTGAGCGCGTTGTTGAGGCGGGGCTGGTCGGGCGGCCTACCCATCGCGCGGAGGATGGGCGAGCGTTCCCCGCTGTCCGACCTGGAGAGGCTGACGGGCGGGTCCGGGTCCGTCATCACCCGCACGGGTAGTTCGCGAACCCGGAGATACGGGAACGCAGCGGGGGGGCGGTGGCCCAGCCTGTGACGAGCCAGGCCCTGGCGGTGAGCAGGGCGCTAGGTCCTATGGGGCGCGTCGACGTGCGGGTCGCCTCAGGGGCGGCCGACCAGGGCGGGCCGCGGCGTACCGGGTGCCGTCTCCCTGTGGGTGGGGCGGTCGTGCGAGGACCGGGTGGCGGAGGCCGGCGTCGAGCTGGTCGGCGGGGTCCACCAGGTGACGACCGCGGACGAGCGGTGGACCGGCGTGGAGGTCGTGCGCGGGTAGCGCCCGATGGCGGCTGAGCCGGTGAGGCTCAGCCGCCGTAGACGATCTCCACGCGGCGGTTGGCGGCGTAGGTGGCCGGGTCGTCGGGGTTCTCCGGGCCGACGGGCTCGGTGTCCGCGAAGCCGGCGACCTCGAGCACGAGGTCGGGCCGCTCGGCGGCGATGACGTCGGCGACGGCCTGCGCGCGGTTGCGCGAGAGCTCGTCGTTGGGGATGGGGCCGACGAGGGAGTCGGTGTGGCCGTGCACCTGGACGGCCGCGCCGTCGGGGACGTCCGCGAGGAGCTGGCCGATGCGCGGGGCGGCGCTGGCCGGCAGCTCGTAGCTCTGCGAGGCGAAGAGGATGTCGGTCGCGAGCGAGATGGTCGTCTCCGCGCCCTCGGTCGCGACGGTCTCGAGGGTGCGCACGCTGCCCTCGGTGGACCAGACCTGGACCGACGCGGCGAGCTGCTGCGGGGTGGGCGCCGGCAGGTCCTCGGGGGAGTCCACGGCGGCAGCCGGGGCGGCGGTGGTGAGGGCGAGCGCGCCGGCGGCGAGCACGACGGCGGCGGTCCGGCCGCGACGGGGGCTGCGGGCGCTCACGGGACCGGGATGTCCGTGTACTCGGGGAGGGAGTCGCGCAGCCGCAGGTCGAAGGTGTCGATGTCGTCCTCGGGGGCCGCGTAGACGCCCCACCACACCACCGACTCGCCGTTGACGGCCTCGAGCTGCGAGCTTTGCGCCGTCCAGTCGATGCCCGTGTCGCTGATGGGGGAGTACTCCTTGAGGTTCTCCCGGTCCACGAGTACCGGACGGAACTTGAAGAGGTTGTCCGGGTACATGTCGAACACGGCGACGGGCTCGTTGTCACCGACCGAGGCGAAGTTCGGGGTGAAGACGAGGCGCAGGGTCATGACGTCGCCCTCCACCTCGAGGGGCAGGACGCCGACCGTCACCTCGTCCTCGGTGCCGGGCAGGGTGTAGGTGACCTCGTCGACGATGTCGTCCGTGGCGGCGTCGCCGGTGGCGGTGTCGTCGGGCTTGGGGGTGTCGGTCGCCCCCTCGCTCGCCGTCTCCGCGGGGCTGGTCTGCCCCGTCGTCGGAGCCTCGTCGGGGGTGTCGTCCGCGCTGCATCCGGCCAGCGCGAGGGCGAGCACAGCGGCGCTCACCGGGAGTCTCCATCGCATCGGTGTTGCGGCCCTTTCCCTCGTTGGTCGCGCACAAGTTAGCAGCACGCGTCGCCGTAGGGGTGCTGATGATCACATTCTGCGGAGGTAGCCGGGCGTCGGCCGACGATTGCGGCCAGAGCCGACCCTCGCCGATGCATCGCCTCGAGCCACGCGTCGCCTGCCACCACCCCGCTCCAGCAGCGACAGGACACCGAGGAAGGAGCGCCTACCCTGGCGGGGTGGCTGACACGTGGACCGGGCCGGTGCCCGCCTGGGACGAACCGCCGCCCGACGACCTCGGCGCGTGGGGCGATCCGCCGCCGGAGGACCTGAGCCCGTGGGATCTCCACGACCCCGAGGTCGTGGCGGCCTTCGCCACCGACGAGGGCGCCGCCGCACCGTTGGCGGCCGTGCAGGCGGCGCGCGCCTCCGCGGGCTCGCCGCTCGACGCCCTCACGAGCGTGTGGGGCTACGACGCCTTCCGGGGTGAGCAGGCCGAGATCATCGAGACCGTCGCCCGTGGCGACGACGCGCTCGTCCTCATGCCCACCGGCGGCGGCAAGAGCCTGTGCTACCAGATACCCGCGCTGGTCCGTGAGGGCACCGGCATCGTCGTGAGCCCGCTCATCGCCCTCATGCACGACCAGGTCGACGCCCTCGAGCAGCTCGGTGTGCGCGCCGCGTTCCTCAACTCGACCCAGCAGCTCGACGAGCGCCGCGACGTCGAGCGCCGGCTCCTCGCCGGGGAGCTCGACCTCCTCTACCTCGCCCCGGAGCGGCTCCCGGCCGCCGCGGACCTCCTCGACCGCGCCCGCATCGCGCTCTTCGCCATCGACGAGGCGCACTGCGTCGCCCAGTGGGGCCACGACTTCCGCCCCGACTACCTGCGGCTGTCGATGCTGCACGAGCGCTGGCCCGACGTCCCGCGCGTCGCCCTCACAGCGACCGCCACGGCGGAGACCCGCGAGGAGATCGTCCGCAACCTGGGGCTCGGCGACGCCCGCGTCTTCGTCTCGAGCTTCGACCGGCCCAACATCCAGTACCGGATCGCGCCCAAGCAGGACGCGAAGAACCAGCTCCTGCAGATCATCGAGGCGGAGCACCCCGGCGAGGCCGGCATCGTCTACTGCCTCAGCCGCGCGTCCGTCGAGAAGACCGCCGACTGGCTCGCCGGCAAGGGCATCACCGCGCTGCCGTACCACGCGGGCCTGCCGGCGCAGACGCGCTCGCGCAACCAGGCGCGGTTCCTGCGCGAGGACGGCATCGTCATGGTCGCCACCATCGCGTTCGGGATGGGCATCGACAAGCCTGACGTCAGGTTCGTCGCCCACCTCGACCTCCCGAAGAGCGTGGAGGGCTACTACCAGGAGACCGGTCGCGCCGGCCGCGACGGGCTGCCGTCGACGGCGTGGCTCGCCTACGGCCTGCAGGACGTCGTGCAGCAGCGCCGCATGATCGCCGACGGCGAGGGGGACGCCCAGCGCAAGCGCGCCCAGTCCCTCCACCTCGACGCGATGCTCGCGCTGTGCGAGACGGTCCAGTGCCGCCGCCAGCAGCTCCTCGGCTACTTCGGCGAGCCGAGCGGCCCGTGCGGCAACTGCGACACCTGCCTCAACCCCCCGGAGGCCTTCGACGGCACAGTTCCGGCGCAGAAGCTCATGTCGACGATCCTGCGGCTCAAGCGGGAGCGCGGCCAGCAGTTCGGCGCCGGCCACCTCGTCGACATCCTCCTCGGCCGCGAGACCGAGCGGACCCTGCGCTCCCGGCACTCCGAGCTCAGCACGTTCGGCATCGGCACCGAGCTTGGTGACCAGGAATGGCGGGGCGTCATCCGACAGCTGCTCGCCCAGGGGCTCCTCGAGGTGCAGGGGGGGTACGGCGTCCTCGCCCTCACCGACGCCGCCGGAGCCGTCCTCCGCGGCGAGCAGGAGGTCCGGCTGCGCCGCGAGCCCGAGCGGGTCCGCGCCGCCCGCAAGCCGCGCGGCGCCAAGGCCGCCCCGGCCGACCTCGACGAGCCGCAGCAGGACCTGTTCCAGCGGCTGCGCGCCTGGCGCGCCGGCGTCGCCAAGGAGCAGGGCGTGCCCGCCTACGTCGTGTTCAACGACGCCACCCTCGCCGCCATCGCGCAGGCGCGGCCCGGCTCGACGACGGAGCTGCGGGCGATCTCCGGCGTCGGCAACGCGAAGCTCGAGCGCTACGGCGCGGCCGTACTCGAGGTGGTCGGCGCGGGGGACTGAGCGGGTCGGCTTTCGGCCTGGCTGGCGTGAGCCAGGCGCTCCGGAGGACGCCAGGACGGCATCGACGCTCCCTGCAGTTCCCCCGAGCCCGGGAGCTGACACGTTCGCTCAGAAGATCATCTCTAGCATTCAGAGCCAGGCCCGGCTCGTCGCGGAGTACACCGGTGCGCCGCCGCGCGGGCACACCCGCCTCACGCACGGGGAGTCCCGCCACAGCCTCGCGGGACGGCCGCCCCGGCGTCCCGCGGCGACGGCGTGGCGCGTTAGCGGCGCGCCGCGCTTCTAATGCATCAAGACCCCGAGTGGGATTCTAAGCGATATAGCGGGTATGAACGGCGTGTCGCACAATGTCATGGATTGTCTCTCTGACCTGGGCAGACACCCCGTTTTCGGCGCTCTGATGATCCCCGAGTTACGTGCCATGTATCGTTCGCTGCGACACGTGTGCGACACGTATGCGACACGGCGGGGACCGAGATGGCGGGCAAGCGGGCGGGTTTGGACAGGTCACCAAGCTGCCCTCGGGTCGGTACCGGGCCCGCTACCAGGTGCCGGACGCCTTCCCCCGGCAGTACGTCAACGGGCCGACGACGTTCGCGCGCAAGGTCGACGCCCAGGACTGGCTCGCGGCTCAACGCACGCTGATCGTCCAAGGTCTTCTCCGGCCGGCGACCGTCGCATCCCGGGTGACTCTCGCCGAGTACGCCGAGCGCTGGCTCGTCAGCAGGCGCAACTCCAAGGGCGAACCGCTGCGCCCCACGACCGCGCACGTCTACCGCCACTACCTCGACCGGCGCATCCTCCCGGCGCTCGGGCCAAGACCGATGCCGCAGATCACGCGGGAGGTGGTCGAACGGTGGTTCGCCGGCCTCCTGCCAGATCGCCCCACGCTCCGTGAACGCACGTACGCGCTCCTGAAGACGATGTTCAACAGCGCCGTCGACGACGGCTTGGTCCCGACAAATCCGTGCAGGATCCGAGGAGGCAGCGGCAGTCGGGCTGTCGTCCAGCCGGTCGTCCTCAACCCGGCCGAGGTCCGCGCCCTTGCCGAGGAGATGCCGGACCACCTGCGGTTGAGCATCTACCTCGGCGCCTGGTGCCAGCTCCGCTCCGGCGAGCTCCTCGAGCTGAGACGCGGCGACATCGACGATAGATCGGTCCGGATCAGCCGGGGAGTGACGTGGGTCAACTCCCAGCCGATCGTCGGACCACCAAAGACGGATGCCGGCGTTCGTGCCGTGGCCATCCCTCCGCACATCCGACCCGCCATCGACGAGCACCTCGCTACCTATGCGAACTCGGGCAGCCACGGGCTGCTCTTCCCCGCGCGCCCAGGAATCGACCGGCAGATCTACAGCCCCACCTTCGCCGACACGTTCAAGCGAGCTGCGCTACGCGCCGGGCTCCCCGGGTCGCTCCGGTCCCACCACCTGCGGCACACCGGCCTGACGATCCTGGCGCAGGCGGGCGCAACGCTGGCCGAACTCCAGGCTCGGGCCGGACACGCCACACCCGGAACCGCGATGCGCTACCAGCACGCTGTCGCTGCGCGTGACGAGCAGATGGCGGACGCGCTCTCAGCTCTTGCCGAGGCGTAGTACGTCGTCCGGGGACCCGGTCTGGGTCCCCGGACCGTCGCAGTCGCGGGGAGCCAGTTCGACGTGTCCGCCCATCTGTCGAATGTCTGGTGCTGTACGCGGAGCTCGCGGCGTGCAGCAAATGCTTGGGATTGCGACGCCCGCAGACCTACGAATGCGGCGGGGGACACTGGTGTACTGGTAAGCAGCACGAGGACCGGACCGCCAGCGGCCGGAGTTCGCTTGAGGAACGGCAAGCCATGTTGATCATTGGATCGTCAATCCAGGTGTTAGTCCTCTCCGGCGGCGCTGGGATCAGCCGGACTCAAAGAGCACAGCGGCCGAGTCGCCAACGGCTCCCGAGGGAACGTGAGGCGCAGTAGGTTCGAGCCACTGCGCTGACGCGACCTTGGGGGGACCATGCAAATCCTGTACGTCACCGATTTTGTCGTCACGCCCGCCGATGGAGTCAGTCTGCAGGCAGCGGTCGATGCCACCGTCGCGGTGTTGAGCAAGTGGGCCGGTGACTACGACGCGCCCATCAACGCTTCGGACCTGTTTGAGGGCGGGTACCGCGACCTGAAGGCGACGCACGGGGCGTTGAGGAAGTACGCCAAGTGGAGCCACCTGGAGTCGCCCACCGGCGACTGGGTGACCCGACTCGACGTCGTGACGATCGAGAATCACGGCAGCCAGTTCACCGCGCGCGTCACCATAGGGATGCTCAGTGGGGTGCTGCGACTTCGCCTCGGTCTTGCCCGCGAGGTGGACGCCGCCGGGCTGAGCCCGGTCGCAGAGCCGGAGGTACGACAGCCACGGGTTCTCCTTGATCTAGTCGAGCACAGCGACCTCCGCGTCTCGAGCGACGGACAAGTGGTCGACGGACAGTATCTTCAGGCGCGCGGTATCGATAACGCCGCCCTTGTCGCGGAGGTCCTCCACGCACAGCATCGGTTGCCAGTCCTACTCGTCCACTCACGCACCAAGGAGGCGCACCAGGCGATTCGAAGAGCGGCGTCTGGCTCGATCGGTCTGGTTCGCATCGTGACTGTGGACCTACCGACGGCCCGTCAGCTACTCGCGCTCGAACCGCGCGCGCGCGTGCCCTATGCGGGCGGGTTGCTGGTGTGGTCGGATCTGGCGGTACCCGCCACCGCGGTCGGCGAGGACATCGTCAACTCGCGCGACTACGACGCCCTGCGCAAAGCTGTCATCGAACACATCGCGCCGCTGTCCGTGCTGACTCGCGGCAGCGACGACGTCTATCGCACAGTCCGGGAGGCTGCGCGCGTGTCGCGTGCAGACCTGGCTGCGGCCCGCACTGCCGCGGCTGTCGAGTCCGGTAACTACAGCGCGATCATCGAGGCACTGACTCACGAGCGCGACCAGTTGGGTTTGGACCTGAACGATGCCATGGATGCATGGAGCGAGAGCGACGCGCGCGCCCGGGAGCTCGCGAGCGAGGCCGCTCGATGGAAGGCGACCGCAGAGCAGCTGAGAATCGCGCAGAAGTACGTCGGCGCTGCCGTCATCGATGAGGCGGAGGGGCCGACGTTCGAGAACGCCCCTGAGCTCTCAACCGGCGACCCTGACTCCCTGGCGTCCCTTGCAAGTCACCTAGAAAGGGCCGCGGAAGAAAGAATTGTGTTTACCGATACGGTGCGCTCCACATGGAAGAAAGCTGACCGGTATCCTACGCCGGAGGCAATGCGGGTGGCGATGGTAAAACTCGCGCAGGTTGCTCGCGATCTCTACGATGGGCAAGATCGCACCATGGGACACACCGACAACTGGGTCCGGGAAAACTACGACCTCAAGGTGTCACTCCAAGACGATAAGATGCCTAAAGGGTTTCGTTCGTTTACGTTTGAGGGCGAAGCGCATGATCGAACGCCTCACGTAAAAGTGAATGACGGCGTTCCGCCGCACGAGTGCGGCCGGATCTACTTCGCGTTCGATCCGAAGAACGACCGCATGATCGTCGATCACGTTGGCTTGCACTACTAGTCGGTACCTTCATGGGGACCGATGGCTGCGCTGGCTCGATTCCGGAAGCTGATCCGCTACGGAGGCAGTGCTTGGATCAGAGACTGCGCCCCCGGTGGCTCTCGGGCTCGATCCGTGTTGCTCACTCGCGCGGCTCATCTGGAGGCGTCGGCGGAAGTGCGACGACCCCATCAGTGGCATCGTCGCGGCCTCCCGGAATTGACGGCCCTGAGATCCCGACGAAGTCGACGCTCGCCGATGCCTCCGAACAGGCTCGTACGACTCGCCGCTGGAGTACGCGTGGGGTACCACTTCAGACCCAGCGTTCCACGCCTCGCGCCTGGCGGCAGGGCCTCCGCTCGCCTGCATAGGCAACGTTCCGTCCGGACCGCTGGCGGCCACAGCGCGCCGAGCGGCGGGACGGGGCACGGCTGCGGGACTGGGTGCTCACCTCGACAGTCACTCGCCGCCGACTTACGCGTGTTGTCAGAGCGGCGCCCGCGCGCCGGTCTGCTCGCAGTGCCACGCGCAACTCTCATCAGATCGGGATTCACGCTGACAAGTGCAAGCAAAAGCACATGCTGGCTGCAGGCGAGTGCGATGCTATTGGCGACGTCAGCTCAGCTACTCGCGGTATGGGCGTCGCCCGTGGCAGAACCAGGGGTCGCGGGGCAAGTGCGAATCGCAAGCTCGTCGACCTCAACCGAGATGGCCTTGCGCAACCGAGGACCGAAGGATCGCGTGAATGGACATCTTGTCGGTCAACCCAGGTCACGACGGTGCCATCGCTCACTTGAGTGAGGGTCGTCTCGTCTCATCCGTCGAGGCGGAGAAGGATTCGAACTACCGATACACCCCGATTGGCAGCCAGGACCTGCTGGCAGCGTTCGGCCGGCTCGACCGCGTGCCCGACGTGGTATGCACCGGCGGTTGGTGGCCGCGCGAGGCACGTCCGACGGGACCGCCGGTTCACGTCGGATACCGCGGCATCGACTCGGACACCATCACGGTAGAGCGCCGACGTTTGCTCGGGCATACAGTCCCGTTCTTTTCGTCCTCGCACGAGCGATCGCACCTGCTGTGTGGGTTTGGCATGTCGCCATTTCCACAAGGCTCGTCCTGTTACGTGTTGGTCTGGGAAGGAGCAATTGGCGCATTCTACGAGATTGACCAAGATGTGAGAATTACGCGAATTGCGGACGTAATGAACCAGCCCGGAAATCGGTACGCATCGATCTATGGTTTAGCAGATCCGACATTCCCCAAGAATGCGCCTTTCTCCCGGTTCTCGGACGCGGGAAAGCTGATGGCGCTCGCCTCGTTCTCGCACCGGTCCGCCGCCACGTCCGAGGAGGAGGAGTTAATGAATTTTCTCCTTCGCTCCGAGGATCTGCGGCTCGACATGTATGACGAGCTTGAGTCGTCGGTGTATCACAACGTGGGCGTCGACGATGTTGAGTTCCGAAATTTTGCGGGCATCTATAGTGATAGGATTTTCGACGTTTTCTATGAGTTCGCGAAGGCGAACCTTCGTGAGGGCGTGCCCCTGGTGATCGCAGGCGGCTGTGGTTTGAACTGCGATTGGAATACCAGGTGGCGGGACACGGGTTACTTCTCGGACGTCTTTGTGCCCCCCGTCGCCAACGACTCTGGGTCGGCGATCGGGACCGCGATCGATGCTCAGCTCTACTTCACCGGTGATGCGAAGATCGAGTGGGACGTGTACTCGGGCATGGCGTTCGTGGCTGACTCTGCATTCGTGTCGGAGCGCTATGACATCCGTGCCGCCACCTGCGCCGACGTCGCTGCCATGCTGAACAGTGGACTGGTCCTCGGCTGGGTTAGTGGGAGGTACGAGATCGGGCCACGAGCTTTGGGAAATCGATCTATCCTTGCCGCACCCTTCGATGATGCAACGAGGGTTCGTCTGAACCACATCAAGCAGCGCGAACAGTTTCGACCGATTGCGCCCGTCTGCCTTGAAGAGGATGCGGCACGGTGGTTTGGCTGCGATCGCGCAAGCCCGTATATGCTTTATACCTATCGAGCCCGCACCGAAGCCTTGGCAGCGGTGACACACGTCAACGGAACCGCTCGCATCCAGACAGTGACCTCAAGCACGAACACCGCTCTCCACGACCTGCTCGTTGCCTTCAAACAGCTCACCGGATACGGGGTCCTCTGCAACACATCGCTGAACTTCAACGGGAAGGGATTCATTAACAACTTGACCGATCTCGACAACTACACCTGGGATCACGGACTAGACGGCTTCGTGGTTGATGGTCGGGCTTACCTCTGTAGAGATTCAGAGCGTCGTTCGATATTCCAAACGGAGCGAGGTTGAGGAGTGTGGAGACGCGACCAAGAAGAGTTGGAGCATCAGAGGACCTTGCCGGCGCGTCCGGGCACCGACCGGCGGTGTGGCGATGAGCGACGGCCCACCAGGCTTCGAGGAGGACGACCGTCTGCGTTCGGACTTCATCAGGAGACTGACGCTGGCGCAGCTTGAGCGTGACTACGACTCGCCGGGGCCAGCAGATGGAGTAGGCGCAGAACCTATCCCGAGGACGCTCGTGCGGTACTGGAACGATCCGGACGACGTCCCCGCAGACGTACGCAGGTGCCTGCGTAGTTGGGAGGTGCTCCGCGACGAGGGGCTCTCGATCGAGATGTTTGGTGACGCCTCAGCGAGGAAGTACATAGCGAAACGGTATGGTCGCAGAGAGATTGCAGCGTTCGACCGGTGCCGTCATCCCGCGATGCGTAGTGACTATCTCCGGCTGTGCTACGTGCTCGCTGAGGGAGGGCTCTACGTCGATGCGGATGACGTGCTGGTAGGCGAAGGGTGGCGAGAGGTCTTCCGCGACCACACGCTGAAGGTCCAGCCGCTGTGCTACGACATCAGCATCGGTGGCATGGTGTCGGCGGAGCAGCTTAGAAGACCTGATCTTTCTACTGAGGGGCGGATTTTTTATGTGAACAACAACCCGATAGCCGCGCCGGCCGCCCACCCAGTGCTGCGGCGAGCGCTCTCGCGTGCGACAGACAGGCTTCTAGGCGAGGATCCAGCTCCCGAAATCCAATCAACTACCGGACCTGGAAACCTGACGGCGTCGCTGGCTGCTCATGCTAACGAGAGGCAGAACGCGGGGGCCCAGCCGGACTTTTCGCTGCTCCTCACCTGGGACGCGACGGCAGAGCCTTGCTGGGACTTGGCCTACCGTGCAGACGCTCGGAATTGGCGCAACATGGATGCCTGGTAGAACGGCCAGATGAACCTCAGCGATGTTGCGACTCCCTTACAGGCTATCGCGTTCCGTACCTGGCGCGCACTGACCGTTCTATTGCCAGGTGGGCGCTCTAGTGCGTTTGGCCGAGGAGCCGATCAGATCGGTGCAATCCTGGTCGTAAATTTGGATAGGCAGCCAAGTCGATGGACTCGAGTCTGCGCGGAACTGCGTCGATTCCGGACGTCTGATGGCATCCGCTTGACCTCCATCACGAGACGACTAGCGGCCATCGATGCTCGTGACGGTCGTGCAGTCGCAGCGACCGCCGACGTAGATCCGATGTACCGGATCGGTGACCAGCTTTATGTACAGCCAGACGCTCGCCTCGCGCATTCCTTCGCGGCGTCGGAGCCTGTGCGGATGACTCGCCAGGAGGTGGCGGTCGCGCGGTCACACGTGGAGGCCTGGAAGGAGGTGGTGTCGGGATCCCACGACTTCGTTCTCATCCTTGAGGACGATGCGTGGTTCAAGCCCGGCGCGAGAACTGCCATCGATCGTGGATGGCGCGCGGCCCTCGGTCGGTTTGCGGACAACGAGCGCCCGCAACTCCTCTACCTGTCGTACTCAGATGCTGGCGGCACTGCAGTGCGGCACGAGGTGTGTGCGGATCTGTTCCGCCCCGTGCGAGGCCTGTGGTTTCTCTCGGGGTACGTCCTCTCCCGCGAAGGTGCAGCGGCGCTTCTCCGAGCGATGCCAGTCGTCGGGCCCGTGGATCTCTGGATGAACTACCGGTTCCCAGAGGTTAAGGCGCTTGCGCTCTCGCGTCCGGCGATCGCTCAGAGGCACGACGTGACATCTGACAACGCATATTCGATGATGCCGTTTCTGGCTCGAGCGGGCATTGTTGATGGGGTCTCCGAAGCTAAGCCGACCGGCGGAGCTGTATGCGGTCCGGTGCTGGCGTGGTCGGGAGGTAGGGAGAACGAGTGTCTCGCTATGGCGCTCTCGATGCTTGGAATGCGTGTGCGTGCCTTCGATGGTCATGAGGTTCCGATGGATCATCGTGAGCTGTCGGAGGTCCTAAAGACTTTCGATGCCCTCATCGATCCTCCATTAGCTCCGGCGGCGCTTACTGCTGCTGCAGCCGACGATCGTTTCTTATGGCTGCGGGAAGCTGATGCGCGCGCCCCGGATGTGGTCGACTCATTGCTCCTCCCGCCACGTCGTTCTGCAGTCCTTCGTCTCAATGACCAGGGCGGAGGTACTTGGCGCGACATTTGCTCTCTGCTCCAAGTCTCCGAGCCGGTCGCCCCGTTCCCGTCTGGTGTTCCGCGTGAGTTCCGCATGTTTCGCGACGGTCGATTGCCCACAGATCTAAATGTCGAGGCACCGTCCCGGCGCGAAAGCATGCCCATAGACGATTCGCCGTGGGCTTTACCGACGTCAAGCAGATGGCGGCCGTCCCGAAAGAAGGATTCAATCCCGAATAGCAGCGGATGTGTCGTGGTTGAGGCGACCATGTCGGAGATATCGCCAGAGTTCCGCGTGCTCACTGAAACGTTCCCTGGAAACCTGTCGTCGTTCGCGGCGGGGGGCCTCGAACATCGCGAGGACGGCGTTCGAGTTGTGATCGACGTCTGTAAAGGGGAGGGGCGACCCTATCAATCTGGCGCGTTCGTCAGCGCTCGGTCCTTCTCCTATGGGCGCTTTCAAGCACAAATCCAGGCCGTCTCGGGTTCGGGACTCGTAACGGGTTTCTTTCTTCATCGCGGCTCCCCAAGGCAGGAGATCGACATCGAGTTCGCAGGTTCCGATCCTCGGCGGATGCTGACCAACGTCTTCTTCAACCCGGGGGATGAGGGCACAGAAATGGACTACGGCTACCGCGGTTCTCCCTGTTGGATTGATCTCGGCTTCGACGCCACTGAGGGAGTTCACGAGTACGCCATCGATTGGAGACCGGACCGTGTGACCTGGCTCGTCGATAGAGCGGTCGTCCATGAGCGAGCCAGTTGGGACCCGACCCCGATTCCTCATCTAGCTATGCGTGTCTACGGCAATGTGTGGGCGCCGCGTTCTGAGGAACTGGCCGGAAGGGTAGATGAACGTGCGCTCCCCGCATCCGCCAGCTTCAGGAACGTGGTTGTGGCCGACTAAGCAACATGAAATTGGGCGCACAGGGCATGGTCAGGAGACGGGTTCTTCTGGGCGGAAGGCGGTGGGATTTCTGGTCGCTCTCGTGAGCCTTCCGTGAGCCGAACCTGCACGCGAGAGAGCGCGGCACCGGGTCGGTGAACACTGCCGCGCCGGGCTCGGCCGTAAGACCGGCCGTGAAGAATGGCGCGGCTTGAGGACATCGCCTAGGGCATTCAGGCGTCGACGTGACCCCAATGGCAGCGATCCGAGCCGGTCGTGTCCGCGTCGTTCACCGTCGCATTCCGGAGGTCTCTTATCGGATCAGTGGAGCCGATCCGATACGCGTCCGGTCGGCTCCACTCCTCTGGCATGTGAGGCGGGTTCCGGGACTGCGTGCGCGCGGCCATCCCTCACCGGGTCGTGGGAACCAGCGAACGTAGGAAGCGGTCGCGGCCGGCCCGGGACTGGGTGACGGCGGCTACACCCCGCGCGCTCGGGACTCCCCTGCAGGCCCGTTGCGAGGAGTGCGGTCTTGAGTTCAGTGCGCGGCGGCGTGACGCTCGGTACTGCTCGACGACCTGCCAATCTCGGAGCCGGCGGCGCGTCGCACGCCGGTGCGCGAATTGCCGGAAGCCGCTGCCGTCGTCCATGCGCTCCAACGCCCTGTACTGCTCCGGCCGCTGCAGGCAGAAGGCACACCGCGCCCGGGCCAAGATCTCGGGTGGCTCGCAATGATGAGCATGTGCGTGCGTTACGCGGGGGAGTCCTACACCTACTTGCTGGACTCGGTCACCACCGACCACGGCCGCTCGGGTGTCAACCCGATGACGCGCTATTACGCGACGCATGGCACACCGCCGGGGACCTGGCTGGCCAGCGGGCTCGCGGGACTGGACAAAGGGCAGGGGCTCGCACCGCGCAGTTTCGTGACGCCCGTCCAGATGGAACGGCTCTTCGCCAACGGTGCCGATCCTGTGACTGGCGAAGCGCTTGGCAGGTCCCCGCACGTCTACGCCGCCGACGCCGAACGGCGCCGTCCCGTCGCAGGCTTTGACTCCACGTTCACGGTCCCGAAGTCGGTCAGCGTGCTTTGGGCGCTGGCTGATGCCGGTACGCGGGATGTGATCTATGAGTGCCACCGGCAGGCGATCACCGACGTCGTGGCTCTGATCGAGCGTGACGTTGCCCGCACTCGGATCGGTACGAACGGCGTCGCGCAGGTCGAGGTCAACGGGGTGATCGCGGCGGCGTTCGACCACTGGGACTCGCGCGAGAACGACCCCAACCTCCACACGCACGTGGTGATCGCCAACCGGGTCCAGGCCGCCGACGGCCGGTGGCGAACTCTCGATTCTCGCGCGATTCATCGCGCGGCCGTGGCCATGTCCGAGCGCTACGACACCCTCCTGGCCGATCACCTCACCCGCCGGCTCGGGCTTGCTTGGGAGTACCGGGAGCGTGGACCGCGGCGCAATCCCGCCTTCGAGCTGAGCGCCATCCCGCAACCACTCCTCGACTGCTTCTCGCAGCGATCGGTGTCCATCGATGCCGAAGCAGACCGCCTCATCGAGCGGTACCAGAGCGACCACGGCCGCCGGCCCGATGCACCGACCGTCCTCCGTCTGCGCCAGCAGGCCACCCTCGCCACCCGCGGCGCGAAGGAGGTCCGCAGCCTCGAGGAGCTCACCGCCGAGTGGAGAGAGCGCGCCGACACCGTTCTGGGTGCGGAGTCGCTCGCGTGGACCGGGCGCGTTCTCGCCGACCCTCGTACCCGCCTTCCGGACCCGCCCCATCCTTCGGCGTGGGCAAATGAGGCCGCCACCGCCGTGCTGGCTGTCCTCGCTCGGAAGCGTTCGACGTGGACGGCGTGGAACATCGAGGCGGCGGCCGCCCGCGCGCGCAAGCCACACCGGTTCGACACCGCGGACGAGCGCGACCAGGCCGTCGCAACCGTCGTCGCCGAGGTGGAACGACGCTCGGTCCGCCTCACTCCGCCGGAAGCCGCGCCGACGCCCGCGGAGCTGCAGCGAAGGGACGGCACCAGTGCCTTCCGTGCTTTCCGCGGCGAGGTCTACACCGCCCACACCACGCTCGACGCCGAGGCGCGACTCCTCACCGCTGGACGTGATCGGAACGGACCGGTGCTCGACGTCGACCATCTCGACCAGGGCGGGCTGTTCGGTGACCAAGCCTCCGCGGTCCGGTCCATCGGCTTCTCGTGCCGGGTGCTGGACGTGCTGGTCGGTCCGGCCGGCTCGGGCAAGACCCACACGCTCCCGCGCTGCGAGCCTCCTGGGAAGGCACTCACGGGTGGGGATCCGTTGTCGGCCTGGCGCCGTTGGCCGCGGCGGCCGAGGTTCTCGGAGCCAGTCTCGGCGTGGAGACCGAGAACACGGCCAAGTGGCTCGTTGAGCATGACGCCGAAGCCGAGCGGCGGCGTCGCCTTGCCCGCGCGCGCAGCATCCTCCCGGGCACGGTGACTCGGGGGAGTGTGCGTGAGGTTGCCGCCCACATCCAGCGGCTCACCCAAGAGGTCGAGCGGTGGCGCTTCCGTGCGGGGCAGCTGGTGATCATCGACGAGGCCTCCCTGGCCGGAACCGCAAGTCTCGACCGGATCGTTGCCTGCGCGGGAGAGGCCGGGGCGAAGGTGCTCCTCGTGGGGGACTGGGCCCAGCTGTCCGCCATCGACGCGGGCGGCGCCTTCGGCCTCCTGGTCCGTGACCGCGGCACGGGAGCACCCGAGCTCGGCACCGCCCGCCGCTTCAGCCACGCCTGGGAGAGAGAGGCAGCGGCGCTGCTGCGGGTGGGCGACCCGGACTGTCTCCGCTTCTACGAGCACCACGGCCGGGTCCGCGAGGGGGACCACGACGACATGGTCGACGGCGCCTACGCGACCTGGCGCGTGGACGAGCTCGCCGGGAAGCGATCCCTGCTCATCGCCGGCGACGGCGACACCGTTCGCGCGCTCAACGAACGCGCGCGCGCCGAGCTCGTCGTCGCTGGCCGCGTCGTCCCCGACGGCAGTCGCTTGCGCGATGGGCTCTTCGCAGGCGTCGGTGATCGCGTCGTCACACGCCGCAACGACCGCCGCCTCACAGTCGGGCCAAGGTGGGTGAAGAACGGCGACACGTGGATCGTCACCGCCCGCCACAACGACGGTGCCTTGACCGTCAAGCGGCCCCGCGGTGGGCCGAGCGTCACCCTGCCCGCAACGTACGTCCGTGGGCACGTCGAGCTGGGGTACGCCACCACGGCGTTCCGCGCCCAAGGCGCAACCGTCGACACAGCGCACGCGATCGTCACCGGCCCCGGCCTGACACGCGAAGTGCTCTACGTGATGCTCACCCGCGCCCGTGAGGCGAACACGGCCTACGTCTGCACCGACCGACCCGTCGAGCCCCTCCATGGGTTCTCTGAGGCACCCACCACAGGTAGGGGTGTCTTGACGAGCGTCATGGAACGTCGGAGCCGCTCTCTCCGCACACGAGACGAACGAGCGGGAACTCGACGAGGCAAGCTCCATCCGCACCCTCGCCGCCGAGTACGACACCATCGCCCAACTCGCTCAAGCAGAGCGCTGGACTGCACTCCTCACCCGCGCGGGCCTCGCCCCCGACCAAGTCGACGCTGTCACGGCATCGGGCGCCCTCGGTGCCCTCGGAGCGGCGCTGCGCCGCGCCGAAGCACGAGGCATCGCACTCGAAGACGACCTCCCGTTCATTATCAAGCGGGCGGACACCGGCGCTGAGGACCTCGCCGCCGTACTCCACGAGCGTGTCGACCGCTGGACAGAAGCGTCGCCCCCTGCGACCACCGCGGCCGCCGCGGCAGATCGCCTGATCCTCGGCTTCCTCCCGGTTGCCACTACCGATGACGCCGCCATGGCGGCAGCGCTGACTGAACGTGCGCGCCTTATGGAACTGCGCGCGGAGCTCCTTGTTGAGCGCGCTCGGGCTGCAGGCTCGCCATGGCTTAGGCACCTCGAGGAAGACCTCGGCACCGCGACGGATACGGTCCCGTGGTCTTCAGCTGCCCGAATGGTCGCCGCTTACAGGGAGCGCCATCAGGTCAGCGACCCCGACCGGTCCCTAGGCCAGATCGACTCGGCGGCCACCCAGCAACGGCGCGAAAGCAGGATGGTCGGCTTCGCCTTAGCGCGGCTCAGCGAGCCGCTTCCGTCGGATGCGGGGCGGATTACGCAGTCGGGCGTCGCGGCCATGTCGACCCAACCAGATGCGGGCTCGATCGGGCGGTAGAGCACAGGGCGCTGGCAGCCGCAGATCATGACGCAACGTCACGAGCCGCCGCGACGATGTCGCCGACGATCATCGATGAGGCAACGGCGGGCAAGTCCCAGGTAGTGGTTTAGCGCTCCGTTGTCCTTCTGGATAGTTCAGGCGGTGAGTGCGGGTAGGTGGTCGGCTCCGATCTCGGGTTCGGTGCTGAGTATGAGGTTCATGCGGCAGCGGGCGACGACCTCGAGGCCGAGGTAGCGGCGGCCTTCCGCCCACTCGTCGGTCTGCTCGGCCAAGACCGCGCCGACGAGACGGACGATGGCGTCGCGGTTGGGGAAGATCCCGACTGCGTCAGTGCGGCGCCGAATCTCACGGCTGGGGCGTTCGGCAGGGTTCCACCCCGCCGGCATGGGCGAGCCGCCGCGTGAGCGACTGCGGCCCGCGCACCGGACGGCCATGAGCGCTCTCGACATGGCACGCCAGCCCCGCCGCCCGGCTAGCAGGCGGCCAGTTCGCCGCGCAGGCAAGGCCGTCTCCAGCCTCGTCGACGCGGTGGCCGGCTCACCGCCGCGGGCCCGCGGGCTCGTGCCGGGTATCGCCGTGAGTGACGACAGTGCCATGCCGACCGAGCTCGACGCGGCGGTGACGTCGGTCTCGCTCACCCTCATTACCGGCGTCTCCGGTGTCACCGCTCCTGGACCCCGTTGAGGCCGGCCCGTACGATCGCGGCTGTGACGCTGGTGATGAGTTACATCTGCGATCGGTTCGCATTGCAGGTCTCTGATCGTCGCCTATCTCGCGGAGGCTCGCCCCTGCCAGACGAGTACAACAAGGCCGTGGTTTGGTGCGCTCATGCGCTGGTGGGCTACACCGGGTTCGCCTTCGTGGATCGGCGTCAGCGGAGCCCCCAGGACCAGGTGGATGAGTGGATTGTCGAGACGCTGTTCCGCCGCAAGAACATTCGCGAGGTCATGCAGGCGCTCGAGCAGGAGGCGCCGACGTGGGTGAACGCAATGCCTGGTCCTTGGCGACCACAAGCCTTCTCCCTGGTGGGGTGGGCTCCGCAGCCCGACGCCACTGTGCGGCCTTTCGCAGGGCTTGTCTCCAACTTCCACGGAGAACGGGGCGAAATTCGGGCAACTAGTACCGAAGAATTCTCGCGGCGAGTGGTGTTCCCACCACCTGGACAGTGGTTTATGTCGCAGGTCGGCGAGCCTTTGCTGCCTAGTGAGCTCCGAGCCGTCAAGGGTGGTCTCCGGCGACTGGACGCTCAAGGGGCTGGCCCCGACCGTGTGGCGGACCTGTTGATGGCCGTGCTAGCCCTCGTGTCGTCGCGCGCAGCGGGCAGGGTCGGCACAACAGCGATGGTCTCGTGCCTTCCTCCTCCCGAAATAGAGCCGGTGGAGGCAGTTCTTCTCACTGAGCGGCGGGGACGGCCTACGCTGCACCACCCCTCCTTCTTTTACAGGGGCCCCGATCCGGATTCCGTCACGGCCTTCGGTCCGCACCTCGTATGTGGCGAAAACGCATGGTCTGAGCCCTCCGTCGAGTACTTCAACGAGAGTGGCAGCGACATGCGCGTCAGCGCGACACTCCGTGGACCGAAGGACAAAGCGGAGGGACGGGGTACGGCGCAAACCAATATGCCGAACGCGTAGTTCAGGACGCGACGAAGCCCCGCCACGGGGACGTGTCGCTTGCTTCGTCGCGTCCGACCGGCCACCAGAAGGTCGCCCCACGTCCTCGCTGGCCTCATCACGCTCGCCGTCGTCCTGGCCGCGTGGGTGCTCGCCGGGCCAGCACCATCGGGCGCTGGACGGCCGAGGCCTGTTCGCCTTGATTCTGGGCGCCGCAGCCCTCGCCACTGTCACGCTCGGCGACAGGTAGCCAGCGAGCGCGTCCCGCTCCTCAAGCACGTCACAGGCGCCAGGCTGAGGCTGACGAGGAGCCTGGGGAGGTAGCCCTCTCGCGCGGGACCGCGCGCCGGCCCCTCGTGGCCGTCTGCTAGGAAGGACGGAGCGCGATCGAGGGCCGGCAAGGTGCGGTCGGCGGGGAGGAGGATGTGGCGATGAGTGCGCAGCCCGTGAAGGATTGTGTGGAGCCCGAGTGTGACCGTCCGGGTGCGTTCCGCACCAGGAGCAGGCCCACATGGTGCGATGAGCACATCACCGCACTGCTTCACCGCGCCGGGCTTGAGCCACTCGAGCCGTTCCCCGGCAAGCCCGCGCTGTACCGGCTGACGCGCTGCCTGACGTGCGGGTGCGAGGCCCACTACCGGCTCGAGTACGTCCTCGACCGGAACAGCATCGGCGAGCCGACGTGCCGTGCGTGCTACTGGCGCGACTGGGCGGGCAATCTGCGAGTGAGGCAGGCTGGCTACGCCGACCTGAGCCCGGTCCCGCGCGAAGAGGCGGCCGCGCACGCTGAGCTGCATGGGTTCGACTACCTCCGCCCGCTCACCGAACCGTCACTGCAGGACGACCCCCACCACGTCCGGTGCAAGCACTGCGGGCACCTCAGCGCGCAGCGCCTGGGTGACATCGGCTTTGGATGCTCGTGCCAGGTGAACGCCAAGAGGAGCTCCGCCGCCCGGCGGGAGAGCGAGACGCCCAAGCCGCCCGCCCTGTTCAAGGACTCCGGCGTGCCTGCGGTCCAGTGGTGGGACCACGAGCGCAACACGGCGGAGGAGTGGGCCACCACCCGGCCCAGGGCACGTCGAGAGGTGTGGTGGAGGTGCCCCGAATGCCTCGACCCGTTCCAGGCGCGAGTGCTGGACATGGCGAACTCCGCGCAGTGCCCCGTCTGCGAGCCGAAGCGCCGTGCCGCGTACCAAGCGCAGTACGAGCGGTACAAGCGCACCCCGGTGGCCGCCGTTCCCGAGCTCGCCGCGGCGTGGGCGGACGACGCTGACCCCGCGACGGTGCCGGTGGCCGGGGAGTGGAAGCTGCGGCGGTTCCGCTGCCCCCAGGGGCACCACCCCAGGATCTCCCCGCTGACCTACCTCGAGTCCGGGTGCCCGCACTGCCGCGCCCGACGAACCGCCGAGGAGAAGCTCGCCGCCCTCGAGGTCGACCCCGGCGCCTTCGGCATGAACCCCGAGATCGCTGCCCAGTGGCACCCGACGAAGAACGGGAAGCTGAGCGTGGAGCGCACCTCGCCGACCTCACGCAGGACGGTGTGGTGGCGGGAGGAGAGCTGCGGGCACGAGTGGCAGGCGACACCCGCCGACCGGGAGAAGGGGCAGCGGCTGCGGTGCCCGCATTGCCGCACGATCCTGGACTCCCTCGCGTACCACTTCCCGCTCCTGGCGACCCAGTGGGCGCCGGAGAACCCTGTGTCGGCGTGGCATGTGCGCCCGACCGCGGTCCTGGCGTTCCTGCCGCGGTGGCAGTGCCCGCAGGACTCGTCGCATACCTGGCAGTCGCCCGTGGGCTCGAGGACTGTCGGCTCCGGCTGTCCCATGTGCAAGGAGGCCGGCAAGTCCGCCATCGAGCTTGAGATGCTGGAGGCCGCACGCTCCCACTTCGGCAACGCCACGTCGGGACGCCCGCTGCGGGACCAGGCCTTCACGGCGCGCTCGGTCTGGCACCCCGACATCACCGTCGAGCTGGCGTCGGGGCAGACGCTGGTGATCGAGTACGACGGCGCCTACTGGCACTCGGACAAGGCCGAGGTCGACACGGCCAAGTCGCGCGACCTGCTGGCCGCTGGGTACCTCGTGATGCGCCTTCGCGAGCACCCGCTCCCGCCTCTAACCATCAGCTCCGAGCGGTACGGCGAGGCCGTCGTGTACGCGAATGCCCCGGACCCTCGAGGGGCGGTCGAAGATGTGGCGCGGTGGGTGCGTGAAGCGACGCGGAAACGCTGACAGGACTTCCGAGGGTCCGCGTACAGACGCACCAGGGAGCTCGGTCAAGCACACGTCGTCCAGCACCCGATGTCCGCGGGATGTCGCACGCGCAGTGGAGCGCCCAACAGTGGGCGCACCGCTCTGGCGTAGGGCGTGTTAGCGGCATGGCCGGACGCCGGTGTCGCGCCCGGACGGCGGCTGTTTGTTGCTCGGGGCTGGCTGGCCGGTCAGGCTCGGGTAGGTGCTCGGGCCGGGTCGCTCTGATTGCGGCTGCCCACCGGAGGGTTCGGTGTGGCTCTTTCATGGAGTGCGTCCGGGCCGGGCACCGCAGCGAGGGTGTGGCTCACGAAGGGTCTGCTCTGCTCGAAACAGCGTTGCCCGTCCTCGCCCGTGGCGTCGGTCAGCCCTGGCCGGCGCTGGATTCTCGAGGTGGAGGACGCCATGCAGAAAACACAGAACGAGGCGCTGGTCGCCGGTGACGTGGTCATCATCGGGGTCGATCCGCACAAGGCGTCGGTGACGATCGAGGCCCGCGATGCCAGGGAGGTCCTGCGGGCCACCGGCGAGTTCCCGACCACGAGAGCCGGGCACGCCGCGATGGTCAAGGTCGCCCGGCAGTGGCCGCGGCGGGTGTGGGCGGTCGAGGGTGCCCGCGGTGTGGGGCGTGCGCTGGTCGCGCGGCTCGTCGCGAGCGGGGAGCGCGTCGTCGACGTGCCGGCAAAGCTCTCGGCTCGTTCCCGGGTCTTCGACACCGGGCAGGGCCGCAAGACCGACTCCCACGACGCCCACGCGATCGTGATGGTGGCGCTGCGCGACAAGCGGCTGCGTGAGGTCGTGATCGACGAGGACCTGGAGGTGCTGCGGCTGCTGGTCGATCGCCGCGACGAGCTGGCCGCCGCGCGCACCCAGGCACTGAACCGGGCGCACCGGCTCTTCGCCGAGGTCACACCGGGTGGGGCACCGACGAAGAAGTCCATCGCCAAGTACCAGGCACTCCTGGCCGGAGTGCATCCGAGGGACGCGGCTGGCCGGGTTCGCCGGCGGATGCTTGCCGAGGAGCTCACCGAGGCCCGCCGCCTGGACGTGCGGGTCAAGGAGCTGACCGCTGAGATCAAGGCCGCCGTCCTGGCCCGCGGGTCGTACCTGATGGACCTGCCCGGGATCGGCCCTGCGGGTGCCGGGCGGATCCTGGCCGACGTGGGCGATGTGACCCGCTTCCCCTCCCGGCACCACTTCGCGTCCTGGACCGGGACCGCACCGATCGATGCGTCCTCCGGCGCCCACCAGCGCCACCGGCTGTCCCGGGCCGGGAACCGGCGGCTGAACCACGTGCTCCACATTGCCGCGACCGTCCAGATACGCCACGACGGCACCCTCGGCAAGGCCTACTACGACCGCAAACGAGCGGCCGGCAAGCGACCGCTCGAGGCGATGCGGTGCCTGAAGCGGCGGTTGTCCGACGTCGTGTACAGGCAGCTGGTCAAGGACGCCCTCGAGGCCCAGACAGCGACGATGAAGGCGGGCCCGGGAGGGCACAGCGGGGCGACTCTTCAATCCAGCGCGGCCGGCCTGCCCCCGCACACCGGCACTTCGGATCAGCCACTTCCCGGACCCGCGACCACCACGCTAGACCCCACGCCGACCACCCGACAGGTCCCCATCCCCACCGGTTGACAACCGGCGCAACAGAAGGGAGCCATGAGCGCGCACCGGACGCGACGCGCGACAACCGCCGTAACGGTCTGCGTGCCGCCCCCTTGCTGGACGTCCGGCGCGACGTCCCGCATGCGGCGCGCGATCCAGAGACAGAAGCGGTCATCTCGAGGTTTTGTCTCCATGGGTGGCCCGCGGACGCGTCTCCCGGCTCCGCAACATGGACTCGTCGCGCTGCGAGCGCAGGGGTGATCCACGGCGCACGCGGAAGTACGCTCGTCCGCGTGGAGGGAGCCGAGGAGACATCGTTCGAGATGTCGGGGGAGATTTGGGATATTGTCGACGGTCGCGCTGTCAGTCGCGACACGGAGTCGTGGGCCGCGGTTGCCTACGTGCGCGAAACTTGGCCGCTCTTAGGTAGGGCCCGGTGGTGCGGCGATGTACTCCACGGCCAGTGGGACGGCTCGACCGTTCAGGTCGCCATCGACTGCCCGCTTTGCCACGAGCAGCACCACCACGGCGGATCATTGGAAGACGGCCGATGCCATGGGCACCGAGTCGCGCACTGTCACAGCCGTTCAACAGCGCCATCCCGACGCGACGGATCCGACCTCAGCGGGTACATCCTTTTCGACGCTCGGCGCTATCGCGTTGTGTCCCGCCGCGGGGATCAGGCGTTTCGGCTCGTCGGGCCGTGGCCCGGCCACCGTGACCCAGCAGTGGAGGCCGCCCAGGGCGCTGTAGCCGCCCGTGACCTGGATCAGGCTCGCCGGCTCCTAACCGATGTCCGTCTCCCGCCGGCAGCAGTGCGCGTTCTGTACGAGGGCATGGGGCTAGGCACGGGTCGTAAGGTGGCGGTCATCAAGGCAGTGGCCTCGCACCCACAGGCGTCATCGGAGATTTTGAGCGACATCGCCAATAGCGGACCCGAGTCTGCAGAGAGGCACCTTGCGTCCAACCCTCAACTCGAACCAGGTCTGGCGAACCAGCTCGTCGGCGACCGCATCTCCGCCGGCGCCACGCAGATAGCCCTTGCGGCCAACTCCGCCGTGACCGCTGACACGCTCGGCTGGCTCTCCGAGATCGCGACCGGCTTTCGTGGTGGCCCCGAGAGCCGCGACCCGAAGTTTGGACGAACGATTCTGCGCCATCCTCAGGCGGATCACGAGGTGATCGGCTACCTCGCTGCCGTCCCGGAGCTTGCGAGGGAGATCCTCCGTCACCCGCTTTGTGACTCTAACACCGCGAATACTGTGTTCGAGGCGTCCATTGAGCAGTTCCACGAGGGCGCGCAACTGAGATTTCTGCGATCAGAGTTCGCCGACGCTTACTACGCCGCCCGCCTACTGAGTGAGGGTTCTGAGGTTGCCGCCAAGGAGGCAGCGCGCGTCATTGCGTCTCGGTGGCACGCGCAGATTGACGACCTCGGTCTGGAGGACTGGTCTCGGGACGAACTGCTAAGAATTGGCAGAAGCAGGAAGGGGCCCCATGCGATCCCCGAAGCGGTCCCGACGCTATATCGCCACTTCGACGCGAGCGGCGAGCTGCTCTACGTCGGTCTCACCGTCCGGCCGGCACTTCAGCGACAGCATGAGCATCTGAAGGGCAAGGCGTGGTGGAACGAGATCGCCAACATAAGCATGGTGCGATTCGACACCGTCGAGGAGCTGGAAGTCGCCGAGGTGAATGCCATCAGGTCCGAACAGCCGCGCTACAACGTCACCCACAATGGGCGGCGGGACCGCTGAGTAATGATCCAATATGCCTCGACAGGGCTGCCCAAGGAGTGAGCGTGAGTGAAGCGGGAGGCAGACTCGGGGCGCGGGTGCCTGAACGCGCGACGGGACTCTCATCCGATCTCGGCAGTACCGCGAGCCAGCAGCGCGACGTCCACGCCGCGCGCGATCCGCGGCATGAGCGGGCACCGGACGCGGCATGAGGTGGAGACGTGGCCGGTGTCGGTGTACCGCTCGGGCCTCTACCGCCGCTACATTGCGCTTGCGCCTTCCAGTCTCGCCAACTCGAACTCCAAGTTGGTGGATATTTTCTCGAGGATCGCCGGGGCGTAGTTCGAGACCTGCTCGAAGGTCCAGACCGTCTCCATTGACGCTCCGTGGTAGTTCCGCAAGTGTTCTATTATCCAGATACGGTCGCTCTGCGGGAGTGCTGTGAAAGGATCGTTTGTTCCGTAGTCATGCATAGACGAGAGGTGGATAAACGCACAGCCGAAGCGATATACGTTCTGCGTCCAGCCGTGAAGGTGCTGAGCAAGGTCCACCATGTCGCGATCCCTGACCATCCTCTGCTTTCCTCTTGGCGTGCGAGCAGTCCAAGGATGTCCCGTTGCTGACGATCGGAGGAGGAGGGCGCGCTCCTCCGGATCCCGATGCAGCAGGTAGATCACCCTCACCAATGAGTCAAGCTCTTGTCGCAGGAGGCCCATGGCCACGGATCGGAGCCCGAGCGTTGACACCGCCGGCATAGCCTTTTGGATCTCAGTTGAACGCGCGCGCACGAACCTGCAAAACGTCTGCAGGTCGGACTGCGCCTGATCACTGTCGGGCTGTTCGATCGTGCTCACCCACCGAGCCTACAGATGCGTCGCTCGTCGGTTGGGGGCCGTGTCGGCGCGCTAGACAGGACGCGTCCGCCACACTGGCTGCGGCATGCCTGCACTTGGACCTCCTCGTCGCCGCACCTCTGCTCAACCCTCAACTCGGGGTCTACATCGCGGAGCATTCGACCGTCACACACCAGAGCGGACCAGCTGGATGAGTTGCATGCCTGACTTTGAACGATGGCGTCCAAGTCGATCGCTTGAAACGGCTAGTCGAGAGCGGCAGAGCCCGGTAGTCTCTCGACTGCCTGTAGCTCAGTTGGTCAGAGTGCCCGGCTGAAACCTGGGAGACGCGGGTTCAAGTCCCGTCAGGTCCACACAGGGGCTCCCGGCCCTCGGCCGGGAGCCCCGGTGTGGGGCATCGAGTCGGCAGGACGGGCGTCGTTAAGCTGCGCTGAGGCATGCACACTCGCCGATCAACATGCAGGACGTGCTTTCGCCTTAGCCGTCGAAGCGAACGAATGCTCGCAGAGTGCCAGCCTCGTGGCCTCGGGTCTCCTGGTATACCAAGGATCTGGAGGAGGCGCGTTGCCGGGCTCGTCCTCGGTCTGCAGACCCTTGCCCCGCCAGCGTCGACTGTCCCTCTTCACTGATCGAGCCGTTGAAGGTTGATGCTGATGCTGATGCTGATGCTGATGCTGACGCTGACGCTGCCACACGCTCGCGAGCGGTTGGCGAGGAGGTGCATCGCGACGCGATCCACTGGCCAGGTGAGGGCCTTGCCTACTTCTAGCGGGACGCCCCAGGTCATCGTCACGAGACCATGCTAGGTGTCGCAGTCTTCGTGGTCGAAGGCTCAACGGCACCTCGTTTCGCTCAGTGGCAAGGAACTGCGTGATCGAGCACCGACCGCGTACGTGCGCGCGGGATCTCCATACCGGTTCCCGCGTGCCGTATGACTACCTGAAGACGTCAGCGAAGGTGTAGGCGAGCGACAGCGCTTCCTGGTTGCCAGCAGCGGCGAAGGTCGCGAGCAACCGCCGGAAGGCGTCTGCGCCTACGGCGTCGAAGAGCACGAGTGGACGCTGCACGGTGAGCAGTCGTTGTAGATACGTGACGACGATGTCGCCTGCCAGAGGATCACCTGCGTAACTGCTGTCGGGGGGCACCGCGTCGGCGACTGCCTGCAAGGCGCTTGCCTCCTTCAGAGGTGCGAGGAACACCATCGCTTTGACGGCCGGGTGCACGCACTGCGGCGCGTGCGTCGACGCGCACCTGCTCAGCACCGGCATCGCGAGGTCGGCGAAGCCCGCGTCAGGCACCGCGAGCTCCACTTTCGGATCGCGCCTACTTTCGAACGCGCCACTCGCAAAGTAGACCTGTTGCGCGACCTCGCGGCAGATCAGCACGGCGCCCTGAATCTCGGCGAGCTGGGCTTCCGTCAGGTTCGACGCCGCCAACGAGAGCTTCCCTGGATCGCGCCCCAGGCGCGCTGCCGAGGCGTCGGCGGCCGACCACAATAGCGCGAACGCCCGCGCTTGTATTCCGACTTCGGTCCCAGCGAGATACCGGCGGGCCGACTTTGCGAACCGCGAGACCGCCATGGGTCGAGTCGGCGCCTCGTCACACCATCGCTCGACGGTTGCGGACGCGAACGGTGTCCTCGCCACAACGGCGAGATACGTCAGCAGTTCGACCGTCACGTCGGCGCCTAAGTCGCCATCGCCGGGGTCGCCGCCCTTGTGGAGCCGTGCGAGCACGTCGTCCACGACCGCCGGCGCGGCCGCGGCCGCCAACTGTCCAAGAAGGACCGAACGCACGCGCTCGTCTTGCTCGGCGAGCACGAGATCGCCGACTGTTGACGCTCTCTGTTCCTCGTCCTGGTCGGCGTAGATCGCTAGCACGCCCTCGGCCGCCCGCATTCTCACGCCTGGGCTGTCGTCGTGGAGCCCGGCCGCGACTGCGCCGGTGATCGCGGCGGCGTCATCGCCCGAGCGCCAATCTCGCCGGGCGAGTAGCGCAACGAGGCCGCCGATGGCCGCGTCACGGACTCCGGGGCTCCACGCGATCACTGCAGCAGCCCGCCGGTGTCGCTGTTGGCGGCGTTCAGGAGCACGGCTGCTACGCGCTCGCCTACCGGCGTTCCGGGGCTGACCCGTGGGTCGCAAGCTAGAGTCGCCGCTGCGTCGACCAGCAACAGAGCCAACCTCGGATGCACCGTCGGGCACTCCGCGAACACGATGTCCGCGACTTCTTCGAAGGTCTCCAGCAGCCGGCGCTTGTGCTCGGGCCGCTCGTCGCGGCCGTTCCTAGTTGCCTGTAGTTCGTCGCTTAACAGGTCCACCGCGGTGGCGACCGGGGACGGAAAGGCGACACCCTCGGCAGCGAGCGAGTCCACAATCGACCAGGGCGTGAAGGATGCCTCGACTTGCAGGCGCGGTTGGACCTTCGGCGGGCCTTCAGCGCCGAGCTTGCCGAGCCGACCCACCAGCTTCGACGAGGTGATCGTGCCGGGACGAAGGCATCCGAGCAACGCGTCCTTCTGCCGCGGGTACCCGCCGTTCGCGTCCATCAGCGAGTGCGCGCGCAGCACCGCCGCCTGTAGGCGCGAGGCAATGGCCGGGTCGTCGCCACCTTCGTCCGCGAGCGCTGCGAGCAGACCCGCCGCAGCGGCATGGGTTTCGGGGTGGCCAAGCAGCGCCCCGGAGTCGAGCGCGTCGAGCAGGGCGCGACCCAGCGCGACCGAGTTGGCGGGCGAGGCCATCAGCGCCGCCCAAGCTGCCGCGTTGTGCAGCCGGCCGACTAAGACAGTCACAGCCGGTACCGCGTCGCCCGCATTCGAGGCGCTTAGCGCAGCGCCCAGGCCCGTCGCAATCTTCTCTCCCTCCCCCCGAGCCGTCATTGACATGTCCCTGCCGTACCGGAGGTACCCGGACGCCCCATGGGCGAAGATCGGCCACTCGCCGTCCTCGAACTCATACGCTTCGTGCTCTGCGAGGTCGCAGAAAATCTGAGTCGCCGTCTGCAGGTCAGCAGCACAAATCGCGTCGAACGCCTCCGCGAGCAAATACGCGCCGTGCTCCGCCTGCTGCCGACGGGTCTCGTTCAGCGACAGCACCGGGCCACCACCGAGACTCACCTGCTCATCACGTGTTTCTTCGAACGTCAGCACCGCGCGGGCGGTCTCGCGCGCGAGCTTAGGGTCCACGCTGGCGAGGCCCTCGACCGATTCCGCAAGCCACGTCAGCACGGTGCCGCCCCACTCGCGCATGGCTGGCTCGTCATCGAGCATCCGCCGGACCGCATCCCGCGCCGCCGTACTCATCTTGACCGCGCTCGGCAGCTGGCGCGCTGCGGCGCCGGCGAGGCTTTCCATCTGCTTCGGGTTTTCACGGCACGCGTCGAGCAGCGCCACGAGAGAGAGGCAGCGGTCTTCGGCGCCAGGACCGTCTGGCTGCAACGGGAGCCGGAGCTGCAGACCGAGCAGGATGTCGGCGGCCAGTGCCCCGTCGACGTACGACCCCAACGCGTGATCGGCGAACCGCCGGGCGAGCGCCGCGAGGGCGACCGCCGCGACGGCAGCGTCGGGGAGAACTGCCGGGGCGCGCAGGCCACCGACAAGCCGGCGGACAAACTCCTGCGATGCCGACAGCCCCCCCGCCGTGCCCGCCGTGCCGGCAGGGGGCGCGAGCTCGCGCAGGTCGTTCCGGTCGCGGACAAGACATAGCACCCTCGCCGCGAATGCGAGCGACGCGAGCACGTGGTGCGATGCTGACACCTCCAGGCACAGCGGCCAGAACGCCCCGACAGCGCGGCGCTCCCACAACACGTCGGCGAGCAGATCGAAGCTCGGACGAGCGACCAGCGGTAGTGCCGGGTCCGCGTCGATCGCCTTGATCGCCCGCGAAGGATCGACCGGGTCGAGCAGCACATACAACGTCGTGGCGTAGTCGAACAGAATGTTGTGCGAAAACGCCAGAATGCGCCGACCGGTCGGCACCGCCCCCGGCTCGATTGCGAGGACGTTCTCGCTGAGCATCGCCCCGACTGCGGCGCTGTCGACGGCAGTTACGAGCGGCTCGGCTTCGATCGCCCGCAGCGACCGCTCCGCGGCCATATGCGCGCACAGCCGCGCGAGCAGCGCCTCCCTCGCGGTCTGATCATCGGCGCGGATTCGCTGGTCCCAGTACGCCTCGAGCAGACCGACGCGCCCCCGGACCGCGAGCAGCTCGTCCTGCTGCGACGCCGTTAACGTCTCGACGAGCACCGCGGCAAGCCGGAGGTTGAACGGGTTACGTAGCAGGGCACGCAGTTCCGGCCCTGCCTTCTCGAGCAACGACGCGAGCGCCAGTGGCGCGGTGACGGCCGCGTCGATCTCGTCGTCAGTCAAGTCCCCGACGACCAGGTGCCGCACGCCCGCCAGCCGCGGATCCAGCGCAGACTCGTCGGCCGACAGGGGCGCGCCTCCGAACGCGGTTCGCAGAGCATGGTTGTTCAGGGCGTCGAACGTCCGCGCGGACGCGACGACCTGCCACCGCGAACCGCTCAGGCCGTGGACTACGTCGCTGAGAAACTGGCGGTCCTCAGGGCCGCGCAGCGCGTCGACGCCGTCGATCACCAGCACGGCGGGGGGGCCCATCCATCCCCGCAGCACGGCCACAAGAGGGGCGTCCAGAGGCGCCTTGTTCGCCCCCGCCAGGTCACTCGCGCGGAGCGCAATTACTGGCTGGTCCGCCGCGCGCGCCGCGGCGAAACTTTGCGTGACCGAGGACTTCCCGGCGCCCGCGTCACCCACGATGAGCACGTTCCCGTCGCCAGCGTCGGCCGCCAACACGGTCGTCGCCTTGCGTGGGATGCGCAGCCCGCCCGGCACGGGAAGAGCAGCATCGCGCGCGAACGCCGCGAGATTCGCCGCTGACAGCTCGCGCAGCGTCTCGATGTCACCGGCGTACCTGGTCGGCGGCGCAGGGTGGACCCCGCGGCGGGAAAGCGCGACGCCGATGGAGGCGCGGTCGCGCCACTCGCGAGCCGCCGACGCCGCCTGCCCCTGTTGGACGAGAACGGGCCACGCGGCGTCCGCGTCCGCGGGCGACAGCCCCAGGGCGAGCGTCGCCACAGCGGCGGCATGCTGCGGCGCCCCCTCGCTCGCGTCGACGGTGATCACCCGAAGTGCTCGGAACAGCCCACGAAGGTCCTCGTTGTCGGCGGCGTTCCCGGTCGCAGCTTCCCACATCGGTTTGACGTGCGAGATGACCACGTCCAGCGCCTTGCGCTGCTTCACGGTGAGCTCGTGCCCGAGCTGCGAACCCGGCGGCTGCGAAGCCGCACGCGATAGCGCCGTCGGCAGATCCTTCCGCACCGTCGCCGGTGCCGTGCTGTCAGTGCACAGCACGAGCACGTCTCGCGCCGCGTCGACGGACCGGTCCGAGCCGTCGCGGACCGGCAGCCGTCCGTTCACGTACTGACCTACCACCTGCTCTAGCGCCTCCGCGAGCGGGCTGTCGGCGGCCTTCCCGAGACCGAGCCCCGCCTTGACCTGAAAGAGCGCGAAGCACCCGGTATCGGCCTCCACCGCCACGTCGTCCATCGCGAATCCGGTTTGCGCGCCGACACGCACTACGATTCCCGCAAGGTCCCCGGCGAGCAGCGGTCGCTCAGCGACCAAAGCCGCCGCGGCCCATGCGAAGACGCGGTTCTGCAGTCCGATGCCACCGGCCCCCGCGGCGCCGCCGGCCGACGCCGCCGATATCACCGAATCTCGCCGCCCGGCCATCGCACAAGTGCTCGGCTACCCATGCGAAAGACCCTACGCGAGGACGCCGACATAACTGCCAAAGTACAGCCGGCGCACACGCATCAGCGCGACACGGCCGGGGATTGCAGCACGGATATCGGGCGACCGGGACTGCTGCACGAACAGGTGACACCTGATCTGTGGTGCCCCCGGGTGCTGCTGGAAGGATGTTGACCGTGCCTAGACCCCATCCGAAGGAGTTCCGCGACGACGTCGTGGCCGTGGCCCGCCGTGGCGAGGCCCCGATCGCTCAGATCGCCCGGGACTTCGGTATTAGTGAGACCTGCCTGCGGAACTGGATCGCGGCCGCGGACGTCGAGGACGGTAAGCGTCCTGGTGTGACGAAGGCTGACTCGGCCGAGCTGCGCGAGGCGAAGAAGCGTGTGCGGTTGCTGGAGCAGGAGAACGAGATCTTGCGCCGGGCTGCGGCCTACTTCGCCCAGGCGAACCTGCCGGGAAAATGACGTTCCCGCTCGTGAAAGAGCTCGCCGCTGACGGGATCCCCGTTGCGGTGACGTGCCGGGTCCTCAAGCTCGCCCGCCAGCCCTACTACCGCTGGCTCACCGCGCCGGTCACCGCGCTCGAGCTCCGCCAGGGCCACCTCGCCAACGCGCTATTCGATGCGCACCGCGAGCGAGGGCAAGCTCTACCTCTGCGCGATCAAGGACGTCTACTCGGGCCGGATCGTGGGGTACTCCATCAGCGACCGCATGAAGTCACGCCTGGCGGTCGACGCGCTGGCCTCGGCGGTCGCTCGCCGGGGCGGTGACGTAGCCGGCTGCACCGTCCACTCGGACCGAGGCTCGCAATTTCGAGCCAGGCGCTTCCTGGCCGAGCTGCGCCGCCACGACCTGGTCGGATCGATGGGCCAGGTCGCCTCAGCCGGTGACAACGCCGCCATGCAGAGCTTCTTCGCCCTCCTGCAGAAGAACGTCCTCGACAGGCGCCGCTGGGCCACCCGCACCGAGCTCCGCCTGGCGATCATCACCTGGATCGAGAGGACCTACCACCGACGCCGACGCCAAACCCGACTCGGACGCATGACACCCATCGAGTACGAGACCATCATGACCACTCAGGCCGCACTAGCCGCCTGAGAACCACTGTCACCTGTTCGTGCAGCAGTCCCACCACCCGACACGTTCCCATCGCCACCGGTTGACAGCCGGCGAAACAGAAGGGAGCCATGAGCGGATGCCCCACAGCGGGTCCCCGCCAAACTCCGAACGCTGCGCGGCAGTGCCGAGCGTGCGTCCGCACTCCAAGCAGTGTGGTTGACCGCGCGGGAACTCATCAGCTTCAGTTGCCGACATCCAACCCGCGCCCGCGATCCTTGCGGTCGACCGCCGCTTTCCGTGTCCCCAGGACGCCGCCCGGTATACGTCCGGCACGCCAGAATGAGGTACCCACCCCGCCGGCTCCCATCGAGCGCGACGAAAGGCCGCCATGACCGCACAAGGCATCGACATTACCGCCTGAGCACCCGACAGATCCTGCGCCTGTCCGCATCGCTGCTCACCGAGCTCATTGCTCGGGGCGTCCTCCGCTCACGCAATGCCCCAGTCGGCGACCTGGCCGAGACGCTCGTGGCCCGCGCCTACAACGGCCAGCTGCCCGGCCGGTCGGAGAGATCTTGGGACGTGCGCACGTCCGACGGCCTCCGCCTGCAGGTAAAGAGCCGCATGGTTGGCCCGCACACCTCTGGCTCGCAGGTGTACTCGGTATTCCGAAGTTGGGACTTCGACGCCTGCGTATTCGTCCAGATTGACTCTCACACGTACGACGTCGTCCACGCCGCGGAGGTACCCGCCGCAGGCGTGCAACAGGTGGCCGGCTGGAGTAGCCACACCAACGGCGCCCGGGTGCGGGTTAATCAGCACCTGGTTGTCCTCCCTGGAGCGAAGGACGTCACGGCACTCCTGCGCGCCGCCCTCGACACCGTCGACAGCGCAGACCGTCCAAGCGTGTCGTTATCTCCGCCTGTAACACCTCCTGCGGGTGCCGGAGCATGCCTGTGCGGGTGCGAGCAGGTCCCGAAGCCTGGACGGGATTTCGTCGTCACGCACGACCGGCGAGCCGAGCTCAGGTGATCCGCGAGCACTACGGCAGCATCGCCGCCTGCGTCCGAGCCCACCAGGACGGCTGACCAGCGAGACGTGCACGTGGCGCGATCGCGCCGCGCGAGTCGGCGTCGAGCGGCCGCGCTAGATCGGCGGCATGTCCGGCGGTCGGAACTCGCTTGACATAGGCTCCTCGCACACCTTTAAGAAGGGCTGCACCGTGAGCAACATGGACGCTGGAGTTCTACCGCTTCTCCTGTGGCGAACATCGCAACTGTACGCCGCTGTCCATGACGAGGACGAGACGCCGGAGCGCCTGCCGAATGTGATCGTCAACATCTGTCCCTGGTGCGCAGCAAAGACTGTCGTCACCGTGCTTAGTGAGCGCGAGTTCGAGTTCCTCGGCAACGACACGCGGCGTGCGGCATGCCCGCTGTGTGGCTGGTTTGCAAAAGTGGATTTATACGTTGACGGCGAGAGTTGCGAAAAATTTGCTCCATGGGAAGAGACGCTCACCGTAGCCGAGCTTCGGCACTTCGATTATGCCAGTTCCGAAGTTGCGAGCTCGGAACTTGCCGGCTACATAAGAACGAATCCGCGCGCTCTCGATTCGCTACCGGCGCGCCGATTCGAGCAGTTCACGGCAGACCTACTGGCCGACCATGGTTACGAAGTCGCCTTAACGCAGCACTCGCGAGATGGTGGCGTTGACGTGTTCGCGGTCGACAGTCTCAATAGTGCGCCAATACTCGTTCAGTGCAAACATTCGCCTAAAGGCCGGACAATAGGCGTGTCTGCCCTGCGTGAACTTGCAGGCGTCTCAATTCACTTCGAGACACGAAGGGTGATGCTGGTCACGAATTCGGTGTTCAGTGTGCCGCTTGCACAGGAGGCAGCATCCTACCGGCGCCACGGCTTCGAAGTGAATCTCGCGGATGGCGGCTCGCTACTAAGGATGCTTAACGTGTACCAACCAGAACTTCCCGATCTTCAAGTGCTGACCAGCGTAGACCTCGAGGCGATCGCGCGAACAAATACGTCACTGATGAGCCGCAACGACTGATTCCAATGTGCGGGATCGGTGGCTCAGCGTGGTGACCTCTCAAACCGCCCAAGTGCACGAACGGCGTGCGAGCCAGCGGCCAGGCTCGCACTTCATCTGCTTCTTCGCATAGATGGACGAGACCACCCCCGTGCCATGGCTGCCTCTGTTGCTTGCGTAAGACTCCACGACCGCCGCCATGGGTGCGCCGCTGTCCGTCAGCAGACCAGACACGGCATGGCCTCCCGCGTCGCGGCATGAGCGGTCACCCGGCGATGGTTGGGCGTCGGGATGGGAACGCGGTTGCACGCCATCTGGGCGTGCTGGAAGCATCACCGCACATGACCCAGGAAGTGGTGGCCAAGGAGTGTGTCTTCTGCGCCATCGTGGCGCGCCGCGCGGAAGCCAGCCTGGTCTTCGAGGACGAGGCTGTTGCGGTCTGGATGGATTTGAACCCCGTCACGCACGGGCACCTTCTCGTGGTGCCACGTAGGCATGCCGTGGGTCTCGAAGACCTTGACGAAGCTACGAGCGCTCACGTGTGGTCGGTCGGTCACGACATGGCAAGGGCTTTGCGACGCTCAAGCCTGGGCTGCCGAGGGATTAACCTGGTCGTCTGCGACGGCGAAGCTGCCTTCCAGACGGTCTTCCATTTTCACCTTCACGTCATCCCGCGCTACCCAGGAGACGGCGTTGGGGCGCCCTTTGAGGTCGAGACTCACGAACGTGAGAAGTCGCTGCGTGACAGCGACGCACAAACGATCAAAGCCGCCATCGCGTCAACGAACGGGGATGTCGCTCCTATGTCTTGACCGGATGAGGCAGCCGGCGAACAGCACAGCGGCGTTGGCGGGGGGGGGGGGGGGGGCGGTACTCGGTCATCGGCAGATGCGGATGCCGGGGGCTGCGGCTCAGCCCACAACAATCCGGGAGGCGGGTCGTCGTTCTGTGGGGCACGGCGAGGAGGCGCTGAGGTGACACGCGTGCACCTCACCGGCAAGGCCCAGCTGGCGAGACATGTAGCTACGGCGCGGGGTTCCGCGTCGCCTGTCGCTGTCGCAAGGTCCAGGCTGTCGGCAGCGTCAGGCGTCCGCTCCGTGACGGTGGGTGGATCGCCGGCTCCTGTGCGCCCGGCGAGCGGGGACCCGGGCGGAGGTCACACTCCCGCGGGTCGACCCGGTTCGTGACACTGCTCTCTAGGTGCGCGGGGTTCTCACTCCCTGCGACACAGCCACCACAAGGAGGAGCACCATGAGCACCGTCGCCGGAACGTCCCAGCCCCGCTTCCTCTCGGTCAGCGAAGTCGCTGACGAGCTGAACGTCACCGAACGCTTCGTGCGCAAGCTCATTGCCCAGGGCGACCTCGACGCCGTCAGGGTGGGTAGCCGGCTCGTGCGGATCCGGCGAACCGACCTCGACGCGGTACTTCGCCCTATGACAGAGCCCCGCGGGAACCACGCGCGGTGAGGCGAGGGTCGGCTCGCGGGCGTCGCGCGCAGCACTTCCGCATGAGCAGTTCCGCATCGGGCTCACGAGCGGCCTGCTCGTGCCGAGACGTTCGCCACACCGGCACAGCCTTCGCTATGCCATCGGAGAGAGCTCATCGTCCGCTTTTCAGCGGGCCCGCAACGCCCGGAACCCGTTGATCGTGTCGGTGCTGCCCGCCGGGCGCGGCTTCCAGGCGCAGACTGAGGGGACGCTCGGTCCTGGGCAGTGATGAGCACCACTCCGAACGTCGCGGTGGTGTACCCGTGCGCTCCGAGATGACCGCCGTGCACTGCTCGCTGCGACACGTGTGCGACACGAGGTGGCGTTTTCGCAGGTCAGATGGGTGCCCCGAGTGGGATTCGAACCCACACTGGATCGGGTTTGAGCCGATTGCCTCTGCCGGTTGGGCTATCGGGGCAGCGTGCGCCACACCGGCGTCGCCGCACTAGGCTAGCGCCGTGAGCGAGAACGAGGTCCCGAGCAACGCTGCAGCCGACGACAACCCCGAGGGGTTCGTCTTCCCTGAGCGCACCTCGAGCGAGGCTGTCGACGCGCCGACGAAGGGCCGCCGCGTCGTCGTCGCCGAGGACGAGACGCTCATCCGGCTCGACATCGTCGAGACGCTCAAGGAGGCTGGCTTCGACGTCGTCGGCGAGGCGTCCGACGGCGAGGCCGCGGTGCGCCTGGCCACCGAGCTCGAGCCCGACGTCGTCGTCATGGACGTGAAGATGCCCGTCATGGACGGCATCACGGCCGCCGAGCGCATCATGGCGACCCGCGCCACCGCCGTCGTCATGCTCACCGCTTTCTCCCAGACCGAGCTCGTCGAGCGGGCGCGCGACGCCGGCGCGATGGCCTACGTCGTCAAGCCGTTCACGCCCGCCGACCTCCTCCCGGCCGTCGAGATCGCCATCTCGCGCTACCAGGAGATCACCTCGCTCGAGGCCGAGGTCGCCGACCTCACCGACCGCTTCGAGACCCGCAAGCGCGTGGACCGAGCCAAGGGCCTGCTCATGACGAAGATGGGCCTCACCGAGCCCGAGGCGTTCCGCTGGATCCAGAAGACCTCGATGGACCGTCGACTCACCATGCGTGAGGTCGCCGACGCCGTCATCGACCAGGTCGGCGGCAAGTAGGCCGCATCGCGGCTCGCGCGCGGCTCAGGCCTGCGGCGCGTCGACCAGCATGCAGCTGAGCCGGGCGGTGCAGACCCGGCGGTCGTCGTCGTCGGTGATGACGATCTCGTAGGACGCCGTCCGCCTGCCCCGGTGCAGCGCCGTCGCCACGCCCGTGACGGAGCCCGACCGCGCACTGCGGTGGTGCGTGGCGTTCACCTCGGTGCCGACCGCCGCCTGTCCGCCGCCGGCGTGGAGGGCGGCGGCGACGGAGCCGAGCGTCTCGGCGAGCACCACCGAGGCCCCCCCGTGGAGCAGGCCGAACGGCTGGGTGTTGCCCTCGACGGGCATGCGGCCGACGACGCGGTCCGGGGAGGCCTCGAGGATCTCGATACCCATGCGCTCGGCGAGGGCGCCGCGCGGGACGGCCGACGGGGGAGTGGTCGTGGTCATGCCGCCCAGCCTGGCACGGGCACCGGGGCGGGGGAGGCGCTGATCACCCACCGGGGACCCGGCGACGTCAGTGGTGGCGCCTAGGGTGGGAGTCGTGACCAGCTCCGCACGCCCCCGGCTCCTGCTCGTCGACGGCCACTCGATGGCCTTCCGCGCGTACTTCGCGCTTCCGGTCGAGAACTTCTCGACCAGCACCGGGCAACCGACGAACGCGGTCTACGGCTTCACCTCGATGCTCATCAACCTCCTGGCCGCCGAGGAGCCGACGCACGTCGCCGTCGCCTTCGACGCCGGGCGCACCACCTTCCGCACCGAGCAGTACGACCAGTACAAGGCCACCCGCGACGCCACCCCAGAGCCGTTCTCCGGCCAGGTGCCCCTCATCGAGGAGGTGCTCGCCGCCGTCGGGATCCCCACCCTCATGAAGGAGGGCTTCGAGGCGGACGACATCCTCGCCACCCTCGCCACCCAGGGCGCCGCCGCGGGCATGGACGTCCTCGTCTGCTCAGGCGACCGCGACACCTTCCAGCTCGTCACCGACGCCGTCACCGTGCTCTACCCCGTCAAGGGCGTCTCCACCCTCACCCGGATGACCCCGGAGGCCGTGCACGCCAAGTACGACGTCGCCCCGGAGCAGTACCCGGACATCGCCGCGCTCGTCGGCGAGACGAGCGACAACCTCCCCGGCATCCCCGGCGTGGGCCCGAAGACGGCGGCCAAGTGGGTCAACACCTACGGCGGCCTCGAGGGGATCATCGTCAACGCCCCGCAGATCTCCGGCAAGGCCGGCGCGAGCCTGCGCGAGCACCTCGACCAGGTGATGCTCAACCGCCGCCTCAACCGGCTCCTCACCGACGTCGAGCTGCCGCTGGCCGTCACGGACCTGGCGCGCACCCCGATCCAGCGCGAGAAGGTCCACGAGGTCTTCGACGCCCTCGAGTTCACCGTCCTGCGGGACCGCCTGTTCGCCTCCCTGCCCGAGGAGAACCGGCCGGCGACGGCGGACGAGGGCTTCGCGCTCGAGGTCACCGCCGCGACCGCCGGCAGCCTCGGCCCCTGGCTCGCCGAGCGCTCCGGCACGCTCCTCGGCCTCGACGTCTCCGGCAAGGGCCTGCCCGCCGGCGGGGACGCCTGGGCACTCGCCATCGCCGACGACGCCGGCAGTGCCCTCACCGTCGACCTCACCGACGTCACCCCCGAGGACGAGCAGGCCCTCGCCGCCTGGCTGGCCGACGCCGAGGCGTCCAAGACCGTCCACGCCGCCAAGCAGGCCTGGCACGCGCTGCGCGGGCGCGGCCTCACCCTCGACGGCGTCGTCTTCGACACCGAGCTCGCGGCCTACCTGTGCCTGCCGGACCGGCGCCAGTACGCCCTGGCGGACCTCGCCGTGCGCCACCTCCACCGCGAGCTGCGCCTGGAGGACACCGACGACGCCGGCCAGGGGATGCTCAGCCTCGAGCCCGAGGGCCCGGACCGTACCGGCGGCGTGCGCGCGGCCGCCGTCCTCGAGCTCACCACCGTCCTCGCGGGCGAGCTGGCGGACCGCGGCGCGGTGGACCTCCTCACCGACATCGAGCTGCCCGTCCAGCGCACGCTCGAGGGGATGGAGGCCGCCGGCATCGCGGCCGACGTCAACTACTTCGGCGACCTCGAGAAGCGGTTCGGCGCGGCCGTGGACGCCGCGGCCTCGGCCGCGTACGCCGTCATCGGCCACGAGGTGAACCTCTCCTCGCCCAAGCAGCTGCAGGAGGTCCTCTTCGTCGAGCTCGACATGCCGAAGACGAAGAAGACGAAGACCGGCTGGACGACGGACGCCGACGCCCTCGCGGATCTGTTCGCCAAGACCGAGCACCCGTTCCTCGCGCACCTGCTCGAGCACCGCGACGCGATCCGCCTGCGCCAGACCGTCGAGGGCCTCATGCGGTCGGTCTCGCCCGACGGCCGGATCCACACGACGTTCCACCAGACGATCGCCGCCACCGGGCGGCTCAGCTCCACCGACCCCAACCTCCAGAACATCCCCGTCCGCACCGAGGAGGGCCAGCGGATCCGCCGCGGCTTCATCGTCGGCGAGGGCTACGAGACGCTGCTGACGGCGGACTACTCCCAGATCGAGATGCGGATCATGGCGCACCTGTCCGGCGAGGCCGGGCTCATCGACGCCTTCCGCTCCGGCGAGGACCTGCACTCCTACGTCGGCTCCCGGGTCTTCAACGTCCCCACGGACGCCGTGACGCCCGCCATGCGCTCGAAGATCAAGGCGATGAGCTACGGCCTCGCCTACGGCCTGTCGGCGTTCGGCCTCTCGCGGCAGCTCCGGATCGAGGTCGGCGAGGCCCGCGCCCTCATGGAGGACTACTTCGCCCGCTTCGGTGGCGTGCGCGACTACCTCGCCGGCGTCGTCGGCGAGGCCCGTCGCACCGGGTACACCGAGACGATCATGGGCCGGCGGCGCTACCTGCCGGACCTCACCAGCGACAACCGGCAGCGCCGCGACATGGCCGAGCGGATGGCCCTCAACGCCCCCATCCAGGGCAGCGCGGCGGACATCATCAAGGTCGCCATGATCAAGGTCCAGGACGCGCTCACCGCGGCCGGCCTGCGCACGCGGCTGCTCCTCCAGGTGCACGACGAGCTCGTGCTCGAGGTCGCCGCGGGGGAGCGCGAGGCGGTCGAGGAGATCGTCCGCACCGCCATGGCCGGGGCGGCCAGCCTCGCCGTGCCGCTCGACGTGTCCGTCGGCTCCGGCCGCTCCTGGCACGACGCCGCGCACTAGCGAGGGCGGGGGCCGGTTTCGCCCTGGCCCGCGCCCGGCCCCGGTGCCGGGCGCCGGCGGGCGGGAGGTCAGCCGGGCGCTCAGCCCGGCGCGTGCGCCCGGAAGATCGCCGTCCCCGGGAGGTACCGCCCGCGGACGGGCCCCCAGCCGCCCCAGACGTGCTCGTTGTCCGGGGACCACTCCGGCTCGACGACGTCGTCGAGCACCAGCCCCGCAGCCACCACCTCGCGGACGTGGTCCCCGATGGTGCGGTGGAACTCGGCGTACCCGGGCTCGCCCTCGGCATCCACCTCCACGTACGGGGTCCGGTCGAAGTAGGAGCGCGTCGCCGTGAGGCCCTCCTCCGTCGGGTCGTCCGGGAACGCCCAGCGGACGGGGTGGACGACGGCGAACACCCACCGTCCGCCGGGGCGCAGGACGCGCGCGACCTCGGCGTGCACCCGGTCGGCGTCGGGGAGGAACGGGATCGCGCCGAAGGCGGTGAACGCGACGTCGACGCAGGCGTCGTCGAGCGGGAGCGCCCGGGCGTCGGCCTGGACGAGGGGCACGCGCACGCCCGTCGCGGCGTCGAGGGTGCGTGCCCGGGCCAGCATCCCGGCGGAGACGTCCATGGCCAGGACGTGCGCTCCCTCACCGACCAGCCACCGCGAGCACTGCGCCGCGCCCGCCCCGACCTCGAGCACGCGCCGGCCGGCCACCTCGCCGAGCAGCCGCGCGTCCGCCTCCCGCAGCCCCTCCGGGCACCAGCGGAAGTCCGCGGGGCCGAGGAACTCCCCGTGCTCGCTGAGGTACTCCTCGGCGTTCGCGTCCCACCACGCGCGGTTGGCGCGGGTCGCCTCCCGCGCGTCGACGTCGTCGTACCCGGCCCACTCCACGGCGCCAGTGTGGACCATGTACCCAGATGCGTCGCCGAACGCCGGGGATAGGCTGACAGAGCCCGCGGACGCGGGCCATCAGCCGAAGTGAACGGGAGTTGTCAGTGCGTATCGGCCTGTTGACCGGAGGTGGGGACTGCCCCGGCCTCAACGCCGCCATCCGAGCCGTGGTCAAGCACGGTGTCGGGGAGTACGGGCACTCGATCATCGGGTTCCGGAACGGGTGGAAGGGCGTCGTCGAGGGCGACGTCCTCCCGCTGACCCGCCAGCACATCCGCGGCGTCCTCGACAGCGGCGGCACCCTGCTCGGCACGGCGCGCTACCACCCGCACTCCGAGGACGGCGGGCTCGACGCCGTCATGGCGACCCTCGAGGCCGAGCGGATCGAGGCGCTCATCTGCATCGGCGGCGACGGCACGCTCCACGCCGCGAGCAAGGTCGCCGAGCGCGGCGTCCGGATCGTCGCGATCCCGAAGACGATCGACAACGACGTCGCCGGCACGGACCGGGCCATCGGCTTCGACACCGCGGTCAACATCGCCACCGAGGCGATCGACCGGATCCACACGACGGCGGAGAGCCACAACCGCGTCATGGTCGTCGAGGTCATGGGGCGCAGCGCGGGCTGGATCGCCGTCAACGCCGGCATCGCCGGCGGCGCGGAGATCGTCCTCGCCCCCGAGGACCCCTTCGACATCGACCGGATTACCCGCTACCTCCAGCACCGCCACCGCGCGCACGCGAACTTCTCCATCGTCGTCATCGCCGAGGGCGCCGTGCCCAAGGAGGGCTCGTCGATGACGTACGAGACCAAGGTGGGCCAGTTCGGCGAGATCATCGCCGGCGCGGTGAGCGAGCGCGTCGCGCGCGAGATCGCCACCCGGACCGGGTTCGACACGCGCGTCACGGTCCTCGGCCACGTCCAGCGCGGCGGCACCCCGCTCCCCGCGGACCGCATCCTCGGCTCGCGCTTCGGCGTCGCCGCCGTCGACGCCCTCCACGAGGGCAAGTCCGAGGTCATGACGGCGCTGCGCGGCGAGGAGATCGTGCTCGTCCCGCTCGCCGAGATCGCCGGCAAGGTCAAGCACGTCCCGCCGGACCTGCTGCGCGTCGCCAACGCGCTCGCCTGATCCTCCGGTAGCGTTCCCGCGGCGCGCACGACTGGGCGCCGCGGGGACCGAGCGACACCGGGGGACCGGGCGCGGTCACGCCGTCGGGCGGCCCCGCCGTCGTCCGCCCGTCTTGCCCGAGGACCCGCCGTCGCCGCCCCGGGGACGCCGGAGGGTGCCCGAACGGGCGGTTGTCGCGCTTCGCCGACGGGCGGTAGGATCGCCGTTGGCGACGTGTGCACCTGGGCTGGTCCCTGCCCGCTCACTGTGCGCGCCCCACCCCTGTCCGAACTATTCCTGTCCGCATCGGAGTCCGTAACTCAATGACCACCACTACGCCCACGCAGTCGAGCGCCCCGCAGGTCGCGATCAACGACATCGGATCGGCCGAGGACTTCCTCGCCGCCGTTGACGCGACCATCAAGTACTTCAACGACGGGGACATCGTCGAGGGCACCATCGTCAAGGTCGACCGCGACGAGGTCCTGCTCGACATCGGGTACAAGACCGAGGGCGTCATTCTCTCTCGTGAGCTCTCCATCAAGCACGACGTGGACCCCGAGGACGTCGTGTCCGTCGGTGAGCGCGTCGAGGCGCTCGTCCTCCAGAAGGAGGACAAGGAGGGCCGGCTCCTCCTGTCCAAGAAGCGCGCTCAGTACGAGCGTGCCTGGGGCACGATCGAGAAGATCAAGGAGGAGGACGGGGTCGTCACGGGCACCGTCATCGAGGTCGTCAAGGGCGGCCTCATCATCGACATCGGCCTGCGCGGCTTCCTCCCCGCCTCGCTCGTCGAGATGCGCCGCGTGCGCGACCTCCAGCCGTACGTCGGCAAGGAGCTCGAGGCGAAGATCATCGAGCTCGACAAGAACCGCAACAACGTCGTGCTCTCGCGCCGCGCGTGGCTCGAGCAGACGCAGTCCGAGGTTCGCTCCACGTTCCTCCAGACCCTGCAGAAGGGTCAGGTCCGTCCCGGCGTCGTCTCCTCGATCGTCAACTTCGGTGCGTTCGTCGACCTCGGCGGCGTCGACGGTCTCGTCCACGTCTCCGAGCTCTCGTGGAAGCACATCGACCACCCGAGCGAGGTTGTCGAGGTCGGCCAGGAGGTCACCGTCGAGGTTCTCGACGTCGACATGGACCGCGAGCGCGTCTCGCTGTCGCTCAAGGCGACGCAGGAGGACCCGTGGCAGGCCTTCGCCCGCACGCACGCCATCGGGCAGGTCGTGCCGGGTAAGGTCACCAAGCTCGTCCCGTTCGGTGCGTTCGTGCGCGTCGAGGACGGCATCGAGGGCCTCGTGCACATCTCCGAGCTGGCCGTGCGCCACGTCGAGGTGCCCGAGCAGGTCGCGAAGGTCGGCGACGACGTCTTCGTCAAGGTCATCGACATCGACCTCGAGCGTCGCCGCATCTCGCTGTCGCTGAAGCAGGCGAACGAGGGCGTCGACCCCACGAGCGACGACTTCGACCCGTCGCTGTACGGCATGGCCACCGAGTACGACGAGCAGGGGAACTACAAGTACCCCGAGGGCTTCGACCCGGAGACCAACGAGTGGCTCGAGGGCTACGACGCGCAGCGTGAGGCCTGGGAGGCGCAGTACGCCCAGGCGCAGGCTCGCTGGGAGGCGCACAAGAAGCAGGTGGCGGCCGCCGTTGACGCCGACGTCGAGGCGTCGATGGGCGGGGGCTCCAGCAGCTCCAGCAGCTCCAGCAGCAGCTCGGGTGGCGGGGACGCCGCTCCGACGTCGTACAGCTCGGCTCCGGCCGAGGCTGCCGGCACGCTGGCCTCGGACGAGGCGCTCGCCGCGCTTCGCGAGAAGCTCACCGGCAACTGATCGACGCGGCGGACACTCTCCGCTGCGGAACGTCGACGAGGCCCGTCGCCCCCCACCGGGGCGGCGGGCCTCGCCCGTTCCCGCGGGGCGCCCGCTGCGTCCCGTCGCGCGCTGCATCCGCCTCGGCATCGGCCAACGTGCTGGATATGGACTCCCTGGTGGTCCGAAACCAGCACGTTGGCGGGTGGGCGTGTGCCCGGCGCCCGTTGCGCGGCCCCCACATGCCGGCGTTGCGCGAGCTCGTGCGCCTCATCCGCCAATGTGCTGGATGTGGACTCCCTGGTGGTTCCAAATCAGCACGTTGGCGCGTGCGCGTGGGCGGGGGCGTGGGCGTGGGGGTGCGCGGGCGCTTGAGGCCCCGCCTGCTCAGAGACCACGCCGAAGTGCGGTGCAGGCCGCCGGCCACCCGGCCGCACGGCGGTACTGCATTCCGGCGTCGTCGGGTCAGACCAGGCCGGTGGTGCCGAGCAGGAGGCCGATGCCGTAGGTGACCACGAGCGCCACCGTGCCGCCCACGACCACCCTCACGGCGGCACGGCGGCGGGACCCGCCGCCGATCCCGGCGGCGACGGCGCCGGTGAGGGCCAGCGCGGCGAGTGTCACCGCGAAGGTCACCGGGACGCGCACGTCGGTCGGCGGCAGCAGGATCGCCGCCAGGGGGAGCAGGGCGCCGACGGCGAACGCGAGGAACGACGCGAGCGCGGCGTGCCAGGGGCTTGCGACGTCGTCCGCGTCGATCGTGTGGCGGGCGCGGACCACCGCGTCGAGGGCGTCGCGGGCGAAGAGCTCCTCCGCGACCCGGCGCGCGGTGTCCGGGGAGATGCCCCGCTCCTCGTACAGCCGGGCCACGCCCTCGAGCTGGGCGTCGCGGTCGGCCGCCAGCGCGCGGCGCTCGGACTCGATGAGGTGGACCTCGCTGTCGCGCTGGCTGCTCACGGAGACGTACTCGCCCAGCGCCATGGACACCGCGCCGCCGATGGCGGCGGCGACCCCGGCGACGGCGACGGCGCCGGTCGACGTGGTCGCGCCCGCGATGCCGACGACGACGGCGGCCGTCGAGACGATGCCGTCGTTCGCGCCGAGGACGCCGGCGCGCAGGGCGTTGAGGCGCTGCTCGAGCCCCCCGCGTACCTTCGCCGGCGACTCGGCCTGCGCGGCCCCGACCGGCGCGTCACGGCGGCTGGCGGGGTCCGGCGAGGGCGACGTCGGGGCCGGCGTGCGCCACGGTCGCGTCGGGCGGGTCACCATTTGCGTCATACCCGGAGGTTAAGCGCGATATTCGTCCCGGGCAACGAAGGAAAGGCATTCCTATGTTAATGCCCGGGCGGTAAGGAAAGGTATTCCTTAGTTCCCGGGCGCCTCACGCAGCGGGCCTCGCAGCGCGCTACCCCGGCCGTCACCCCCGGCCGACGCGGGCGCTCAGACGACGCCGGAGGTGTCGAGCAGGACACCGGCACCATAGGTGGCCCCCAGCGCCAGCGCGCCGCCGACGACCACCCGCGCCGCCGCGCGCAGGCGCGAGCCGCCACCGATCGCCGCCGCCACGGTTCCCGTGATGGCGAGCCCGACCAGCGTGGCGAGGAACGTCACCGCGACCCGCCACTCCAGGGGCGGGAGCAGGATGGCCGCCAACGGCAGGATCGCGCCGAGGGAGAAGGCGAGGAACGAGGCCGCCGCCGCCCGCCACGGGCTCGGGATGTCGGTGGTGTCGATGGTGTGTCGGGCGCGGACGACGGCGTCCAGTGGGTCCTGCGCGAACATCTCCTCGGCCACCGCCCGGGACGTCGCCGAGGAGATGCCGCGCTCCTCGTACCAGGCGGCGAGCGCGTCCAGCTCGGCGTCGGGGTCGGCGGCCAGCGCCTGCTCCTCCTCCTCGATGATCGACCGCTCGCTGTCGAGCTGGCTGCTCACCGAGACGTACTCCCCGAGCGCCATCGACACCGCGCCGCCGATGGCGGCCGCGAGACCGGCCATGACCACGGGTTCGGCCGCCGACGACGCGCCGGCGACGCCGACGACGACCGCGGCCGTCGAGACGATGCCGTCGTTGGCGCCCAGGACGCCGGCGCGCAGGGAGTTGAGCCGTTGCTCGAGCTTGCCGGTCGGGTGGCCCGCCTCGTCGCCCGGCTCGGCCACGCGCTGACCCGGCCGCGCGGAGACGTGGGACGGCGCCGGCGATCGCCGGAGGTGACGCGCCGGCTCTCTGGCCATGGGTTCGACGCTACGCGCGGTGGGGGACACCCACAACGAGAGCGAAAGTGGCCCTGAACTTCTGCAAGATCATCAAAGAGGGGAGTGGCCGCATCGGCCAGCATTTCTGCAAGATCACGAAAGGGGGGAGGAGAACTCGGGGGAGGGGCGGCCCCAGCGGCGGTCGTAGGCTGCCCCGGTGAGACCACGGACCGTCCTCGTCACCGCCTTCGAGCCGTTCGACGGCCAGCCCGTCAACGCCTCGGCCGAGGGGGTCGGCGCACTGGCCGACGCCTGGAACGGTCCCGAGCGTCTCGTCACGGCGCTGCTGCCCGTCACCTTCGCCGGCTCTGCCGCGGCGCTGCGCGAGGCCGTCGCTGAGCACGCGCCCGACCTCGTCGTCGGCGTCGGCGAGGCCCCCGGGCGTGACCGCGTCAGCCTCGAGCGCGTGGCGATCAACGTCGTCGACGCCCGCATCCCCGACAACGACGGCGCGCAGCCGGTCGACGTCCCGGTGGTCGACGGCGCCCCCACCGCGCACCTCACCGGCCTGCCCGTCAAGGCGTGCGTGGCCGCGCTCGAGTCCGCCGGGATCGCCGCCGAGGTGTCGAACACGGCCGGCACCTACGTGTGCAACGCCGTGTTCTTCACCCTCATGGACGCCCTCGCCGCAACCCCCGGCGTGCGCGGCGGGTTCGTCCACGTCCCCCGCGGCGCGGACGGCCCAGCGACCGCCCGTGCGCTGGCCGTCGTCGTCCGCACGAGCCTGACCACGGAGGTCGACGTCCCGGTCCCGGGCGGCCGGGAGGCCTGATCGGAGCGCAGGTTAGGCTGCCCTCATGAACCTCACTACCGTGCTCTCGCGCGAGCGGGTCCGGCATGAGCTCGCGGTCCGGCACCTCACCGTGGTCCGCACCGAGGACCTCGCCCCCGGCCTCCGGCGCATCACGCTCGGCGGTGACCTCGCCGGGTTCTCCAGCCTCGGGCCGAGCGACCACGTGAAGGTCTTCTTCCCCGACCCGCGCACGGGCGAGCTCCACGCTCCGCGGATGACCGCCACCGGCATCGAGCGCCCGGAGGGCGTCGAGCTCATCTCCCGCGACTACACCCCGCGGGCCTGGCGCGCCGACGAGCTGGACATCGACTTCGTCCTGCACGGCGACGAGGGGCCGGCGTCCGCCTGGGCCTCGGCGGCCCAGCCCGGCGCCCCGATCGTCGTCGCCGGCCCGCGCGGCTCCCGCCTGGCGCCCGCCGGCGCCGACTGGCACCTCATCGGCTCCGACGAGACGGCCCTCCCGGCGGTGGCCCGCTGGCTCGAGACGCTTTCGCCCGACGCCGTCGCCGCCGTCCTCGTCGAGGTGCCGGGCCGCGAGCACGAGGCCTACCTCGCCGACGCCGTCCGCCGCGGCCACACCATCACGTGGCTGCACCGCGACGGCGCGGCCCCCGGCACCACCACGCTCCTCGCGGACGCCGTGCGCGCCCTCACGCTGCCCGACGGCCTCGGGTTCGCCTGGTTCGGCGGGGAGGCGACCTCGCTGCGCGCGGTCCGCCGCCACCTGCGCCAGCAGCTCGACATGGACCCGGCGCAGGTCGACGTCAGCGGCTACTGGAAGTGCGGCACCGCCGGGTTCGACCACCACGCCCCGGTCGACCCGGACGACCCGGCCTGAGCGTGCTCACCGTCGGCCTCACCGGGGGCATCGGCGCGGGGAAGTCGACGGTCTCCGCCGAGCTGGCCCGCCGCGGGGCCGTGGTCATCGACGCGGACGCCATCTCCCGCGCCGTCGTCGAGCCGGGGACCCCGGGCCTGGCCGCGGTGACCGAGGCGTTCGGCCCGGACATCCTGCAGGCGGACGGCTCGCTTGACCGCCCCGCCCTCGCCCGGGTGGTCTTCAGTGACCCGGCCGCGCGGGCCCGGCTCAACGCCATCGTCCACCCGCTCGTCGGCGTGGAGAGCTCCCGGCGCCAGGCGGCGGCCCCGCCGGGCGCGATCGTCGTCCACGACGTCCCCCTCATCGTCGAGAACGGCCTCGCGGACCGGTACGACCTCGTCGTCGTCGTCGGGGCGGATGAGGACGTGCGCGTCGAGCGCCTCATGCGGGACCGCGGCATGGAGCGCGAGGAGGCGCTCGCCCGGATCCGTGCGCAGGCCGACGACGACGCCCGCCGGGCCGTCGCCGACGTGTGGCTGGACAACTCCGGCACGACGGCGGACCTGCTCGACGCCGTCGGCCGGCTGTGGGAGGAGCGCCTCGTCCCGCTCGCGCGCGCGGCCGGGGACCACGCCGGCGGCTGACGCGGGGCCAGCGGGGGCCAGGCCGACGGCTGACGCCGGCGCGCCTGCGCTGCGACGCCCCTAGCCGGGACCGTCCTCGGCGTCCTCGCTGGTCTGCTCGCCGCCCGTATCGGCGGGCCGGGCCCGGCGGCGTCGCCCGGGGGCCCGGCGGGGGAGGTGCGGTCGCCACGTCATTCCGGGGCTGGGCTCGATGGGCCGGATCGGCGCGCTCGTGCTCCCCAGCTCGTCGACGACCGCGGCGACGAGGGTGCGGCGGCGCAGGGCGCGGCGCTCCAGCTCAGCCGCGTGGTGCTCGGCGGTCAACGACCGGGCGAGGGCGACGCACATGCCGATCATCACGACGCTGAAGGGAGCGGCGACGAGGATCGCCATGACCTGCAGGGACGTCAGCCCGCCCTCGGGGCCGCCGAAGCCGAGGAGGACGGCGGCGATGGCGCCGGTGAGCGCGGCCCAGGTGAGGCGGGTCCACAGCGGGGGCGTGGGGTTGCCGCCCGCGGAGATCATCGCCACGACGTAGGAGCCGGAGTCCGAGCTCGTCACGAAGAACACGACGACGAGCAGGATGGCGGCGCCGGCGAGCACGGGGCCACCGGGCAGGTCCGAGAGCATCTGGAACAGCGCCGCGTTGTTGTCGACGATGCCGCGCTCGGAGACGAGCCCGCCCTCGCCGAAGAGCTCGCGGTAGAGGGCGGTGCCGCCGAGGACGGCGAACCAGAGGAAGGTGAGCAGGGTGGGGACGAGGAGGACGCCGATGATGAACTGGCGGACCGTGCGCCCCCGGGAGATGCGGGCGATGAAGACGCCGACGAACGGCGACCAGCTCATCCACCAGCCCCAGTAGTACGTGGTCCAGCTCGCCAGCCAGCTCTCTCCCTCCGGCCCCTGGTAGGGCAGCGTCGCGAAGGAGAGGCGGATGAAGTCCTGCAGGTAGGCGCCGATGGACTGGACGAACTCGCGCAGGACGAACAGCGTGGGCCCGAGGACGAGGATGCCGAGCATGAGAAGCCCGGCGATGACGAGGTTGGCGTTCGACAGCCACTTGATGCCGACGTCGAGCCCGGTGGCCACCGAGATCATCGCGAGACCGGCGATCGCGATGATGAGGACGACGAGCGCGGTGCGGGTGACCTCGATGAGGTCGAGGTACTCGAGTCCGGCCGCGACCTGCACCACGCCGAACCCCAGCGACGTCGCGACGCCGAAGACGGTGCCGACGACGGCGACGACGTCGACGACGTCACCCCACCGACCCTGGACGCGGCGGGTCCCGAGGATGGGCTCGAGGGCCCACCGGATGGAGACCGGCCGCCGCCGCCGGTGGACGGTGTAGGCGACGGCCAGGCCGACGACGATGTAGATCGCCCACGCGTGCAGGCCCCAGTGGAGGTAGGTCTGGGTCATCGCGTCCTGGGCGAGCGACGCGGGGGTGCCCACCACGCCCGGCGGGGGAGCCGCGTAGTGGTTGAGGGGCTCGGCCACACCCCAGAACACCAGCCCGATCCCCATGCCGGCGGCGAAGAGCATGGCGAACCAGCTGAAGGTGCTGTACTGCGGCTCCTCGTCGTCCCGGCCGAGGCGGATGTCGCCCAGGCGGGAGAGCGCCAGCCACAGCGCGAACACGACGAAGCCGGTGACGAGGAGGACGTAGTACCAGCCGAGGGAGTTGACCACCGCCGCGTTCGCGGCGGTGATGACGCTGCTCAGCCAGTCCGGGAAGACGAGGGCGAGGAGGACGAAGACGCCGACGAGGGCCACCGAGGGGTAGAAGACCCGGCGCGCGATCCCGCGGCTCGGTGGGAGGACCTCGTCCGGGCTCACCTCGACCCCGCGACCGCCCGGGCCCTCGATGCTCGTCTTCATCCCGTACCTCCCGCAACATCCGGTGGGCTTGGCTACTACCGTCTCTCAGCCGGAGCGGCGTTGACAACTTGGCCCGGGTTCCGCTGGCGGCGGAGCGCTGCGTACCGTGTCACACCCCCGTCGTACCGTTGACCCATGCGTCCCGTCACCGACCTGCAGCGCACGGTCGCCCCCATCGAGGTGATCTCCGACTTCACCCCGTCGGGTGACCAGCCCGCCGCCATCGCCGAGCTCACCCAGCGCCTCAAGGCGGGGGAGAAGGACATCGTCCTCCTCGGGGCCACCGGTACCGGCAAGTCGGCGACGACGGCGTGGCTCATCGAGCAGGTGCAGCGCCCCACGCTCGTCATGGCGCCCAACAAGACGCTCGCCGCGCAGCTCGCCACCGAGTTCCGCGAGCTGCTGCCCAACAACGCCGTCGAGTACTTCGTCTCCTACTACGACTACTACCAGCCGGAGGCGTACGTCCCGCAGTCGGACACCTACATCGAGAAGGACTCCTCGATCAACGACGAGGTGGAACGGCTGCGCCACTCGGCCACCAACAGCCTGCTCACCCGGCGGGACGTCGTCGTCGTCGCCTCCGTCTCGTGCATCTACGGCCTCGGCACGCCGCAGGAGTACGTCGACCGGATGGTCCAGCTGCGCGTGGGGGACCGGATCGACCGGGACGACCTGCTCCGGCGGTTCGTCACCATGCAGTACACCCGCAACGACACGGCGTTCACCCGCGGGACCTTCCGGGTGCGCGGGGACACCGTGGAGATCATCCCCGTGTACGAGGAGCTGGCGATCCGCATCGAGATGTTCGGTGACGAGATCGAGGCCCTCCACACGCTGCACCCGCTCACGGGCGACGTCGTGCGCACGGAGGACGCCATCCACCTGTTCCCGGCCACGCACTACGTCGCCGGCCCGGAGCGGATGGAGAAGGCGATCACCGGGATCGAGCTCGAGCTCGCCGACCGGCTCGCCGAGCTCGAGCGCTCGAACAAGCTCCTCGAGGCCCAGCGGCTGCGCATGCGCACGACGTACGACATCGAGATGATGCGCCAGATCGGGACGTGCTCGGGCATCGAGAACTACTCGCGGCACATCGACGGCCGCGCGCCGGGCACGCCGCCGCACACCCTGCTCGACTACTTCCCCGAGGACTTCCTCCTCGTCATCGACGAGTCGCACGTCACCGTCCCGCAGATCGGGGCGATGTTCGAGGGCGACATGTCGCGCAAGCGCACCCTCGTCGACTTCGGGTTCCGCCTGCCCTCGGCCATGGACAACCGGCCGCTGCGCTGGGAGGAGTTCCTCGAGCGCACCGGCCAGACCGTCTACCTCTCGGCGACCCCGGGCGCGTACGAGATGTCCCAGTCCGACGGCGTGGTCGAGCAGATCATCCGCCCGACCGGGCTCATCGACCCGGAGATCGTCGTGAAGCCGACCCAGGGCCAGATCGACGACCTCCTCGGGGAGATTCGGGAGCGGGCCGAGCGGGACGAGCGCGTGCTCGTCACGACGCTGACGAAGAAGATGGCCGAGGACCTCACCGACTACCTCCTCGAGCGGGGCGTGCGGGTCCAGTACCTCCACTCCGAGGTGGACACGCTGCGTCGCGTCGAGCTCCTCCGCGAGCTCCGGCTCGGCCAGTTCGACGTGCTCGTCGGCATCAACCTCCTCCGTGAGGGCCTCGACCTGCCCGAGGTGTCGCTCGTGGCGATCCTCGACGCGGACAAGGAGGGCTTCCTCCGGTCCGGCACGTCGCTCATCCAGACGATCGGCCGCGCGGCGCGCAACGTCTCCGGCCAGGTCCACATGTACGCCGACCGCATCACCCCCTCGATGGCCATGGCGATCGAGGAGACCACCCGCCGGCGCGAGAAGCAGGTGGCGTACAACACCGAGCACGGCATCGACCCCACACCGCTGCGCAAGAAGATCGGTGACATCACCGACATGCTCGCCCGCGAGGACCTGGACACCAAGGAGCTCCTCGCCGGTGGCTACCGGCAGGCGGGCAAGAAGGGCGGCAAGGGCGAGCGCGCCGGCTCCACGGTGCGCCAGCGCCCCGGCGACGCGGCCGCGTCGGACCTCGCCCAGCTCATCCAGGACCTCACGGACCAGATGCACGCGGCCGCCGAGGAGCTGCAGTTCGAGCTCGCCGCGCGGCTGCGCGACGAGATCTCCGACCTCAAGAAGGAGCTGCGCCAGATGAGCGCCGCGAACGCCTGACCGGCGCCGCGCCCCGGGCGCCGCGCGCAGTGCGCCCTGCCAGAGTGAAAGGCCCTGCCTGGGTGAGCGGCCCCGCGGTGTCGTAGGGTGACCCAGCGGAGGGGAGTATTCCCTAACACGGTGGTGTCGTCATCACGGCGGACTGAAGTCCTGTCCGGTGCCATCGGTCCAGCACCCATGCCGACGGCATGCGCGCGGGCGGAAGAGACCTCCGGTACTCGCCCCCTACGTACCGGAGGAACACTCGGTGGACGTCCCAATCCTCGCCTGGCTCATCCTGGCGGCCGTCATCCTCGTGATGATCGCCGTCGACGTGCTCGGCCATGTCCGAACCCCCCACGCCCCCACCCTCAAGGAAGCGGCCTGGTGGTCCGTGGCGTACGTCGCCATGGCCATCGTCTTCGGCTTCATCGTGTGGGCCGTGTGGGGCGCCGAGTACGGCGGGCAGTACTTCGCCGGCTACGTCACCGAGAAGAGCTTGTCGGTCGACAACCTCTTCGTCTTCGTCATCATCATCGCGGCGTTCCGGATCCCCCGGAAGTACCAGCAGGAGGTGCTGCTCGCGGGCATCATCATCGCCATCGTCCTGCGGGCGGTCTTCATCGCCGCCGGCGTCGTGGTGATCGAGAACTTCTCCTGGGTCTTCTACCTCTTCGGCGCGTTCCTCATCTGGACGGCGATCAGCCAGGCCCGCCAGGGCGTAGAGACCGGTGAGCACGACGAGAGCGAGTACCACGAGAACCGCTTCGTCCGCACGGTCCGCAAGATCATCCCGGTGACCGAGGGCTTCGTCGGCGGCAAGCTCGTCACCAAGGTCGACGGCCGCCGGATGATCACCCCGATGCTCCTCGCGATCATCGCGATCGGCAGCGCCGACATCCTCTTCGCCGTCGACTCCATCCCGGCGATCTTCGGCCTCACGAAGGAGCCGTACCTCGTCTTCGCGGCGAACGCGTTCTCCCTCCTCGGCCTGCGCCAGCTGTACTTCCTCATCGACGGCCTGCTCGACCGCCTCGTCTACCTCCACTACGGCCTGGCGGCGATCCTCGGGTTCATCGGCGTCAAGCTCCTCATCCACGCGCTGCACACCAACGAGCTGGCCTTCATCAACGGCGGCGCGGAGTGGCACGCGATCCCCGAGCCCGAGATCCCGGTGTCGCTCGCCTGGATCGTCGGCGTCCTCGTCCTCACAGTCTGGGCGAGCCTGCGCAAGAACAAGCGCGACGCCCAGGTGGCGGCAGCGGAGCCGCACGCCGTCACCGAGCCCCGCGACGGCGACCCGGTCTGACCGGCCGCGACCGGACCCACGACGGGCCCGGCCGCGCACCTGACGCCCCCGGCCAAGGCCGGCCGCACGACGAACGCCCCCGGCCAAGGCCGGGGGCGTTCGTCGTCGTGGGAGTCGGGGGGCGATCGGACCGTGCGCCGGAGGCGGCCGCCCGGTGGCGTCGGTCGCCCGGAGGCGTCAGTGGCCCGGAGGCGGTCGCCCGGTGTCGTCAGTGGACGATCTTGAGGCCGATGACGCAGCCGACGATGCCGGCGAGCAGGAGGATCTTGATGGCGGAGACCGCCTCGGTCCCGGTCGCCATGGCGTAGACGACGGTGAGGACGGCGCCGATGCCGACCCACACTGCGTACGAGGTGCCGACCGGCAGCGTGCGCATGGCGTAGGCGAGCCCGGCCATGCTCGCCGTGAGGGCGACGAAGAAGACGACCGTGGGTCCCGGCCGGCTGAACCCCTCCGAGCGGCCCAGGGCGGTCGCCCACACGGCTTCGAGGACACCGGACAGGACAAGGACGAGCCAAGACATGACGACCTCCAGTGGGCCGTCTTGTCGCACACCGGGTACGGCACCCCTCGTCCGGGAGCCCGTTGCGGGCTCGGGGTCACGTTCTCACCGGGCCAGGACGGTGGCAACCCCGGCAGCCTCGGCGCCGCCCGGCGGGGCGGTCGACGGGCCGGCCCGCGTCCCACAACGCACGAGCGGCCGGGACCCGAGGGTCCCGGCCGCTCGCCGGATGCGTGGTCGTGGCGCGAGGCCACGGGTGAGGTCAGTCGGCCGTCTTGGCGGCTCGACGTGCATCACGCCGCGCGACGCGCTCCTCCTCGGACCGCGCCTTGGCCTGGGCCTGCTCGGCGTCGAGCCACTTCTGACGGTCGGCCCCGGGCATCCAGCCCTTGTTGACGACCTTGACCTGCCAGGCGCAGGCGAGGCCGAAGACGACGAGGGCGAGCACGACGCTGAGGAGGATCCCCACGATCGTGGAGCCCGACTGCGCGGACAGGCCGACGAGCGTCCCGAACCACCCGAAGTCGGCGTCGCCGAACGTCGAGTTGCCCAGGCCCAGCCCGCCCATGACCTGCATGAGGATCGCCGGGAGGAACGTGATGAGGAGACCGTTGATGAACCCGCCGACGATGGCGCCGCGGCGACCGCCCGTGGCGTTGCCGTACACGCCGGCGCCACCACCGGTGAAGAAGTGCGGCACCATGCCCGGCAGGATGAGCGCGAGCCCGAACACCGGGTTGAGCCACGTCGCGAGGACGACGAGGGCGATGAGACCGCCGATGAACGAGGAGATGAACCCGACGAGCACGGCGTTCTGGGCGTAGGGGAACACGATCGGGATGTCGAGGCCCGCCTTGGCGCCGGGGACGACCTTGCTCGCGATGCCCTGGAAGGCGGGGATCAGCTCACCGAGGAAGGTCCGCACGCCGTAGAGGATGATCGCGACGCCGACACCGAACATGAGCGCCTGCATCACGCCGGCCATGACGAACGAGCCGGCCGTGTCCGCCTCGAGGAACGGGTACGCGTCCGCGCCGAGCTTGATGAGGCCCCAGACCGTGAAGACGAGGTAGATGAGGACCATCGACAGCGCGGTGGCGACCATCGAGTCCCGCAGGAAGCTCAGTCCCTTGGGGACGTTGATCTCCTCCGTGGAGCGCGAGCGCTTGCCGACCGCCTGGCCGGCCGCACCGGCCGCGATGTAGCCGAGCGAGGAGAAGTGCCCGATGGCGACGGTGTCGTTGCCCGTGACCCGCTTGGTCCACGGGTGGGCGAACGCCGGCATCGCCACCATCATGACGGCGAGCAGGACCGCACCGACGAGCACGGTGAGGAAGCCCTGGCCGAAGCCGACCGACAGGACCACCGCGAGGAGCATGGACATGAAGACCATGTGGTGGCCCGTGAGGAAGACGTACTTCAGCGGGCTGAACCGGGCCAGCACGAGCATGAGCAGGAAGCCCAGCGAGAGGATGTAGGCGCTCGTCGCGCCGAACTCGCCGGCCGCCTGGGCCGTGATGACCTCGTTCGTCGGCACGACGCCCTGCGCCCCGGTGACGGCGAGCACGAGGTCGCCGAGCGGGGTGAGGGACGACGTGACGACGTTGGCGCCGGCGCCGAGGATGAGGAAGCCGAGCGCCGCCTTGAGCGCCCCGCCGACCACCTGGCCGGCGTTCTTCTTCAGGGCGATGAGACCGACGGCAACGATGATCCCGATGAGGTATGCCGGGACGTTGAGGAACTCGTTGCCGATGAACTGCAGGACAGAGACGAATCCATCCATGACCTTGACCCCCCTCTTACAGGTCTAGTGCGTCGACGTCACAGGTCGAGTGCGTCGACGAGCTTGTCCTCGATCTCCTGCTCGTCGACGAAGTTGTCGACGACCACGACGTCGGCGGGGACCTCGCCCAGCTGGGGGGCGAGCTCGGCGGAGGTGAGGACGAGATCGGCCGTCTGGGCGGCCCCGCGGGCCGTGCTGATGTCTGCCGCCTCCACCTGCGCGTCGACGTCGAAACGCTCGAGGACCTTTTCGATGTTCATCTTGAGGATCACGGACGTACCGATCCCCATGCCGCACACGGCGACGATCTTCACGGCGATCTCTCCTTCAGCTGGTGGTGAGGATGCGTCGGACCTCTTCGGGGTCCGACGTCGAGCGCAGGACGGCGAGCTTGTCCGCGTCGGAGAGGATCGTCGCGAGCGCCGCCATCGTCTGCAGGTGGCTGTCGTGGTCGCGCGCGGCGAGCCCGACGACGAGGTCGACGGGGTCGTTCTTCTCGCTGCCGAACTCGACGGGAGTGGCGAGCTGGACCCAGCTCAGGCCGGTGCGCAGCACCGCCTCCGACGGCCGCGAGTGGGCCAGGGCGAAGCCGGGCGCGATGACGATGTAGGGCCCGAGGTTCTCCACCGTCGCGATCATCTCGTCGGTGTAGGCGTCGGTCGTGGCGCCGGAGCGCACGAGGGCGTCCCCGGCCGCTCGGATCGCGGCCTGCCAGTCAGCGGCGGAGACCCCCGTGACGATGGCCTCGGACGGCAGGGTGTCCTCCAGTGGGTGCCCCATGGCTGCTCCTTCGACGACGCGTGAGAGTGCCGTGGTCGTGCCCCGGCACGCATTCCTCACCCTATCGCCGGACCGGTCGCCCCACCTGGGTAGGAGGTCCCAGGCACCGAGGGCACCGGCGGCGCCCGGGGACCGTGAGGGCCGGCGATGGGACAATTCTGGGCATGCACCACAACGACCTCGACTCCCGGGCCGTCGCGGCCGCGCGGGCGATCCCCGCCGTCGTCGTCCAGGCCAAGGGCAACGGCCACGCGGGCACCGCGATGGCCCTGGCCCCCCTTATGCACACGCTCTTCCAGCGCGTCCTGCGCCACGACCCCGCCGATCCGGCGTGGCCCGGCCGGGACATCTTCGTCCTCTCGGCGGGCCACGCCAGCCTGGCCCTGTACGTCCAGCTCTACCTGTGCGGCTACGGGCTGACACTCGACGACCTCGCCGCCTCCCGCAAGCTCCGCTCGCGCACCCCCGGCCACCCCGAGCTGCACCACACCCCCGGGGTCGACATGTCGACCGGCCCGCTCGGGCAGGGGTTCGCCTCCGCCGTCGGGATGGCGATCGCCACCCGGCGCGAGGAGGCGCTGGTCGGCGACGAGGGCGGCCTGCTGGCGCGCACGGTGTGGGCGGTCGCCGGTGACGGCTGCCTCGAGGAGGGCGTCGCCTCGGAGGCCGCCTCCCTCGCCGGCACCCTCGGCCTGAGCAACCTCGTCGTCGTCTGGGACGACAACGGCATCACCATCGACGCCCCGACCACGGAGACCTTCACCGAGGACGTCCGCGAACGGTTCCGCGCCTACGGCTGGCGGGTCCTCGAGGCGGAGGACCCGGACGACCTCGCCTCGCTCGAGGCGACGCTGCGCGAGGCCCGGGCCTCGGACGGGCGTCCTACCCTCGTCGCGCTGCGTACCGTGATCGGCTTCCCCTCGGCGAAGGTCGGCGGCACGCCGGCCGCGCACGCCGGCGGGTTCGGCGCGGACGAGGTGTCCTCGGTGCTCGCCGAGCTCGGCTTCGCCCCCGATGCCGGCCTCGCGGACCTCGTGCCCGACGACGTCCTCGCCCACACCCGCGCCGCCGTCGCGCGCGGCCGGGAGCTGCACGAGGCGTGGGACCGGGGGATGGCCGAGCTCGCCGAGCGGAGCCCGGAGCGCCACCGGGTGTGGCGGGACCTCCACGACGCCACCCTCGCCGTCGAGACCGACCTCGCCGCGCTCGACGCCGTCGAGGTCCCGGGCGGGGCCGTTGCCACGCGGGTCGCCGGCGGCGCCGCGGTGCAGGCGCTCGTCGCTGCCTCCCCGCGCTGGTTCGGCGGGTCGGCGGACCTCGCCGCCTCGACCAACGTCGCCGTGCCCGGCCAGCCCGTCACGGCCGAGCGGCCCGACGGCGCGTTCGTCCGGTTCGGCGTGCGGGAGCACGCGATGGCCGCGGCGCTGTCCGGGATGGCCCTCGCCGGGCCCTGGCGGCCGTACGGCTCGACGTACGCCGTCTTCAGCGACTACATGCGCCCCGCGATCCGGCTCGCCGCCCTCATGGGCCTGCCGGTGTCCTACGTCTTCACGCACGACTCGGTCGCGGTGGGGGAGGACGGCCCGACGCACCAGCCGGTCGAGCAGGTCGCCTCGCTGCGCACGGTCCCCGGGCTGAGCGTCGTGCGCCCGGCCGACGCCGCGGAGACCCTCGCCTGCTGGCGCCACGTCGTCCGCGACCCGCACGTGGGGCCGGTCACCTGGCTCCTGTCCCGTCAGGCCGTGCCGGCGCTGCCCGGCCCCGTGCCGACGGCCGACGACGTCGCCGCGGGCGCCCGGGTCGTCCACCGTCCGGAGGGCCGGGAGGACGTGACCGTCCTCGCGAGCGGGAGCGAGGTCGCGCTCGCGCTCACGGCGGCCGAGCGCCTGGTCGCGGAGGGCGTCGGCGTGCGGGTCGTCTCCGTCCCGTGCGTGGAGTGGTTCACCGCGCTCGACGCCGACCGCCAGGAGGCGATCCTCGGGGTCCCGCGCGAGCGCCGGGTCGCCGTCGAGGCCGGCCGGGGCGACGCCTGGTACCGCTGGGCCACCGCCGTCGTCGGGGTCGAGGAGTTCGGCGAGTCCGGGTCCGGGCCCGAGGTCATGGAGCTGCGCGGGATGACGGCCGACCGGGTCGCCGCCGCCGTGCGCGGCGTGCTCGGCTAGTCACCAGCCGCGGCGCCGCCACTCCTCGAGGTGGGGGCGCTCGCGGCCGAGCGTCGTGGAGTCGCCGTGCCCCGGGTGGACGCGGGTGTCGTCGTCGAAGCGCGCGAAGACCCGCTCGGTGAGGTCGTCCATGAGGGCGGCGAAGTCCTCGGGCGACGTGGTCCGGCCGGGCCCGCCGGGGAACAGCGAGTCGCCGGTGAAGAGGTGGACGCGGCCGGCGTGCTCGCCCTCCGCCTCCGTCCACGCCAGCGCGACGGAGCCGGGGGTGTGCCCGCGCAGGGCGACCACCTCGAGCGCCCGGTCGCCCAGCGGCACGCGGTCCCCGTGGCGCAGGCGGACGTCGACCGGGACGGGGAGGGCGTCGGCGTCGTCGGCCCCGGCGAGGACCCGCGCCCCCGTGGCGGCCACGACGTCGCGGAGCGCGCCGACGTGGTCGTGGTGGCGGTGGGTGGTGACGACGGCGATGTCCACCCCGGCCAGGTCGCCCGTGCTGGGCGCGCCGCCCGCCGCCGCGGTGTCGACCGCACCCGCCGCGCCGCCCGCCGCCGCGGTGTCGCCCGCTCCCGCCTCGCCGCCCGCCTCAGCAGCCGCCCGCGCCTGCCCGAGCAGGGCGAGCACCCGGGGCGCGTCGTCGGCGGCGTCGATGACCACCGCGGCGCCGTCGGCGGCGAGGACGTAGCAGTTGTTGTCCATCGCGGACACGCTCGCCTTCAGGGCGACGAGCCCGGCGGCGTCGAGCCGCCGCGCCGGTCCGCCGGGTGTGACATGCGCGACAGTGACGGGCTCCATGCCTCGAGTATGGCGGGATTCCGCCCCGCCGCGCCGTCGAACACGCGTACGAGCGGCGGCGTGACCCCGTACCATCGACGGGTGAGCGACCAGCTACTTGTGCGCGGTGCGCGCGAGCACAACCTCCGCAACGTCGACGTCTCCCTCCCCAGGGACAGCCTCATCGTCTTCACCGGCCTGTCGGGGTCGGGCAAGTCGTCGCTCGCGTTCGACACGATCTTCGCCGAGGGGCAGCGCCGCTACGTCGAGTCGCTGTCCTCCTACGCGCGCCAGTTCCTCGGGCAGATGGACAAGCCCGACGTCGACTTCATCGAGGGCCTGAGCCCCGCGGTCTCCATCGACCAGAAGTCGACCAACCGGAACCCCCGGTCCACCGTCGGCACCATCACCGAGGTCTACGACTACCTCCGCCTGCTCTACGCGCGCGCCGGCACCCAGTACTGCCCGGTCTGCGGGGAGCGGGTCACGGCCCAGACCACCCAGCAGATCGTCGACCGCCTCCGCGAGATGCCCGAAGGCACCCGGTTCCAGGTCCTCGCGCCCGTCATCCGCGGCCGCAAGGGCGAGTACACCGACCTCTTCTCCGAGCTGCAGGCCACCGGGTTCTCCCGGGCCCGCGTCGACGGCCAGGTCGTCTCGCTCGCGGAGCCGCCCGCGCTGGAGAAGAAGCTCAAGCACACCATCGAGGTCGTTGTCGACCGCCTCGTCGTCCGGGAGAGCATGCGCCAGCGGCTCACCGACTCCGTGGAGACGGCGCTGCGCCTGGCCGACGGGATCCTCGTCGTCGAGCTCGTCGACCTGCCCGAGGAGGACCCGGCGCGCGAGCGGCGGTTCTCCATCACCCGCGCGTGCCCCAACGACCACCCGCTCTCCCTCGAGGAGATCGAGCCGCGCACGTTCTCCTTCAACGCGCCCTACGGCGCGTGCCCGGAGTGCACCGGCATCGGCACCCGGCTCGAGGTGGACCCCGAGCTGGTCGTGCCCGACGACGAGCTCACCCTCGCCGAGGGCGCCGTCCAGCCGTGGGCCAAGACGTCCGCCGAGTACTTCCTGCGACTCCTCAAGGCCCTCGGCGAGGAGCTGGGCTTCGACGTCGACGTCCCGTGGCGCGCCCTGCCTGAGCGTGCCAAGAAGGCGATCCTCTACGGCAAGGACCACACCGTCCACGTGCGCTACCGCAACCGGTGGGGGCGTGAGCGCGCGTACTCCACGGGTTTCGAGGGGGCCATCGCCTTCATCGAGCGCAAGCACGCCGAGACCGAGTCGGAGTCCTCCCGCGACCGCTACGAGGGCTACATGCGCGAGATCGCCTGCCCGGTGTGCGGCGGCGCCCGGCTCAAGCCCGAGGTCCTCGCGGTCAAGCTCGCCGGCAAGTCCATCGCCGAGCTGTGCGACCTGCCCATCAACGAGGCCAAGGCGTTCCTCGACGCCCTTGAGCTCGGCCCCCGCGAGCAGGCCATCGCCGGCCAGGTACTCAAGGAGATCCACGCCCGCCTCGGCTTCCTCCTCGACGTCGGCCTCACCTACCTCAGCCTGTCGCGACCGGCCGGGACGCTCTCGGGCGGCGAGGCCCAGCGCATCCGCCTCGCCACGCAGATCGGCTCCGGGCTGGTCGGCGTCCTCTACGTCCTCGACGAGCCGAGCATCGGCCTGCACCAGCGGGACAACCGCCGGCTCATCGACACGCTCACCCGCCTGCGGGACCTCGGCAACACCCTCATCGTCGTCGAGCACGACGAGGACACCATCCGGGTCGCCGACTGGATCGTCGACATCGGGCCGGGCGCGGGGGAGGCCGGCGGCCACGTCGTCCACTCCGGCGACCTCGCCGGCCTGCTCGCCACCGAGGCCTCGATGACCGGGCAGTACCTGTCCGGGCGGCGCTCTATCCCGACCCCCCAGAAGCGGCGGGCGATCGACCGCAAGCGGCAGATCACCGTGGTCGGCGCCCGGGAGAACAACCTCACCGGCGTCAATGTCAGCTTCCCCATCGGCACCTTCGTCGCCGTCACCGGCGTCTCCGGCTCCGGCAAGTCCACCCTGGTCAACGGGATCCTCTACAACGTCCTCGCCAACGAGCTCAACGGTGCGCGCCGTGTCCCGGGCCGGCACCGCCGCGTCACCGGGCTCGAGGAGCTCGACAAGGTGGTCCACGTCGACCAGAGCCCCATCGGTCGCACGCCCCGCTCCAACCCCGCCACCTACACGGGCGTGTGGGACCACGTGCGCGCCCTCTTCGCGCAGACCACCGAGGCCAAGGTGCGCGGGTACGCCGCCGGCCGGTTCTCCTTCAACGTCAAGGGCGGTCGCTGCGAGGCGTGCTCGGGCGACGGGACCCTGAAGATCGAGATGAACTTCCTCCCCGACGTCTACGTCCCGTGCGAGGTGTGCCACGGCGCGCGGTACAACCGCGAGACGCTCGAGGTCCACTACAAGGGCAAGACCGTCGCCGACGTGCTCGACATGCCCATCTCCGAGGCCGCCGACTTCTTCGCCGCAGTCCCCAAGATCGCGCGCTACCTGCGCACGCTCGTCGACGTCGGCCTCGGGTACGTCCGGCTCGGCCAGGCGGCGACGACGCTCTCCGGCGGCGAGGCGCAGCGCGTCAAGCTGGCGTCCGAGCTCCAGCGCCGCTCCAGCGGGCGCACGGTCTACGTGCTCGACGAGCCGACGACGGGCCTGCACTTCGAGGACATCCGCAAGCTCCTCGAGGTGCTGCAGAACCTCGTCGACAAGGGCAACACCGTCATCGTCATCGAGCACAACCTCGACGTCATCAAGAACGCCGACTGGGTCATCGACATGGGTCCGGAGGGTGGCTCCGGCGGCGGTCAGGTGGTCGCCGAGGGGACGCCGGAGAAGGTCGCCGCCGTGCCCGAGAGCCACACCGGGCGCTACCTCGCCGAGATCCTCGACGCCGAGGCGACGCCGCGCCGGCGCAGCGCCTGACGCCGCGCGGGCCGGGCGTGGTGGCGCCGCTGGGGTGCCGCCGCGCTCGTCGTCGTGCGCGCCGATCGGCGACGGATGCTCGACAGCGTCGGTAACGTGACGTCATGGGAGCCCTTCACACGTACAACGTCACCGTCGACTGGACCGGGGCGGACGAGCGCGGGACGGCGAGCTACACCGCCTACTCACGCGACCACGAGGTGCGGGCCGAGGGGAAGCCGACGATCCTCGCGACGTCGGACCTCAAGGTCCGCGCCGACGTCAGCCGCTACCGGGTCGAGGAGCTCTTCGTCGGGGCGCTGTCGCAGTCGCAGATGCTGTGGTTCCTGCGCACCGCGGCGACCGAGGGCGTCGTCGTGACGTCCTACGTCGACCACGTCACCGGCACCATGCGGGTGGAGGGCAGCGGCGCTGGGCCGCTCGTCGAGGTGGTGCTGCGCCCCCGGGTCACCTACGCCGAGCCGATCGGCATCGAGGGCGCCGCGCGGCTGCACCGCACGGCGCGCGAGCACAATCACCTCGCCCGCTCGGTGAACTTCCCCGTCCGCGTCGAGCCGGTCGAGGCCGAGCAGATCTGAGCCGCGCCCGGGCAGGGCCGAACCGGCCTGGTCCGCTCGAGGTGGTCCTCACCCCACCCGCCACGGACCACGTCGGTGCACTGACATAGGCTCGATCCCATGGCCGACCCGTCCACCTACCGCCCGCGGCCCGGCGAGATCCCCGAGTCCCCGGGCGTCTACCGCTTCCGCGACGCCCACGGCCGGGTCATCTACGTCGGCAAGGCGAAGAACCTCCGGTCGCGCCTGTCCAGCTACTTCCAGGACATCACGGCGCTGCACCCGCGTACCCGGACGATGGTGACGACGGCGGCGTCGGTGGAGTGGACGGTCGTCGGCACGGAGGTCGAGTCGCTCGCGCTCGAGTACTCCTGGATCAAGGAGTACGACCCCCGGTTCAACGTCAAGTACCGCGACGACAAGTCCTACCCCTACCTCGCCGTCACCATGGGCGAGGAGGTGCCGCGGGTGCAGGTGATGCGCGGCGCGAAGCGCAAGGGCACCCGCTACTTCGGGCCGTACTCCCATGCCTGGGCGATCCGCGAGACGGTCGACCTGCTGCTGCGGGTCTTCCCGGTGCGCACGTGCTCCGCGGGCGTCTACCGGCGCGCGGAACGCTCCGGCCGGCCGTGCCTGCTCGGGTACATCGACAAGTGCTCGGCGCCGTGCGTGGGCCGCATCGACGTCGACGCCCACCGCGCTCTGGCCGAGGACTTCTGCGACTTCATGGCGGGGGAGACCGGCACCTTCGTGCGCCGCATCGAGCGGGAGATGAAGGCCGCCGCGGCAGAGCTCGACTTCGAGCGCGCCGCGCGCCTGCGGGACGACCTGGGCGCGCTCCGCCGCGTGGTGGAGAAGAACGCCGTCGTCCTCTCCGACGGCACGGACGCCGACGTCTTCGCGATGGCCTCCGACGAGCTCGAGGCGTCCGTGCAGGTGTTCCACGTGCGCGGCGGACGCGTGCGCGGCCAGCGGGGCTGGGTGGTGGAGAAGGTCGAGGACCTCACCGACTCCGAGGCGGTCGAGCGCCTGCTCCTCCAGGTCTACGGCGACGCCGGCACGGGGGAGGGCGGCACCACCGCCGTCCCGCGCGAGGTGCTCGTCCCGGTGCTCCCGCCCGACCCGGAGGAGATGGCCGCCTGGCTGCGCGGCCTGCGCGGCGCGAACGTCGCCGTCCGGGTGCCGCAGCGCGGGGACAAGCGCGCGCTGGCGGAGACCGTCCGGCGCAACGCCGAGCAGGCACTCGTCCTGCACAAGACCCGGCGCGCCGGGGACCTCACGAGCCGGAGCCAGGCGCTGCAGGACCTCCAGGAGGCCCTCGACCTGCCCGAGTCGCCGCTGCGGATCGAGTGCTACGACATCTCCCACATCCAGGGCCAGCACCAGGTCGGGTCGATGGTGGTCTTCGAGGACGGGCTGCCGCGCAAGGGCGAGTACCGCCGCTTCGTCGTCCGGGGCGAGGACGGCACCGGCGCGCGCGACGACACCGACGCCATGCGCGAGGTCCTCACCCGCCGGTTCCGGCACTACCGCTCCGAGCGCGAGGTCCCCGCCGACGGCGCCACGTCCGGCGCGAGCGGCGGGGTCGTCGGCGCGAGCGGCGCCGCCGTGGGCGCCCCGGCCGAACCCGTGGACGTCGGGTCCGTGGACGCCCCGGTGGACGACGACGGCCGCCCCCTGCGCTCGGGACCGGTGGACCCCAGCACCGGCCGACCCACCCGCTTCGCCTATCCGCCCAACCTCGTCGTCGTCGACGGCGGGCAGCCCCAGGTCGCGGCCGCCCAGCGCGTCCTCGACGAGCTGGGCATCGAGGACGTCGCCCTCGTCGGCCTCGCCAAGCGGCTGGAGGAGGTGTGGCTGCCCGGCGAGGACTTCCCGGTGGTCCTGCCGCGGACCAGCCCCGGCCTCTTCATGCTCCAGCGCCTGCGGGACGAGGCGCACCGGTTCGCCATCAGCCACCACCGCGGCCGCCGCTCCAAGGCGATGACCCGCTCCGCGCTCGACGACGTCCCCGGCCTCGGCCCCACCCGCGCGGCCGCGCTGCTCAAGGCCTTCGGGTCCGTCAAGGCGCTGCGCCAGGCGAGCGCCGAGGAGATCGCCGCCGTCAAGGGGGTCGGGCCGCGCACCGCCCAGGCCGTCGTCGACGCCCTCGCCGGGGCCAGCCCGACCAGCGCGGCCACGCCCGCCGACGCCGCCACGCCCGCCGACGCCGCCACGCCCGCCGAAGCCCCAGGCGCCGGCGCCGCCACGCCCGCCACCACGTCGGCGGAGGGGCCGTCCGCGGAGGAGCCCGTCGTCGTCGTGCGCGCCGACTCCGGGACCAGCCCGGGTGCCGCCGAGCCGGTCCCCGGGGAGTCGGCCGTTCCGGCCTCCACGGTCCGCCGGTGAGCGACGGGCTGCGGCCTGACGCACCGGGCTGGCATCCTGAGGTGGTGAACCCCCAGAGCACCCCCGACCACCACGACACGGAGGAGCCGGCGCCGACCACGGTTCCCCAGGGGATCCCCGCCCTGGACGAGTCGACCCGCCCGCCGTCCGCCGAGCGACCCGAGCTCCTCATCATCACCGGGATGTCCGGGGCGGGCCGCAGCCGCACCGCCACCGCGCTGGAGGACCTCGACTGGTTCGTCGTCGACAACCTCCCGCCGAAGATGCTCAGCGCGCTGGCCCGCATGATGACGGCCTCGGGCGGGGCGGTGCACCGCCTCGCGGCCGTCGTCGACGTCCGCAGCGGCGAGTTCTTCGCGGACCTCGTCTCCGTCCTCGGCGAGCTGCGCACGCAGGGCACCGACTACCGGATCATCTTCCTCGACGCCTCCGACGCCGAGCTGGTCCGCCGCTACGAGCAGGTCCGGCGCGCCCACCCCCTCCAGGGGGACGGCCGGATCATGGACGGCATCGCCGCGGAGCGGAAGCTCCTCACCGACCTGCGTGAGCGGGCCGACGTCCTCATCGACACCACCGACCTCACGGTCCACGACCTCGCCCGCACGGTGCGCGAGAAGGTCGCCGGGGAGGCGGAGCGACCGCTCAACCTCACGGTCCTCTCGTTCGGCTTCAAGTACGGCCTGCCGCTCGACGCCGACCACGTCGTCGACGTCCGGTTCCTCCAGAACCCCTACTGGGTCAACGAGCTGCGCCACCTCACCGGCCATGACGCCCCGGTGAGCCAGTACGTGCTCGACCAGCCCGGCGCCCGCGAGTTCGCCGAGCGGTACGTCGAGGCGCTCGTCCCCGTCCTCGACGGCTACGTCGCGGAGCTCAAGCCGTACGTCACCATCGCCGTCGGGTGCACCGGCGGTCGGCACCGCTCCGTCGCCATGACCGAGGTCATCGCGGAGAAGCTGCGCGCGCGGGGCCAGCAGGTCCGCACGCTCCACCGGGACGTGGGACGGGAATGACGCCCGGGACGGAACGAGAACGCTGGCCGGCGCGGGAGGACCGCGGCCCCTCCGTCGTCGCCCTCGGGGGCGGGCACGGTCTGTCCGCCACACTGAGCGCCCTGCGCTACGTCACCCAGAACCTCACCGCCGTGGTCACCGTCGCCGACGACGGCGGGTCCTCCGGGCGGCTGCGCCAGGAGCTGGGCATGCTCCCGCCGGGGGACCTGCGCATGGCGCTCGCCGCGCTCTGCGACGACACCGAGTGGGGCGAGACGTGGCGTGACGTGCTCCAGCACCGGTACAGCACCGACGGGCCGCTCGACAACCACGCCGTCGGGAACCTCCTCATCATCGCGCTGTGGGACATCCTCGGTGACGAGGTCGCCGGCCTGGACTGGGTGGGCCGCCTGCTCGGGGCGCGCGGCCGCGTCGTGCCCATGGCGGCGGTCCCGCTCGACATCGAGGCCCGCGTGCGCCGCTCGGACTCCGAGGCGCCGCGCGTGGTGCGCGGCCAGTCCCGGGTCGCGGTGACGAGCGGGCAGATCGAGTCCGTCCGGGTCCTGCCCGAGGACGCGCCCGCCTGCCCCGAGGCGGTCGCCGCGATCCGCGCCGCCGACTGGGTCGTCCTCGGCCCCGGGTCCTGGTACACCTCCGTCCTCCCGCACCTGCTCGTGCGCGAGCTCGCCGAGGCGCTCGAGACCACCCCGGCCCGGCGGGCCCTCACGCTCAACCTCTCGGCCCAGGTGGGGGAGACCGACGGGATGAACGCCGCCGACCACCTGCGCACCCTCCGCGAGCACGCCCCGAACTTCCGGCTCGACGTCGTCATCGCCGACCCCACCGTGGTCGAGGACCTCGACGAGCTCACCGTCGCGGCCGAGGAGAGCGGCGCCACACTGCTCCTGCGGCAGGTCGGCGCCGGCGACGGAACGCCGCGCCACGACCCGCTGCGGCTCGCCGGCGCGTACCGGGACGCCTTCGAGGGGTTCCTGGGCGACGTCGGGAACCGGGCCGGGTGAGTGGGAGGATGGCCGCCATGTCGTTGACCGCTGCCGTGAAGGATGAGCTCGCGCGCCTGCGCGTGGACAAGGTCTCCGCCCGAAAGGCCGAGATCGCCGCGACCCTCCGGTTCGCCGGCGGGTTGCACATCATCTCGGGGCGGATCGTCATCGAGGCGGAGCTCGACACCGTTATCGCCGCCCGGCGCCTGCGCCAGGCGATGTCCGAGGTGTTCGGGCACAGCAGCGACGTGATCGTCGTCTCCGGCGGCGGGCTGCGCCGCGGCAAGCGGTACGTCGTGCGCGTCGTCAAGGACGGGGAGGCGCTGGCCCGCCAGACCGGGCTCCTCGACGGCCGCGGACGCCCCGTGCGCGGCCTGCCCCCGCAGGTGGTCTCGGCCGGACTCTCCGAGGCCGTCGCCGCCTGGCGCGGTGCCTTCATCGCCCACGGCTCGCTCACCGAGCCGGGGCGCTCGAGCGCGCTGGAGATCACCTGCCCCGGGCCCGAGGCGGCGCTCGCGCTCGTCGGGGCGGCGCGCCGGATGGACATCTCCGCCAAGGCGCGCGAGGTCCGCGGCGTCGACCGCGTCGTCATCCGCGACGGCGACGACATCGCCGCCATGCTCACCCGGATGGGCGCCCACGACGCGCTCATGGTGTGGGAGGAGCGCCGGATGCGCCGCGAGGTGCGCGGGACCGCCAACCGGCTGGCGAACTTCGACGACGCCAACCTGCGCCGGTCCGCCCGGGCGGCCGTCGCCGCCGGGGCCCGCGTCGAGCGTGCCTTCGAGATCCTCGGCGACGACGTCCCCGAGCACCTCCTCCAGGCCGGTCGCCTGCGCCTGGACAACAAGCAGGCCAGCCTCGAGGAGCTCGGCGCCCTCTCCGACCCGCCGCTCACCAAGGACGCCGTGGCCGGGCGGATCCGGCGCCTGCTCGCCATGGCGGACAAGCGCGCCCGCGAGCTGGGGATCGCCGACACCGAGGCCGTCCTCACCCCGGACATGCTCGACCTGTAGGTCGCGCGCTCTCTCGGCCGGTCGCGCGCCGGACCGTCCCGTGGACGGGTCGTGGGGACGGCGTGCCAGCACCGATAGCATTGGGCTACCAGGCATTCGGGGCGTCGCGGAGGTCGGACCTTTGTCCTCTGCGACGTATGTGTGCCCGGTGTAGCGTGGGGACAGCTGGAGGGACACCGCTTCGCGGAGACCTGGACCAGCGCGCCCCTGGCGCAGACCAACATTCACGACGACTTGCGTGCGCCGGTCGGCGCACATCAGGAGGAACACTGTGACCATCCGCGTCGGCATCAACGGCTTCGGTCGGATCGGACGAAACTTCTACCGGGCCGTTCTGGAGTCCGGAGCGGACATCCAGGTCGTGGGCGTCAACGACCTCACGGACAACAAGACCCTCGCGCACCTCCTCAAGTACGACTCGATCCTCGGCGTCCTGCCCAAGGACGTCAGCTTCGGCGAGGACACCATCACGGTCGGCGACAACACCTTCAAGGCGCTCGCCGAGACCGACCCCACCAAGCTCCCCTGGGGTGAGCTCGGCGCGGACATCGTCATCGAGTCCACGGGCCGCTTCACGGACGCCGCCAAGGCCGGCGCCCACATCGAGGCCGGCGCCAAGAAGGTCATCATCTCCGCGCCCGCCAAGAACGAGGACGCGACGTTCGTCATGGGCGTCAACCACACGGACTACGACCCGGCGAAGCACAACATCATCTCCAACGCCTCGTGCACGACGAACTGCCTCGCGCCGCTCGCCAAGGTGCTGAACGACGAGTTCGGGATCGTCCGTGGCCTCATGACGACGATCCACGCCTACACGGCCGACCAGAACCTCCAGGACGGCCCCCACAAGGACCTGCGTCGCTCGCGCGCCGCGGCCCTCAACATGGTCCCGACGACGACCGGTGCGGCCAAGGCCGTCTCCCTCGTCCTGCCCGAGCTCAAGGGCAAGCTCGACGGCTACGCCATGCGCGTCCCGGTCCCGACCGGCTCGGCCACCGACCTCACCTTCACCGCGGAGAAGGAGGTCTCCGTCGAGGCCATCAACGCCGCGATGAAGAAGGCCGCCGAGAGCCCCGAGTGGGCCGGCATCCTCGCCTACACCGAGGACCCGATCGTCTCCAGCGACATCGTCACGGACCCGCACACCTCGATCTTCGACGCCGGCCTCACCAAGGTCATCGGCGACCAGGTCAAGGTCGTCTCCTGGTACGACAACGAGTGGGGCTACTCCAGCAGCCTCGTCAAGCTCGCCTCGTACGTCGGCGAGCGTCTCTGACCTAGCTCCCACCGATCGCCGGACGTCCGCGTGCGCAGCTCACCGCTCGCGCACGCGGACGTCCGTGCGTTGAGAGTCCGACCTGAGGAGGAACCGCTGTGAAGACCATCGAATCCCTGGGCGACCTGCGCGGTAAGCGCGTGCTCGTCCGCTCCGACTTCAACGTGCCGCTCGACGGCACGACCATCACCGACGACGGCCGCATCCGCGCCGCCCTCCCGACGCTGACCGCCCTGGTCGACGCCGGTGCGAAGGTCATCGTGACCGCGCACCTCGGCCGTCCCAAGGGCGCGCCGGAGGACAAGTACTCTCTGGCGCCTGTGGCCGCCCGCCTCGGCGAGCTCCTCGGCTCGCCCGTGCGCCTCGCCAAGGACACCGTCGGCGAGGACGCCAAGGCCACCGTCGCCGCGCTCGGCGACGGCGAGGTCGCGCTGCTCGAGAACATCCGCTTCGACCCCCGCGAGACGTCCAAGGACGACGCGGAGCGCGGGGCCCTGGCCGACGAGCTCGCCGCGCTGGCCGACGCCTACGTCTCCGACGGGTTCGGCGTCGTCCACCGCAAGCAGGCCTCGGTGTACGACGTCGCCGAGCGGCTCCCGCACGCCGCCGGCCGGCTCGTCTTCGCCGAGATCGACGCCCTGAGCAAGGCGACCGGCGACCCGGAGCGGCCCTACGCCGTCGTCCTCGGAGGCTCGAAGGTCTCCGACAAGCTCGGGGTCATCGGCAACCTCCTCACCAAGGCGGACCGCCTCCTCATCGGTGGCGGCATGGTCTTCACCTTCCTCGCGGCCAAGGGCTACGGCGTCGGCACCTCCCTGCTCGAGGAGGACCAGATCGACGCGGTCAAGGGCTACCTCGCCCAGGCCGAGGAGAACGGCGTCGAGATCGTCCTGCCCGTCGACATCGTCGTGGCGTCCGAGTTCAAGGCGGACTCCCCGGCCGAGGTCGTCCCCGCCGACGCCATCCCCGCGGACAAGATGGGCCTGGACATCGGCCCCGAGTCCGCGAAGCTGTTCGCCAGCAAGATCGCCGACGCCAAGACGATCGTCTGGAACGGTCCGATGGGCGTCTTCGAGTTCCCCGCCTTCGCCGAGGGCACCAAGGCCGTGGCACAGGCCATGCAGGACGGTTCGGGCTTCAGCATCGTCGGCGGCGGCGACTCCGCCGCGGCCGTGCGCAAGCTGGGCTTCGACGAGTCCAAGTTCGGCCACATCTCCACCGGTGGTGGCGCCAGCCTCGAGTTCCTCGAGGGCAAGGTCCTGCCCGGTATCGCTGTCCTGGAGGACTGAAATTTCATGACGAACACCCGTACCCCGCTCATGGCGGGCAACTGGAAGATGAACCTCGACCACCACGAGGCCACCCACCTCGTGCAGAAGCTGGCGTGGACCCTCAAGGACGGCGGGCACAAGTACGAGGACGTCGAGGTCGTCGTCGTCCCGCCGTTCACGGACCTGCGCTCCGTGCAGACCCTGGTCGACGGCGACAAGCTCGGCATCCGCTACGGCGCGCAGGACGTCTCCGCGCACGACAAGGGCGCGTACACCGGGGAGATCTCGGCGACGATGCTCGCCAAGCTCGGTGTCGACTACGTCGTCGTCGGGCACTCCGAGCGCCGCCAGTTCCACGCCGAGGACGACGCCCTGGTGGGCGCCAAGGCCCGCGCCGCGCTGGGTGGCGGCATGGTGCCGATCATCTGCGTCGGTGAGGGCCTCGAGGTGCGCAAGGCGGGCGACCAGGTCGCCTACACGCTCGCGCAGGTCGACGGCGCCTACGACGGGATCGACGCCGAGCAGGCGGCCAAGACCGTCATCGCCTACGAGCCCGTGTGGGCCATCGGCACCGGCGAGGTCGCCACGCCCGAGGACGCGCAGGAGGTCTGCGGAGCCATCCGCGCCCGCCTGGCCGAGCTGTACGACGACTCCGTCGCGCAGGCCGTCCGCGTGCTCTACGGCGGCTCCGTGAAGTCCTCGAACGTCGCGGCGATCATGGCGAAGCCGGACGTCGACGGGGCGCTCGTCGGCGGGGCCAGCCTCGACGCCGAGGAGTTCGCGAAGATCGCGCAGTTCCAGAAGGCCTGAGCAGCGTCCCCTGGGCCGTGCCCAGGAGGTGCTCGACCGCGGCGCCGTCCCTTCGGGGGCGGCGCCGCGGTGCGTTTCGGGTGGTGCTTTTCCGCAGGCGGTGCGCGACGCGCCCGTCTCATTTGTCGATGTAGTGCCGTGACGGCGCGTCCATCGCCTATCCTGAGTCCCGGCCCGGCCATCAACAACGAAGGAGCCACGTCCACGTGGATGCTCTGCGGATCAGCCTGCAGGTCCTACTGGTCCTGACCAGCGTCTTCCTCATGCTCACGATCCTCATGCACAAGGGGAAGGGCGGCGGCCTCTCGGACATGTTCGGCGGCGGCATCTCCAGCAGCATCGGCTCGTCCGGCGTGGCGGAGCGGAACCTCAACCGGATCACGGTGGGCGTCGCGCTCGTGTGGGGGACCGCCGTCGTCCTCCTCGGCCTCATCCAGTCCACCAGCGCCTGAGGGGCTGGGGACATGGCTGGAGGTAGCGCGATCCGCGGCTCACGCGTCGGCGCGGGCCCCATGGGCGAGGCCGAGCGGGGCGAGGCAGCCCCGCGCGTGCGGGTCTCGTACTGGTGCATCAACGCGCACGAGACGCGCCCGAGCTTCGCGCAGGAGCCGGAGATCGTCGTCCCCGAGGTGTGGGACTGCCCGCGCTGCGGGCTCCCCGCGGGCCAGGACAAGGACGCGCCGCCCGCGCCCCCCAAGAACGAGCCGTACAAGACGCACCTCGCGTACGTGAAGGAGCGCCGCACGGACGCCGACGGCGCCGCGCTCCTCGACGAGGCCCTCGCCGCGCTGCGCGCCCGCCGCGGCGGCTGAGCCCGCTCGGGCCGCCGGCTTGCCGACGCCCCCACCCACCCCCGCGAACGCACCTATGGGTGAGATTGCAGTGCTCATAGCGCTGGGATCTCACCCATAGCGTCGTTTCGGGCCACTTTGCGCCGTCGGACACGCGCACGGTGCGGCAGCCAGGCACTCGGGCCGTGGCCGGCTCCCCGGCTCCCCGGCCCGCCGCCCCCGCATCTCGCGCTTGTGGGTGAGATTGCGGTGCCCATAGCACTGGGACCTCACCCATAGATGGCTTATCTGCTGGGTGCCTTATCTGCCGACCGCGCATCGCGGGCCGCACGGTGTCGGCCGCCCGCGCCACCCGCGCGACTGCAGCGCTTGGGCGACCTGCCGCGCCGTCGCGCAGGGGTTTCCTGCGACGTGAGCCCACCGGTACCGGAGGGTGAGATCACTGGTGGCGACGAGCGCGGCGTTGTCGCGCCACACGTCGGAGTCGGTGCGGCCGCCCGGATGCGCGACCTGGCCGTCGAGCTCGACGCGTACCCCTCGTCCTCGATAGAGGGAGTCGGCTCGGATCCAGAGCCCGTCGAGGAGCTGGCGTACCTGGAGGACGGAACGGGGCAAGCGGTGCCGCCGCTCGACGTCCCGGCGGTAGCGGTACTCCAACGGTGACTCGATGCCTGCTTCGACGGCCCCAAGAATCTCGGTGAGGAGCGAGCGGTGCCGGAGCCGCTGCCGGTCCTCGAGGACTTTGCGCACGTACGCGATGTGGACGTGGCGGAGCGCTTCGCGTGCGAGCCGGACGACCTCGTCGACGTCGCCCGAGGTGGCCGCGATGTCGATGAGCGTGTCGGCGGCGTTCGTCGCGGGAATCCGCCCGAAGCACATCGGCATGACCCGGCGACGGCGGATGACCATGCCGGGCTGGGGGGCGGGTTGGCGGTGGTGCGGGACGCTCACCTCTATTGGCCGCGGTGCGCGGTTGATCATGCCGAGGCTGTAGCCGGCACTCCGGTGGCTCAAGGCCGCGCCCTTGCCCGCATAGAGCAGTCCGGCGAACGCGGTGGCACTCCAGGACGGCTCGCCCGTGAAGCTGAGATACACGCCCGGGTGGATCCGCACCCACCGCTGAGCCGCGAGCTGCGTGCGGATCCAGTTGTCGTCGCCTCCGAGGCGGCGCACCTGGTCGCGGGAGATCGCGCCGTACTGGTGTTGGGCCACCGCCTGGAGGCGGTGTGACTCCGGGGTCATCAGGCCAGCGTGGCCGTCGCCCGCGCGGCACACCGGCCCGCGGCTGCGGCTCTGGGGATTACTCAGCACGGTGCGGGCCTGTGGACGACGGCGGACGCTCGTCAGAGGTGGTCGCTGCTGGGGGCGTGTTACCCGCGGGCGAGGCAGAGCGCTGGGCGGCGGCGCCGGGCGGGTGTGGCGATCAATGGGGGAGATCGTGGTGCCTATAGCGCTGCGATGTCACCCATTGAGGTGGGGTTAGGCGGCTTGGCGTGGAGGCGCCAGCTCGAGACGCCGGGGCAACTCCGGGGCTCCGGGGCTACGGGCTCGGGGCAAGGCGGACCGTGCGGTACGGCGGCGCGGGCCGGTGTGGGCATCAATGGGGGAGATCGTGGTGCCTATAGCGCTGGGATGTCACCCATAGCGTCGTTTTGGGGGGACGTTGCGCCGTCGGGCATGTGCGCCGTGGGTGGGCGCGTCCGGCGCCCGCGCGGCGGCCCTCGCGGCTCTGGCGGCCGGGGCGCCTCAGCTCGCCGCGACGCCCGCGGCGGCTGCGTCGACGAGCCAGAGGGTGAGCTGTCGCCCGTGGACCGCGCCCGCGGGCGCCTCCTCGACCGGTGCCCCGCCGAGCGAGGCCGCCACGGCCTCGGCCTTGCCCTCGCCCGCGGCCAGCAGCCACACCTGCCGGGCCGAGCACAGCGTCGGCAGCGTGAGGCTCACGCGCAGCGGCGGCGGCTTGGGGGAGTCGCGCTCGGCCAGCGCGCCGAGCGCGGTGACGCCCAGCGACGCCTTCCCCGGGAACAGCGACGCCACATGCGCATCCGGCCCCACCCCGAGGAGCACGACGGCGAAGTCCGGCACCTCGGCCCCGTCCGCAGCGTGGGCGCGCAGCTCCGCGCTGTACGCGGCCGCCGCCTCCTCGGGCGACGCGACCGCGTCCGGCCCCGGTACGACGTGGATGTTCTCCGCGGGTAGCGGGACGGCGTTGAGCAGCGCGGAGCGGGCGTGCGTCTCGTTGCGCTCGGGGTCGCCGGTGGGCGCGAACCGCTCGTCGCCCCACCACACGTGGACGCCGGTCCAGTCGACGGCGGTGCGCAGCGGGTCGGTCCCCGCCGCCCGGAGCATGGCCGTGCCGCTGGTGCCGCCCGTGAGGACGACGTGGACGGGCGTCGTCACCGACTGGGCGTCGAGCAGGGTGAGGAGGAAGCGCGCACCGGCGGCGCGGGCCAGGAGGTCGGCGTCGGGGTGGACGACGACGAGGCGCGGTGCGGGATCGGGACTCACGGGGCCTCCAGCGTGGACGGGACCTCGAGCGCGGACAGCCCGGCGGTGAGTGCGCGGCCGTAGACCTGGTCCGGGTCGAGGCGCCGGAGCTCCTCGATGAGGCAGTCCTCCACCGAGCGCAGCGGGAGGTTGATCCGCTGGTCGGGCCGGCCGGGCCGGGTGAGCATGGCGACGGACGAGCCGGGCTCGCGGCGGAGCCGGATCGTCCCGCTGGCGCGCTCCAGCTCGACCATGGTGATGGCCTCGCAGGCCTCGGCGCGGACCTCGGTGGGCACGCCCAGCCGCTCGGCGAGCCACGCCGCGAGCATGTGCACGGACGGACGCTCGTGCGCGCCGCTGACCCGCACGGCCGTCACCGGCTCGTGCGGCGGCTCGTCGAGCGCGGCCGCGAGCAGCCCCCGCCAGAGGGTGACCCGGGACCACGCGAGGTCGGTGTCGCCCGGGGCGTAGCCGTCCTTGAGGCGGTGCAGCCCGGCGAACGGCTCCGCCGACGCGGTGACGTCGGTGATCCGCCGCTGGGCCATGGCACCCACCGGGTGCGTCGACGGGCTGGCCGGCGGCGAGTCCGGCCACCACGCGACGACCGGTGCGTCGGCGAGCAGCAGCGGGATGACGAGGGTGTCGGGCTCCAGGGCGGCGTCGCCGCTCGCCTGGAGGATGATGACCTCGCTGGCCCCGGTCTCCCCGCCCACCCGGATCTGCGCGTCGAGCTGCGCGGGCCCGCTCGCGCCGGTCGGCAGCAGGACGATGATGCGGCAGGGGTGCTCCCGGGACGCGCCGTCGGCGGCCCGGACGGCGCGGTCGACGACGTCCTCGGAGCCGGCGACGATGACGAGGGTGAGGACCCGCCCCAGGGCGGAGACGCCGCCCGCCTCGCGCACCCGCGCCAGGCGCGTGCTCACGGCGGCCGATGTGGTGGCCTGCATGGTGACGATCATGAGTTCCTCCCGCCGCTCACGGCATCCGCCAGGTGTTGCCGTCACGCGCGAGCATCTCCTCGGCGCTGCGCGGTCCCCACGAGCCCGGCCGGTACGGCTCGGGCGGGCCCGACGTCGCCCAGTGCGCCGTCACCGGGTCGAGGATCTCCCAGGACAGCTCCACCTCCCGCTGGCGCGGGAAGAGCGGCGGGTCGCCGAGCAGCACGTCGAGGATGAGGCGCTCGTAAGCCTCGGGAGAGTTCTCCGTGAACGCATGGCCGTAGCCGAAGTCCATGGTGACGTCCCGGACCTCCATGGCGGTACCGGGGACCTTGGCGCCGAACCGGATGGTGACGCCCTCGTCCGGCTGGACGCGCACCACCAGGGCGTTCTGCCCGAGCTCCTCGGTCGCGCCGAGCGCGAACGGCAGGTGCGGGGCGCGCTTGAAGACGACGGCGATCTCCGTCACCCGCCGCCCGAGGCGCTTGCCGGCGCGCAGGTAGAACGGGACGCCGGCCCAGCGCCGGGTGTCGACCTCGAGCCGCAGCGCGGCGTAGGTCTCCGTCGTCGAGCCCTCGGGGATCGCGTCCTCCTCGAGGTAGCCGCGCACCTGCTCCCCGCCCTGCCAGCCCGCGGCGTACTGGCCGCGGGCGGTGGTGGTGTCGAGGTCGGCGCCGAGGCGGACGGCGGAGAGGACCTTCTCCTTCTCCGCCCGCAGCGCCTCCGGGTCGAAGGAGACGGGCTCCTCCATGGCGGTGAGCGCGAGCAGCTGGAGGAGGTGGTTCTGGATGACGTCGCGGGCGGCGCCGATGCCGTCGTAGTAGCCCGCGCGGCTGCCGATGCCGATGTCCTCGGCCATGGTGATCTGGACGTGGTCGACGTAGTGCGCGTTCCAGATCGGCTCGAAGAGCTGGTTGGCGAACCGCAGGGCGAGGATGTTCTGGACCGTCTCCTTGCCGAGGTAGTGGTCGATCCGGAAGACCGAGTCCTCGGCGAAGACCTGGGAGACCACCTCGTCCAGCTCCTTCGCCGAGGCGAGGTCGTGGCCGAACGGCTTCTCGATGACGACGCGGCGCCACGTGTCCGACGGCGCCTTCGACAGCCCCGAGCGGGCAAGCTGGGCGCACACGACGGGGAAGGAGCTCGGCGGCACCGACAGGTAGAACGCGTGGTTGCCGCCGGTGCCCCGCTCGGCGTCGAGGTCCGCGACGGTGCGCGCGAGCTGGTCGAACGCGGCGTCGTCGTCGAACTCGCCCTGGACGAACCGGAACCCGGAGGCCAGGTGCTCCCAGGTGCGCTCGTCGAAGGGCGTGCGGGCGTGCTCGCGGACGGCGTCGTGGACGATCTGGGCGAAGTCGTCGGTGGACCAGTCCCGCCGGGCGAACCCGGTGAGGGCGAATGCCGGCGGCAGCAGGCCGCGGTTGGCGAGGTCGTAGACCGCCGGCATGAGCTTGCGCTTGGCCAGGTCGCCGGTGACGCCGAAGATGACGAGACCGCAGGGGCCGGCGATCCGCGGGAGGCGGCGGTCCTCCGGGTCGCGCAGGGTGGCGCTCATCGGGCGGGTCCGGCGAGGACACCGGCCAGCCACGCGAGCGCCTCGGAGGTGGTGGCGTGCAGGCGCAGGACCGGCCGGCCCTCCTCGGTCAGGACGCGGGCGTCGCCGGCGGCCTGGGCGGAGATGAGGGTGGCGAAGTCGAAGTCGCGGCCGGGGATCTCGACCCGCGCCTCCGGCTCGCCGGTGACCTGGAGGAACACGCCCACCGGCGCCCCGCCCTTGTGGAGCTGGCCCGTGGAGTGGAGGAACCGCGGCCCCCAGCCGAACGTCACCGGCCGCCCGGTGCGGGCCGCCAGCGCGGCGCGCGTGCCGCCGAGGAGCTCGGCGGGCCGGCCCTCGCGGTCGAGGTAGGCCATGACGGCGACGTAGCCGTGCTCGGGGTCGAGCGTGTCGAGGAGCGCCGCGACGGCCTCGTCGACCGTCTCGACGCCGGACAGGAGCGCGGAGGACCCGCGCACCTCGACGCCGGAGTCGGCGAACGCCGGCGGCTCGGGCGCGGGCGTGGACTCGAGCAGCCCGCGGGTGGCCTCCTTGGCCGACTCGACGTTGGGCTGGTCGAACGGGTCGATCCCGAGCAGGCGCCCGGCGATGGCGACGGCGTGCTCCCAGAGGAGGAACATCGCGCCGAGGCCACCGGCGACGGTGACCTCGGTGGCGTCGAGGACGCCGGCGGCCCACTCCTCGAGGTTGGCGTTCTCCAGGTCGACGTCGTCGGGCGACGGGGCGGTGCCCTCGACGCCCTCGCCGGCCAGCGGGCACAGCGCGACGGGCAGGACGTCGGCGGCGAGGTGGGTGAGCTCGGGGGCCTGGTCGTCGGCGACGACGGGCAGCAGACCGGTGCCCTGCTTGCCGGTCGACTCGGCGACGAGCTGCTCGGCCCAGTCACCGAAGTGGAACAGGCCGGAGCCGACGTCGGTGATGACGATCTTGTCGCGCAGCGGCTGCGTGCCCGCCAGCGCGGCGCCGAGGACGAGCGCCGGGTTGGCCTCGGTGTCCTCCGCGAAGAACGGGGCGACGGCGGCCGCCTCGTCGAGCAGGGCGGCGACGTCGACGCCGGCGAGGGCGCTGGGGACGAGGCCGAACGCCGTGAGGGCGGAGAACCGCCCACCCACGTGCGGGTCGGCCTCGAACACGGCGCGGTAGCCGGCCTCGGCGGCGGTCGCCGCGAGCGGCGAGCCCGGGTCGGTGACGACGACGATGCGGCTGGCCGCGTCGATCCCCGCCTCGGTGAACGCGGCCTCGAAGGCGCGCCGCTGGGAGTCGGTCTCCACCGTCCCGCCCGACTTGGAGGAGACGACGAGGACGGTGCGAGCGAGGTCGCCACCCAGCGCCCGGGCCACCTGGTCCGGCTGGGTGGAGTCGAGGACGACGAGCTGCGCGCCCGCGGTGCCGGCGATGACCTCGGGGGCGAGGGACGACCCGCCCATGCCGGCGAGGACCACGCGGTCGACGCCCTCCTCGCGGAGCTCCTCGCAGAGCGCCTGGAGCGGCTCGAGCAGCGCGCGGGACGTCTCGTGGAGCGCCGTCCAGCCGAGCCGGACGGAGGCCTCGGCCTCGGCGTCGGGGCCCCACAGCGTGGCGTCCTGCGCGCTGAGGCGCGAGGCGACCGCGTCGGCGACGAGGGTCGGCACGTGCTGGCTCACCGCGTCGGCGGCGGACCCGGTGGCGCTGACCATGACGACGGCCGAGTCCTCCTCGCCGGCCCAGGTGACGACGGCGTTGACGTTCTCGTGGTTCACAGTGCTCCCTCGTTGCTGCGGTACTGGTGGAGGCCGGCGGCGACGCGCTCGGTGAGCGCGTCCCAGCTCGCCTCGAACTTGGCGACGCCCTCGGCCTCGAGCCGGGTCATCACGCCGTCGTAGGACACGCCGAGACGCTCGAGGTCGTCGAGCACCTCGCGGGACGCCTCGTGGGTGCCGCGGACGGTGTCCCCGGTGATGTGCCCGTGGTCGGCGACGGCACGCAGCGTCACCTCGGGCACCGTGGTGACGACACCGTCGGTGACGAGCCCGTCGACGTACAGGGTGTCGGGGTAGGTGGGGTCCTTGACGCCGGTGGACGCCCACAGGGGCCGCTGCGGGTGGGCGCCCGCCCCGCTGAGCTCCTCCCAGTGCGGGGTGGAGAAGATCTCCTCGTAGGCGTGGTGGGCGAGGCGGGCGTTCGCCAGGGCGACCCGCCCCCGCAGCGCCGCCGCCTCGGGCGTGCCGATCCCGTCGAGCGCCTCGTCGACGGCGGTGTCCACCCGCGAGACGAAGAACGAGGCGACCGAGCGGATGGTGGACAGGTCGATCCCGGCGCGCAGCGCGTGGTCGAGGCCGTCGAGGTAGGCGCCGGCGACCGCGCGGTACCGGTCGAGGGCGAAGATCAGGGTGACGTTGACGCTGATCCCCTCGGCCGTGGCCTGGGTGATCGCCTGCAGCCCCGCGGCCGTGGCCGGGATCTTCACCATGAGGTTGGGCCGGTCCACCGTGGACCACAGCAGCCGGGCCTGGGTGAGTGTGGCGTCGGTGTCGTGCGCCAGGCGCGGGTCCACCTCGAGGGACACGCGCCCGTCCCGCCCGTCGGTGGCGGCGTAGACGTCGGCGAGCAGGTCGCACGCCTGGCGGACGTCGCTCGTGGTGATGGCGGTGACGGCCTCGTCGACGCTCGCCCCGGACGCCGCGAGGGCGCGCAGGTCGTCGTCGTAGGAGGGGTCGTCGGCGAGGGCGGCGGCGAAGATCGACGGGTTGGTCGTCACGCCGACGACGTGGTCGTCGCGCACCAGGGCGCGCAGCCCGGAGGGCCCGGTGCTGCCGAGCCGCTCACGGGAGAGGTCGTCGAGCCAGATCGCGACCCCGTGCGCGCTGAGCGCGCCGAGCCGGTCCGTGCCCGCGGTACCCGTCGCGGTCTCGGGAACCGTCGCGGGCACCGCGGGCTCGACGCCCGTCGTGGGCTCGTCGCCGCCACTCGCCGGCGTCGTCACTTGGGCAGGTCTCCCGTACCGCCGGGGGAGGCCTCGGCGCCGGAGCCCGGGTCGGCGTCGCCGCGGGCCGCCGCGAGGGACTCGCGGGCCTTGGCGACCGTGGCCTCGGCGGTGATGCCGAACTCCTCGTAGAGGCGCTGGTAGGCAGCCGAGGCGCCGAAGTGCTCGAGGCTGACGCAGCGGCCGGCGTCGCCGACGATCTCGTGCCAGCCCTGGGCGATGGCGGCCTCGATGGACACGCGGGCCTTGACCGTGGGCGGCAGGACCGCGTCGCGGTACTCGTCGTCCTGCGCGTCGAACCACTCGCGGCACGGCATGGAGATGACGCGGGTGGGGACGCCGTCGGCCTCGAGGCGCTCCCGGGCGTCGAGCGCGATCTGGACCTCGGAGCCGGTGGCGACGAGGAGGACGTCCGGGCTGCCGGTGCTTGCCTCGGCGAGGACGTAGGCGCCACGGGCGGCGCCGTCCGCGTTGGCCAGGGCGGTGCCGTCGGCCGCGCCCGTCCCGCGTGCCGGGTTGGGCACGTCCTGGCGGGTGAGGATGAGGCCGGCGGGGCGCTCGGTCTGCTCGAGGATGGTCCGCCACGCGACGACCGTCTCGGCGGCGTCGGCGGGGCGGACGACGTCGAGGCCCGGGATGGCGCGCAGCGCGGCGAGGTGCTCGACCGGCTGGTGCGTGGGGCCGTCCTCGCCGAGGCCGATGGAGTCGTGCGTCCACACGAAGGTGGACGGGATGCCCATGAGGGCGGCGAGGCGTACCGGCGGGCGCATGTAGTCGCTGAACGTGAGGAACGTGCCGCCGTAGGGGCGCGTGAGCCCGTGGATGGCGATGCCGTTGAGGATCGAGCCCATGGCGTGCTCGCGGATGCCGAAGTGCAGCGTCCGCCCGTAGCGGTGGCCCGGGAACATCTCCGAGGACCGCTCCTCGGGGAGGAAGGACGGCTCGCCCTTCATCGTCGTGTTGTTCGAGCCCGCGAGGTCCGCGGAGCCGCCCCACAGCTCGGGCAGCGTCCCGGCGAGGGCGCTGAGCACCTCCCCGGAGGCCTTGCGGGTGGAGACGGCCTTGTCCTCGGGGAACGTCGGCAGCGCCGAGGTCCAGCCCTCGGGCAGGCGGCGCTCGGCGAGCCGGTCGAGGAGGGCGGCGCGCTCCGGGTTGGCCTCGCGCCACGCGGTGTAGGCCTTGGTCCACTCGTCGCGGGCGGCGGCCCCGCGGTCGCGGACGCTGCGCACGTGGGCGAGGACGTCGTCGGCCACCTCGAAGGTGGCGTCGGGGTTGAAGCCGAGGTGGTCCTTGAGGGCGCGGACCTCGTCGGCGCCGAGGGCGGAGCCGTGGATGGCGCCGGTGTTCTGCTTCTTGGGGGAGGGCCAGCCGATGATGGTGCGCAGGGCGATGATCGACGGGCGGCCGGTCTCCGCGCGGGCCTCGTCGAGGGCGGCGGAGAGGGCGTCGACGTCCTCGGTGTAGCCGGTGCCACCCTGGGTGAAGTCGACGCGCGAGGTGTGCCAGCCGTAGGCGGCGTACCGGGCGAGGACGTCCTCACCGAAGGCGATCGTCGTGTCGTCCTCGATGGAGATCCGGTTGTCGTCCCAGATGACGACGAGGTTGCCCAGCTGCTGGAGCCCGGCGAGGGAGCTGGCCTCGGAGGTGACGCCCTCCTGGAGGTCGCCGTCGGAGGCGATGACGTAGATGGTGTGGTCGAAGGGGCTCGCGCCGGGCGCCGCGTCGGGGTCCAGCAGGCCGCGCTCGCGACGGCTCGCCATGGCCATGCCGACGGCGTTGGCCAGGCCCTGGCCGAGCGGGCCGGTGGTCACCTCGACGCCGTCGGTGTGGCGGTACTCGGGGTGGCCGGGGGTGAGGGAGCCCCAGGTGCGCAGGGCCTGGAGGTCGGACAGCTCGAGGCCGTAGCCGGCGAAGTAGAGCTGGACGTACTGGGTGAGCGCGGTGTGGCCGGCCGAGAGGACGAACCGGTCACGTCCGAGCCACAGCGGGTCGGCCGGGTCGTGGCGCATGACCCGCTGGTAGAGCAGGTACGCGGCCGGGGCGAGGCTCATGGCGGTGCCGGGGTGGCCGTTGCCGACCTTCTCCACGGCGTCGGCGGCGAGCACGCGCGCCGTGTCCACAGCGCGGCGGTCCAGGTCGCTCCACTCGGCGGGGTTCGCGTTCACTATCTCTCCTCCTCGACGGGCGGGCTCAGACACTTCGCGCGCCCTTGTGACGCGCGCCGCCCCATCTCCGACCCTAGTGTCCCGTAGGGCGCGCTGCCCGGGCGCGAAGGCCCACACTGCGGGCCTGGCTACCCTGGCAGAAGCGCTGGTCCGGTGGTGTGAGATTGCCCCACTTCGGCGGGGGGCGGCCTGTCCATCCCGAGACTCGGACGTAGGATGGGCCGGACCCCGGGCCCCCCGGTGGGTCCCCCTTTTCGCCGGCCGGCAGATGTGGAGCGATCGGACGCGTGCGTAGAGCCGAACCTGCGGAGCGCCCCACGGACGACCGTGGCGGTGCTGCGGACCCGGCGACGGATGGCGGCCGGTCGAGCCTGCGGTCCGACCCCGGGCCGGCGGCGACGCGCGGTGCCACAGGGCCGGGCACCAAGGTGCGGGCCTACGTCGCCCTCACCAAGCCCCGCATCATCGAGCTGCTGCTCATCACGACGATCCCCACGATGATCCTCGCGGCGGACGGCTGGCCGGGCCTCGGCCTGCTCTGCGCCACCCTCCTCGGCGGCGCCGCCGCGGCCGGGTCGGCGAACACGTTCAACATGTACCTCGACCGGGACATCGACAAGCTGATGAACCGGACGAAGCAGCGCCCGCTCGTCACCGGCGTCGTCAGCCCCCGCGAGGCGCTGGTCTTCGCCTTCGTCCTCGGCGCGTTCGCCGTCGCGTGGTTCGCCGTCGTCGTCAACCCCGTCTCGGCGTGGCTGGCGCTGGGGGCGATCGCCCTCTACGTCGTCGGCTACACGATGCTCCTCAAGCGGCGCACGTCGCAGAACATCGTCTGGGGCGGGGCCGCCGGCTGCATGCCGGTCCTCATCGGCTGGTCCGCGGTCACCGGCACGGTGGGCTGGGCGCCGCTCGTCCTCTTCGGGATCGTCTTCTTCTGGACGCCGCCGCACTACTGGCCGCTGTCCATGCGGTTCAAGAAGGACTACGCCCGCGCCGACGTGCCGATGCTGCCGGTGGTCTCCTCCGACGCCAAGGTCGCCGGGCAGATCACCGCCTACGCCGTCGCGATGGTCGCGTGCTCGCTGCTCCTCGTCCCCGTGGCGCACATGACGTGGGTCTACGCCGCCGTCGCCGTCGCCGTCGGCGCCTGGTTCGTCGGGATGTGCGTCCAGCTGCTCCGCCGGGCCCGGCACCCCGAGCGCGGCAAGCTCGCGGCGATGAAGGTCTTCCACTACTCCATCACCTACCTCACGGTGCTGTTCGTCGCCGTGGCGGTCGACCCCTTCCTGCCGCTGTAGGCGCGATGACGGCGACGGACCGGGGTGCGACGACGCACGGTCGCGCGCCGCTCGCCGCCGGTCTGGGCCGGGCCCTGGACGAGTACCTCGCCCACCTCGGCATCGAGCGGGGCCTCAGCGAGCACACCGTCGCCGCCTACCGGCGCGACCTCACCCGCTACGCCGGCTTCCTCGGCGAGCGCGGGCGCACCGCCCTGGAGGACGTCGTCGAGGACGACGTCACCGCCTACGTGGAGGCCGTGCGGGGCGGGGACGACGGCGGCCAGGCCCTCGCGGCGTCGTCCGCCGGCCGGGCCGTGGTCGCCATCCGGGGCTGGCACCGGTTCGCCGTCCTCGAGGGCCGCGCCGTGGACGACCCCACCTCGCACGTGCGGCCGCCGGCCACCGCCAAGCGCCTGCCGACGGCGCTGAGCACGGACGACGCCGAGCGGCTGCTCGAGGCGGCGTCCGTGGGGGAGGGGCCGGTGCCGCTGCGCGACCGCGCCCTGCTGGAGTTCCTCTACGGCACCGGCGCGCGGATCAGCGAGGCGGTGGGCCTGGCGGTCGACGACGTCGACCTCGCCCGCGAGGCGGCGGCCGTGCGCCTGTTCGGCAAGGGCCGGCGCGAGCGGCTGGTCCCCGTGGGGCGGTACGCCGTCGAGGCCCTCGACGCCTACCTCGTGCGGGCGCGGCCCGAGCTCGCCCGCAGCGGGCGGGGCAACGCCGTGCTGTTCCTCAACACCCGCGGCAACCCGCTGAGCCGGCAGAGCGCGTGGGCGGTGCTGCGCGCCGCGGCGGAGCGGGCGGGCCTGCAGGGGCACGTCTCGCCGCACACCCTGCGGCACTCCTTCGCCACGCACCTGCTCGCCGGCGGCGCCGACGTCCGCGTGGTGCAGGAGCTGCTCGGGCACGCGTCGGTGACCACGACGCAGATCTACACGCAGGTGACCGCCCAGACGATGCGGGAGGTCTACGCCGCAGCGCACCCGCGCGCGCGGGGCTGACGGGCCTTCGCGGGCGCCCCGGGACCGCCCGACAGGGGCGGTGACCCGGATCACCTACGGAGGTCGGCGGCGCGTGGCGTTGGAGTTAGCCCTCCGCCCAACTACCGTGGGCGACGTGAGCGACGACGTGGCACAGCCGACCCTCATCTCGGCCGACGGTCCCGCGGGCAGCAGTGCGCCCGTCGACTTCCCCGTCCCTCCGCCCCTGACCTCGCACGGGCCGGCCCGGATCATCGCCATGGCGAACCAGAAGGGCGGCGTCGGCAAGACGACGACGACCATCAACCTGGGCGCCGCGCTCGCCGAGTACGGCCGCCGGGTGCTCCTCGTCGACTTCGACCCGCAGGGCGCCGCGTCCGCCGGGCTCGGCATCAACGCCAACGAGCTCGACCGCACCATCTACACGCTCATCATGCAGCCGCGCTCGGACGTGCGGGAGATCATCGAGGAGACCTCGGTCCCCGGGCTCCACGTCGTCCCCGCGAACATCGACCTGTCCGCCGCGGAGGTCCAGCTCGTCAACGAGGTGGCCCGCGAGCAGGCGCTCGCCCGGGTGCTGCGCCCCGTCGTCGACTCCTACGACGTCATCCTCATCGACTGCCAGCCCTCGCTCGGGCTGCTCACGGTCAACGCGCTGAGCGCCGCCCACGGCGTGATCATCCCGCTCGAGGCGGAGTTCTTCGCCCTGCGCGGTGTCGCGCTGCTCATGGAGACCATCGAGAAGGTGTGCGACCGGCTCAACCCGCGCCTGGTCCTCGACGGCATCCTCGCGACGATGTACGACGGCCGGACGCTGCACTCGCGCGAGGTCCTCGCCCGGGTGCGCGAGGGCTTCGGCGCCAAGGTCTTCGACACGGTGATCTCGCGCACCGTGAAGTTCCCCGACGCCTCCGTCGCCACCGAGCCCATCACGAGCTACGCGCCGAGCCACTCCGGTGCCGAGGCGTACCGGCGCCTGGCGAGAGAGCTCGTTGCGCGTGGCGACGTCGCCTGACGGATCTCCCGGGCCGACGGCCGCTGCGCCGGGCCTGACGGCGCAGCCCGGCTCGACGGCCAGCGCGCCGGGTTCGGCGGCTGCGCCGGGCGCGCCGGGTGCGCGACCGGTGTTCGCGGTCCGCCTGTCGAACTTCGAGGGCCCCTTCGACCTGCTCCTCTCCCTCATCGCCAAGCACCGCCTCGACATCACCGAGGTCGCGCTGGCGCAGGTGACCGACGAGTTCATCGCCCACCTCGGCGGCCAGACCGAGTGGGACCTCGGCCAGGCGAGCGAGTTCCTCCTCGTCGCCGCGACCCTGCTCGACCTCAAGGCGGCGCGCCTGCTGCCGCGCGGCGCCGTCGAGGACGACGAGGACCTCGAGCTCCTCGAGGCGCGGGACCTGCTCTTCGCGCGGCTCCTGCAGTACCGGGCGTTCAAGGACGTCGCCGCGCACGTCGGTGAGCGCTGGGCGCGCAACGCACGGTCGTTCCCGCGCAGCGTCGCCCTCGAGCCGCAGTTCGCAGCGCTGCTGCCGGAGCTCGTCATCTCCATCGGGCCGGAGCGCCTGGCCGAGCTGGCCGCCGCGGCGTTCGCGCCCAAGCCCGGGCCGCCGCAGGTCGAGCTCATGCACATGCACGCGCCGGTCGTGCCCGTGGCGGAGCAGGCCGCGATCCTCGTCGACCGGCTCCGGCGACTGCGCAGCGCGAGCTTCCGTACCCTGACAGAGGACGCGGCGTCGACCGCCGTCGTCGTCTCGCGGTTCCTCGCGCTGCTCGAGCTGTTCCGTGACGGGTCCGTCGCCTTCGACCAGGCCCAGCCGCTCGGCGAGCTGACGATCCGGTGGTCGGGCCCCGAGGTGGGCGAGATCGCCGTCGTCGACGAGTACGACGACGCGGAGGACGACGGCGCAGACGATGACACGGACGACGGCGCTGGGCCGGACGAGGACGAGGAGGTGACGGGATGAGCGAGAGCACGCCGCAGTACGAGGCCGTGCCCGACGACGCCCTGCCGCACGAGCACCTCGGGGCGCTCGAGGCGGTGCTCATGGTGGTCGACGAGCCGGTGCCCGCGGGCGACCTCGCCTCGGTGCTCGGCCTGCCGACCGGCCAGGTGACCGAGCTGCTCACCGAGCTCGCCGCGGAGTACGCGGGGGAGCGCGGCGGGCGGCCGCGCGGGTTCGAGCTGCGCGAGGTCGCCGGCGGGTGGCGCATCTACTCCGCGCCCCGGTACGCCGACGTCGTCGGGCGCTTCGTCGTCGACGGCCAGACGGCCCGGCTGACGCAGGCCTCGCTCGAGACGCTCGCCGTCGTCGCCTACCGCCAGCCGATCTCCCGCGGACGCATCGCGGCCATCCGTGGCGTCAACGTCGACGGTGTGGTGCGTACGCTGCTAGCCCGTGGTCTCGTCGCAGAGGCGGGCCACGACGACGACGGAGGTGCGGTGCTCTACCGCACCACCAGCTACTTCCTCGAACGGATGGGCCTGACGTCGCTGGCGGATCTACCGCCGCTGGCCCCGTATCTGCCCGACCTCGAGGCGCTTGGTGATCTGGAAGGTGATTTGCGATGACTGGTAACAACGGAGGCCGCGGTTCGCGCGGCGGAGGCCGAGGCGGCCCGGGCGGGTCGGGCGCGGGTTCGCGCGGCGGCGCGGGTTCCCGGGGCGGAGCCGGCTCCCGCGGTGGAGCCGGCGGTTCCGGTGGCCGTGGTGGCGCCGGGGGCGCCGGCCGTGGCGGTGCCGGGGGTCGTGGTGGCGCCGGCGGGCGTGACGCCGGCCGCACCGGCGGGCGCCGCGGCTCGGGCGACGGCTCGGGCGCGAGCCGCGGCGGCGGCGAGAGCTGGGGCGCGAGCGGCGGGGGCCGGGGCGGCTCCGGCGGCGCGCCGCGCGGAGGCGCCAGTGGCGCCGGTCGCGGTGGAGCTGGCGCCGGTGGCGGTGCCGGGCGTGGAGGCGCGGGCGGTGCCGGGCGTAGCGCTGGTGGCCGTGGTGGCCCCGGCCCCCGCGGCGGAGGTCCCCGCGGCGCTGCGCCGCGCGGTGGCGCCCCGCAGGGTGCCGTCGAGCGTCGGGTCCCGCCGGCCGGTGCGCTCAGCGGATCGTTCGACGAGACCGACCGCGTGACCCCGCGCCGGGCCACGAAGCCCGCGCGGGACGTCCACGACCCCGACGGCGTGCGCCTGCAGAAGGTGCTCGCCAGCGCCGGCCTCGGCTCGCGCCGGGCGTGCGAGGAGCTCATCGACACCGGACGCGTGAGTGTCGACGGGGAGATCGTGCGCGAGCTCGGCATCCGCGTCGACCCGGTCAAGGCCGTCATCCACGTAGACGGGCTGCGGGTCCAGCTCGACACGAGCCTGCTCACCGTCGCCCTGCACAAGCCGGCCGGCGTCGTCGCGACGATGAGCGACCCCCAGGGCCGCCCCACGGTCGCCGAGTTCGTCGCCGACCGTCCCGAGCGCCTCTTCCACGTCGGGCGCCTCGACGAGGACTCCGAGGGGCTGCTGCTCCTCACCAACGACGGCGAGCTGGCGCACCGCCTGGCACACCCGTCCTACGAGGTGCCGAAGACGTACGTCGCCACCGTCGAGGGCCGGCTCACCCCGGCCACCCTGCGCCAGCTGCGCGAGGGCGTCGAGCTCGAGGACGGCACCGCGACGGTCGACAAGGTGGCGGTGCTCGAGACGACGCCGAACGCGTCCGTCGTCGAGCTCGTCCTGCACTCGGGGCGCAACCGGGTCGTCCGGCGGATGCTCGAGGAGGTCGGCCACCCGGTCCACCGCCTCGTGCGCACGCGCTTCGGGCCGATCCGGCTGGGCAACGTCAAGCCGGGGCGTATCCGCGTCATCAGCGGCACGGAGCTCGGCACGCTCATGTCGTCGGTCGGTCTCTAGCCGAACCGCGCCCCACCCCCTCTCGTGATCGTGCAGAGACGCTGATCGCGAGAGGGGGCGGCGGCCGCGGGCCGGCGTCTCCGCAGGGCGCGGCCTACCGGGGCAGGGTGAGGATCTCCGCGCCGTCGTCGGTGATGGCGATGGTGTGCTCGCTGTGCGCGGTGAGCGCGCCGGTCGCGCTGCGCAGCGTCCAGCCGTCGGGGTCGGTGACGAGCTCCGCGGTGTCGGCCATGACCCACGGCTCCAGCGCGAGCAGCAGCCCGGGGCGCAGCGGGTAGCCGCGGCCGGGCCGGCCGTCGTTGGGCACCGACGGCTCCTGGTGCATGCTCGAGCCGATCCCGTGCCCGCCGAAGACCGTGTTGATCCGGTACCCCGCCGCGCGGAGCACGCTGCCGATGGCGTGGGAGAGGTCGCCCACGCGTGCGCCGGGACGGGCGGCGGCGATGCCGGCGGCGAGGGCGCGCTCCGTGGAGTTGATCATCCCGACGACCCCCGGCGACCGCGACTCCCCGACGACGAAGGTGATCGCGGAGTCCGCGGCGACGCCGTTGAGCGCGACCGCGAGGTCGAGGGTGAGGACATCGCCGTCGGCGAGGGCGTAGTCGTGGGGCAGGCCGTGGAGCACGGCGTCGTTGACCGACGTGCAGATGTAGTGGCCGAACGGCCCGCGCCCGAAGGACGGCGCGTAGTCGACGTAGCAGGACACCGCGCCCGCCTGCTCGATCATGGCCTTGGTCCACCGGTCGATGTCGAGGAGGTTGGTGCCGACGGCGGCACGGGCCTTCATCGTCTGCAGGATCTCGGCGACCAGGGCTCCCGTCTCGCGGGCTCGCCCCACTTCCGCGGGACTGAGGATCTCGATCATGTGGCGCGCCCTTCTCGCCGGAGCCAATAACTATCCCGGCCATGTTATCCCGGACTAGAGTCGGCGTCATGGTCAGGCTGCCGCTCACGCCCGCCGAGGTCGCCCGCGGTCAACGCCTCGGGGCCGCCCTGCGCCGCGCCCGCGGCGAGCGCTCCATGCTCGACACGGCCCTCGAGGCCCGGGTCTCGCCCGAGACGCTCCGCAAGATCGAGTCGGGCCGCGTCGCGACGCCATCGTTCCCCACCATCGCGGCGATCGCCGACGTCCTGGGCCTCTCCCTCGACGCGCTGTGGGCCGAGGTCAACCAGCCCGAGCGCGACGCCGCAGCGGCCGGCGCCAGGACCGGCGCGGCGGAGCGGTGGGCGTCCTAGCGCCCCCGCCGACGTCGGGGTGCCGTTCGCGCGCGCAGGTGCCGCCGTCGTCCATCTCGCGCGTGCCAGCGCCCCTCCCGTTAGCGTGACGGAACCGGCCACGACACCTGGAGGAGCCCATGCTCACGACTGTCGCGGAGGGCGTCCACCGCCTCGAGCACGCGCACGTCAACGTCGTCCTCGTCGAGGACGACGACGGCCTCACCATCGTCGACGCCGGCCTGCCGGGCGTGTGGAACCCGCTCGGCCGCACCATCCGGGAGCTGGGCTACCGCCCGCGCGACGTCCAGGCGCTGCTGCTCACGCACGCCCACTTCGACCACGTCGGCGTCGCCGGGAGGCTGCAGCGCGAGCTTGCCGTCCCCGTGTGGGCGCACGACGAGGAGGCGTTCCTCGCCGCGCACCCGTACCGCTACGTCCACGAGCGCGCCCGAGGGATCTACCCACTGCGCTACCCCGCGGCCATCCCGGTGCTCGCCCGGATGACCGCCGCCGGTGCGCTGTGGGTCAAGGGCGTGCGCGGCATCGAACCCTTCGTCGACGGCCAGACCGTCGACGTGCCCGGCCGGCCGACCGTCGTCTTCACGCCCGGGCACACGTTCGGCCACTGTGCTCTGCACCTGCCTGACCGCGACGTCGTCATCACCGGCGACGCCCTCGTCACCCTGGACCCGTACACCGGTCACTCGGGCCCGCAGATCGTGTCCGGGGCGGCGACGGCGGACAGCGTCGAGGCGCTCGCCTCGCTCGAGCGCATCGCCGACACCGGCGCTAGCGTCCTCATCCCGGGGCACGGCGACACCTGGCACGACGGCGCCCGCGCGGCGGTGACGATCGCCCAGCAGCGCGGGGCGTCCTGAGGGCGCCTCCGCTCGCCGAGCGCGCGGGTGCCGACGCCCCGCCGCTCGTGATCTCGGCGCCACTCCTCGTGATCTCAACCCCACTCCTCGTGATCTCGGCCCCTCTCCTCGTGATCTTGCAGAAACGCTGAGGCATGCGGCGCCGTGAGTTCGATACTTCGCACCGAGTTCGCCAGTTAGTGCCGTTCGCTAGGTGGGACTAGCGAACTCGGCATGAAACAGCGAACTCGGCATGGATCAGCGAACTCGGCGCGAGCCGTCAGCGTTTCTGCAAGATCACCAGGGAGAGACTCGCCCCAGCGTTCCTGCACGATCACGAGGGGGTGGGTGAGGTGAGGTGTCGCCCGGCCAGCGTGGGGGAGCGGGCCGGGGGTCGGCTCAGGGCGGCGGGCGGTAGTCTTCGGCAGGCCGCGCGAGGCGGCACCCGATCGAGAGAGGCGCGACCGTCGTGACGCCTGAGGACACTCCCGGGCTGGCGACGACCGGCCCGGTCAAGGTCGTCGGCGCCGGCCTGCTCGGCGCCAGCGTGGGCCTCGCCCTCAGCGCGGCGGGCGTGCCCGTCCAGCTCGAGGACGCCTCGCCCGCCTCCCTCGCCCTCGCCCGCGACATGGGCGCCGGCACCCCTGCCACGCTTACCGACCCCGAGCCGGTGCTCGTCGTCGTCGCCACGCCGCCGGACGTCACCGCCGACGTCGTCCTCGCCCAGCTCCGCCGCCACCCGCGCGCCGTCGTCACCGACGTCGCCAGCGTCAAGCGGATCGTCGTCGACGAGGTCCTCGCCGCCGGGCCCGACGCCGCGCGCTACGTCGGCTCCCACCCGATGGCCGGTCGGGAGCGCTCGGGCGCCTCGGCCGCCGACGCCGACCTCTTCGTCGGCCGCCCCTGGGTGGTCGTCGAGACGCCGCAGTCCCTCCCGGCCGCGGTGCTCGCCGTCCGGGCCCTCGCCGTCGACCTCGGCGCCACGCCGGTCCGGCTGGGGGCGGACGAGCACGACGACGCCGTCGCCCTCGTCTCGCACCTGCCCCAGCTCGCGGCGTCGCTCGTCGCGGCCCGGCTCGTGACCGCGCCCGACGGCGCCCTCGCCCTCGCCGGCCAGGGCCTGCGCGACGTCACCCGCATCGCGGCGTCGGACCCGCGGTTGTGGGCGTCGATCCTTGCCGGCAACGCCGCGCCGGTCGCCCGCGCGCTGCGCGAGGTCCGCGGCGACGTCGACGCGCTCGTCGCCGCCCTCGACCGCGCCGCGGAGGACGGCCCGCTCACCCCGGGGGCGATGGCGGCGCTGGCCGACGTCGTCGGCGCGGGCAACGCGGGCGCGGCCCGGATCCCCGGCAAGCACGGCGGCGCCCCGCGCCGGTACGGATACGTCAGCGTGCTCGTGCCCGACGCGCCGGGCGAGCTCGGCCGGCTCTTCTCCGAGGTGGGGGAGGCCGGCGTCAACATCGAGGACCTGCAGCTCGAGCACTCCGCGGGCGCGCGCGCCGGCCTGGCGCGGCTCGCGGTGCTGCCGACGGCGGTCGGTCCGCTGGAGAAGGCACTGGACGAACGAGGATGGAGAGTGGTGGCGGAGTGAGTGGACGACCGATGGTCGTGGCGATCGACGGACCGTCGGGGTCGGGCAAGTCGACGATCAGCCGGCGGGTGGCCGCCGAGCTGGGGCTGGCCTACCTGGACACCGGCGCGATGTACCGGGCGGCGACGTGGTGGTGCCGGCGCCGCGAGGTCGACCTCACCGACCCGGCGGCGGTCGCCGTCGCCGTGCGCGCGATGCCGCTGCAGATGGTCACCGACCCGGACGCCCCGCGCGTGGTCTGCGACGGTGTCGACATCACCGACGAGATCCGGGGCGCCGACATCACCGCGGCGGTCTCGGTGGTGGCCACCAACCTCGACGTCCGCGCGGAGCTGGCCCGCCGCCAGCGCGCGGAGATCGCCGCCGAGACGCATCCGGGGGAGGGCCGCAGCGAGGGCCGGGGGATCATCGCCGAGGGCCGCGACATCACCACGGTGGTCGCCCCCGACGCCACGGTCCGCCTCCTCCTCATCGCCGACGAGCGGGCCCGCCTCGCCCGCCGCGCCCGCGAGCTCCACGGCGCCGACGACGACGCCACGCTCGAGGCGACCCGCGACCTCGTCGTGCGCCGCGACGCCGACGACTCCACCGTCTCCGCGTTCATGACCGCCGCGGACGGCGTCGTCACCGTCGACTCCTCCCTCCTCACCCTCGAGGAGACGGTCGCGGCGGTGCTCGACGTCGTGCGGGCGGCCGTCTGATGCCCGGTTCCGGCCGGGCCGCGGACGAGCGGCCGCTCGGCCAGCGCGTCCGGCCGGAGGACATCGCGCGCCGCGGGCCGGTGTGGTCGCGCCGCGTGGGCCAGCTCCTCGACCACGTCTACTGGAACACCACCGTGCTCGGCAAGGAGCACGTGCCGGCCACCGGCCCGGTGATCATCGCGTCGAACCACATCGGCATCGTCGACGGCCCGGTGCTGCACGGCGCCGTCCCGCGCGGGTCGCACTTCCTCGTCAAGCAGGAGTTCTTCGCCTCGCGAATCGGGTTCCTCATGCGTTGGGCGGGGCAGGTCCCCACCGACCGCGCGAGCGGGCGCGCGGCGCTCGTCGTCGCCCAGCGCCTGCTCGAGGAGGGCCGCGTCGTTGGCATCTTCCCCGAGGGCAACCGCGGGCGCGGCGACCTCGCCTCGGCGCGCGCGGGCGTCGCGTGGCTCGCGCTGCGCACGGGCGCGCCGGTGGTGCCGGTCGCGTGCCTGGGCACCCGGCCCTCGGGCAAGGACGTCGGGTACGTCCCGCCGCCGCGCGGCAAGCTGCACGTCGTCTTCGGCGCGCCCATCGACGTCGCCGCCCTGGCCTCCGACGCCGCGGCGCCCCGGGCCGCAGGTGAGACCGCCCACACCGCCGACGGCGCCCCGTCAGCCCTATCGGCCCCGACGGGCGCGGCCGACGCCGGCGTCGGGGGAGCGACGCCCGCTCGCCGGGCCGCCGGGAGCGGCCGCGCGGCCATGGCCGCGGCGCTGGCGACGGTCCAGGCGGGGCTGGCGGACCACGTCCGCGATGCCGTCCGGCGCACCGGCGTGGCCCTCCCCGCCGACGCCGTCGAGTAGGTTCGGCGGGGCGAAGTCGCCTCGGGGTGCCCGGACACGGGACAATGGGCGACGTGAGTGATACCCAGCGCCCCGAGGGCGAGCCGATGACCGACGACCAGAGCGTCGGTGAGACCGCCGCAGCAGACGTCCCGGTCATCGACGACGACACCCCCGCAGCCGACGGCGTCGGCACCGACGAGGCCGAGCAGCGCGCCGCCGCCCTGCGCGCCGGCCTGGCCGACTACGTCCTCGAGGAGGACGACGAGGCCCTCCTCGACGACCTCGGCGAGGGGGTGGACGACAGCGCCCCGGACGGCCCGCTGCCGGTCCTGGCAATCATCGGCCGGCCGAACGTCGGCAAGTCGACGCTCGTCAACCGCATCCTCGGCCGCCGCGAGGCCGTGGTCCAGGACGTCCCCGGCGTCACCCGCGACCGCGTGAGCTACCCCGCCGAGTGGGCCGGGCGCCGCTTCATGCTCGTCGACACCGGCGGCTGGGAGCACGACGCCGCGGGCATCCACGCCCGCGTCGCCGAGCAGGCCGAGATCGCCATCCACATGGCCGACGCCATCATGTTCGTCGTCGACGCCACGGTGGGTCCGACGGCGACCGACGAGCAGGTCGTCAAGCTCCTGCGCCGCTCGGGCAAGCCCGTCGTGCTCGTCGCCAACAAGGTCGACTCCCCGCGTCAGGAGGCCGACGCCGCCACGCTGTGGTCCCTCGGCCTCGGCGAGCCGTGGCCCGTCTCCGCGCTCCACGGGCGCGGCTCCGGCGACGTCCTCGACGCCGCCCTGGCCGTCCTGCCCGAGGTGTCCGCCGCCGGCACCGTCATCCCCGAGGGCGGGCCCCGCCGGGTCGCGCTCCTCGGCCGCCCCAACGTCGGCAAGTCCAGCCTGCTCAACGCCATCGCCGGCACGCAGCGCGTCGTCGTCGACGAGGTCGCCGGGACCACCCGCGACCCGGTCGACGAGCTCGTCGTGCTGGGCGGGCGGCCCTGGTGGCTCGTCGACACCGCCGGCATCCGCCGTCGGGTCCACCAGACGTCGGGCGCCGACTTCTACGCCTCGCTGCGCACGCAGGCCGCGCTGGAGAAGGCGGAGGTCGCCGTCGTCCTCGTCGACGCGTCCGTGACGATGACGGAGCAGGACACCCGCGTCATCCAGCAGGTCATCGACTCCGGCCGCGCGCTGGTCATCGCCTACAACAAGTGGGACCTCGTCGACGAGGAGCGGCGCGACCAGCTCGACCGTGAGATCGAGCGGGACCTCGTCCAGATCCAGTGGGCGCCGCGGATCAACGTCTCGGCGCGCACGCGCTGGCACGTCGACCGCCTCGTCCGGGCCCTCGACACGTCGCTGGCGAGCTGGGACACCCGTATCTCCACGGGCAAGCTCAACTCCTTCCTCGGCGAGCTCACCGCGGCCAACCCGCACCCCGTCCGCGGGGGCAAGCAGCCGCGCATCCTCTTCGCCACGCAGGCCGACAACCGCCCGCCGCGGTTCGTCCTGTTCGCCACCGGGTTCATCGAGGCCGGCTACCGCCGGTTCATCGAGCGCCGGCTGCGCGAGGAGTTCGGGTTCGTCGGCACGCCGATCGAGATCAGCGTGCGCGTGCGCGAGAAGCGCCGCCGATGAGCCACGCCCCCGGCAGCAGGGCCGGCGCCGTCCCCCCACGCGAGGACGGCGCCGGGGGTGCGGGTGCGGCGAGCCGCCGCCCGGTCCTGCTGCGCTGGGGGCTGCCGCGCGACCCGCGAGCCGTCGAGCACATCCTCGGGTTCGTCATCTTCACGGTGCTGACGATCGTCGTCACCCGCGCCTACCTCCAGCTCACCGGCTTCCCGCAGGTGGGCGGGGCCACCCTGCACATCGCGCACGTGCTGTGGGGCGGGCTGCTCATGGCGGTCGCCCTGGTGCTCGCCCTGTCCTTCATCGGGCCGGTGGTGCGGCCGGCGGTGGCGTTCTTCGGGGGCGTCGGGTTCGGGCTGTTCATCGACGAGGTGGGCAAGTTCCTCACCAAGGACAACGACTACTTCTACCGGCCCGCGCCGATGATCATGTACGTGACGCTCATGCTCGTCATGGTCGCCGCGGACTTCCTCCACGGGCGCCGCGCGCACGCCCCCAGCGAGTACCTGGCCGGGGCGGCCGACCACGCGGTGGCCGGCGTCGCCGGGGGTCTCAGCCCCGAGCGGCGCGCCGACGCCGAGGAGCTCCTCGCGCAGGGGCGGGCCGCGACGGGGGCGGCCGAGGTCGAGGCGCTGCTCGCCGTCGTCCCCGAGGACCACGCCGAGCTGCCCGACCCGATCGAGAGCACCACCACCAAGATCGCTGAGGCCCTCCGTGGGCTCGTGCGGCAGGGGTGGACCACGGGGGTCAGCGTGGCCCTCCTCGCGGCCGTGGCGGGCATCGACGCGGCCGTGATCGCCCTCGCGGTCACCGGCGACGGCGATCCGCCCCGCTGGGCCGTCATCGTCGCCCTTGGCTCGCTGGGGCTGTCCGTGCTGCTCGCCGGGCGGGGCGTGATGCTCCTGCGCCGCGACCGCGCCGAGGCGTTCCAGTGGCTGCGGGTCGCCATCGTCGTCAACCTCCTCATCACCCTCGTCGCGCTCTTCCGGCTCGACCCGTGGCCGGCGTGCCTCGGCATGGCTGTGGCGGTGGTGGCGCTCGTCGTGGTGGGCGCGGAGCGGGGGCGGCTCACGCGCGGCGTGGTGGCGCGGGGCGGGAACTGACGCTGCGGCTCGTGTCGGGGCTGGACGCGGGTGGGGATGATCACAGCCGGGGTGTCGTGGGGGCCCGCCCGGCCGGTCGCGGACCGCGGGTTTCAGCGGTTTGGCGGGCTCGGGGGTCTGGCGAAACCGGCGGTAGGTCGGGCCGGATGCGGCGGGGGAGCGGGCCGGTTTCCGACCACGGCTCCGGCTGGGGTAGTCTCATCCCGGCCCGCTGAGCGGGTCGAACGGGCTGTGGCGCAGCTTGGTAGCGCACTTGACTGGGGGTCAAGGGGTCGCAGGTTCAAATCCTGTCAGCCCGACACAGAGAACGTGCTGGTGAGAGGCTCGTAGGCGGACTTCCTGAGGTCCGCTGCGGGCCTCTTTTCTTGCGTTGACACCAGTTTTGACACCAATCGGTCCGCTGAGGCGCCGGCCGGGCTGGCGTGTCACTGGGGCGTCGGCGCCCCGCCGCCGGTGAGGGCCGAGCTCAGCCTGGCGAGCGCGTCGCGGGCGGCCTCGGGCGTCACGTGCCCGTAGATGTCGGCGGTGATGGTGATCGAGGAGTGCCCGAGGATGTCGGAGACGACCTTGAGGGGCACGCCGTTGAGGAGCATGACGGTCGCCGCCGTGTGGCGCAGCGTGTGCAGCCCGACGTCCGGAAGCCCCGCCCGCGCGGCTGCCACCTTGAGGGCGCGCAGGGCGTTGCGGGGATCGCAGGGCGGCCCCCACTCGGTGGTGAAGACGAAGCCGGTGTCTGTCCACCACGGCTCGGCGGCCCGCTCGTGATGGCCACGAGCTTGTCGCGGGTGCCGTTGCGCTGGGTCGTACGGGTCGCGGTTCGTTCGTGTGGGGCGGCGCCGATGAACGCCGTCGCCGCGGCGTCGACGAGGGCTTGCTTCATGCGGTGGCACCTCAACGTCCGGGACCGACACGGTCACCGAAGCCAGGGGCCCGAACTACACCACTCCGGGGGCCTCACCCGTTGCCGGATTCGTTTGCGCGCCCACGACGGCCGCAATGCGCTCCCCTGAAGAGCAGTCGGGCCCAGGGGGGTGCTGCCTGCGGCGATGCTGAGGGTATCGCCCACAACGAGGAAGCCTCCCGGCCTCGCGCTGCCCTGCACGGAAGGTCATGAGGGTGGGTGCGAGCTTCCTAAGATCCGCTGTCGGCCCATGCTCTCTCGATGGCGTCTAGGACGCGGTCGAGACCATACCCGTACTCGTCGACGTACTGGTATCCCGCCGCCATGACGTGGTCGTTCACGAATTCGGCAAGGTTGGGGTACTCGTTGAGCGGAAAGGGCTCGAACATGTCATTGGCCATTGCGGTCATGTCCGCCGGGGTCTCAACCGCCATCCGGACCTGCGTCATAGCGAAACCGTAGATGTAGCTGTCCAGCAGAGAGTACGCGTGCGCAACCATCGCGACGTCGAACCCGGCGCTGCGGAGTTTGCCGATCACCGCGTCATGGTGTCGCAGGTTCGCCTGCCCCGGATGCCGCCGCGACTCCATCAGGCCGATGGCCCAGGGGTGCCGCGTCAGCACGTCGCGCATCGACAAGCCGCGCTCGCGCATGGCGGTCTTCCAGTCGGCACCCCCCGAGGGCAGCACGACTTCACCGAACACGACGTCGATCATCGCGTCGATAAGGTCTTCGCGGTTGGCGACGTGACGGTAGAGCGCCATCGGCGCCACCTTCAGCACCCCGGCGAGGCCACGCATGCTGAGGCCTTCCAACCCGACGGTGTCGGCGTGAGAGATCGCGGCGCGGAGCACGCGCTCCCGGGTCAACGGGGCATGTCCGGACGCACGGTTTTTCGAGGTTGTCACCGGCCGATTCTCCTTCGTAGCTCCAAGGTCTTCGGACTGCGACGCTATTGACGAGCGTACAGCGTACGCACCAGTGTATACGGTGTACTCATCCCAAAGGCCTCCGCGAGCAGAAGGAGGGCGCCATGAGCGTCCAAAGCAGCATCTTCACCGAACAACCCCCCGGCGTTCCTCCCACCGATCTCAAGCGCCTCGGCCGCGTCGCGGGCATCCTCTACCTCGCGGTCGCAATCACCGGCGGGTTCTCCGAGGGCTACTTGGGACCCTCCCTTTACGTCGCAGGAGATGCGGGAGCCACGTCAGGGAACCTGGCAGCCAACCCTGGACTGGTCCGGCTCGGGGTGGTCGCTCATCTTGCGGACGCGGTCTTCTTCGTTCTGACCGCCGTGACTCTCTACGTGCTGCTCAAACACGTCGGCAAACACGCTGCCCGCCTGATGGTGCTCCCGGTGGTGATCGCGGCCGGCATCAAGGCCACGAGCACCGTCTTCATGTTCGTTGCCCTGCAGGCAGCGACCACCGACACCTACGTGACGGCGTTCGGAGAAGCCGAGACAGATGCACTCGTGCTGCTCTTACTGGAGATCGAGCACTACGGCATCCGCGCTGCCCAGGTGTTCTTCGCCTTGTGGCTGACGCCCCTGGGTTACCTCGCCTACCGGTCGCGGCTGTTTCCCAAGCCCCTCGGCATCGTCCTCGTCGTGGCGACGGTCAGCTACCTGGCAGACGTGGTCGTCGCCTTCCTCTTCCCCGACCTCGCGGGACAGATTCACGTCTTCTTCACGATCGTCCCCGCAATCGCGGAAATCTGGTTGCTCGGCTACCTACTGACCGTCGGCGTCCGCACCCCGCGCGCCGCACTGCACCCAGATAAGTCACAAGACGACGATCGCCAACCGCCGACCCCAAACACCGCATCGCTGCGACCAAGGAGCCAGCCATGACAACCGTCAACATCACGCCGGCATCGCCCTTTCCGAAGCGCGGTCGCCCGTTCGAGTGGAAGCCGGTCCACTACGGTCCGACCATGAGAGCGATCGTCCAGAGCGGCTACGGCTCCGTCGACCGTCTCAACCTGAGCGATGTCCCCCGGCCGGAGCCGGCCGAGGACGAGGTGTTGGTCCGGGTCCGGGCAGCCTCCGTGCATCCGGATGTGTGGCACGTCGTCGCTGGCCGGCCGGTGGTGCTCCGGCTTATGGGCTCCGGGATCAGACGCCCCCATGAGCGAGTGCCCGGGACCGACGTCGCTGGGGTGGTGGAGTCTGTCGGCAGCGCGGTGACCAGGTTCAAGCCGGGTGACGCGGTTTTCGGGGAGACCGTTCGCGGTGTTCAGTGGAGCAACGGCGGTGCATTCGCCGAGTACGCCACCGCCCCCGAGGAAGGGGTGGCGCTCAAGCCTTCCGGCGTCAGCTTCGAGGAGGCGGCCGCGGTGCCGACCGCCGGGCTCATCGCTCTGAACAACCTGCCGCAGCACCGGGTGCCCTCCGGGTCGCGAGTCTTGGTCAACGGTGCCGCGGGAGGCGTCGGCGCGATCGCTGTACAGCTCGCCAAGGCCTACGGCGCGCAGGTCACCGGTGTCGACCACGCGAGCAAGCTCGCACTCGTGCGGTCCCTGGGCGCGGACCGAGTCATCGACTACACGTCAGAGGACTTCACGCGCAGCGGTGAGCAGTGGAACCTTATCTTCGACGTGCCCGGCAACCACTCCTTCGGGGCCATACGCCGTGCACTGCACCCGCGGGGGAGCTACGTCCTGATCGGGCACGACGCATTCGGCGCGATCGGGCACCGCTGGCTCGGCAGCATCCCGCGCCTCCTGGGACTAGTGGCGCGCTCGGCCGTGTCCCCCCAGTTACGCGGCGGGTCCTTCGCGTCATCAGACAAGCGGCAGTCGCTGGGCACGCTGGCGGGCCTCATGGAGACGGGACAAGTGCGCGTAGTGCTCGACTCGATCTTCTCCCTGGACCAGGTGCCAGAGGCGATGCGCCACCTCATGTCCGGCCAGCCGCTAGGACGGGTCGTCGTCCGCATCGACTGAGCACGTACCGACCCGGCTCAAGGCGGTGCATGCGCGCCGGGGGATGACGCTGACGGAGGTCGCTGAGCAGACGGGCATTTCCAAGAGCAGTGCCACCTCGGCCCGCGGGTAGGAGTGCACGTCGAGGACCCCGACCGACGTCCTGGGACACGCTCCGTCATGTGAATGTCGCTCCGAGCGCGGGCCTCGTATTGAGACACGCCCCGCTCACACCCCCGGACCCGATTGGTGGATCAGGGCTCGGAGATGCTACCCAAATCCGTAGCCATCGCCATCGTGCCAACGGCCGCCGCCGTCGCCGTCGGCGCCCTCACCGGGAACCCACGGGTTGTTCCCGTCGGACTCGGTGACGGCAATCTTCGCGTCCCGGACGGCGTCCCGCTCAAGGTATTCCACGCCTGATCCCACGACGCCCCCGACCACAGCTGCTCCCGCGGTGGCACCCGCAGTCGCAGCCCCACCCGCCGGCCCGCCGAGGACCGCCACGACTCCAACCGCCGCGAAACCAGACAGAGCACCGACGACCGCGCCTGTCACGTCCTCCTCGAGGACCTCCCCCCAGTCAACATCGCCTCCCCCATCGGTATCGCCACCGTCGTCCTCGGAACTCGCCGAAAGTGTCGTCTCAGCCGACGACGCGGCGAAGCCGGGCAGGAGTTCGCCCAAGAATTGCTCAAGTTCATTGGTGATCTCCGGCCGCCTCACCGCGGCTATCGACCGCTTGAGGTCATCGACATCCTTCGCGTCGTGGCCAGCGCTAATGACCGCGGTGACGTAGCGCTTCCATGGTCGCGCGAGCGGGAGCCGCTCAAGCGCCCCGGGCTCGCGGATCTGAGCCGAGAACTCACTCAGCGCCTGCGGCGCTAGTGCGAGCCGATCGTCCGCAATCAGCCCAACCTCGTAGGACAACCAGCACGCATGCCGGAGCAGCCCGGAGTAAGGCAACCCATTATGGATTGCGGGGATCAACTGCCCCATCGCTACCTCGTGAATGCGAATCACGTCAGCTGCGCTGAGCATCTGCACCGTGGACTTCCCTGGGGCGGGACGGACTCTCGCCGATTCCGACGTCGACATGGCTTACTGCCTTTCGTTCAGCGGCGCCAAGACGGCCACCGCATACGTCATCCCCATGGTCGACTGGCGCTTGCTGGAGATGTCCCTCCGCTTGGACAGCGGTGTGGGCAGACTGGAGTACCCGATCGGGCTATCGGCTGACCGTCCACGGACTTCCCACTGCAAAACGGGGGACTGCTGCACGAGGAGGCGACCCCTGCCCTGAGCCACTGGCCGCAGGTGTGCGCTTCGATCACCGAGCGCCACCTCGCCGTCCCGATAGAGGAGGTGTGGGCAGCGATCACCGAACCCGAGCGCCTTGGCTGGTGCCCACCGATGGCCGCGAAGATCACCGCGAGGCCATTCGGCACCCCGGCCCTTCCACGTCTCCACCAGACCGGAGACCCAACGGACGGACGCGAAGCCCGTTACCTAGTCGACGGCCCGCCCCTCATCCGGCTCCTGCAGTGGCGCGGCGAGCGGGCTGTGACCTTTGAGACGCGTAATGTGCGCCGATCGCTGCGGCCTGGTGATCGCGGCGGTTATGTTGGCAGGGAGGAATCCCAGACGGAGGGGGTCACACGGTGGTGACGACGGGTACCGATAGGTCGGCCGTACATCGGCGGTCGCGCTTGAAGTCAGCGATCGCTGGGGCGGCGATCGCTTTGCTTGCCGTACCACTGACGAATGAGCTCGCGCGGAACTGGGTGTACTTCTCCGCGGACCAGCCGTACAGCGAGTCCTACTTGATCTCGATAGCGGTGTTCACCGCTGTCGCCGCGCTTCTCGGCTCGCGGTACCCCAGGGTGGGTTTGTGGACCGGCGGCGCATCCACCTGTCTGGTGGCACTTGGACTAGCGATTGGGGCGCCGGAGGACGGAGTGGTCCCTGCGTTGCCCGGCATGCTTGGGTGGCTCGCACGCTTCGGCCACGACCTTGCTGTCGTCGTGGCCACTGGCGCACTTCTAGCAGCTGCTGCCGGCTCACTGCTTCGCACGCGCGTCAGTTTGCGGACGCGGGCTCCAGACAAGGCGTGAGCCGCTGGGCTGACCGCGAGCCGCCTGCGACTTCCGGCGAGGCGAGCCGCAGTAGTCGACTGGAGCTGTGCGTGCCAGGCAGCGTCAGCGCGCGGGTCGACCGCGGGCGCACAGCGGCATGAGCGCGTACCAGCCCAGCGTGCGACCGGCGGCACGGTCGCGAACCGGCGGCACGCTGGTGCGCGGGTGATCGCGGACGATCAGGCCAGCGCGCCCTTCATCACCAGGTCGAGGAACGGTCGGACGTCGGTGTCGTCGTGCCGGGCGATGCGGTGCAGGATGAGTCCTTCGCAGCACGCCATCAGGGCCCCGGCGGAGGTGTGGGGGTCACGGGCACCCAGGCCGCGTAAGACAGGTTCGAGGGCGGCCGCGAACAGGGCCCGGCCATGCCACAGGGCGTCGCGCAGGGATGGGTCGTGGCTCGCCTCCATGAACAGGACGAGCCGCGCCGTCGTCTCCGTCCGCTGGTCGCGGGTGACGCGGTCGACGAGCGCCACCAGGGCGTCGAGGAACTCGTCGGCCGACTTGGGAGCGAACGCCGGGCCGGCGGCGGCCATCTCCTGCTCGACGATGGCACCCGCCACCCCGTTGAGCAGGGCGTCGCGAGTTCGGAAGTAGTTCGACGTCGACCCTTGTGGCAGCTGTGCATGCTGGTCGATTCGCCGATGGGTCAGCGCCTTCAGGCCTTGGGTACCGAGCAGCTCGACGGCGGCATCGAGGGCGCGGTCACGGAGCGACGTCACGCTGGTCACTATAAAGGTAGTGACACCGCACTACGACAGTAGTACGTTGGTCGTGCTGGGCAAGACGGCGAAGGAGAGCGGCGACCATGCGCACAGCACTCGTCACGGGGGCCGGACGCGGCATCGGGGAAGCGATCACCCTGCGACTGGTCCGCGCCGGCTGGACGGTCTTCGCCGGCGTCCGCGACGACGCCAGTCGGGAACGCCTCGTGGCAGCGGACGGAACCATCAAGCCGATCCAGCTCGACATCACCGACGACGAGCAGGTCAACGCTCTCACCGACGAGTTGCCCGACCGCCTCGACGCCTTGGTGAACAACGCCGCCATTGGCGTCCTGGGCCCGATCGAGGCCGTGTCGCTGGTGGACCTGCGGCGCCAGCTCGATGTCAACGTCGTCGGCCAGGTCGCGGTGACGCAAGCCGTCCTCCCACGACTGCGAACCGCCCGTGGGCGGATCGTGTTCATCTCCTCGACCGGCGGTCGAATGGCTGTTCCTCTGGAGGGTGCGTACTGCGCCTCCAAGTTCGCCGTCGAGGGACTCGCCGACGCCTTGCGGGCGGAGGTGCGGCCCTGGGGCATCGGCGTGTCGGTGGTGGTACCCGGCCCGACCGACACTGGAACCTGGCGGGGGATCCACACGATGATCGACGATATGGACGAGCAGATGTCACCGGCCCATCGGGACCTCTACAGCCGCCACACGGCCGGATTGCGCAGGGTAGTCAGGCGCCTCGAGTCCCAGGCCATCCCCCCGGACGCGGTCGCTCGAGTCGTCCAACGTGCCCTCGAGGCGCGACACCCGCGAGCGCGCTACCTGGCCGGGGCCAACGCTCACGTGATGATGGCGATGAAAGCCGTGCTGCCCACCCGGGTGGGCGACGCCGTCGGCGCTCGCATCAGCGGATTGAGCTAGCAGGCGCGTCCAGCCGCCTCGATCGGGACGCTGGCGGTGTGTGGCCAGGGACGCCGGGATCGGCGTCGAGCGCGGCCGAACCCGGACCACTTACATGGCGTCCCCTGCGCGCTCGGTCCAGAACGCGCGGATGACGGCGGCGGTGGCCGCCGGCTGCTCGAGCGGGGCGACGATGTTCGTGCCGGTGATGGTGGCGAACGAGCCGTCCCGCAGGGCGTCGACGGAGACCTTCGCCAGCTCGGGCGTCCAGTCGTAGCGGTCGTCCGTAGCCACGACCAGGGTGGGCGCCACGATCTGCGGCAGCGCCCAGGACAGGTCCTTCCGTCGGTGGATGAAGGAGCGGACCGTCATGGCCACGCTCCGCCGCGACGGTCCGCGGAGGGCGGCATCCAGGACCGCGCGGTGGGGACCGCGGGGCTGCGCCAGCTGCACCGTGGCGATGATGTCGCGGATCCGGCGGATCGGCCCCAGCGTGGCCACCAGCGCCGTGAGCAGCCGGACCTGCCGCAGCTGCGACCGTGACAGCGCGTTGACCGGCGCGCTGATTGTCACCAGTGAGCGGATGCGTTCCGGACTCCTGGCGGCCAGGTGCATCCCGGTGTGCCCGCCCCACGCGTTGCCGACCCAGTCGACCGAGACCAGGCCGAGATGGTCGAGCAGCGCCTCGCCCACCAAGGCGCACTCGCCGATGCTGCTCACCCGTGTCAGCGGCGCGCTCTCGCCGTACCCAGGACCGTCGACCACCAGCAGTCGACGATGCGGCGTCAGGAGGGGGACAACCTCCGCCCACGAGGAGGAGTCGGCGAACATGCTGTGCCACAGCAGGGCCACCGGGGCATGGGGGTCGGGCGAGGCGTGCTCGTGGACGGCGAGGATGCCGAGGCGGGTCGGTACTCGGTGCACCCGCACCCGCCCGGGCCGCTCGGGGGCCACTTCTTCGATCGGGGACATGACTACCTCTCCGTGTCGACGGGTGCGTCACCGGTGAACTGCGTATGGTGGTGACGACTATCATCCGTGTCGGACGTGGCGTCAATGGGTTTTAGGAGCGTGCCGTGGCGGGACTGCTCGAGGCGTGGGTGCGCGAGGGCGGCGGCCCGGGCATCGCCCCCCAGCCGCTTGAGGTCGTGCGTGGGCTGCTCAACACCGACGACCGCTTCCACGGTGTCGACCGCCTGGCCGACGGCCCGGCGGAGCTGGTGGCGTTCCGGGACGCGTCACGGACCTACCTGACGACGGGCGACACCGGGGCGCTCGAGGTGCTCGCCGCCCGGCACCCGCTCACGGTCACGTTCGTCGTAGAAGCCGACGGCGCGTCGCACCCACGGCTGACGTCGGCGCCGGGGACGGCGGACGGGGTCGCCACCGCAGTGGCGGAACTGTTGGTCATCGTGTGCGAGGCCCACGTCGCCGGAACGTGGCAGCGGCTCAAAGCGTGCGGCAACCCGGCATGCCAGTGGGTGTTCTACGACGCATCGCGCAACCGGTCAGGACGCTGGTGTGCGATGGGCGAGTGCGGCGACGTCATCAAGGCCAGGGCTTACCGGCAACGCCGACGGGGGAGCCGGTCGGCCACGGTCTGACGTGGGCCTGCAGATGCCTGGGCGTTCAGCGTCGTCGGCGCATGTAGGCGCGGAGCGGCAGCCGGGCGAAGTTCACCAGAAACGTGGCAGACCAGAGCAGGACCGTCGTCGCAGACCCAGGGGCACGAAGGCGTCTGCGGTCTGCTCGGTCTTCACCGCCAGACCCATACGGTGGTCCTCGGCCCATCGAGACGACTTCGGGGTCAAGATTCCCGACGACGTTGACCGTGCTTCCATTCTTCCTGACTCACCTACGAGGCGTCTCCACGGTAGAACTTGATGATCCGTTTGCCGTGCTTGAACGTCCGCAGGGAGCCGGGCAATTCTGCGAAGTCCATACGGCGGTTTGAGCACAGCACGATCACCGAGTGGCGGGAAAGATGAGCTCGGAGATGTTGGAGCATCTGTAACGGCGGGTGTTGGGCGCCCGAGCTCCAGGCCGTCTGGCCGCCGTAGGGGAGATCGGCGATCACGATGTCGATACCGCCGAGCGGGAGCAGCCCCACGTCGATCGTGCGCGTCACGTCCAGGACCGAGACATGGGTCGTGATCGGTGATGCGCCTCGCCTGCGCTCGCGCAGCCTTTCGACGACCTCAGCTCGAGCGTCGGAACGTTTCGCGAGCAGCCGGGCCCGTCGCCGCAACCCCTCTTCGGTGAGAAGCTCAAGGTTCTTTGCCGCCAGCGTTGTGGCGTCGCCACTGATATCCGTGGCGAGGATCTGCGTGATCGCCTCGCCTCGTGCCAACCCAAGCGTCGTGACGATCCCCCCTGCTCCGCACATCGGGTCCCACACCCCGACACGAGATCGTCCCGTGAGTAGACGAGCACGCTCGAACAACTCGAGGGTGAGCCGCACCGGAAACCCCGGGTGGCCGGGAGCCGAGTACAGAACGTCGCCGCTCGCGAAGTCGCCGTAGTGGGCTGCGGGCGCGTGCTCAAATCTCATCGCGAGCCCCCGCACGCCGATGGCAGCAGGGTGTGCCGCTACCGGTTCCGTGGGCGGGGTATATGGCGCCGCGGCACGGCCATCGGCAGTGTCCTGGCAGCGCCGCTAAGTGGCCTCGGACTACCCGCGCGCGATCACGCGCGCCGAGTGACGAGGCAGCCGCGGCGCCGAAGCGCACCGAGGGCATGACGGATCCTCCACGTAGCGGTCGAGGACGGACGTCTCGTCGGTCCTCGCATCGCTAGCCGCGGGCGGAGCCACGTTCAGCTAGCGGATCGCTAGCCGAGTCGGAAGTTCATGCGCATGAGGCGATGGTAGGTGCCAGCACTCCGCGTCTCGCGCTGATTTCGGGACGGTCGCGCGGCGCGCGCGCCCGGCGCGCCCGACACCGGTGTCCTGTAGGCGAGGGGCTAGTAAGGCGGGCGTGACAAGTCGCGCGGGGCGCCGTTGCTTGCCGCTGGCACCAGTGGTGAGACCAAATGTGAGACCAAATGGGGCGGTTGCTCGTTCAGCCCCGTACCGCGGCCACCGCGTCGATCTCCACGAGTGCGCCGGGCGGGCCGAGGCCAGAGACCTTCAGGACGGTGATCGCAGGGGGCGCGGCCTCGGACGGCCAGAACTGGCCGAAGGCCGCGAGACCCGCCTGCAGGTCGGCGCCCTCGACGTAGTGGATCGTCCACTTCACGACGTCGGTGACCTCGGCGCCGGCGGCCTGGACGCAGGTCCGCAGGTTGGCGAGGGCCTGGTGCGTCTGCTCGGACATCCCAGGGCCGACCACGGCGCCGTCGGGACCGACGCCGTTCTGCCCACCGACGTGGATCGTGTCGAACCCAGCCGGCACGCGCACCACCCAGCTGAAGGCGGGACTGGAGTGCAGCGACTCGGGATTGATGTGCTTCGTCCTCTCCATACGCCTATGTAACTGCCTCCGTTGCCCGCGGAGGAGGCAGACCATGCGGCGAGGCGCTCGCTGCGTGGCGCCCTCACCCGCATCACGTACGACCTCGCCGACGGCGTGCCGCGCCAGGTCATGACGTGGCCCCGGTTGGGGGGGGGGGCGAGACCTCATGGCGCGGGCGATCTGTCCGCCCTCCTGCACACTACGGTTGCCCGATGGGTACCTGGGGAACCGGACCGTTCGACAATGACAACGCTGCGGACTGGGCGGGCGACGTCGCAGACGCCGATGCGGCTGCTCGGCCGGCGATGATTCGCGATGCGCTCGCCGCCGTCGCGCATGCCGAGGGCTACGTCAATAGCGAGGAGGCGGAGATCGCTCTTGCCGCAGGGGCCCTGGTGGCCGCCGCCCAGTCGAACGGGCCGCAACTAGGCAGCTACGGCCCGAGCGCGACTGCTCTCGAGGGCGTCGTTCTCGACGACGGCGTGCGGGCGCTCGCCGTGCTGGCCGTCACTCGAGTGCTCGGTGCCAGCTCCGAGTGGCGCGAGCTGTGGGAGGAGGCGGGGGAGCTCGGTGCCGCGCGCGAAGCGCTGGTGCCCCTGCTGAGTCGCCTAGGGGCGCCCGCGGATGGCGTGTCCTAGCACGGCAAGATCCGCGCCCCCGCGGCGCGGCCGCGCGCGGCGAGGCCGGCTCGGAGCAGCACCGATTCATGCTCCAGGCGTCCCAGGAGGCGCTGCAGGTCATCACTGAGCTCAACGCGGCGTACTGGACGCCCGGGGAGGTCCGCGGCTTCCTGTCCACGCTGACAGGGCGCCGGGTGGACGAGTCGGTGACCGTCTTCCCGCCGTTCTACTGCGAGTTCGGCAAGAACCTCACCCTCGGCAAGGGCGTGTTCATCAACATGGGCTGCACCTTCCAGGACGCCGGAGGCATCACCATCGGGGAGGGGACGCTGATCGGGCACGGGAGCACGGTGGTCACCGTCAACCACGCGGTCGACCCGGAACGCCGGGGGGACATGATCCCGGCACCCGTGGTGATCGGACGACAGGTGTGGCTCGGGGCCCGGGTGACGGTCGTGCCCGGCGTGACCATCGGCGACGGCGCCATCGTCGCGGCCGGGGCGGTCGTCACCAAGGACGTGCCCGCCAACGCCGTGGTGGCCGGTGTCCCGGCCAGGCTGATCCGCATGACGGGGTTCGACGCCGCCCCAGCGGAGTGACGGCGGGGGAGTAGCGGCCACGCTCCCGGCGTCCGGCTCAGGCTCGGGCGTCGTCCAGGCGTGAGCGCAGGGTCGGCACGCCAGGTCCGTCGAGCTCGTCGAGGTAGGCGCCGCGGCCGGCCATGCTCATCACCAGGGCGAGCGTCGAGCCGGTGACCAGCGGCCCGGAGCCCGCCGCGAACGGCCCGTCGTCCGCCCGAAGGTGCAGCCCGGCGGCGTGCGTGCGGCTGGCGACGGCGAAGTTGCGTCGGGCAAAGAAGTCCGCCACGGGCGTCAGGGCGTCGACGCTCGGTGTCCGAGGCAGCCCCAACGGACGGCGGATGTCCTGGGCGTGCACGACGACCTCGCCGAGGTAGGCCGGGGTGTGGCCGGTCGGTGCCGTGGTGCTGCCGATCACCGCACGGAACCGGTCGAGGGTTGCGGCGGGTGTGCGGCCGCGGTGCTCGGCGAGCCGCCGCTCGTTGTGCACGTCGGGACGCAACCGCGCGCCGACCATGCTCCGCAGCCACTGCCACCGGTCTGTGCTCGCGGCCGCCGTGAGGTGCGCGACAACCTGCTCGACGTCCCACTGCCCGCACAAGGTGGCGTGTCGCCACTGCTCCGGGCTAAGGGCCGCGAGGTCCTCCGCCAGGGCGGCCCGCTCCGCCCGCGCCAGCGCCCACAGATGGTCATCGCTCCACGCCATGGCGTCCGGTCCCGTCGTCATCGCTGCGCTCCCGAGCCCGTCGTCGGCGCGCCCGGCGTGGTGGAGGCGAGCCGGGACGCCCCGGCTCCCACGAGGCGTTCCTGGTCCACGCGGCGCCCGGAGACGGCAAGCAGGAGGTCGATGCCATCGGCCTCCACGGCGTCGCCCTCTCCCCAGGCCGCGCCGGTGCTCCGGTCGATGAGCCGCAGGCCCGCAGCGCGCTCGCGCCCGCCGCCGAAGGAGACGGGGGTGCGCAGCTGGTAGCCGAGGGCCTGCACGATCGCGGGCTCCGGGTACCGCCCCGCGATGCCGAGGGGCCGGCGGATGTCCTCGCCGTGCACGACGGCCTCGACCAGACGGGTGGCGAGGTTGACCGGCGGGGTCCGCGTCAGGTCAGCGGCCTTCTTGAGCGCCTGGAGCGTGGCCCGCGGGTCCTGGCTCTTGTGCCGGGCGATCCCGTTCTCGTTGGCGCGGTCGAAGTCCATCCGCGCCATGAGCAGGTCACGGACGAAGCTCACGCGCCCGGTTCGGGCTGTGCTCACCAGGTGCGCCAGGACGTCGTGGACATCCCACCCCGGGCAGAGCGAGGGGAGCCGCCACTGGTCGTCGCGCAACCCGGCGAGATCCGCGGCAAGCCGGCGCCTCTCGGCGTGCACGGTCTGCCAGATCGTCGCTGCCGAGGCCCGCATCGTGGCTCCTTCTCAAGGGCGCCGGATCACCATCGGCTCCGACGCTACGAATAGTGAAGTGCACACTACGCACGCACAGGCGGCCTCCGGTGACAGCGCCCACACGGCGCGACAGCGGATCGGTGCGAGGTCGCTCCGGGGATCTCCGAGCTCATCCCGCACCGCGAGGGCGTGAGCCGGTGGGCGTCCCCGCGCAAGATCGGCGGGCGCCCAGACACTCTCCGGGTAAGGGCTCAGGCCTCCGCCAAGAGCCACGCTGCCGAGGAGAGCTGATCGCCGTGACGGACCCGAAACGCCTCAGAGTCGTTGCCGCCGCGCCTGTGCTCGCGCTTGTCCTCGCCGCGTGTGGCGGCGCACAAGTGAACGACGGCCCGGGGGACGCCCTGGACGCCGACCTCGGGCTCCCGTTGTCCGCCGAGGACGCTGCGATAGCGGCCGACGGCGTCAACGCCTTCGGCTTCGACCTGCACACCGCCGTCGCGGAGGACGTCGAGAACACGGTCACCTCGCCGCTGTCGGCGTCGGTGCTGCTGGCGATGGTGGCGGCGGGCGCCGGCGGGGACACCGCCGAGGAGATGACGGACCTGCTCCGCCTCGACGGACCGCAGGACACCCGAAATGCGGCGCTGCTCGCCGGTCTGGCCGACACCGACGACGTCACGCTCGAGGTCGCGAACTCGCTGTGGGCGGACGAGGGGTACCCGTTCGAGGACGACTACATGTCGTTCGTGGAGGATGCGTACGGAGCGACGCTCGACGACCTCGACCTGGGCTCCCAGGACTCCGCCGACACGATCGACGAGTGGGTCGACGCGCGGACCAACGAGCTGATCGACGAGATCGCGGCCGACCTCCACCTTCCCGACCCGCAGGCGGTGCTGGTGCTGCTCAACACCGTGTACTTCCTCGGCACCTGGACCACCACCTTCGCCGAAGCCGACACCCGGGACACGCCGTTCACGCTGGCCAGCGGAGAGGAGGTCGCCGTCCCCACGATGCACCGCACCGCCGCCGAGGTGGAGACCTCCGCCGGTGAGGGCTTCCAGATGCTCCGGCTGCCCTACGGCGAGGACGGGCGCTTCGGCATGGAGCTGATGGTGCCCGACGAAGGCGTGGCCCTCGACGACCTGCTCGACGACCTCGACGCCGAAACCTGGCGCGATGCCGTCGAGAGCCTGCAGACGGAAACCCTTTCCGAGATCGCGCTGCCGCGCTTCGAGCTCGAGTGGGACGCGGAGCTGACCGACGTCCTGCAGGCGCTCGGTATGGAGTCGGCGTTCGGCGGCGGGGACTTCACCCCGATGTCGCCGGCCAACCCGTTTCTCGACACCGTCGTGCAGAAGACCTACATCCGGGTGGACGAGGAGGGCACCGAGGCCGCAGCGGTCACCGGCGGGGTCATGACGGAGTCCGCGGGACCGCCGCCGTTCCTCGTCGACCGGCCCTTCGCCTTCACCGTCAGCGACCGCGAGACCGGTGCCGTGCTGTTCCTCGGCAGCGTCCACGACCCCCGCGGCTGAGTGCGCAGTAGGGTGCCCCCCATGTCTGATCAACGGCCGACCCCTGAGCGGAGACTTCCGTCGCCTCTCGTGCACATCTTCGGTCTCGTGGCGATGATCTTCACCGCCACAGCGCCCGCGCTCCGCATCGCCGTCGGCATCGGCACCCCCCTCGACTGGACCCTCATCGCGGTCGCCGGGGCAGTGGCCATGCTGAACGTGGTGCTGCTCATCAGGATCCTGCACTCGTCACGGCGTGCCGACCGATAGGGGTGGTCACAGCCCTTCCCGTCGTCAGGGGGTGTCCTGCCGGTGGACCCTGTGCGCGCCGGCGGGGGAGGACTGCGTCCAGCTCGCCAGGAGCGCAAGCGCCTCCGCCGAGGCTGAGCCGGGCTCGACCGTGTAGAGGTAGAGCACCTGGCTGAGGTCGCCGGGCAGGGTCATGGTCTCGAACTGGACGTCGAGCGCACCGACGACCGGGTGGTGCAGGTGCTTGGTGCCGTGGGTGCGCTGGTGCACCTGGTGCCCCGACCCTGCTGGCGAAGCGGACCGGCCTCTCGCCGCGCGACGGTGACGAACGCGGCAGCGGCCTTGTTCGGGTCGCCCGGCTGGGTGCCGGGCATCGCCCCCGGAAGATCGGCCAGCCGATTTCGGTGACGGCGTGCTCGTCGAGCCCGGGATACCCCTCGACGTAGAGCTCGCGGACCGGTCCGGCGACGCTGAGGTCACGACCCCGACGGGGTCTTGCGCGGTTCCGGCATCTTCGCGGCCGGCTGGGGCGCGCAGCGGGCCAAGGTGTAAGGGGTCCCCCTGATGCGTGGGCGTCGCTGACGTGCATTCCTGCCGCGCGCTGGTCGTCGTCCATCCGCGCGAGGGTCCGGAGGCCTGCTCTGCGCGGAACGATCACCCCGCGGGGCACGTCCGACGCGAAAGACCGAGGTTCGACCCATCCGGAGCGCGTTCGGCTACGAACCCCTGTCGTGGGTACCTCTCCTGCGCAACCGTCACCGCGCCTCGCGTGCAGGTTCGCGTCGCGCGCGGGTTCACCGAGCCGGCTCGAAACGGGGCGGTCCGCGCCGCGGCGTACGTCGTCGCGATGCGCCTCGGCGACGTGCCGCGTCTCAGCGTGCCCGAGGGACGGACCCACCGGCGCCGAGGTGGTGGCCGTCCGTGAGGTGCACGGGTCGGCGCGTGGGGCAGACCGCCGAGCACGTTGGCCCGGCGGAGTGAGCATGCGGCGTGAGTGAACGGCAGCACAGACCAGAGCAGTGCGTGAACCCAGCGAAGGAGATCTCCATGAGCAGGACGACGACCCGGCGGTCACTGATCGGCCTCGGCACGGTGGTGGCCGCCGCCGGCCTCACCCTGACCGGCGCCACGACGGCGACGGCGGACACGGCGGACCAGGGCTGGGTGCGCCTCGCGCACCTCTCGCCGGACACCCCCGCGGTGGACGTGGAGCTCACTGGTGTGGACAGCGCCGAGGGCTTCGAGCTCGAGGACGTCGCCTACGGCGACGTCTCCACCTACTCCCGGCTGCCCGCCGGTGCCTACGCCGTGGCGATGGTGCCCGCCGGCGCCCCAGAAGGCACGGACCCGTTGATCACCCAGGTCATCGAGATCTCCGGTGACCAGGCGTACACGGCGGCTGCCGTCGGACTTAACGAGGACCTCTCCGCCCGCGTCATCACCGACGACCTCACCCCTGCGGCGGCGGGCCAGGCGCGGGTGCGGCTCATCCAGGCCTCGATCTCGTCGAGCGCCGTAGACGTCGCCACCGACACGGGTATGCCCATCGCCGAGGGGGTCGAGTTCGGCACGGCCACCGCGTACACCGAGGTGGAGGCCGGGCGGTGGACCCTCGAGGTCGACGGGACGACGCAGTCCGGGACGGTGCAGGTGGACTTGGAGCCGGCCAGCGTCAACACCCTGTTCGTGCTCGACCGCGACGGGGAGATCTCGATCTCCGCGGTGCAGGACAGCTCGGGGGCGCAGGAGATGCCCGCCGGAGGTGTGGCCACCGGTGAGGGCGGCCTGTACTACGCCGAGCAGGCGCGGCTGCGCCTGCTCGCCGCCCTCGGGCTGGGAGCTGTGCTCCTCGCCGGTGCGGCTCTGGTGGTGGTCCGGCGGAGGGCGACGGTGTGACGCGCCGCGCAGGGGCCATCACCGCGTCGGTGCTGCTGGCGGTGGTGATCGTCGTGGGTCTGGGCATCGTCCTCATCGGGCCTGCCACCGTGCTCGGCGAAGGAGCGAGCGCGCCGAGTCGCACGGTGGGGGAGCCGACGACCGAGGCCACCGGCTCCCCGGCCGGGGAAACGCCCGAGCCGGCGGACGCAGCGCCGTCCTCGGCCGGTGCGCCCGGTGCCACCTCGAGCGCGGAAAGGTCCTGGAACGAGCACCTCGGGCTGCGCGAGCCCGACCCGGACGCACCGGTCGGCCCCCAGCCCATCCCCGAGGCCGCGGACGTCCCGGTGCGGGTGCGGATCCCGGCCATCGGCGTCGACTCCTCGCTGGAGGACCTGGTCCGCAGCGGCGAGGGCGTCCTGCAGCCTCCCGTCGTGCCCGAGCTGGCCGGCTGGTTCACTGGTGGCACGGTCCCCGGTGACATCGGCCCCGCGGTCATCGCCGGGCACGTCGACTCCGGCGTCGCCGGCGCAGTGTTCCGGGACCTCGACCAGCTCGAGCCCGGTGCGGAGATCCTCGTGGAGATGAGCGGCGGCGAGGTGGTCACGTTCCGCATGGACCGCGCTGACGTCGTCCGGCAGGCGCAGTTCCCCTCCGTCGAGGTGTACGGGCCGGTGCCCGACCGACAGCTGCGGCTCATCACGTGCCACACCTTCGACCCCGACAACCGGGACTACGTCGACAACCTCGTCATCTTCGCCACCGCAGCCTGAGGGACGCGGGCACGTGCCCAGCGGCGCGTCGGCCTCCGGGCCGGCGCGCCGCTGTCGCGTCCGCAGCCCGCACGGCGCCCCTCCCTCGTGGCCCAGGGGCGGGGCCCCTCAGGTCCGAGACCGTGGGCTACTCGGCGCGGAAGGGGCGTGTCAGCACGTCGATGAAGACGGTGCCGGCCTCGGCGGGGTCGCTGGCGAGGTGGTGCCGCCCCCCGGTCAGCTCGGTGATGAGGCGAAGCTCGTGCTCGTAGACGTCGGTGCCCACGCCGATGATGTGGACGGGGACCGGCCGCTCGGGATCGGCGCTCGCCTGCAGCTCGACGAGGAGGCGATAGAGCGTGAGCCCACCAGGCTCGTCCTCGCGTCCGTCGGTGAGCAGGACGACGGTGTTGACCGCGTCGGGGTCGTAGTCCTCCTGGACCGCCCGGTAGGCGGCGAGGACGGTGTCGTACAGACCGGTCCCGCCCTCCGTGCGATCCGTGAGGGACGCGACCTCGGCGAGCAGCGCCTCGCGGTGCGTGCCGCCGTCGTCGCGCCCGGCGTCGAGGGTGTCGATCGGGGCCAGCTCGGTCCACTCGGCGCCGGAGGCTTGGTTCGAGGAGAACATCCACAGCCCTGCCTGCGAGGTCGGTGGCAGGATCTCGAGCGCCGACCCGAGCCCGTCGGTGGCGAGCTCGATGCGGGTGCGGTCACCGGCCGAGGAGAGCATCGAGGTGGAGGTGTCGACGACCGCGAGCACCCGGACGTCACCCCCCGCGGCGTCCCAGTCCGCCAGGATCGCCTCGGCCTCGCCGAGAGACGGCGCCGGCGACACCACGGCCGTGCCGGCGGGTACCGCTGGGACGTCCGGGGCGCCGTCGCCGTCAGCGGTCCGGAATCCTGCCTCCCTGCGGTCCACGACGCCGGCCACGCCGAGCAAGGACTGCTCAAGCCTGGCCACCGCGTCCCGCGTGGCGTCGTCCTCGTCCTCGCCGGGGATGACCACCCACGAGTAGGTGAGGGGGGCCACGCCCTCGGCGGGGACCACGACGCCCAACGGCGGACCCGTGGCGTCGGTGAGCTGACGGAAGACCTGCTGCTCGGTGGCGGCGACGGCGGTGGCCTCCGTGGTGTCGGTGCTCGCCTCTGCGAGCAGCTCCTCCCCGGCCACCGCCTGGCGCGACATCCTGATGATCGAGGTGAGCAGGAGCTGGTCGCCCTGGGGCGTGCCGGTGAGGGCCTCGGTCGCGGAGGTGAGGGCGAGGAGGCTCGCCGTGGAGTCCGCGGGGTCACCGACCCGCAACGCGAGCGGTCCGCGAAGGATGTCCTGCCACGGCTGCACCGCGAGGCTTCCGGCCCTCGGCGCCAACGAGCCAGGCACGGCGAGGACCACGGGGGTCGTAGCCAGGGTGGGACCCACGGTGAGTGCGGGTCCCGCGTCACCCAGCCTCGCCCGCTCGACCCAGATCCCGGAGTCGGGGATCCAGACCTGGGGGACCTGGGTCCCCGAGGCGATCCGCTCGGCGGCGTCCGCGGAGGAGGCGGTGATGACGTCGAACGAGCACTGCTCGACGTCGCCCGCGAGGCGGTCGACCGCGGCCCGGACGACCGGGGCGAAGTCCGTGGTGGTGGTGACCTGGACACCGGCCCGCGACTCGCAGCCCGTGCTCACTGCCGCCGCCTCAGGACGGCTCTCGCGCAGGACCGCCACCGCCACGACCGCGAGAAGGGCGGCGACGACGAGGAACCCGAGCACGCCCGTCAGGCTGATCCCGACGCGCCTCATCGCTTCGCCGTCTCCGCGCGACCGGCCAGATCACGGCGCACTGGCGCGCACCCAGGTACTCTGGCGGAGCCTCGACGGAGGCCCGACATGGCGTGGTTGAGGTCGATCCGATCCATAGGAGCTGTTGCATGAAGGTGTGTCATCGGGCTCTCCTCGTTTCGTCGCTCGTCGTGCTGGGCGGGTGTGGGACGGTGACCGATCCGGTCGACGTGACGCCCGAGGTCTACGTGGGGACGGCGGACGCCGACCCGGACGCCGCTGCTGTGTTCGGGCAGGAGTGGGTGGACGAGGCCGTCACCGAGCTGACGGCGTTCGCCGTCGCGGAGGCGTTCCCGGCGGCGCTCCTGGACCCGGAGCGCCAGGAGTTCAGCAGGGAGGACCTTGCCGGCGACGTGATCCTCGACCGCCTCACGCCGGAGGCGGCGCAGGTGTGGGAGGCGCTCGTCGACGACGCCCTCGGCGGTGACCCGGTGGCAGCCGACGCGGTGAGGGCTCTGCGCTACTACGGGATCGACGAGCCGTGGACCCTTCCCGAGGACGGTCAGGTGGTGAGGAGCCAGGAGATCACCGACGTCGAGGTTGACGTCGACTCCGCCGGTGGGCCCGGGCAGGAGCTGCTGGTCGTCTCCTTCGACCACGGCTCGACGCTGGCGTTCGAGGAGGACGGCGAGGGCGTCATCTTCGAGGTCGAGAAGGAGATGACCTACGTTCTCACCCCGGCGCCCGAGCAGGAGGAGCCGAGCTGGTTGATCACCCGTTACAACGGCGACTTCGAGGTGGCGGCGAGTCAGTGACATGGTCCTGACCCGTCCGTGAGCGGTGCGACGGGGGCGAGGGCGCCGGCCTCGCGGAGCGTGGCCAGCACGAGGGGCAGATGGGCGAAGGCCTCCTCGACGTCGGCGGGCACAGCGATCTGGTGCGCGTTGCGCGCGAGGTAGGCGCGCAGGGCCGCGTCGAAGTCGCCGGCGCCGGCACCCCGGCGCGCCTCGACGAGGGCCACGCCGCCGGCGGTGTACACCCCGGCGACGTAGGCGTCAGACGGTCGCCGGCAGCCCTCCCAGTAGTCCATCGGCGCCCCGACCCGTCCGGTGAGCGCGGGAGCGACCGGCGCACCGGGCACGTCCGCACTCCCGTCGGCGAGCACCTGCGCGAAGGTGGCGAAGGCCTCGTCCAGCCACGGGTCCGTGCCCTGGTCGTTGCCGACGAGACCGTAGAACCACATGTGGGCGACCTCGTGCGTGACGACCCAGCGGTCCTCGTCCAGGTCGAGGTCCCCGAGCTGGATCGCGCCCGTGACCTCGATGCCGCTCGTCTGCTGCGGGAGCACGCTGACCCACAGGTCGGAGTAGGGGAAGGGGCCGAGGTGCTCGGCGACGTCCCGCACGGAACGCATCACCCGGTCGGCCCAGCGGGAGACCGCGGTCGTCGTCGCGCCGACGGGCGCACCGACGTGCACGCGGACGCCGTCAACCTCGCGGTGCACCACCTCGAGCCGCCCGACGGTGATCGAGACGTCACGCACCGCGGGGTCCGCAAAGCGGTGGACCGTCGTCCCGGCGACCGCGTCGGGCACCTCGCCCATCGGGGCGCCCGTGCCCATGACCGCGTACTCCGACGGCGCAGCGACCTCGAGGGAGCGCAGGTCGAACGTCTCGCTGATGGCCGTCTCCCCGACGACGACGACGGCCGGGTCCGTCGACCAGCCGTGCCCCCGCTCCCACGCGAGCAGCGGGAAGGCGGTCGCGAACCATGCGACGTCGGTGCCCGCGCCCATGCGCTCGTCGGTCCCCTCGCCGAGCGTGAGCGTGAACGACAGCTCGGCGCGCACGGTGGCCCCGGCGTCGACGCACGCGGGCAACGGGACCTCGATGAGGGTCCCCGGGTGCCCGTCGGGCGCGCCGGCCGGACGGACGACCGGAGCCACGGTCGTCCCGTCGACCCGCACCTCCGTCACCTCGAGCGCGTTGCCGGCGCGGGCGGTGGCGGGCTTGTTCGGCCAGGCGCGGAAGACGAGCTCGCACACGCGCAGGTCTGGGGTGAAGTCGATGTGCTCGCGCCCGACAACCGAGCGGAGGTCCTGCGCCACGTCGAACCGCAGGTCGACCACAGGGCGAGCCGGGTCGGGCGGGGGCCAGCCGGACAGCGGGACGCACCCGCCGAGGACGAGCACGCCGACGAGGGACGGAAGGAGCTGGCGCCTCATGCGCGCCCGGTAGCGGCCGGCGCGGTCGCTGATGCCAGAAGGCGGTCGCCGTCGCGTTCGACGACGGTGAGGGAGGCGACCCCGAGCGCAGCGACGCACGCCACGGTGCGCTCATCGGCCGCGAGGTCGTGCAGGACCGCCATCGCCGCCGTGCTGGATCGCGCACGGCCCGTGCTGCGCAGGGCGGCGGGCTCGTCCGGGGTGGTCACGGCCAGGCTGCGCATCGGCACGGTGAGGCCGTCACCGGTCGCCTTGAGCACGGCCTCCTTGCGGGTCCACCACACCGCCAGGGCGCGGGGTCGCCGGGACGGCTCGAGGCGCCAGTAGTCGGCGAGCTCGGCCGGAGCGAGGATGCTCGCGCCCAGGCTCATCAGCTCCTCGGCGCCGGTTCCGGCCCCGACCTCGACGTCCACACCGATCGCGGTGCCGTCCGCGACGGCGACGACGACCCGGTCGCCCGAGTGGGCGATGCTGAAGGACACGGATCCGTCGCCGCCGACGAGCCGCGGCTTGCCGTGACCCGCTCCGCACCGGTAGCAGGTGGTGTCGAGCCGCAGCTCGGACGGCGCCGTGCCGGTCCGTGCGGCCAGGACGAGCCGCAGCAGCGCGCGGGCGGTGACGAACCGGGCTCGATCGTGGTCTCGCAGGCGCTCGGCCCGGCGGTGCTCGGCGGCCTCGAGGAGCGCGGCGAGCGCGGTCGCACCCGACGGCGTCGCCCACCACACCTCGCACGTGACGGTGCCGCGCCGCTCCGGCCGGGCCCTCATGCGCTCATGAGCGCGTCGACGAGGTCGCGGCCGAGATCGGCCGCGCGCGCGGGCCGGCGCAGCCCGGCGTCGGCGAACCAGTGCGGGGCCGCCTCCGGGTGCGGTCCCACCACCCCGACGGCGCCGGCGCCGTACGGCGTGATGAGAGCGGCGGGGAGCCCGTTGTCGTAGACGGCCAGCACGTCGGCGCGGCCGCGGGTGGGGTCGAGGTCGAAGAACGGGCCGTCCTGGAAGAAGACGTGGCGCGTCTCGCCTCGCCACCGCACGGTGATGACCGTGTCCTCCGCGTCGGTGACGCCCGCGCCGCGGGAGGAGATGTAACGATCGGCGTCGCCGGGGAGCAGGTCGAAGCCGGGGCTGTGGCCGGCGAGGTAACCACCGAGGCAGAACCCGAGGTAGCGCCCCCCGGCACGGACGAAGGCGCGTACGGCCGGGGCCTGCCGCCGAAGCCTGCGGTAGGCGCTCCTCAGCTCCCCGCCGCCCGGCTGCACGTAGAGCATCGCGTGCGCCAGCACCTCTTCGCCGAGATCGCGAGCCTCGTGCGGACCCACGTACGCCACGTCGAAGTTCCACGAGGAGCCCCGGAGGAGGTCGGCGACGGCCTCGGGGCACCCGGGGGACGACGCCGGACCGCGGTAGACGAGGGCTCGCGGGTGGTGCGCGGGCACCGGGCGCACCGGTTCGACCGCTGCCCGATCGGCGCCGAAGGTCATGACGTTGCCCCGCGCTCGGCGCGGGCCTGCGCGAGCCCGACGGACCACTCCGGTGCGGGACGCGCGGGCGGCGCCTCACCGGCCGGCGCGGCGGGGCTCCCGGCCGGTGCGTCCGCGCTCGGGGTGCTCCCGGTCGGTGCCTCCGCGCTCGGGGTGCTCCCGGTGTGTGCGGAGCCGCCCCGCGCCTCCATGACGCGTCGGCGCACGTGGCGGGTCACCCGCCACACGGCCGCCTCGAGCGGACCGCGAGAGAACCGGCGGCTACACAGCAGGGCGAAGGCGAGGACGACCGCGAGCTGAAGCACGAACGCCAGGGTCTCGCTGGGGGGCTGGACGGGTGAGCTGACCATGAGCAGGTGCAGGGCGTAGAGCGTGAACGTCATGCTGCCGGCGGCGGCGAGCGGCGCGAGCACGCGGGACGCCACCCGGCCCAGGAGCACGGCGGCGGCGAGGACCGCCAGCGAGGTGCCGATCGTGAAGGCGAGGTCGAAGGGCGTCGAGGAGTGCGGCGCCATGATGCCGAGCCACCAGGGTGAGGTCGTCGGCGTCGAGCCGGAGGGACCCCACACGACGAGATCCGTGTAGTCCTCGGCGGACATGGTGAGCAGGGCGGTCGCCTCGAGGTTGCGCCATCCTCCGGCGACGTTCATGACGAGCCAGGACCCGCCGCCCGCCGCGAGCGCGATGACGACGCCAAGGATGCCGATCCGCGCGACCACACCGCGGGAGGTGAGGGCGGCCCTGCCTACCGCGAGCCCGACGCACACGTAGGCGAGCCACGGCAGCGCGGGGTAGGTCCCGGTCAGCGCGAGCTCCGTCGTCAGCTCCACGGGGCGCGTGAGGAGATCGGTGAAGGTGGGATTCGTCCCGGCGGCTGCCGGGAGCGCCGCGCGCACGAGGTGGCTCAGCACCGGCATGACGACGACGATCGTGGCGGCGATGGCCACGAGGGCGCGCGTGGAGAGGGCGAGCAGGGGGATCGCGAGCACGAAGAGCAGCGCGTAATAGGCGAGGATGACTCCGGCGCGGTCGGCGGGGACGACATAGCCGAGCAGGAGACCCACGGCGCCGATCATGAGGGCGCGGACGACAAGCGAGACGGCCGCGGCGTCCCGGCGCCGGCCCGACGGCCGGCGACGTCCGCCGCTGCCGAAGGCGATGCCCACCCCGGCCAGCACGGCGAAGAGTGCAGCGGCTTTGCCGGCAGCCAGGACCCAGGGGATTGACATCCCGTCGTCGGGCCCCACCAGCGGGAGGACGTGGACCGCCATCATTCCGACGAGTGCGAGGCCGCGCGCGACGTCGACCCCGACGAGCCGGCGCTCGGACGACCCGACCGCGACCGTGCCCGTGGCCGAGACGTCCGTCGCCACCTCGCAGTCGTGGGGGATACCCACGCCCTCGCGGGCGGAGACGGGGCGAGAGGCTAGGGGCGCCTCGGGGCGGGTGTCGATCATCGGACAGCTCCTGCCTGCTCGGTGCCGGGACTCACGCGGGTGCGCCGTGGCGCGGGTCCGGCGGGGATACCGCGCCAGGACGTCCCGGGCAGGAGGCTTTCGCCCTTCATCACGAGGGACAGCGGGGCAAGCGTGCTCTCCTCACCCAGGGCGGAGTCGTACAGAACGACGGCGCGCGAGCCCACGCTCGCGCCTGCGCCGAGGGAGATGGTCGACATCTTCATGACCCTGTCCTCGAAGAGGTGCGTCTGAAGCGAGGCGTGGGAGCCGACCGTGACGTCGTCACCGATCTCGATGAGGTCGAACTCGGTGATGTAGGTGGTGTCGATGAGGGTGCGGCGACCGATGCGGGCGCCGAAGAGGCGGAGCAGGGGCGCGAGGAGGGGGGTGCCGGCGAGCACGGCGAGCAGGGCCGGCACCGCCACGGCTTCGTAGATGCCGGTCACGAACTCGGTGCGGCGGACGAAGCCGCTCCACAACGGCTCCACCCGGCGGCGGTACCGGCCCACGACGGTCCACTTCAGCGCGGCGACCGCCAGGACGAGGGCGAGGCTCGCCCCGAGCGCGATGAGGGGCGTGAGGAGGACCAGCAGGTACATCGGGACGGTGGTCGCGATGGCCGAGACGGCCAGCAGCGTGGCGAACGTGGAGAGCCCGAGCATCGAGGCCGGCAGCACGATGCGGAGCAGCTCGATGACGTAGCGGTGGCGCACTTGGCGTGCCGACGGCCTGAAGGTCTGCGCCTCGGTGAACTCGTCGTACATCTCGCGGCGGGGCAGGTAGATCGCGGGTGAGCCGAGCCAGGAGCTCCCAGGGACAGCACCGGAGACCGGGGGGACGGACTGGACGCCGATGAGCGATCCGTCGCCGAGGTGGGTGCCGGAGGGGATGAAGGAGGCGTTACCGACGAAGGCGCGCCTCCCGACGGTGGTGGGGCGGAAGGCGACGTGGCCGTTGCAGTACGTCGCGCTGCCGACGCTGGCCATGTCGGCGACGAACGCGCCGTCCTCGAGGGTGAGGATGTCGGGGTCGATGTTGGCGATGGTGGATACCTCGGCACCGCTGCCGACGCGGGCGCCGAGCGCACGCAGCCACATGGGGGTGTAGAGGGTGGCGTAGAGGGTGTTGTTGAGGGAAAGGCTCTGCTCGAGCAGCTTGTCCCCGAACCACTTCTCCATCCCGAGCTGCGAGCGCAGGTGGTGGATGCCGACGGGGGTCGCGGGCAGCACGAGGCGCCTGACCCCGATGATGAGGGTGCAGGTCGTGGCCACGAAGACAGGTCCCGACAGGACGGTGGCGATGAGGGCAGCCACCACGCCCTGGGTCAGGAGCATCCACCAGACGAGGGCCACGATCGGTGCCATGGCCAGGAGGGGCAGCAGCTCGAGGAAGGCCAGGCCCGCGCCGAAGGCGGGCAGGAGCCGGACCGGCCACTGACGTGGCGCCGCGGAGCACTCGGTCATGAGGTCGAAGACCGGGTCGCCCGCCGAGTCCAGCGCCGTTGCGGGGGAGCCGGACCATGTCGTCGCGTCCGGGACCCGCTGACCGGCCTGGAGGAGGGACTGCTCGCGCAGGATCGCCCCCGTGCCCACCACGCAAGGACCCTCGAGGACGGTGTTGGCGCCGACGACGGCGTCGTCGGCGATGGTGATGGCGCCGATCGTGAGAGTGCCGTCCGCTATCTCGAAGGCGTTGAGGTGGGAGGCGTAGCCGATCGTGGCGCCGTCCCCCAGGTCGACGAGGTGCGGCAGCGGGATCTCGGCTGTGCCGATGTGGCACGCGTCGCCCACCCGGGCGCCGGCGAGGCGGAGGTAGGACGCCGCCCAGGGCGACCCCGAGAGCATCGTCAGGGGCGAGAGCACCATGGCCTTCTGCGTGGCCCACACGCGCAGGTGCGTCGAGCCCCACAGCGGGTACGTGCCCGGGGTCACGCCGCGGGCGAGCAGGCGCACGCCGACCACCGGCACCACCCACCGCCCGAAGAGGTAGGACAGCGGGAAGAGGACCAGGAGCTGCTCGAGCATCGCGAGGTTCGGCTCGCCGCCGTGGACGCTGTACACGATCCCGATCGGCAGCATGAAGAAGACCAGCAGGCTGTACACCCAGCTGAGCTGAGACAGCGCGAACGCGGCCACCCGCCAGCGGGTGGGCGGCACGGGACGGGGCGGGGGGCCCTGCTCCGGCTCGCCTCCGTGCTCGAGGAGGCTGAGCTCCTGGTGGCGTGCCAGCGTGCGGACCGTGGGGTTGGCGTAGAGGTCGCGGATGGACAGGCCGGCGTTGCTCTCCGTCGCGCGGAGCCTGGACACCACCGTGGCCGCGAGGAGGGAGTGGCCGCCGAGGTCGTCGAAGAAGTCTGCCTCGACGGACAACGAGCCGCCCGGAAGGCGCAGCACGTCCCCCCACACGGCCGCAACCCGCTCCTCGGTCGCCGTCTCGGGGGCGACGTAGTCGTGGTCTCCGGCGACGAGGCGGGACCCCTGGGGGGCCGGCAGCCTGGACCGGTCGGCCTTGCCGCTGGGGAGCATCGGGATCTCCGCGACGATCTCCAGGTAGGCGGGCACCATGTAGGGCGGGACCTTACGACGCAGCTCGGCGTGCAGCCGGGCGATGAGGTCACCGTCGCGGGGGGCGCCCTCGGCCAGGAGGAGGTAGCCGGCCAGCTCGCCCCCGCTCTCGGTGGCGGGCAGGAGCGTGACGACGGCGGCCGAGACGTGGTCGTCGCCCAGGATGACGCTCTCGATCTCCTGGAGGTCGACGCGGTTGCCGCGGACCTTGACCTCGCTGTCGGCGCGGCCGAGGTACTCGATGTCGCCGGCGGGCAGGAACCGGCCGAGATCGCCGGTGCGGTACATCCGCGTCCCGGGGGGGCCGTCGGGGTCGGGGACGAAGCGGTCGGCGGTGAGGTCGGGACGGTTGACGTAGCCGCGCGCCACGCCGGGACCGCTGACGCAGATCTCACCGACCTCGCCGAATGGCACGGAGGTGCGGTCCTCGTCGCGGAGCGTGACCGTGTACGTCGGCAGCGCCCAGCCGATCGTGACCGGGTGGCCGACGTGGAGGTCTGCCCAGGTGCAGGTGACCGTGGTCTCCGTGGGGCCGTACGTGTTGAGGATGCGCCGCCCCTCGCCGCCCCACCGCTCGACGAGCTCTTGGGGGCAGGCCTCCCCGCCGACGTTGACGGTGCGGATCGAGGGGATGGTGCGGTCCAGGGTCGCCAGCACCGTCGGGACGCAGTAGATCATCGTGATCGCGGAGTCCTCGAGGAAGTCGGCCAGCCCTGGGCCCACGCGACGTGCGTCGGTGGGGCCGGCCACGAGCGTGGCTCCCACCGCCCAGGTGGGCCAGATCTCCTCGATGGAGAAGTCGAACGCGATCGTCATGCCCTGGTACACGCGGTCGGAGGGCTTCACGCCGTAGAGCGGGGGGACGATGTTGATGAAGTTGCAGATGCTCGACTCGGCGATCTCGACGCCCTTGGGGCGGCCGCTCGAGCCGGAGGTGTAGATGATGTAGCTAGTCGGGTCGCCCGAGGTCGACACGGTCGGCCGCACGTCGGGACGCACGGCGACGGCGCCGGCGGCACGGTCCAGCGCCACCACCGGCACAGCGAGCTCCGCGCAGGTCTCGAGGTGCGCTGACGTGGTGAGCATGAGCTCCAGGTCCGAGTCCTCCGCGATGTACGCCACCCGCTCCGCTGGTGCGGCGGGATCGATGGGGACGAACGTGGCCCCGGACTTGAGCACCGCGAGCACGGAGACGTACATCGGCACCGACCGGGGGACGAGGATCCCCACCCGCGCCCCTGGCCGCAGACCACCGTCCAGCAGGTGGTGCGCCAGCCTGTTCGCCCACTCGTCGAGCGCCTGGTAGCTGAGTGACTCCCCGTCGCACTCGAGGGCTCTTGCGGTCGGCCGCGCGTCGCACGTGCGCTCGAAGTAGTGGTGGAGTCGGGCCAGCGCCGTCGGCCCGGTCGCGTGCGCGGCCGGCACACCGGGGACGTCGCGGACATGGGTCTGGGCGGACGTGGTGCTGGTCGTGTGCGTCATCGTGCTCCCCTCGTTGCGGTTCCCCCGCGTAGGTTGTTCGGAGCCGATGTGAGTCCGGATGGGTCGCCGGCGCGCGGAATGCGTCTGACTGCTCGGACGCGGGGGGCGGACGTTGTCCCGGACGGTCGGTCGAGGGCGGCTCGGGGCGTCGGCCGCCGTGGTCGGCTGTCGGCGGCCGCCCCACCCCCGCGGCCCTGCGGACCTGCGCAATGAGCAACTCGGGCCGCCCGTGGAAGGATCAGGGCGATGAGCAGCAGCGGCGGACGCCCCGACGGCGGCGACAAGCCTCGCGTCGTCGTGCGCCAGGCGCTCCCGGCGGACGCCCGCCGGATCCGCGACATCGTCGCCCCCAACGCCACCGAGGGCATCCTCATCGACAAGGACCTCGTCGCGTATTTCGAGTCGATACAGGAGTTCGTCGTCGCCGAGGTCCCGGACGGCGACGAGCGGACCGTCGTCGGGTGCGGTGCCCTGCACGTGCTGTGGGACGACATCGCCGAGGTGCGCACGCTCGCCGTCGACCGACGATTCCTGCGTCGCGGTGTAGGCCACCACGTCCTCGGCACCTTGCTGGAGCGGGCGCGCGCCCTCGGGCTCAAGCGCGTCTTCAGTCTCACCTTCGAGGTCGAGTTCTTCGGCGGGCACGGCTTTGTGCCCATCGCGGGCACGCCGGTGGGCACCGACGTCTACGCCGCGATGCTCCGCTCCCACGACGACGGCGTCGCCGAGTTCCTCGACCTCGCCCGGGTCAAGCCGAACACCCTGGGCAACACGCGGATGCTGCTCGAGCTCTAGCGGGGCTCGACCCGGCGGCGCACGACGGTCGGCCGGTGGGTGGTCGTCAGCGAGCAGGCTCCGCAGCCGGGCGACGGCGGACTCGGTGTCGGCGAGCCGTCGCTCCATCCGCTCGAGGTGCGACCGGACGAGCGCCGCGCGAAGCGACGTCGGGCGCCGCGAGCACCTCCCGGGCGACGTCGACCGGCACGTCGAGCGCGCGCAGGGCGCGGATGACCTGCGGTTCGGCCACCTGCTCGGACCCGTAGCGCCGGTAGCCGCTGTGCGGGTCCACCGACGACGGCGTGAGCAGCCCGGTCTCGTGGTAGAACCGCAGCGCCTTGGCCGTCAGCTTCGTGGCGCGCGAAAGTCGCCGATCGTCATGGCACCCATGGGCCCAGTGTGGCCGAGGGAGCCCGTCAGCGGTCCGGTCCGTGGGCCGACGCGCCCCTTTCGTCAGCGCGTGACGCGGAACCGCTCCACGAGCTGGTCCATGAGGGCGTCGTGGTGCGGGTCGACGCTCCGGCGCGCCGGGTCCTCGTCGTGCCACGCGACGATCTCGCGGGCGCCCTCCTCGAAGGGCACGGTGGCGACGAGGTCGGGCACGACGCTGCGCAGCTTGCCGTTGTCGAAGACCGACGAGTGCGTCTTGTCCCCGAGCAGCGACGCGCCCCACTCGGCGTCGTGCGCGGCGATGACGTCGGAGGGTACGTGGACGATGCGCGCCTGCGTCCCGGCCGCACGGGCGAGGGCGTGAGCGATGGCGTCCCACGTGAGCACGTCGTCGGACGTGATGTGGAAGGCCTCACCGAGGGTGCGGGGGTGTCCCAGCAGCGGCACGAAGCCCTTGGCGAAGTCCGTGTGGTGGGTGAGCGTCCAGAGCGAGGAGCCGTCTCCGTGGACGACGACCTCCTTGCCCTGGCGCATCCGCTCGATGAACGTCCAGCCGGCGTCGAAGGGGACGAGGGTGCGATCGTACGTGTGCGACGGCCGCACGATCGTCGCCGGGAACCCTCGGTCCCGGTACGCCTCGACGAGCACCTCCTCGCACGCGATCTTGTCGCGGCTGTACTGCCAGAACGGGTTGCGCAGCGGCGTGGACTCCCGGATGGGCAGCCGGTTGGCCGGCGTCTGGTACGCCGAGGCGGAGCTGATGAAGACGTACTGCCCGGTGCGGCCCTCGAAGAGGTCGAGATCGGTCCGGACGTGGTCGGGGGTGAACGCCACCCAGTCGACGACGGCGTCGAACTCCTCCGTGCCTAGGGCCGCGCGGACCGAGTCCGGGTCGCGGATGTCCCCGACGACCTGGCGGACGCCGTCCGGGACGTCGCGCCGCCCGGTTCCCCGGTTGAGCAGCGTGAGCTCGACACCTCGCTGCGCCGCGAGCGCCGTGCTGGCGGAGCTGATGATGCCGCTGCCGCCGATGAACAGGACCCGCAGTGCGCTCACGCGCGTCTCCTCCGTGGTGGGGGCGGAGCACGCCGTCGGTGGCGGTCCGTCACCCCAGGATTGCCGACGCGCAGCGGCACCGCAGGTCGGGGCGGTGCTTCGGGGCGATGAGACGTCGACGCGGCTGCGGTCAGGCGGCCGGTGCGACGAAGTCGAGCTCCTGGAACTCGGCGACGTCGCGGGTCCAGCGGCGTTCGACGAAGTCCACGTGCGTGGGGTGGGCGCTGTAGGCGTCGTACGCGGCCTGGTCGGCGAACCGCATCCGGAACTGCCACGCGAGCGGGCTCTTGGGGCTCACCTGACGCATGACGGCGAAGTCCTCCACGCCGGGGATCGAGGTGAGGGCCGTGCGTGCCTCGTCGAGGAAGCCGGCCTCCTCGGGCGAGCCCGGAGCGGCGGAGAGGCGGAAGGCGACGGTGTGCTCGATCGGCATGGCAGCTCCTGGGTCCCGGTGAACGGCGACGGCGATCAGCGGGCGCCCGTCGCCCCGCTCCATCCCGCGCGTGGCGTCAGTCTTGCCCATCAAGGGGGGAGGACACACGCTGTCCATGACGACGGCGAACCGTTCTGCGCTGCTCCGATCGACCGGTCCATCCGACGATGGAGGCACGGTGAAGTACCTGCTCACGTCAGGCGGGGTGACGAACCCCAGCATCCACGCCGCGCTCGTGCGCCTTCTCGGCAAGCCGATCTCCGAGTGCGCCGCCCTCTGCGTACCGACCGCGCTGTGGGGCCACGCGATGTGCGGCCCCGCATCGGTGCGCGGCTTCATCGCCGCCGAGCCCGGGTCGCAGCACTTGTCCGGGCTGGGGTGGGCGTCGCTCGGTGTCCTCGAGCTCACCGCGTTGCCCACCGTCCCCGCGGAGCGGTGGGTCCCGTGGGTGCGGGCCGCCGACGTGCTCCTGGTCGACGGCGGTGATGCGACGTACCTCTGCCACTGGATGCGTGAGTCCGGCCTGGCCGCCCTGCTGCCCTCGCTGACCGAGACGGTGTGGGTGGGTGTGAGCGCCGGGAGCATGGTGCTCACACCGCGGATCGGTGACTACTTCGTGGAGTGGCCGTCCGCGCCGGACGACCGCACCCTCGGCGTCGTCGACTTCGCGATCTTCCCGCACCTCAACGCCTTCCCGACGAACACCCCGGCCCACGCCGAGCGGTGGGCGGCCGACATCGGCGTCCCCGCGTACGCCATCGACGAGGAGACGGCGATCGCGGTCGTCGACGGCGCCGTCGAGGTGGTCTCCGAAGGAACGTGGACGAAGCTCCGGTAGGGAGAGCGCCGGGGCTGAACCCGCGATTCCTCGGCGCGGGGCTGTGCCGGTGGGGGAGTATTCGCCGGTGGTCGACTCGTCGGCGGAACCGCCTCCGCGCCCGCGTGCCAGGCGCCGCTGGCTCATCGCCGTCGTCGTGGTGCTCGCCCTGGTCGCCGCGGCGCTCGCGGCCGCGTGGTACCTCTGGTTCCCGCACCACCGCCCGGCGCTGCGCCCCAACGAGTCCCTCGGCATCGACGTCAGCCACCACCAGGGCGCCGTCGACTGGGACGCGGTGGCGGGCGACGGGATCGACTTCGCCTACCTCAAGGCGAGCGAGGGAACCGGGTGGGTGGACTCCCGGTTCGCCGAGAACTGGTCGGGCGCCGACGACGCCGGCCTGCCCCGCGGGGCGTACCACTTCTTCACCCTGTGCACGCCGGGCGGCGAGCAGGCCGCGCACTTCCTGCGCACGGCTCCGCCGGAGTCCGGCGCCCTGCCGCCCGCGGTGGATCTCGAGCTCGTCGGGAACTGCAGCGCGCGCCCGCCGGCCGAGGAGGTCGTGGCCGAGCTCGACACGTTCCTCGCGGTGGTCGAGGAGGCGTGGGGCACCGATGCGCTGCTCTACGTCGGCGAGGACTGGGAGGGCGAGTACCCGGTGCTCGACCGCTCGGACCGCCCCCGGTGGCTGGTGAGCTTCCTTAGCCGCCCCGACCGCACGTGGACCGTGTGGCAGTTCTCTTGGTGGGGCAGCGTCGACGGCATCGAGGGCGACGTCGACCTCGACGTCGCCCGCCTCGACGAGCTGCGCCGATAGCGGGCGCTTCGCACCGCACCATTGAGGGGCGGGAGATCCGCGCCTCGTGCGGCCACGTGTTGCCCGCCGCTGGGGGCCGCTTTAGGCTCGCCGTGCCTGCAGTGCTTGGACGTGTTGCGCGCCGTTGAGGTGCGCGAGGGGGACACATGAAGCTCGGCAACCGGTTGGCCGCGGAGTTCGTCGGCACGTTCTGGCTCGTTCTGTGCGGCTGCGGAAGCGCGGTTCTCGCCGCGGGCTTCCCCGACGTGGGCATCGGGTGGCTGGGGGTGTCCCTGGCCTTCGGTCTCACCGTCCTCACGATGGCGTACGCGCTGGGTCATGTCTCCGGGGCCCACTTCAACCCTGCGGTGACGGTCGGGCTGGTCCTCGCCAAGCGGTTCGAAGCGAAGGACGCCATCGCCTACATCGTCACGCAGGTCGTCGCGGCGATCGCCGCCGCCGCGGTGCTGTACGTGATTGCCACGGGCCAGAGCGATTTCTCGGTGGCCGAGTCCGGTTTTGCCGCCAACGGGTACGGCGAGCACTCACCCGGCGGGTACGGGCTGGTCGCGGCCCTGGTGACCGAGGTGGTCCTCACGGCAGGGTTCCTGTTCGTGATCATCGGGGCGACCGATCGCCGTGCACCCAAGGGTTTCGGGCCGCTGGCCATCGGCTTGGCGCTGACGCTGGTCCACCTGGTGTCCATCCCGGTCACCAACGCCTCGATCAACCCCGCGCGTTCCACCGGCCCGGCGATCTTCGTCGGGGACTGGGCCCTCGGGCAGTTGTGGCTGTTCTGGGTCGCCCCGATCGTCGGGGCCGCGATCGCCGGCTTCGCCTACCGCTACATCACGGGCGACGCCGGAGTGGACGACGTCGCCGAGACCGCCCAGGACCCGTCGGACGCGCCCCAGGTCTGACGGCCCGGCGCGCCAGGCCGGGCTGAGGCGGCGACTGGAGGGGCGGGGTCAAGCCGACGGCCGTCAGCCCGCCGTTGAAGGTGCCGGTCTCGAACGGGTGGCGGTAGACGCCGTCGCGCGCGCCATCGCCTCGATGACCAGGACGCCGCCGAACGGCCAGTCCCGGATGGAACTGGAGGGTGACCCGCGAGCCTGCTCCGCTGGTCGAGGTCATCGTCGAGCGGGCTCCGTGAGGGCGCGGTCTGTTCGCCCCGCAGCCCGGTAGTCCCGCATGGTTCGGCAGAACGTCTGGGCGGGGGGCTGGAGGAGGATCACGACGGCGAAGGTCCACCACGCGGCCCCGACGGCCAGCAGCGGGAACACGGCGGCCAGGCCCACGGCGCGCCAGGCGAGGAGTGCCGCGACGAGCACGGTGACATACCGCCCGACGCCGTAACCCATTCGCGCAGCGACGGCAGCGGGCACGAGGACGACTGCTGCGGCGAGGACCTGCGACGCCAGCACCACGAACGCCTCGGTGAGGTCGAACGCCGATGCGTCCGGTCGAGGGGAGTCCGCGTCCTCTCGAGAGATCAGCCAGAGGACAAGGAGAGCGAGCAGGGCGAGCGCCGCCCCGAACAGGGCCGTGAGGACCGTGACGACCGCGTACGCGCGGGGTGCCATGGGCGGGACCCTCCGCCGGGTCGCTCGCAGATCCCCGGGGGCGCCAGCCCCGGTGCCGCTGAGGTCCCCATCGTGTCGTGCCTGCATCGGTGCGCTCCCTTCGCCCACGTCCGGTGCGTGCACGCTATCGGCGGGCCCTTGGCCTCTGGTCGGGTTTGGCGGCGCAGAGCCGGCACGACCGCGAGCCGGCATCACAGGGGGAGGCAACCGGGCCGAGTTTGCCAGTTCTGCAAGAACCCTCGCACGCGGCGGTGGCGTCCCGCAGGCAGGGCCCATGAGGAACCAGACGGGCACGAACGCGGACCGGGTGGACGTCGTCGTCGTCGGGGGAGGGGCCGCGGGGCTGAGCGCCGCCCTCATGCTGGGGCGCGCCCGTCGGCGGGTGGTGGTGGTCGACGCCGGCAGCCCGCGCAACCGGTTCGCGGCCCACATGCACGGGGTGCTCGGCCACGAGGGCACCCCTCCGGCGGAGCTGGCGGCACGCGGCCGGGCCGAGGCGGCCGGTTACGGCGTGCGGTTCGTGGACGACGTCGCCGCGCGGGTCGACGACACCGGCGACGGCGTCCGCGTCACCCTCGGCGATGGCGGCGCCGTCGACGGGCGGGTGGCGATCCTCGCCGCCGGCGTCTCCGACGATCTGCCCGACATCCCGGGCCTCGCCGAGCGCTGGGGACGCACCGTGCTGCACTGCCCGTACTGCCACGGGTGGGAGGTGCGCGGGCAGCGGCTGGGGGTGCTCGCCATCTCGCCGGCCTCGGTGCACCAGGCCCAGCTCGTGCGCCAGTGGTCCGACGACGTCGTGCTGTTCAGTGCGGGGGCCGGGCCGCTCCCGGCCGAGACGGTCGAGCGGCTGCGCGCGCGGGGTATCCGGCTCGTCGACGAACCCGTCGTCGAGGTCCTCGCGGACGGTGACGCCGTCACCGGGGTCCGGACTGCCGACGGGCGCCTGGTGGAGGTGGGCGCCGTCTTCACCGGCGGGACGCTCCGGCCCCACGACGCGATGGTCGCCCATCTCGACCTCGCGCGGGCGGACGGTCCCGGCCCGAGCGTGCTCGCCGTCGACCCGACCGGCCGGACCAGCAACCCCCGGATCTGGGCGGTCGGCAACGTCCGCGACCCGATGGCGAACGTCCCGCTCGTCATCGGCGCGGGGGCGATGGCCGGCGCCGTCGTCAACATGGCGCTCGTCGAGCAGGAGTTCGACGACGCCGTCGCCGCGGCGCCGTCGCTAGGCGTTGCGTAGGGCGTCCACGTGCGACGGCCACGGCGCGGCGGCTCGGCGGTCGTGCCCACCGGCCCACCGTCCTGCTCGACAACGTGCTGGGAATCGCCCACCAGTGAGTCCTTATCCAGCACAGTCGTCAGCTGGTCCTTGCCGCGAGGGACGGGCGACCATCGGACCTCGTGGTGCGCAGCCCCGCCATGGCACGCTTTCCTGGGCCGCTTCCCCGCGACCCCCGAAGGAGCCACCGTCTTGACGTCTGCCCGCATCGCCCGCGTCGCTCTCGCGGCGGCCCTGTCCGCGTGCGCGGTGGTGGGGTGCAGCGCGCCCGCACCGGCACCCTCGGCGCGCCCGTCCTTCCCGGCCCCGACCACCACCGCGCCACCCTCGGCGTCCGCAGCACCAACCCCGACGGACATCACCGCGGACCTGGACGCCCTCGAGACAGAGTTCGACGCGCGCGTGGGCGTGAGCGCGCTCGACACGGAGACCGGCCGATCCGTGGAGTACCGCGCGGAGGAGCGTTTCGGTTACGCCTCGACGCTCAAGGTCTTCGCCGCGGCAGAGCTGCTTCGCGAGGTGCCGCCCGAGGAACGCGAGGCGCGCGTCGTATGGACCCAGGAGGAGGTCGACGCCGCAGGCTACTCCCCGGTCACGAGCGAGCACCTCGACGGCGGGCTCACCGTGGCCGAGCTCGCCGAGGCGGCGGTGCGGGAGAGCGACAACACGGCGATGAACCTCGTCCTCGACCGGATCGGCGGACCAGCGGGGTTGGACGCCGGCCTTGCGGCCCTCGGGGACGAGACCACGGACGTGGTCAGCAACGAGCCGTCGCTCAACGAGGTCGACGCCGGCGGCACCCGCGACACGACCACGCCTGCAGCCTTCACGGCCGCCCTCGACGCCTTGCTGCAACCGCGGAACCTCGCTCCCGACGACCTCGCCACCCTCCTCGACTGGATGAGCGGCAACGCCACCGGTGATGCGCTCATCCGGGCCGGCGCTCCTGCGGACTGGGTCGTGCGGGACAAGTCGGGTGGGGCCGGCGGGATCCGCAACGACATCGCTCTCGTCACCCCGCCGGGACGCGCCCCGATCGTCGTCACCGTCCTGACGGAGAAGAACGATCGGGCGGCGGAGTACGACGACGAGCTGGTGGCTCGGGTCGCCGAGGTCGTCATCGCCGCCCTCGACTGATCCGGCCTGGCCGGTGGCGTGGGAGGCCGCGGCCCCACCCGAACGGCGTCCCCCGGCCCGGCGAGCGCGTCGACCTCAGGAAGAGCGATTCGACGACGCCGTCGGCATCACCAGCCCGTTGAGGCGGTCGACGAACCGCTCGGTCGGCGCCGGGCCGACGACCGCGGTAAGCGGCTGGTCGAACCAGTGAAGCCAGATGGCGTCGATCTGCTCGGCGGTGATCGCCCCGTCCGTGGTGAGGTGCTGCGCGATCTCCGCGGCTTCGGGGCCGTACTCCTCGTCCGGCGCGCCGTCCGGTAACCCCGGCGCGAGGCCGTAGGGGTCGACCTCGTTGAGCAGCCTGAGGACATCAGGGGTCGTGCCATTCCCGATCGGAGCGTCGCGCATGACGTGATGATCGCGCAGATCCGGCCTCCCGGCAGCGCGGTAAGGGAAACGCTTCCCCCAGGCGCCGCCTCAGTGTTAGCGTGCTACTTCGTGTGACGGACGCCACGCTCGCCGGGGCGTCGTCACCGCTGATCACAGCGTTGCGATCAGTCCGAGTGCGGCTGGGCGAGCTCCGCACGGGGGATCCAGGCAAGAGGTGTCTGATGGAGCTGTCCAGGCGTTCGGTCCTCACGAGCATGGCCGCCGCGGTGCTCGCCGGGGCGCTGCCCGCGGTCGCCCGCGCCGACACGGGAGCCCCGGGGCTCTGGGTCGATTTCGGGGGAGCGACGGCCCCGGCGCCCGGCTACGTCCGCGTCGGCACGGAGACGTACTCCGCGCAGCGCGGGTACGGCTGGGTCTCGGCCGCGGGCCTGAGCACCCGGGACCGCGGCGGCGACCCGATCCACCGCGACTTCGTGTTCGGGACCGCCGCACGCACCTTCCGGATCGGCAACCTCGCGCCCGGCCGGTACCGGCTCGCCGTCGTCGCGGGCGACCTCACCTTCGGCGACCACATCACCCAGGTGCAGGCTCCCGGCGTCGACGGCGGGACGCTGCCGGAGCTGAGCCCGAGCCTGGCGCAGTTCGGCACGGTCACCGGGACGCTCGTCGTCCCGGCGGGCGCCAGCACGGTCGACGTCACCTTCGGTTCGCCCATCAACAACTGGGTCGTCAACGCGATCACGCTCGAGCCGGTGCCCGTGGCCGAGACTCCCCGGGTCGCGTACGTCAACGCGGCGATCGCGAGCACCTGGGGGCCGATCCTCACCTCGCCCGACCCCACCGTCGCCCTGCTGGCCGGGCACCGGGCGCGGGCCGCCGGGCGCACGGTGGCCAGCACCGATCTGGCGCACGCGGACTACCTGCGCCTCATCGGCAGCGGCATCGACTTCTGGACGTCCTGGCAGAGCCCGGCCGGGGCGATCATCGACCCGTACCGCAACAGCGAGTTTCAGTACAGCACCCCGGCCTTCGCGCACGCCGCGGCCGCCCTCGTTGCCTACGCCGGACGCGCCGACCTCGTCGACGCGGCCGCCCGCGCGCTCGACCACTCCACCCGCACCCTCGCCGACCGGACGGCGGCGTCGGCTCATGAGGACTTCTTCCCGCCGATGATCGCGCACGCGATCCGCCTGCTCGCCCCGCACGTCCCCGCCGCCCGCGCGGCCGTGTGGCGGGCCGACATCGACCGCTTCGAGCCGTTCCGGACCTACCGCGCGGGGGTCGGGGGCAACAACTGGAACCTCGTCGCGGCCACCGGCGAAGCCCTGTTCCAGATGGACGGCCTGCGCGACGCCCACCACCGGTTCGCGGAGGCGAGCTTCGCGGGGCAGGGCGACACCTTCGACCCGGTCCTCGGCCTGTACCTCGAGGGGCCGCTGGCCTACGACCACTTCCCCCGGCTGTGGGCCGGCGACCTCATCGCCCGCGGGTACGCAGGGCCGTATGCCGCCGAGCTCACCGAGTCCATGCGCCGCGCGTCGATCGTCAGCCTCTTCATGCAGTCGCCGACCGGTGAGCTGCCGGCCGGGGGGCGCTCCGCGCACCACCAGTGGAACGAGGCCGAGCAGTGCGTCACCTACGAGATCTTCGCGGCGCGCGCCCTCGCCGCCGGGGACGCCGAGCTGGCCGGCTGGTTCACGCGCGCCGCGCACCTCGCCCTGGGCTCCATGTTCCGCTGGGTCCGCCCCAGTGGTGAGATGCAGATCGTCAAGAACTGGATGGACCCGGCCGAGCGCGTGGGGTACGAGAGCTACTCCGCACACTCCCAGTACAACCTCCTGCCGCTGTCGATGCTCGCGATCGCCTACGAGCACGCGTCCTCGACGGTGCAGGTCGCCGAGGCGCCGTCGCCGGCGGACGTCGGCGGGTTCGTGCTCCCCATCGACCCGCTCCACAAGGTGTTCGCGAACGCGGGTGGCACGTACGTGGAGATCGACACCGCGGCGGACCACCACTACGACGCCACGGGACTCATCCGGGCGCACTTCGCCGGGCACTCGCCGCAGCTCGGGTCGAGCGACTCGCTCGTCACCGCGCCGTCGTACGTGCTCCCGGCCGGCGCCGTCACCGCCCCGACGACGGGCATCGGCGTCGCCTGGCAGACGAGCCCCGGAACCTGGCGCTACTTCGGCGAGCTCGCCCCGGACCTCACCGAGGACGCGGTCCTGCAGCGCGGCACGGAGAGCGCGGAGGAGGTGACCTTCGCCCTGCGCTACAACGGCAGCTTCGGCGGCGGCGTCACCGCCGTGGAGGAGCGGTTCACGCTCACACCCGAGGACGTGCGCGTGACGACCGTGCTCCCCGGGTACACCGGCCCCGTGCGGCGCGTCGCCCCCGTCCTTTCCCACGACGGGCGCACTCCGGCGACGATCGTCGTCGACGGCGAGGAGGCCCGGGTGTGGCAGGAGGAGGACGGGACCTCGACGTCGACGCTCGTCTACCGGATGCACGACGCCGAGACGGTCCAGGTGGGCGCCGCGCAGTACGGCAACCACAACGGCCTCATGCGCCTGGCCGTCGGCGAGTACGCGGCGGGAGCCGGCGCCGACGGCGTCACCCTCACCATCAGCGCGCACCGGGATGTCACCGTCACGGTGACCACGCGATCGGTGGCCGGCACGGTCCACCTCGTCGTCCGCACGCGGAACAACGCCGACGTCCCGGTCGACGTCCGGGTGACCACGCCCTACGGAACGAGGACCCTCACGGGCGTCGCACCCGGCAGGACGGTGGCGACCACGTTCGCCACCCGGGCGGCGAGCATCCCCGCCGGACTAGTGGACGTCGTCGCGACCACGGCCGACGGCACCACCGCCACCGTGACCGAGGCGTACGAGGCGCACACCAGCCGCTGACGTCGCCGGCGCGCGGCGGCGCCTCGGAGGGCGATGCCCGGACGCCCGGACGCCGAGAGCCGGACCGCTCCCCGTGACGGGGACCGATCCGGCTCTCGGTCAGCGTCGCGCCCCGGTAGGCGCGGCGCGGGTGCTCAGCGGGTGGGCGAACCGCCGTCGACGGGGATCGTGTGCCCGTGGATAAAGGACGCGTCGTCGCTCGCGAGGAAGCACACGGCGCGCGCGATCTCCATCGGCTCGCCGTAGCGGCCGGCCGGCGCCTGCATGGTGAGGTCGTAGAAGGGGAAGTCCGGGGTGATCTCGGCGCCCTCGAAGGCCGCGGTCTTGATGACGCCGGGGCCGATGCCCACGGCGCGGATGCCCTGGTGACCGTAGTCGTAGGAGATCTGCTTGGTGAGGCCGATGACGCCGTGCTTGGCCGTCGTGTACTCGGCCCCGACCTCGCTGGCGACGACGCCGGACGCGGACGAGACGTTGATGACCACGCCGGCGCCGCGCTCGAGCATCGACGGCAGGACCGCCTTCGTCACGAGGAAGACGCCCTTGAGGTCGACGTCCATGACCTTCTCCCACTGGCTGGTCTCGATCTCCAGCAGCGGGAGGTAGGCGCCGAAGACGCCCGCGTTGTTCACCAGCACGTCGATCCGGCCGAACGCCTCGAGGGCGGTGTCGACCATGGCCTTGACGGAGGCCTCGTCGACGACGTCGACGGCGATCCCGACCGCCTCGCCCCCGGCGGCCTTGACCTGCTCGACCGTGGCGTCGGCCCGCTCCTGGGTGAGGTCGGCGACGACGATCTTCGACCCCTCCTTGGCCAGCTCGACGCACATCAGCTGGCCGAGGCTCGACCCGGCCTGCTCACGGCCGTGGCCGCCTCCGGTGACCAGAACGACCTTGTCTCGTAGTCCACGCATGAATGTCTCCTCAAGAGTTAGCGATCGAATGAGCCCGCGGCCGTCCTTCCGACGGCAGGGCCACTCGACGTTACGTGGGCAGCAGTGGGGGCGCATCCGGCGCCGCCGCGCCCGTCGGTTCGGTCAGCGCGTTGAGGCGGGCGACGAACCGGTCGGTGGCGTCGGCGCCGATGACCTCGGTGAGCGGCTGGTCGAACCAGCGGAGCCAGATCCCGTCGATCGCGTCGGTGGTGATGGCGCCGTCGGCGGCCAGGCGGCGCGCGATCTCGGCCCCCTCGCGCTCGTACTCGTCGTCCGGGGCGCCGTCGGGGTGCCCGGGCTCGAGGCCGTAGGGGTCGAGCTGGTTGATCAGCCCGAGGACCTCGGCGGTGGTGGTCAGCGCCGTCTCGCGTTCATCGTGCATGGCGTCATGATCATGCAGATCCGCCGTCGGCGTGCGGTTCTGCCCGTCTGCTCACTCCCTCGCCCGGGATGGGTGCCCAGTGTCCCGGACGAACGGCACGACCGTGCGTTCCACCAGCGATCGGCGTTCGGCCTGAGGGAGCATGAGGCACTGGATGGTGACGCCGTCGATGAGCGCGAACAGCTGCGCCGCCGCGTCGTCGGTGAGGCCGTGGCCGACGAACCACTGACGGAGCTCGTCGTCGAGCTGCGCCGAGGCAGCAGCGAGTGCGGTATCGACGGCCGAGAGGGCGGCGTAGGCGAGCCAGACGCGCGCGCGGCGCTCGCGTCGGTCGTCCAGGGGGAGCCACTGCTCCACGACGTCCATCAGCGTGGTGGGCTGCGCGGCGGCGACGTCGGCGAGGAACTGCTCTCCCGCATGGTCGAAGGCGGCCCGCACCAGCTCGCTCTTGGTCCGGTAGTGATACTGCACCTGCGCCGGGGAGACGCCCGCCGCGGCGGCGACGGTCCGGACGCTGAGGGCTCCCACCCCGTGCTCGGCGAGCACCGTGAGCACGCCGTCGAGCACGCCCGCGGCGGCCATCAGTCCTCGGGCCGCTTCGAGCGGGTCATCGACCAGGCCGTTGCCGCGAGCTCCGCGCCGCCGAGCACCGCGATGACCAGGCCGGCCTGCCGGAGGCCGATGACGGGGGTCTCGACGTCGCGGAACACGACGAACATCACCACACCGCCGACGACCATGAGGGCGCCGACCAGAAGTTCCCATCCGTGCTTGCTCATCGTGCCCTCCGTCGATCGCTGTACACTCGTATAGTACGAACGTACAGGCTCGGGTGGCCGGGTTCAAGGACTGCCTCGCGGCGGGTCGAGCGTGAGGCCCGGGAGGGGGGCGGTCGCCGCGCCGCATTGCGCTCTGTTTTACAGAGTTGCTCAATCTGGGCGAGCGGTGTAGCGTGCCGGCATGCGCCCCACACCCACCGAGCTCCACGCCTGTGACGCGGCCATCACCCTCGCGTTCACGATCCTCGGGAAGCGGTGGAACGGCATGATCATCGCCACTCTGGGGTCGGGCGCCCTGTCCTTCGCCGCGCTGCGCCGCAGCGTCACCGGCATCAGCGACGCCGTGCTCTCCGACCGGCTCACCGAGCTGGCGGACGCCGCGCTCGTGAGCCGCACCGTCGACCCGGGGCCGCCCGTCGCCGTCACCTACGCCCTCACCCCCAGCGGAGAGCAGCTCCTGCCGATCCTCGAGCAGCTCGGCCAGTGGGCCTCCGCGAACCTCACCCCAGCAGACGAGGACTGACCCATGGACTACGGACACACGCTCCGGTTCGGCACCTTCATCATCCCGACGGCGGCCCAGCCGCAGGCGCCGGTGCAGCTGGCCCAGCTCTCCGAGCGCCTGGGGTACGACGTCGTCACGTTCCAGGACCACCCGTACCAGCCGGCGTTCCTCGACACGTGGACGCTGCTGTCCTACGCCGCGGCGTCGACCGAACGCATCCACCTCGCACCGAACGTCCTCAACCTCCCGCTGCGGCCGGCGCCCGTGACGGCGCGCGCCGCCGCGTCGCTCGACCTGCTCAGCGGCGGCCGGCTCGACCTCGGCCTCGGCGCCGGCGGCTTCTGGGACGCGATCGAGGCGATGGGCGGCCGCCGTCTCACCGGCGGCCAGGCGGTCGAGGCGCTGAGCGAGGCGATCGACCTCATCCGGGGGATCTGGAACCCGGGCGACCGCGGCGTCCTGCGTGGGGGCGAGTACTACCCGGTCGACGGCGCCAAGCGCGGCCCCGCGCCCGCGCACGACATCCCGATCTGGATCGGTGCCTACAAGCCCCGGATGCTCGCGCTCACCGGCCGCAAGGCCGACGGCTGGCTGCCGAGCCTGCCCTACCTCGAGCCCGGCGCGCTGCGCGACGGCAACCACCGCATCGACGACGCCGCCGCCGACGCCGGCCGCGACCCGGCCGAGATCCGCCGCCTGCTCAACATCTCCGGCACCGAGCCCCTCGACCAGCTGACGGCCATGGCCCTCGAGGACGGCATCGGCACCTTCATCATCACCGGCGACGGCCCGACGGCGATCGAACGGTTCGCCGAGGAGGTCATGCCGGCCCTGCGGGACGCGGTGGCCGCCGAGCGCGGGCGGCGCGGCACCACCGCCGTCGACGCCGTCCGCCCGGCGCGCGCTGTCGCGCTGCGCCGGGCGGGGATCGCCTACGACGAGATCCCCGCCTCCCTGCGGGCGACCGCCGTCGAGCCCGGGGACACCGGCTACGCCGCGGTCCGGTCGACGTACATGCGCGGCGGCGCCCCGGGCCTGGTGCTGCGCCCCCGCACCGTCGACGAGGTCCGCGACGCCCTCGCCTTCGCCCGGCGGCACCCCGACCTGCCGCTCGGCATCCGCAGCGGCGGCCACGGCATCAGCGGCCGCAGCACGAACGACGGCGGCCTCGTCATCGACCTCAAGGCGCTCAACGCCATCGAGGTGCTCGACGAGGGAGCCCGCCGCGTTCGGATCGGCCCCGGCGCCCGCTGGATGGATGTCGCCGCCGCGCTGCAGCCGTACGGCCTTGCCCTGTCCAGCGGCGACTACGGCGGCGTCGGCGTCGGCGGCCTCGCTACGGCGGGCGGCGTGGGGTTCCTCGGCCGGCAGCACGGTCTCACCATCGACCACCTCGTCGCGGCCGACGTCCTGCTCGCCGACGGGACCCTCGTGCGCGCCTCCGCCGACGAGAACGCGGACCTCTTCTGGGCCGTGCGCGGCGCCGGGGCCAACGTCGGCATCGTCGTGTCGTTCGAGTTCGTGGCGGACCGGGTCGGCGAGGTCGGCTGGGCGCAGCTGGCCCTCCAGGTGGACGACGTCGCCGCCTTCCTCGAGGCGTACGGCCGCACGACCGAGGCGGCCCCGCGTGACACCACGCTCTTCCTCATCATGAGCGCCCGGCCCGGGCAGCCGGCCGTGGCCCAGCTGTACGGCGTCGTCGACTCCGCCGACCCGGACACGATCATCGAGCGGCTGCAGCCGTTCGCCGACCTCGGCCCGCTGGTCGGGCAGCAGGTGCAGCTGGCGTCGTACGCCGCGGTGATGGCGAACGCGTCCGACGTCGCCCACGACGGGCAGGGCGAGCCGCTGTTCCGGTCCGGGCTCGTCGAGCACCTCGACCGGGCCACGGCGCGCGCCGCGGCCGCGCTGGTCACCTCCGGCTCGGCGCCCTGGTTCCAGATCCGGCCCGTCGGGGGAGCGGTGAACGACGTCGCCCCGGACGCGACGGCGTACGCGCACCGGTCGGCGAACTTCTCCATCACCTCGATCGGCCGGTCCGCCCGCTTCGACGCGCTGTGGGAGGGGCTCGCCGAGCACTTCGACGGCCTCTACCTCAGCTTCGAGAGCCGGGTCGGCAGCCAGCATGTCGAGCAGGCGTTCCCGCCGGACACGCTCGCGCGCCTGCGCGAGATCAAGCGACGGGTCGACCCGGACAACGTCTTCCGCGACAACTTCGGGATCGGCGCGAGCGAGGTGCCGGCGGCGACGCGCTAGTCGCAGGAACAGGCATCGGGCGACGTCACACAGGTGCCGTGAGGCTGGCGGGATCTGCCCGTCACCCTCGCGGCGTTGGGGGGCTTCGGCGCTCCGCCCGGCGCTGCGCAGCCTCGTGGGCCTGCCGCAGGAGGCGGGCGGCCAGCGCGTGCGTGCTCGCCGCTGGGTTGACGATCGACACCCACCCCTGGGCGCGGTACACCGGGTGAGGGAGAACCCTGTCGGCGGCGGCGTAGTCCCAGGAGGCCACCGCGGTCCGCGGGTGCTCACCTGTGAGCTCGGCGAACGCCTCCGTGCCGACGCGAATGTTCAGCCGCCAACGGCCGGGATGGTCCAGGTCGCTCATGGTGTCGCCGGGATAGTTCTTCGTGACGATGGTGGCGTAGGGCTGTTCGCGCGCTGGCACCTCGCCGTCGGGGGCGTAGTAGAAGAAGTGGTCGCCCCAGGCGATCTCGGGGGATGCGCTGCCCTCGGTGGGGGCAAGTTCGAGTAGCCCGTCGAACGCTCGGATTGTCTGAAGAAGTCGCTCCATACTCATGGTTCAAGCGTGTACTTGACGTGCTTGTGGAGGGTTCGGATGGGGCGAGCATGTGGCGAGGTGCCACCGATGAACACCGCTGGGGTCGCGGCAGCGTCGGGATACTCCGTACAGCAGGTGCGTGACCTGGAGGCTCTGGCCGTGATCCCCGCCGCAGCCCGGTCACGCAACGGGTACCGGCAGTTCTCCGCAGACCATGTACGCGGCCTTCGCGCCTACCGCGACCTCGCCTACGCGGTGGGTCCCGTCGAGGCTCGACGGGCGATGCAAGGGATTCGCCTCCAGCCACCCGACCAAGCGGCGGCGCTCATCTGCCAGTTCCATGCCAGGCTCAATGACGAGCGCGAGCAAGCACTGACAGCACAGCGTGCGCTGCGGGCCATCGGCACCGAGGCGACGACGGACGCGCCGGACGTCGAAGGCGACTTCATGACCATCACCGAGCTGTCGCGGGCCCTCGGAGTCCGGGCGTCCACACTCCGCTTCTGGGAGAAGGTCGGTCTGGTGGCGCCCGAGCGTGTGGCAACACGAGCAGGGACTGCGCGGCGCTACGCCGTCCCTGCGATCCGGGAAGCACGCATCACGGCAGGCCTGCGTGCCGGTGGTTACCGCGTCCCGGACGTACAGAAGGCGATCACCGCTGTCCGCGCCCTCAATGACGTGAGCGACTCGCTCGCCGCCCTCGACACTCGACTGCAGGCCATCGGCCGACGTGCACTTGCCCTGCTGCGCGCGGGAACGCTGTTGGCCGAGATCATCGAAGGTGCTCGTCAGCCCCAGGGATCCTGACAGCCGGGCGGATCGACCGCCTCATCAGCGGCCTGCCCGCACGTCCTGGTCCGCGCCGCGGCCGAGCGCCCGCTCCCGCCCGAGCGCGTGTGTGCTCACGCAGAGACCGGGCAATTCTGCACGATCACGCGAAGGGTGGCGGCGTGGCCGGTCGTCATGCCTGGTCGGACGTCTGCCGGAGCGCGTCCACGGCGGCGTACTCCGCCTCGTAGCACGCGGGGTCGACACCGGAGGACACGGCCTCACCCGGCACGGTGTAGTGATGCCGCCCGTCCACCGAGTCCACGATGCTCAGCTCGAAACCGCCCGCGCTCAGGCACTCCCGGTACCGCGCGAACGACGCGTCGTACTCCTCGGCCGTCACCTCGCCGTCGCTGATCTCCGCGGCCTGCGCCGGCGACATTGCCGCGCGGCTGGCGTCCGTCGCCGGATCGTCCGGCTGCGCGACGGTCGGGGGCGCCGACGTGGCCGAGCGGCCGGCGCCCGTCGCGGGCTGCTGCTCCGGCGCGGTGGAGGCCGTGCACCCGGCGAGCAGCACCGCGAGGGCGAGCGCCCCGCCCCGCCGTCGCCACGCCGACTTGACCGCATCCGCGGCGTCGGGCCGCGGCCCCTGGGCTCCTGTGTCCGCGCTACGCATCGGTACGCCTCCGCCCTCAGTCGTCATCGGCTGGTGATCTTGACCGTACTGGCTGCGCCGCAGGGAAGTGCGGAAACGTTCCCGGCATTTCTGCACGATCACGAGCGGGGATCGGCGCGACGGCTGGCGCCAAGCGGCCCCGCGCCCCTCGCAACGTGCTGGGAATGGCCCATCAGTGAGTCCAATCCCTGCACGGTGAACTTGTGCGGCTAGAGGAGCGAGCCGAGGAGCCGGGCGGCCACGTCCCGGGCCGTGACGACGCGGGTGTCACCGCACGCCTCCTGCACGGCGTCGCGCATAGCGGCGGTGTAGCCGATGCAGTCCATGACCAGCAGGTCGCACGCGCCGCCGACCATGGCCCCCGCCGCAGCGACCGTCACGGGGTCGTCGGTGTACGGGCTCGCCGCGCCGACCGCGGTCGGGCGGACACCCATCGAGGCCTCCCAGTGCGCGTAGGCCTCGGTCACCTGCTCCGGCAGCGGGCTGAGGATGCCGAGCCGGCGGGTGGGGAACCCGCTGAGGAGGCCGCGGACGCCGTCGTGCGCGAGGCGCTCCGCGGTGAAGAGCGGCCGGGTGTGCGCGACCTGCCTGAACTCCCCGGTGCAGACGAGGAAGGTGGCGTCCGCGCCGTCGGCCTCCCCGCGGGCCACCGCCCGCCCGACCAGGGCGACGGTGTCGTCGTGCCGGACGACGGCGGACGTGCCGTCGCGCAACCGCGAGGTGAGGACGCGTTCGCCCGGCTGCGGGGCCAGCGCGGCGATCGCCGCACGGTCGAGGCCGTCGAGGGCGCCGTGCTCGACAATCTCGGTCCCCGGGGGAAGGACGTCGCGGATCTCGGGCGTGAGGTCGACGCGGGGCGACTGTCCGATCGTGACGACGGCGAGCTTCACGGTCGTCCTCCTGTCGTGATGTCCGGGCCCACCCCGCTGTCGTGATCATGCAGAAGTGCCCGGCGTCTCTGCATGATCACGAACGAGGGGGAGGGGGGCGAGGGGGGAGAGGGGGGGTGCGGGGGGATGAGGGGGTGCTGGTCGGGTGCGGGGGTGCGGATGGGGTGCGGCTGCGGGTGGGTGCGGGCTGGGGGGTCAGACGTGGGGGTGGGCGTCGCGGGCTCAGGCCCGCAGGCGGGTGAGGAGCCGGTCGAGGAGATGGCGCCCGTCGGCGCGGATGCCGTCGTGCTGGTACTCGTTCGTCACGAGCGGCCGCAGGCCGCGGATGGCCTGGGCGGTGGCGAGCGAGAGCTCACGGGGGACGAACAAGTCGTCGTGGTAGATCGCCGCCGCGACCGGCACGGTGTTCTCCGCGAGCACCTCGGGGTCGTACAGCGCGGGGAAGTCCGCGCGCGCGGCGAGGATCTCGGCCGCCTCGCGCACCGGGACCAGCGCCGGGTCCTCGGTGAACTGCCAGGGAAAGATGTGCTCGCCGGTGAGGAGCGGCTGCTCGAGGTCCGCCGAGAACTCCGGCAGCGACTCGCGCACCCGCTGGGCGGCCCACGCCGTCGCCCCGCCGGAGGCGGGCCCCTGGGCGTAGATCGTCTCGTGGAGGACGCCGTAGAGCGGGTTCGCGGCGAACGAGACGACGCCCCCGACCTCCCGGAGGAAGCGCTCCCGCAGCCGCTTCTCGCCGCCGACGGTGACGAACGGCGCCTCGAGGAGGTAGTGCACCCCCTCGAACCCGGTGGACGAGCCGAGCTGGATGCCGACCTGGAGGAAGCGCTGCACCGACAGCCGCTCGCCGGTGGGCAGGAGCTCCTCCGTGCCGCGCAGGTGGGCGACGACCTCCCGCAGGGTCGCCGCGTCCACCGGGTGACGGGCGAAGAACTCCGCGTTGCGCCGGGCGGTCTGGGCGAACGTCAGCCGGTAGACGTCGTCGGCCGGGCCGGTCAGGGCCGGCAGCCCCGCGGTGATGAGCACCTCGCGCAGGCGGTGCGGCGCCCGGGAGAGGTAGGTCGTCGCGACGAACCCGCCGTAGGACTGGCCGAGCACGCTCCAGCGGTCCTCGCCGAGCGCCTCGCGGAGCAGCTCGGCGTCCGCGACGATGGCGTCGGCCCGGAAGTGCGCGAGGTACGCCGCCTGGGCGGCGCCGTCGCCCACGTCGGCGAGCGTCTGCCGGTCGGCCGGCGTCGAGCGCCCGGTGCCCCGCTGGTCGAGGAGCACCACGCGGTACTCCTCGAGCGCCCGGTCGAGCCAGCCGCCGACGGAGTCCGGGCGGTTGGCGCGGTTGCCGGGGCCGCCCTGGAACCACACGAGCCGCGGCCGCTGCGCCCCGCCGTCGCGCACGAGCTCGCGGGCGAACAGCTCGATGGTCCCCGGCGTGGCACCGGCGTGGTCGAGGGGGACGGCGAGGACGTGCTCGTGGACGTCGTGCCCGTCGATCCGGTAGGTCGCGGTCTCCATGAGGGCAGCCTCTCAGTACCCGTCCACGCCGAGGCGCTGGCAGATGGCGACGAGCCGGGGGTGGACGTAACGCCCGTCCTCCTCGATCGCGACGCCGTCGACGTAGATCGACGGGGCGACGTTCGAGCCGTCGGAGTGGGCGGGCGCGACCCACGGCTCCCCGCCGATCCAGGCCCCCTTGGTGCCGATGCCGAACTCCACGCAGCCGAAGACGCGCTCGTCCTCGACGATCCGGCCCGTCGACCGCGTGACGCCGGGGTTGAACCCGAGCGACCAGTGGGCCACGCGGTACATGTTCGGGTCGTCCTGGGCGGCGAGCCAGGAGCGGTAGACCGCGGCGTCGCGGCCCTCGCCGGCGACGTCGGTGACGACGCCGTCCTGCACCGTGAGGGTGATGGGGTTGGCGATGAGGCCGTTCTCGTCCGGGGGCCAGACGGCGCCGTCGAAGACGATGGTGCCGTTCTGGGTCTCCTCGAGCGGGTTCCAGGAGATCTGGCCGGCGAGCATGACGGACATGCCGGGCTTGTCGGCGGGGATGCCGCGCACGTGGATGGGCCGGTCGCCGGTGCGGCCGGTGATGTCGGTGCCGTTGCGGGAGGTGATCCGGATCTCCTCGCCCGCGCTGAGCAGCTCGACGAGCGCGTCGCCCAGCTCGCGCACCCCGGCGTAGTCGACCTTGGCGACCGTGTCGACGAGCATCTGGACGTCCAGCCCGGTGAGGCAGGTGTACCGGGTGCCCCGCTCCATCGCCGCGCGGAAGGCGTTGGAGTGCATGATGTAGCCGAGCTGGAGCTCGATCCACACGTCGGCGCCGAGCGCGGCGCCGGCCACCGGGGCCGGGGGCTCGACGGCGGACTGCCAGCGGGTCTCGTACCGGACGATGACGGGGTGGGCGCCGACGGCCATCGCCGCCCCGCCGAGCAGCTCGGCCACGCGCATGTCGGACGAGGTGTCCGTGGTGATGAGGACGTTCTCGCCCTCCTTCACGCACATGATCTCCTCGATGAGCTTGCGGGCTCCGACGAACGCCTCGAACGCCAGGTACTCGTTGCGGGACTCGACGCGGTTGGTGACCTCCATGAGGGGTCCTCTCTGCTGGGGTGTGCTCGGCGGGGCCGGGGATCTGCGTGGCGGGGCCGGGGGGGTGCTGGCGGGGCCGGCGCCGGCGGCGGGAAGAGCGGTCGGCGCCGGCGCCGGGGGCGGGAAGCGGGCGGGGCTAGGTGCGGACGATCTTGCCGATGGAGGCGATGGCGTCCCCGGCGATGAGGCCCGCGCCGACGAGCGCGAGCTCCTCCTCGGCCTTGGCGCCCTTGACCCGTCGGACGATGATCCGGATCGCCAGCGCGGCGAAGATGAGCCAGCACGCGTACGGCTGGGTGAGGAGCATGCCGGTGGCGAGCATGATGCCCATCTGCCGGCTCGACCCGCCGAGCGCCTGGATGAGGGCGCCGGGGATGGCCCACAGGAGCAGGTTCATCACGGCGTCGGGGTTCGTCAGGCCCGCGGAGACGGTGTCCGCGAAGACGATCGAGACGGGCGGGATGCGGCCGTCCTCGAAGTAGGACTCCCACAGCAGCGCGACGACGAGGAGGGCGACGACGAAGCCGATGATCGCCGAGTAGTACTGCTGGCGGCGGCCGGACTGCTCGTAGGCGGCGTAGCCCGGGCGGCGCGAGTGGATCTTGCGCAGCACCCAGCCGGCCTTGAAGTCGTAGCCCATGTCCGCGAAGGCCGGACCGGTGGCGGCGCAGTAGCCGACGAGGACGACGAGCGGGACCTCGGGCAGCCCGACGACGAGGCCGATGACGAGGAAGATGAGCGTGACGGCGAACGCCGGGAACCAGCCCGAGTGCATGGCCGCGAGGCCCACGATGATCTCGTGGATGAAGGCGGCGAGGGCGGCGAAGAGCACCCAGCCGATGAGGGCCGGAACGGACATCTCAGTGTGGAGGCCCGCGAGCAGCGCGAGGACGACGGCGCCGGCGATGAAGAGCACGACGCCGGAGCCGAGGCCGCGGCCGAGCTCCTGCGGCGTGCGCGAGTCGGCGTCGGCGGGGTCCGGGTCACCGGCGTCGGCGGCGACGGCGCCCGTGGCGGCGGCCCGGGTCTTGTGCCGGCCCGTGAAGATGAGGACGGCCTGGACAAGGGCGACGAGGCCGGCCCCGACCATGATCCCGTGGGGGATGTAGTTGCCGGAGAGGGAGACGTCGGCGAGCGCCGGCACGAGCGTGAGGTACTGGTTGATGAGCAGCCCGGTGCCGAGCATGAGGAGCGCCGCGACGTTGCCGATGAACGCCACGCCGGCGGCGGAGGCGGACAGGCCGAACCAGGCGAGGGCCGCGCCGACGACGCCGCCGCCGATGAGGATCTTCGCGCGGCGCCCGCCCTCGTCCCCGGCCTTGATCGTCTCGGCCGACGCGACGCCCGGGGGCCAGGCGGCGGTCGCCGGCAGGAACCGGGAGCCGAACGTCTTGAAGAGCACCCACGAGTCCACGCCGAGGCCGACGGCGGCACCGAGGAGGAGGGGCCACACGAGGTCGACCCGGCCGAAGGCCCACGCGATGGCGATGGGCGTGAGCAGCGCGTTCGCGGCGCCGAAGGTGGCCGAGGAGATTGCCGTCTGGGCGAGGTTCTGGCGGTTGGTGTCCCGGAACTCGTGGAAGCCCCAGATGCCGACCCGGCCGAGGAGCATCGCGATGAGCGCCCCGATGATCGAGGTGTTGGCGCTGATGCCCAGGGTGGTGACGAGGTGGAGGCCGACGAAGGCGCCGACCACCGACAGAGCCACGGTGACGAGGATCGTGCGGGGGGAGAAGGCGCTGGGATGGGTGAGCGGCGCGTCGATGGTCGCGTCGCGGGTCTCTGACGACATGCAAGGGCTCGATTCGTGCGGCGGTGGGGGCAGGGCAGGGCAGGGCGGGCAGGGCGGGCAGTGGAAGTGGTCAGGCGCGAAGGCCCGTCCCGATCTCTGCCGCGGCGGCGAGGACGGCCGAGACGATCGCGTCGGCGCTGCGGCGCATGAACTCCGGCGGGCCCAGGGTGCTGACGGACCCGAACACGGACCCGTCGAGCAGCACCGGCGCCGAGATCGCCATGACGCGCTCGTCGTACTCGCCCTCGGAGAGGGCGTAGCCGTCCTCACGCACGCGCTCGTGGCGCTCGCGCAGGGCGGCCACCGCCTCCGCCCGGGGCTCGTGGCCCTTGGCGCGGAGGAGGTCGGCGGGGGAGACCGTGGGGTCGAAGGCGAAGATCGCGTGCCCGGTTGCCCCGAGGTGCCCGGGGTAGGACCGGCCGACGGTCGTCGCGTACCGGACCAGGCCCGGCCCCTCGCAGGCCGCGACGGTGCGGTACCGGTAGCCGTCGGGGACGCAGACGACGGAGCTCTCGCCGGTCTTCGCGGCGAGGTCTTCGAGGTGCCGTTCGAGCCGGTGGCGCAGGCCGGGGCTCCGCTCGGCGCGGTGGCCGAGGGGGATGAGCGCCGGCCCGAGGGTGTACCGCCGGGTCTCCGGGTCCATCACGGTGTAGCCGTGCTGGGTGAGGGTGGCGAGCATCCGGTGCACCTGGGACTTGTCGAGGCCGAGCTCGGTGGCGAGCTCGGTGACGCCGCGGGAGGGGTGGGCCTCGGTGAAGGCACCGAGGACCCGCAGCGCGCGGCTCACGGTGAGCAGCTCGCCGGGCGTGCGCGCCATGTCGTCCTCCGTTCCGGTGGGTGGGGGGTGGCTCAGCGGCCTGCGGTCTGCAGGTGGGTGGCCGGGCCGTAGAGCTCGACGAGGCGCGCGAACTCGGCCTCGTCGTGGAAGCGCAGGTGGCCGGCGCCGAAGGCCTTGGCGACCTCGAGGGCGTAGCGCGCCGCGAGGGCGATGTCCGTCTCGTGGCTGGCGCCCGTGGCGGACCCGGCGACGGCGGTCTCGGCCGTCAGCGCGAGCCCGACGACGGGGACGGACGCGGCGGTCGCCGGCTGGAGGATCGAGTTGATGTGGTAGAGCCCGTTGGCGTAGGGGGTGATGTCCTGAGTGGAGAGCGGGAAGACCTGGGCGGCGATGCCGCAGACGCTCTCGTAGACGGCGACGAGGTCGGGGCTGACGGGGAGGATGTAGCCCTGTCGGACCGTGGGCGAGATCGCGATGCCGCGGTGGTTGATGACCCGGTTGCCCTTGGTGGTGTCGATGGAGACGATCGCGTCCATCTCCGGCAGCACCTCGTTGTCGTTCATCGCCCCCATGTCGACCGGGGAGTCCATGAACGGCACCGGCTCGTGCGGCCGGGTGGGGGCGTTGGGGCACACGTGCGTGCCGACGACGACGTCGCCCGGCAGCTGGTCGCCCCGGTCGAGCATCTCGACGAGCTTGGCCGCGAGGGACAGGGCGGCGGTCGCGCCGTCGCCGTCGGAGACGTAGCCGATGAGCTCGGGCCGGGCGCCGAGGCCGCCGAGCCGCCCGATGACCCCGAGGGTGGGGGCGTCGCCCCCGACCGACTTGCCCCGCGAGCCCGGCACGGTGACGGTGACGAAGTCGGTGCTGCCCTTGTCGCCCGCGACGGTCGTGCTCGTCAACGTCACGTCCGAGGCGCGGCGGCCGGCCTTGTGGCGCAGGGCCGCCACGACGGCGTCGCCGCTGGCGGCCGGGTCGTCGAGGAGGTCGAGGAGGTCGAGGACGTGCTTGAGCATGGGCTTCCTTCGGTGCGGTGCGGTGCGGTGCGGTGGCGGTTCGGAGGCGCGGGCAGTGGGCCCGGCGGGTCAGGCGCGGAGCAGGTGGCTGAGGTCGGTGCCGGTGGGGACCTCGGCGGGCTCGGCGCCGCGGGCGAAGAACCGGGCGCCCGAGGGCTCACCCTCGAGGACCAGCCGGTCGTCGCGGCGGCGGAGCCACGTCCCCTCGCGCATGCCGAGGACGGGTCCCGGGTTCTCCTCGAGGTACTGCAGGAGTCGCAGCTCCCGCGTCTCGCCCTGGTGGGTGGAGGACGGGTCCGGGTCGAGGTAATGGGGGTTGATCTGGAAGGGGACGAGCCCGAGCGTGGAGAACGACGGCGGCTCGACGATGGGCATGTCGTTCGTCGTCCGCAGCGACGGCGTGGCGACGTTCGTCCCGGCGGAGGAGCCGATGTACGGCGCGCCGGCATCGACCGCGGCCCGGATGGACTCGACGAGCCCGCGGCGGTGGAGCTGGTCGACGAGGCGGAAAGTGTTGCCGCCGCCGACGAAGATCGCCGGCGCGTCCCGCACGAGCGTGGCGGGGTCGCCGGTGTGCGCGCCGGTGACGCGGATCCCCAGCGGGGCGAGAGCACCCGCGACCTGCGCGGTGTACGCGTCGTGGTCGGCGAGGGCGTAGGGGACGAAGACGAGGTCGCGCGCGCCGCCGAGGACGTCGGCGAGCGCGTCGCGGGCGTGCTCGAGGTAGCCGCGCCCGGGCGCCGTCGAGTTGGACAGGAGGAGCAGCTGCACCGGGTTCTCCCTCGTCGTCGGGGTGTGGGGGGTCACACTCCTCCGCCGATGGCGATCGGGCCAGTCCGTTCCGCTATGTGGAACGGTCGGTGCAGATAGCGGCACACCCCGCCCCCTTCCTCGTTCACGAGGGAGGGGTGGGGGATAGCGGGGGCAGTCCTCGCGCCCGGGCCCTAGCCGCCGAGCGGGGCCCGCAGCGCGAGCCGCGTCGGGACCGCGATCGAGGCGACCCCCAGCAGCGCCGTCACCCCGACGATCAGCAGGTACGGCACGGGCGCGATCGTCGGGAACGGCAGGCCACTCACCCCGAGCGCGATGCCGGCGAGCGGCGGGATGGCAATCGCCGTCCCGATGACGACGGCCATGCCGACGACGAGCAGCGACTCCACCCCCGCCATCCGGCGCACCTGCCGGTCCGTGGAGCCGACGAGCCGCAGGAGGTCGAACTCCCCGCGCCGCTCGGCGGTGGCCATGACGAGGGTGTTGACGACCGCGAGGCCGACGTACCCGAGGATGACGAGGAGGGCGAGGAGCGAGACCCACTCGTCGCCGGTGGTGACGTCGCTCGCGACCGCCGCGAGCTCGTCCCGGTCCTGCGCGACGAGGCCGAGGGCCGCGACGGCGTGGGCCACGCCGGCCCCGTCGGGGGACGACGTCGCGACGAGGAGGTGGTCGGCGAGCCCCGTCGTCGTGTGGGCCCGCAGCACCGCGCCGTCCATCGTCACGTCCCCGAAGCCCAGGCCGCGCTCGTAGGTGGCGACGACGGTCGCCGTCGTCGGGGCCCCGTCGCCGAGGTGGAAGGTGACCTCCTCGCCCTCGTCGGCGCCCAGTGAGCGGGCGGACTCCGTGCTCAGCGCGACCGTGCCGGGCTCGGCGAGCCGCGCCAGGTCGCCGCCCGTGACGCCGAGGTCGAGCGTCTGGTCGACGGTGGCCGGGTCGACGCCCTGCACGCCGATGCGCTCGGCGAGCGCCTCGTCGTCGACGAGCTCGGTGGTGACGAGCGCCTCGGACGTGGTGACGGCGGTGACCGCCTCGACGCCCGGCAGGGCCGCGACCTCGCCGGCCACGGCGTCGGAGATGCCGGACGCCGGGGAGGCGACGACGAGGTCGGCGACCGTCCCGTCGGATGCCTGGCGAGCCGCCTCGGCGGCCACCGTCGTCGGCGTGAAGAGCTGGACCGACCCGAGCGCGATCGCCAGGGCGAGCGGCACGACCGCCGAGGACAGGCGGCGGGTGAAGCCGCGGGCGTTGGCGTCGGCGAGCACGACGGACGCGGAGCGGCTGCGACGCAGCACCGGACCGAGCACGTGGAGCAGGCGCTCGACGATCCACGGGCCCGCGAGTCCGGCGGCGATGACGAGCACGAGGGCGGCGCTCGCGACGACGACGACCCCGCTGAGCCCCGGCAGGACCAGCGGCGCCAGCGACGCCCCGAGGCCGAGGACGGCGAGCACGACGCTCGTGAGGATGCGGACCCGGCCGAGGGCCGGCGTCTCGACCACCGACTCGCGCAGCGCGTCCACCGGTTCGATCGCGGCGGGGCGCCGGGCGGCGACGGCCGCAGCCCCGAGTGCCGTCACGACGCTCAGCAGCACCGCCGCGAGCGCCGGCAACGGGGAGCGGGCGAGGACGAACGAGGCGGGGATGACCCCGGCGCCGGCGAACTGCTCCCCGAGGAACGAGGCGAGCCAGTACCCGGGCCCCGCGCCGAGGAGCGCGGCGAGGCCCGCGACGAGCGTGACCTCACGGGCGATCATGGCGTGGACCTGCCCGCGGGTGGTGCCGACGGCCTTGAGGAGCGCGAACTCCCGGCGCCGCTGCGCCACCGACAGCGCGAGGGTGTTGGCCACGACGAACACCGCGACGAGCAGCGCCGTCCCCGCGAACGACGCGCTGAGCGCCGTGAGCATCCCGCGTGCGCCGTACGCGTCCGTGGACTCCACGTCGCCCCGGCGGTCGCCGGTGTAGACCTCGGCGTCCGGGACGGCGGCCGCGATGCGCTCGGCGAGCGCCTCGGCGTCGACCCCGTCCTCGGCGCGGACCCCCACCAGGGCGACCTCGCCCTCGCGGGGCCACAGCTGGGCGGCGCGGTCGTCGGTGAGGAAGACCGTCCCGGACGGCGCCCCGTCGTCGCCCACGCCCTGCGGGGCCGGGGCGCCGCCGTCGACGGTCCCGACGACGTCGTACTCCGTCACGGTCCCGCCGTGCGCGAGGGTGAGCGTGTCGCCGGGCGCGACGCCGAAGGAGCCGTCGACGACGACGTCGCCCGGGCGGCGCGGCTCCTCCCCGGCGGTGAGCGTGTACGGCGTGAGGGCCGCCGAGCTCCAGCCGTGGGCCTCGACCTCCTCGTGCGCCGCGGTGGTGAGCGGGACGGTGAGGTCACCGACCGCGCGCTCGACGCCGTCGACCGCGGAGACGTCCGCGACGACGTCCGCCGGGAGCGTCGCGCGCTCGGCGAACGCCTCGGACATGTCGCCGGGGATGGGCAGGGACTGGGGCGCGCCGACGACGACGTCCGCCCCGGCGAGCCGGTGCGGCGGGGTGCCGCCACGCAGTCCGGACTCGAGGAGGACCCCGAGGGCGGTGACGAGCATCGAGGCCACCAGCACGGCGATGAAGACGCCGGCGACGCCGCGGCGGTTGTGGCGGAGGGAGGCGCGGGCGAGGACCCACGTGGTGAGGGCGACGCCGCTGGTCGGGGTGGTCGGGCCGGTCCGTGTGCTCGTCCTGCTCATGGTCACCACTCCCCGAGGTGCGTCATGCGGTCGGCGATGCCCTGGGCGTCCGGGGCATCGAGGGACCCGACGAGCTGGCCGTCGGCGAGGAACAGGACCCGGTCGGCGTAGGACGCGGCGACCGGGTCGTGGGTGACCATGACAACGGTCTGCCCGAGCTCGCCCGCGGTGCGCCGCAGGAGCTCGAGCACCTGGCGGCCGGTCCGGGAGTCGAGCGCCCCGGTGGGCTCGTCGCAGAAGACGGCGTCGGGCCGGTTGATGAGCGCCCGGGCGATCGCGGCGCGCTGCTGCTGGCCGCCGGAGAGCTCCTGGGGCCGGCGGGCGGTGAGGTCGGCGAGCCCGACGGCCCGCGTGACGGCGTCGAACCACGCGGCGTCGACCGGGCGGCCTGCGAGGAGCAGCGGGAGCGTGATGTTCTGCGCCACCGTGAGGTGCGGCAGGAGGTTGTAGGACTGGAAGACGAAGCCGAGGTGGTCGCGGCGGAACCGGGTGAGCGCGGTCCGCGCGAGCGTGGTGATCTCGGTGGCGCCGAGGACGATCCGGCCGGCGGTCGGCCGGTCGAGCCCGGCCGCGCAGTGGAGCAGGGTGCTCTTGCCCGAGCCGGACGGGCCCATGACGGCGGTGAACGAGCCGGTGGGGATGGCCAGGTCCACCCCGCGCAGGGCGGGCACCGGGCGGGAGCTGGTGCCGTACGTCTTGGTGACGCCCTCGAGCCGGAGGGCCAGGGCGGTCGGGGCGGGGGCGAGGCGGTCGCGGGTGTCGGTGTGCATGAGGAGCGTCCTCACGTCGGGGAGGGTGCGGGCTGCGCCCTCGGCTGACGTCGACGCTACGGACGCGCACCGGGCCCTTCGAGGGCGCCAGCACGCCATTTCCGGGTGGGGCGGGCACGCCGTCGGGGGTGGGCCCAGCCCGTGGCTGGATGGTGGAGCCAGCACTACCGACACCCCGGTGGCGGCCCGGCATGATGTGCCCATGGCATCCCCGGGCGGTACCGCGCCGCGCCCCTGGCGGGCGCGCACCCGGGCCGCGGGGTACCTCGCCGTCGAGGGGTGGAACTGGTTGCCGTCCCTCCTGCTCGCGCTCGCGGCACTCGTCGTGCTGCCCTTCGCGCTGCTCGGGGTCGCCCTCGCGGCGGTCCCGCGCGTCACCGGCGCGCTCGACCGGCTCACCGGGGCGGCGCTCGAACGGGCGGGCCGGTTCCGCGGCACGGCCGTCCCCCCGCGGCGGCCCTCGGGCGCCGCGCCCCGGACGGTCGACGACCTCCTCCGGCTCCTCGCCGCGCCCGCGACCAAGCGCGCCCTCGCGTGGCTCGGCCTGCACGCGCTGCTCGCCCTGGCCGTCGCGGTCGTCGCGATCGGGGCCCCGCTCAACGTCGTCCTCTTCGGGGCCGCCGCGGCCCTCGCGTGGTCCTACCCCGGCGTCACCGTCGAGCTGCTGCCGTTCACGTACGTCCCCCCGACGCTCGACCCCTGGCAGCTGGCGAGTCTCGCCGTCGTGCTCGGCATGGTCTACGGAGCCGTCGCCTGGTGGGGGGTCCCGTGGCTCGCCCGCCGGGTCGCCTCCGGCACGGCCGCCCTCCTGGGCCCGACGCGCACCGCGCAGCTCTCGGAGCGTGTCGAGGCGCTGTCCGCGAGCCGCGCGGCCGCGCTCGACGCGCACGGCGCCGAGCTGAGCCGCATCGAGCGCGAGCTCCACGACGGCGCGCAGAACCAGCTCGTCGGCGTCGTCATGATGCTCGGCCTCGCCAAGCGGGCCCTGGAGAACGACCCCGCGGCGGCGCTGCCGTTCGTCGAGCGCGCCCAGGACGTGGCGACGCGGGCGCTGGCCGAGCTGCGCGACGTCGTGCACGACATCTACCCGCCGGTGCTTGCCGAGCTCGGCCTCGGCGGGGCGGCGTCCGCCCTCACCAGCCGTTCCCCGGTCCCGTGCACGCTCGACGTCGCCGGGCTGCGGCGGGCGCCGGCCGCCGTGGAGTCGGCGGCCTACTTCGTGCTCGCCGAGGCCCTCACCAACGCGGCGAAGTACGCTGCCGCGTCGCGCATCGACGTCGCGCTGCGCACCGAGCCGCACCACGGCGAGGACGTCCTCGTCGTCGAGGTGGTCGACGACGGCCGCGGCGGCGCGAGGCTCGACGGGACCGGGACGGGCCTGGCCGGCATGGCGCGCCGGGCGGCGGCGTTCGAGGGCGCGCTCCACCTGTCCAGCCCGCCCGGTGGGCCCACCCGAGTGAGAGTAGAGCTGCCATGCGGATCCTGATCGCCGAGGACGACGCGCTGCTGCGCGCCGGCATGACCCTGCTGCTGGAGAGCGAGGGCTTCGAGGTGGTCGCCGCGGTCGACAACGCCGACGACCTCTACCAGGCGTTCACGACGACGGAGGCCGACGGCGCCGTCCTCGACGTCCGCATGCCGCCGACGTTCACCAGCGAGGGGCTGCAGGCCGCGCTCCGGCTGCGCGCGGACCGGCCCGGGTTCCCCGTCCTCGTCCTGTCCGCGTACGTCGAGGACCGGTACGCGAGCCGGCTGCTCGCCGGCGGGTCCGAGGGGGTCGGCTACCTGCTCAAGGAGCGGGTGGGCGACGTCGGGCAGTTCGTCGACACCCTCCGCAAGGTGATCGGCGGGGGCACCGTCATGGACTCCGAGGTGATCTCGCAGCTGTTCAGCCGACGCGGCATCGACGACCCCATCCGCTCGCTCACGCCCCGCGAGCGCGAGGTGCTCGGCCTCGTCGCCCAGGGCATGGACAACGCCGGCATCGCCGCGGCGATCGTCGTGTCCGAGGCGGCCGTGAGCAAGCACATCGGCAACATCTTCGCCAAGCTCGGGCTCGCGTCCTCCGACAGTGGGCACCGGCGCGTGCTGGCGACGCTGGCGTACCTGCGCTCCTGAGCGCGCGCCGGCCGGGGGCGCCGGCGCCTCGCCCCCACAGCGTGCTGGGAATGGTCCATCAGCGGGTCCATATCCAGCACGCTCACGGCTAGTCACCGGGAGCGGCGCCGAGGGAGCCACGGTGCCGCTGCGCGGTCACCCGGCGAGCTCCTCTTTAGTGCTCCGGAAGGCCCACCGGGCCCGGCGACAGGCGCTAGCGTCGGCGGCGGAGGTGGCGGGATGCTCATAGTCGGGATCGTCCTCGTGCTGGTGGCGGCCGCGCTCATCACGCGCTCGGCGCTCGCGATATCGCGCGCGAACTGGACGCGCCTTCCGGCATGGACGAACCCGGTCCACGAGCCGCGCGGTGCACGCGCGCTCCGGGCAGCCGGCGCCGGCCTCGCCGTCCTCGGTGGAACGCTCGCGGGGCGCACCATCGGCTACTGGTCGGTCCTGCTCATTCTGGCCGCGTTCCTCGGTCTAGCCGTCGTGCACGTCACTCACAACAGGCGCGTGGCCGGGGCACCGCCCCAGGAATGACCGCCCGTCCCTCGACGACCGCGGGGAGGTGCCCCGGACTGGGTGTCCGACACCAGGGGTGTCCCGCCCCTCACGGGACGTTCGCCACCACCGCACGAGCGATCTGCGTCGAGCCCTGGGTGAGCTCGAGGATCCTTCTGCGGATCCTCGGCTCGTGGATCAGCTCTGCCAGCGTGACCGCCACGTCCTCGCGGGAGATCTCGTCGTGGGGCTGCGCCGGGCTCAGCGATATCGTCCCGATCCCGGGGCGGTCGACGAGCAGGGACGGGCGGAGGATCAGCCAGTCGAGGTCGCTCATGCTCACCGTGACGTCCACCAGCTTCTTCACGGCGAAGTAGAACTCCACGTCGTCACCGAGGCGCTGTCCGCGCCCCGCTTCGGGAAGTACGGAGACGAGGAGGAAGCGGTCCACGCCAGCGAGGGGTGCTGCGTCCAGGGCGATGAGTACTCCCTCGCCGTCGATGGCGGCTGTGGCCTCCCTCGCACCGCCGTTCGAACCAGCGGTGTACACGACCACGTCCGCCCCGGCGAGCATGGGCGCCAGCGAGTCGGCGGTGAGGTCCGCGAGCTCAGCGACGTGCGCCGTGATCCCACGGGCGACGAGCGCAGCCCTCTGCTCGTCACGACGGACGAGCCCGGCGACGTCGTCGCCCCGGTCGATGAGGTGCGCCGCCAGTAGCCCACCCACGCGCCCACTCACGCCGATGATGAAGATCTTCATCGGTGGGCTCGAGGCCGCACTGACGGGCCGGTCGGCCGGTCGCCGATGGAGGGGATGCGGCTGGGGAAGGGGTGCATCGTGCCAGCCTCGCCGTCGCGGCCCGGCCTTCGCGTCGGTAGAAGCCACCGATCTTCGGCCAGCGCCGCAGCCGTCCGGGTCAGGGAAGGTGGAGCTCTCTGAGCTCACGGCGCGACGTGATGCCCAGCTTGCGGAAGATGTTGCGCAAATGGGCCTCGATGGTTCGCGGGCTGAGGAACAGCTGCGCGCCGACCTCACGAGAGGTTGCTCCGGTGGCCACGAGCCGCGCGACGTGCAGCTCCTGGGTCGTGAGCTCGTCGGTCGGCCGGGTGGTTCGTGCGCGGGGGTGCTCGCCGGTCGCGCGGAGCTCGCGTGCGGCGCGGGCGGCAAACGCGGTGGCGCCCATGTCGGTGAGGAGCTCGTGGGCCGTGCGGAGCTGTTCTCGGGCGTCACGGCGGCGGCCCTCACGGCGTAGCCACTCGCCGTAGACGAGATGAGTGCGGGCGAGGTAGCCGCCCATCCGGCTGCCACCGAGCTGCTCGATCGCCTCGCGGTACTGGTCCTCGGCTCGGGCGCCCATGCTCGTGAGCCCCCGCGATCGGGCCGCCATTCCCAGCGCCCACGGCGTCCCGCTGGCACCAGCCCGGGCGCAGAGGAGTTCCGTCGCCTCGGCGGCGTGTTCCGGCCGGCCGGCGCGCGCCGCCGACTCGATGAGCTCCGTGTGGGCCAGGCTGCTGAGCGACAGCTCGTCGGACCTCAGCGCCCGTGCTGCAGCCTCGTGCGCGGCCGAGTAGCTTCCCAGCCCGTTGTGCAGCACCGCCATGGCGTACTGGGCCAAGGAGGCCTCCGTCCCTCCCTCGGGGTGGGCGACGTCGTGCTCGGTGCTGGCGTTGAGCGCCGTGGTCTCGGCCTGGGCGCCACGCCAGGCACCCAGGATGATGTGGGCGTGGCGCAGCTGTACGCCGCCGGTGGCCCGGGTGATTGCCGTCGCCTCCGTGGCGAGCTCGTCGGCTCGGGCGAGCTCGCCCATGAGGACCGACGTGATGGACAAGAAGCGCAGCGCGTCGGGGAGCGCCGTCAGCGCACCGGTCTCGCGCGCCACCTGGACCGTGCGGCTGGCCAGGGTGTGGAGCAGCTCGTCGTCGAAGATGGCCACCGCGTTGCGGCCCGCCAGTCGCAGCCAGCGGTCGCTGTGACGGTCGCGCTCGGGACCCGTGAGCGGGCGGTCGCGAAACGCCTCGAGGGCGTGGCGCAGCCCCGGCGCTCCCGCCTCGTAGCCCCTCGTCAGAGTCTGCACGAGGCCATCGAGCAACAGGTCTGGAGGCTGCGCTGGCCCGGGCGGTGCCGGGGCGGCCCGAGCGGCCTCGGCGACCTCCAGCACGCCACAGGTGGGGTCACCGGTGACGAGCGCCGCGTCGAGCGCGTGCAGGTAGGTCTCCCGGGCGAGGGCCGGATCGAGCGGGGTGAGGGTCCTGGCCGCGTCCAGCAGCATCCCCGGCACCTCGCTGCCCCGGTTCTGGTAGAACGCGATCTGGGCGCGGAGCAGGTCGCGGCGGGCGCGGGGCAGGGCGTCCAACGGCCCGGCATCCGCGAGCGCCAGCAGCTCGAGGGCGGCCCCGGTCGCACCGGCCTCGTACTTGGCGTGAGCGCCCTCCAGCGCCCGCCTCGCGCGAGCGGCAGGCTCGGGAGACAGCTCGGCTGCGCGCTGCAGGAACGCCGCCGCAGCGGCCACACCCCCGCGGGCGCGCGCCCGTCCGGCCGAGCGCTCCAACCCCTCGGCGGCTTCTTCGTCGGCTCCGAGCACGGCCTGCGCGCGGTGCCAGGCCCGGCGGTCCGGGTCGGCCCGTGGATCGGTCGCCTCAGCGAGCGCGGCATGGGCGCGGCGCCGGTCCGGCGGCGTGGCGGCCTGGTACACCGCAGACCGCACCAGGGGGTGGCGGAACCGTACCCGGACGCCGATCTCCAGGAGCCCGGCGACCTCCGCGGGCGTCGCCACCTGGCGGGCGAGGCCCAGGTGCGCGGCCGCGCGCCACAGCATCGCAGCGTCGCCTGTCGGCTCGGACGCGGCGACCAGCAGCAGCAGCTGGGTCTCGGGGGGCAGGCTGGCCGAACGGCGTCCGAAGCTCTCTTCTATCCGGCGCGGGACGCTGAGCGCCCCGGGCACCTCGAACCCACCCGCGAACTGTCCCGACCGCATGTGGCGGGGCAGCTCCAGCAGCGCCAGGGGGTTGCCGCCCGCTTCGGCGAGAATCCGTTCGCGCACCCCCTCGTCCAGCGGTATGCGCACGGCAGCACGGAGCAGGGCACGGGCATCGGGCGCGCGGAGCCCGTCCAGACGTAGCTCAGGCAATCCGGCGAACGGAGCGCGGTCACCGTCGGCCGCATCACCGTCGGCCGCATCGCGCAGCCCGAACACCAGCGCCAGCCTCTCGGCCCCCACCCGGCGGGCCACGAAGGCGAGGACCTGCGCCGACGCCTCGTCCAGCCAGTGGGCGTCGTCGACCAGGCACAGCAAAGGCCCCTCCTCGGCGGCCTCGGCCATGAGGTTGAGGGTGGCCAGCCCGACCAGGAACCGGTCCGGCGTCGCGCCGTCGTGGAGCCCGAACGCCACGCCGAGGGCGGCCTGCTGAGGCTCGGGCAGCGCGCCGGCGCGGTCCAGCAGGGGGGCGCACAGCTGGTGCAGCCCGGCGAACGCGAAGTGCGTCTCGGACTCGACGCCCACCGAGGACTCCACCCGGAAGGCCGAGGCCAGCGCCGCCTGGCGTGCGTGCTCCAGCACGGCGGTCTTGCCGATACCGGCTTCCCCGCGCACCACGAGGGAGCCGCTGCGCCCGGACCGGGCCAGGGAGAGGAACTTCTCGACCGTCTCGCGCTCTGCGCGCCGGCCCACGAGATCCGCCAGGTCGTGCTCCCGTCAACGCTCCCGAGTAGGTAGCCGCCACCGTAGCCGTCCCTGACGTCCCGCGGGCGGGCTCGGGGGCAGTGAAGGTCTACGTGGTTGTCACCGACGCGAAGGCGCGAGGGCCGGTGCGAGCCTGACGAGGTCGCCCGGAGGGATGAGCCCTCCGACGGCGGACCATCCCCGGTGCGTGCCGACCATCGACGAGGCAAGGAGAAGTCATGAGCACCGATCGCGTGCTTGGCGGACGCTACGAGCTCCACGACATCCTGGGTCATGGCGGCATGGCCGTCGTCCATCTCAGCCGCGACCTCCACCTCGATCGGTGGGTCGCGGTCAAGGTGCTCCGCAGCGATCTGGTCCGCGACCCGCTCTCCCGATCGAGGTTCCGGGGGGAAGCGCAGGCGGTCGCCCGGCTCAACCACCCCGGCATCGTCTCCCTCCACGACGCCGGGCACGCGCACGTCGACGGCGGCGCGGCGGACGAGCCGAGCGTCCCGTTCATCGTCATGGAGTACGTCGCGGGCCAGTCGCTGCGGGCCCGCCTCGCCGAGGGCCCGCTCGGCCTGGAGGAGGCGATCCGGTACCAGTCCGGCGTCCTGTCAGCGCTCGAGTTCAGCCACCGCGCCGGCGTCGTCCACCGCGACATCAAGCCCGCCAACATCATGGTCACGCCCGGCGGGACGATCAAGATCGTGGACTTCGGGATCGCGCTCGTCCGTGACGATCCCTCCACCACGGAACCCCACACCCACACGATCCTCGGCACCGCCCAGTACCTCTCTCCGGAACAGGTGCGCGGCGAGCGCGTCGACGCCCGCAGCGACCTGTACTCCGCCGGCTGCCTGTTCTACGAGCTGCTGACCGGACGGCCGCCCTTCATCGGTGGCGACCCCGTCGCCGTGGCCTACCGGCACGTGCACCAGGACCCCGTACCCGCCAGGGCCTACCGCCCCGAGGTCACTCCGGCGCTCGACACGGTGCTCCTGACCGCGCTCGCCAAGGACCGGACCGACCGGTTCCGCAGTGCTAGCGCGTTCAGGGAAGCGCTCCAGTCGGCGGCGAAGGGCATCGACCGTGCGGGCGACGACGGCGCGGCGGACGACGTCGTCGCGCTCCGCCGGCGCTGGCACAGCGCCAGAACCCGCCTGGCCCGCTCCATCGCCTGACCCACCGCGCCTCGAAAGTGACGCACCCATACCCCAGGAGAGGAAAGGTCCGACATGAGCCCGATCCAGCAACTCATCAGCAACTTCCAGGAGCTCGTGGCCCAGGTGCCCGAGATCGTCCAGCCCCTCATCATCCTGCTCGCGGGAGCGGTCCCGTTCGTCGACGGCGAGGGAGCGGCCATCATCGGCATCATCGGTGGTGTCCATCCCGTCGTGGCAGCCGTCGCCGCTGCCGCCGGGAACTTCCTGTGCGTGCTGCTCGTCGTCGCCGTCACCTCGCGCGCCAGGACCGCCGTCATCGATCGGCGACCCACCCCGGTCGGCGCGAGCGTCGGCATGGGAGCGCGGGCGGGCGTGGGCGCGCAGGCACTTCCGGGGATGGCGCCCGCGAAGCCGGAGTCGAAGGGGCGTGAGCGCTTCAACAGGTGGCTCGTCCGGTTCGGCGTCCCGGGCGCGAGCATCCTCGGCCCGCTCGCCATCCCGTCGCAGATCACGTCGGCGATCCTCATCGGCGGCGGAACTCCGCGCCGGTGGGTCCTGCTGTGGCAGGCCGTCTCCATCGCGCTCTGGACGACCGTCGGCGCTGTCTCCGTGTGGGCCGCGCTCACCTACGTCGTCGAGGTGTCGTAGGCGGCGAGAGTGAGCACCGCAGATCCCCCTTCGGCTACCCGGGCCGGCCGCCCGGACCGGCCCGGACCGGCTCGGGCCGGCCCGGGCAGCCCGGCGGTCGGCGCTAGGCGACGGCGGTTCCCTCGAGCTCGACCATCAGGCCGGGGAGCGCGAGCCGGGTCACCCCGAGCATCGTCGTGGTCGGCGCCACGCCGGCCGCCCCCAGCCGCGACGCCAGGACGCCGTAGTGCGGGAGCAGGGCGTCGACGTCGGCGGTGTAGACGGTCAGCCGGACGAGGTGGGCGAGGGACATGCCGGCCGCGTCGAGCACGGCCTCGAGGTTGTCGGTGCTCACCGCCAGCTGGGCGGCCATGTCGCCGTCGTGCAGGGGGTGCCCGTCGGCGTCCGTGGCCGTCTGCCCGGACAGGTACAGCGTCCGGGTGTGCCCGGAAACGACCTCACCCTGATGGAAGCCCGTCGCGACCGACCAGGTGACGGGATTGACTGCTACGCGTTCCATGATCCGCTCCTTCTCGTTGTGGCGCGACGCCCCGTCGGCCCGGATGGCCGCAAGCGTCCGACGTCGTCCGCACGAGCCTCCCCACGATTCACGACACCTCCTGTCGGGTATCTGCGTAGCGTGGGTCCATGCGCGCCGACCGGCTCGTCTCGCTCGTCCTCCTGCTGCGCCAGCGCGGGCGGATGACGGCGGAGACGCTCGCCCGCGAGCTGGAGGTCTCCACCCGCACGGTGCTGCGCGACATCGAGGCGCTGTCCGCGGCCGGTGTCCCGGTCTACGCCGAGCGCGGCCGGTACGGGGGATTCGAGCTGCTGCCCGGGTTCCGGACCGAGCTCACGGGCCTCAACCACGAGGAGGCCCTGGCCCTGCTCACCGCCGGCGCGGGGCGCGGGGAGCAGGTGTTCGGCCTCCGCTCGGCGCTCGCCTCGGCCATGCGCAAGGTGGTGGACGCGCTGCCGGAGGGGGACCGGGCGGCCGCCAGCGACGCCACGCAGCGGTTCCTCGTGGAGCCGGAGACCGACCTGCTCTCCCGCCGGCGGGAGAGCGACGACGTGCCGGCCGCGACGATGAGCGAGGTCCGACGGGCGGTGCTCGCCGGGCACAAGCTGCGCATCCGGTACGCCGCGGCGGGCCAGGCGCCCCGCTGGCGCACGGTCGACCCGGTCGGCCTGGTCACCGTCCGCGACCGGGTGTACCTGCTGGCGACGAAGGACGACGAGGACCGCACCTACCGGCTGTCCCGGGTGTCCGCGGCGGAGGCGCTGCCCGAACCGGCGGAGCGCCCGGAGCAGGTCGACCTCGACCGGGCCTGGCGGGAGCGCGCGGCCCGGTTCCTCGCCGACGGCCACCTCACCGTCCAGGTCCGGGTGGACCCCGCCCGCCGCGACGCCCTGCGGGGGGCCGCGCTCGCCGTCCGGGCCGAGGAGCCCGACGCCGGCGCCGATGCCGACGGCTGGCTGCGGCTGGAGGTGACGTACCAGGACTCCTGGCACGCCGAGTGGGCGCTGTGGCAGCTCGGCGCACACGCCGAGGCGCTCGCCCCGCCGTCCGTCCGCGCCGCGCTGCGGTCCCGGGCGGCGGCGGTCGTCGCCCGCTACGACGGGCCGCCGGGCCCGTGACATCGCGCAGCGGCGGCCGTCCGGCGTCGTCGTCCGCGGTCAGGACAGCAGGGGGACGCGCAGCTGCCAGCCCACCTCGATGTGGTCCGGGTCCTCGATGAGACCGGGGTTGGCGGCCACGATGGCGGCCACCGACGACGGTCCGTGGTCGCCGTCGCGGGCGATCCGCGAGAGCGTGTCGCCGCGCTCGACGTCGTGGAGGACGAAGCCCTGCATGCCCGGGACGAGGACAACCGGCACCCGGTTGGTGCTGATGCCCGGCGACTCGCCGTCCGGCAGGGCCGGGTTGTCGCCGTACACGACCAGGGTCGCCGGCATGGGCCGGCTGATCGCGGCGTCGAGCGTGACCTCGCCGCTGAACTCGGCGAAGACCCCCATCGACCCGCCCTGGAACGACCCCTCCTGCAGGCGGGTCCCGCGCTCGTCCTCGAGGTGCCAGGCCACCGTTCCCTCGAAGGCGGTGCTGAGACCGGTCACCGTGAAGTGCCGACCCAGAAGATCACCCTCCACCGGGTGACGGACGTCGACCTCGCGCATCGTTCCTCCTCGTGTCGGGGTGCTGAGGACAGGAGGTCTAGCAGGAACGACGTCGCCGGCGTGGCGGAATGGGCTCAGCCCGCGACCCGACCGGGCAGCAGGCTGGCGATGAGCTCCTCGACGCGCGCCTTGATCTCGTCGCGGATCGGGCGCACCGACTCCACGCCCTTCCCCGCCGGGTCCTCCAGGACCCAGTCCTCGTAGCGCTTGCCGGGGAAGACCGGGCACGCGTCCCCGCAGCCCATGGTGATGACGACGTCGGAGTCCTGGACCGCCTCGGTGGTGAGGATCCTCGGTCGCTGGTCGGAGATGTCGACGCCGACCTCGGCCATCGCCTCGACGGCCGCGGGGTTCACCTGGTCCGCGGGGGCGGAGCCGGACGAGCGCACCTCGATGGCGTCGCCGGCCAGGTGACGCAGCCACGCCGCGGCCATCTGGGAGCGACCGGCGTTGTGGACGCAGACGAACATGACGCTGGGACGGTCGTTGGTCATGAGGGCTCCTCGGGTCGGTGTGCTCAACGATGCCGCTCAGGCGCGGGCGGCGCTCGGCGCGGGTGGCGCGGGTGCGGGGGCGGTGGGGTCGCCGGGGAAGAACCGCCGGCCCGCCCACAGGGAGACGTAGACCAGTGCGACGAGGACGGGGACCTCGATGAGCGGCCCGACCACGCCCGCCAGCGCCTGCCCGGAGGTGACCCCGTAGGTGCCGATGGCGACGGCGATGGCGAGCTCGAAGTTGTTGCCCGCCGCCGTGAAGGCGAGCGTCGTCGTCTTGGCGTACCCCAGGCGGAGGACGCGGCCGGTGAGCATGCCGAGCCCGAAGGTGATGACGAAGTAGGCGAGCAGGGGGAGCGCGATGCGGACGACGTCGCCGGGACGCTCGGCGATCTGCTCGCCCTGGAGCGCGAACAGCAGGGCGATGGTGAAGAGCAGGCCGTACAGCGCCCACGGCCCGAGCCGGGGGAGGAACGTCCCCTCGTACCAGGCGCGGCCCTTGGCGCGCTCACCGAGCGTGCGGGTGAGGAAGCCCGCCAGGAGCGGGATGCCGAGGAAGACGAGGACGCTCACCGTGATGGCGCCGATCGAGAACTCGGCGCTCGTCGTGGTCAGCCCGAGCCAGCCGGGCAGCACCTGGAGGTAGAACCACCCCAGGGCGGCATAGGCGACGATCTGGAAGAGCGAGTTGATGGCGACGAGGACGGCGCCCGCCTCGCGGTCCCCGCAGGCGAGGTCGTTCCAGATGAGCACCATGGCGATGCACCGTGCCAGCCCGACGATGATGAGGCCCGTGCGGTACTCCGGCAGGTCCGGCAGCAGCGCCCACGCCAGGGCGAACATCACCGCCGGCCCGACGAGCCAGTTGAGGGCGAGGGAGCTGAGCAGGAGCTTGCGGTCGCCGGTGACGCGTCGGGTCTCGTCGTAGCGGACCTTCGCGAGCACCGGGTACATCATCACGAGGAGCCCGACGGCGATGGGCACGGACACCCCGCCCACCTGGACGGCGTCGAGGGCGTCGGCCAGCCCGGGCACGGAACGGCCCAGCGCCAGCCCGAGGCCCATGGCGGCGAGGATCCACACCGGCAGGAACCGGTCGAGCCGGCTCAGGCGCGCGACGACGGGTGCGGCGGCGGGCGCGGGCGACGGCGTCGCGCCGGGGGGCGTCACCGGCCCGCCCGGCCGTGGGCCAGTCCGGTGGGGAAGCCGAGAAGGGCCGGCTCGGTGGTGCCGCAGCAGGCGTCGGCCGCGGCGGGCTCGGGGGTGCCGCAGCAGGCGTCGGCCGCGGCGGGTTCGGGGGTGCCGCAGCAGGCGTCGGCCGCCTCGCCGTCGGCGGAGGACGGGGGAGTGGCGGAGCAGACGCCGGTCGCCGGGAGCTCCAGCTGGAGCTCGCGCGCCGCCCGCTCGTCGCCGGCCAGGTGGGCGGCGATGGAGCGCACCTGCTCGTACCCGGTGGCGAGGAGGAACGTCGGCGCCCGGCCGTAGGACTTCATGCCGACGATGAAGAAGCCGGCGTCGGGGTGGGCGAGGACGTCCGCGCCGTGCGCGGGGACGGTGCCGCACGAGTGGTGCTCCGGGTCGACGAGCGGGGCGAGCCGGCGGGGCGCCTCGATGGCGGGGTCGAGGTCGAGCCGGAGCTCGCGGAGCATCGCGAGTTCCGGGCGGAACCCGGTCGCGCCGGCGAGGGCGTCGACGACGATGCGCCGGACGCCCTGCGGCGCCGCGAGGTCGACGGCGAGGCCCTCGGCGCCCGGCTCGAGGGACACCACCTGCGCGTTGCGGACGAGCTCGACGCGCCCGGCCTGCACGGCCTCGCGCAGCTGCGCGCCCAGCGCGCCGCGGGCGGGAAGGCCGTCGGCGTCACCGCCGCCGTAGGAGACCGAGGCGCCCCGCACCGCCCAGGTGATGCGGGTGCCGGGTGCGTCGTCGGCCAGGGCGACGAGCGCGAGGAGGGTGTTCGTCGCGGAGTGCCCGGACCCGACGACGAGGACGTGGCGCCCCGCGGCCCGCTCGCGCTCGCGGCCGAGGACGTCGGGGAGCGGGCCGAGCAGGAACGGCGTCGCGTCGCTCTCGCCCGGCGCCGGGAGGCCCGCGGGCCCGAGCGGGTTGGGCCGGGACCACGTGCCAGAGGCGTCGATGACCGCGCGGGCGAGGTGGTCGACGACCCGTCCGTCGACGACGGTGCGCACGAGGAAGGCGGCCTCGGCGCGCTCGCGGCTGTGGGTCTTGTCCAGTCCGAGCCGGCTGACGGCGACGACGTGGGCCCCGAGCAGGATGCGCCCGCGCAGCTCCTCGGTGGCGGCGAGCGGCTCGAGGTAGGCCTCGACCAGGTCCCCGCCGGTGGGCAGGGCCGTGCCCTCAGGCCGGACCCACCCGGTGCGTTCGAGGAGGCGCTGCGCGGCGGGGTCGACGTCGTACTGCCACGGTGAGAAGAGGCGGACGTGCGCCCACTGCCGCACGGCCGCGCCGACCGAGTGACCGGACTCCAGGACGAGCGGCTCGAGGCCGCGCTCGAGGAGGTGGGCGGCGGCGGCGAGACCGATCGGCCCGGCCCCGATGACGACGACGGGAAGCGCGTGGGTGGCGCCGGGCTGCGGCATGGTGGTCTCCTGTGGTCGGTCCCGACGCATCGGCACCCATCGACGGTGTTCGATGAGACGATGACACCTCCCATCGACGCATGTCAATCGATGCCGCATACTGGCGGCGTGACGATGACGAGCACCACGTGCGAGGTGGGCTGCGAGACCTCGCTGTCCACGGGTCCCCTCGGCGCGGACGAGGCGGTCCGGCTCGCGGCCATGTTCAAGGCCGTCGCGGACCCGGCGCGCCTGCGGCTGCTGTCGATCATCGCGGCGCAGGAGGAGGCCTGCGTGTGCGACCTCACCGGCCCGGTCGACCTCGCCCAGCCGACGGTCTCCCACCACCTCAAGGTCCTTGTCGACGCCGGACTCGTCACCCGCGACAAGCGCGGCAAGTGGGCGTACTACGCCGTCGTGCCCGGCGCCCTCGACGCGCTCGGCGCCGCCCTGCGGACCCGCTGAGGCGCGCCCCCCTCGAGCCGGCCGCCGATCGGCGCCCGGCGCACCGCACGCGTCAGGAGACGGTGTCGGTCAAGGACGGCGGAGGTGAGGGCACATCGCCGGGCCAGCGGCCATACGCCTCGACGAGGTCCTCGACCCTCAGGTGCACGCTCGCGTCGTACCGGTTCCGGGTGTCGACCGTGCCGGGCAGGCCGATGGCACCGGCCAGCGCCTCGAGGTCGAGGTCCTGCCCCTCGATGGTGAGGTCGACCCGGACGGCGGACGTCGGCCTCCTGCCCGTCGTCGACCAGACCTGCCGGACGACGTAGTCGAGGAGGTCGGCCGGATCGGCCGCATACCCCGCATCGGCCGCGACGCGGGCCTGGAGGAGAACCTGGTTCGCCGTGCCCTCCGTCGAGGTCGAGACCTCGGCGGAGGATATGCCGGGGAGGTCGGCAATCGCGTCCGCGGCATCGCTGGGCGAGTGCTCCGTCCTCGATGTGCTACCCGGGCCGCCTGCGGGCGTGCACCCGCCGAGCAGGCCGAGAGCGAGGAAGGCGGCGGTGCCGAGCGCCGCGGCGCGTCGTGCGCGTGCTGGCAGGGCCATGGCCGTCCGCTCCGTCATCGGGGGTGCCGCGGTCCGGCGGACTGCACGGTCGTGACGTGCCCCGGGGTCGTCTGGGCCGGAGCGGGCGCCTCGGTGCCAGCCTAACCAGCGCGAGGGCCGCACGGTGGCCATGGTCGGCGACGGCGTCAACGACGCGGCCCCTCGTCCGGCGCACGGGCCGTGGCCGCTGCGGAGGCGCTGCGAGCGGCGATGCGCGCGAAGGCGTCGACGAGCTCGGGCGGAGAGAGCACCTCGAGGTCCGCGTCGAAGCGCAGGAGGCTGGCGGCAAGGCCGGTCCACGACCACGAGCCCGTGCTCACGCGCGTCCGTCCGCCGTCGAGCACCTCGACCACCCCGTCCCCGACGTAGGGGCGGACCTCCGCTGCGGGCAGGTGGACGACGACGGCGCCCCGGCACGGCCACTGGGTCGTGCCCTCCGCCCCGCGGAAGCGACCGATGAGGAACGTCGCGACGTCGCCGCCCGGCAGCTCCCGGGGTGCGACGCGCGGTCCGGTGGGGACCCGCGGGTGCATCCGGTCGACGCGGTAGGTGCGCCAGCCCGCATGGTCGAGGTCCCACCCCACGAGGTACCAGCGCCCGCGCCACGTGGTGAGGTGGTGCGGTTCCACCCGGCGCGGCGGGGCGGCGCGGTCCGCACCTCCCTCGGCCGCGGGGCCGCCGGGGGAGTAGTCGAAGCGGAGCACCTCACGTGCCCGTACGGCGGCACCCACCGAGGTGAGGACACCGGCATCGACGTCGGGACCGGACTCGGGCGGCCGGACGGCGCTGAGCGGCACGGCGTCGATCTGGTGGCGCAGGCGCGAGGGCATGACTTGCCGCAATGTCGCGAGCGCGCGAAGTGCCCCGTCCTCGATCCCGGCGCCCGCGGTGGTCGCGAGCTGCAGCGCGACGGCGAGCGCGACCCCCTGCTGGTCGTCGAACAGCAGGGGCGGCAGGGCGGCGCCGGCGTCGAGGCGGTAGCCGCCGTCCGGCCCCATGGTGCTCTCGATCCGGTAGCCGAGGGCGCGCAGGCGGTCGATGTCGCGCCGGACCGTGCGCGAGCTGACCCCGAGCCGCTGCGCCAGTACCTCGCCGGGCCAGTCCCGTCGGCGTTGCAGCAGCCCGAGGAGCGCGAGGAGCCGCGAGGACGTCGTCATGCCGGGAAGTGTGGCGGAAGTAGAGGACACATCCTGTCCACCACACCCGGGAGAGTGGGCATGTCCGGTCGCGCGACGCGCCGGCATCGACCAAGGAGAACCACCATGTCTATCGAGACGGTCACCCACGTCAACCTGCGCGGAACGGCGCGCGACGCCCTCGAGCTCTACCGGTCCGTCTTCGGCGGCGACCTCGTCGCCGTCAGCTACCGGGACGCCGGCACCGTCGCCGATCCGGCCGACGCCGACCACATCATGTGGGGCCAGGTCCGCTCCGAGGCGGGGTTCCACCTCATGGCGTACGACGTCCCGGAAGGGCGGGCGCACGACGCCGGTGTGGCTCCCTATTTCGTTTCGGTGCGCGGTGCCGACGCGGACGAGATCGCGGGCTACTGGGAGAAGCTCACCGCCGCGGACGCGGGCTCGACCGTCGTCGTCCCCCTCGCCCCCGCAGGCTGGGCGCCGCTCTACGGCATGGCGACCGACCGGTTCGGCGTCACCTGGGTCCTCGACGTGGCCGTTCCGTACGCGGGCTGACGGCCCGGCTGGCCCGGTGCCGCGACGCTAGTCGAGCGGCGAGCTGCCGGTGAGCCGGAGCTCCTCGACGTCGAGCCGTGCCTGGACCCGCCGGGCGACCGCGTCGTCGATGGTGCCGTCGCGCCGCAGCCGGACGAGCACGTCGCGCTTGTGGTCCAGGAGCGCGAGGCGCAGGCGGTTCTCCTCCTCCTGGCGCGCGAGCGCCGAGTAGCCCGGAGCGTCGCCGTCGGCGATGGTGCCCCCCGGCGCGTCGAGGAGCAGGAGGTGCTCGCGGATGTCGTCGACGATCCGGTTGCGCACCTCGTCGCTGATGCCGTGCTGCGCCGCGAGGTCGGGGACGGCGGCCATGCCCGCTACCCGGACGGCACGCTCCGCCAGCCGGAGCTCCTCGGCGGGCGTCGTGTCCTCGGGGAACCGCGCCCACCGGACCACGGCGGGCAGCAGCGGGCCCTGGATGACGAGCGTGAGGACGATGACGCCCGCGGCGACGACGATGATCTCGTCCCGCCCGGGGAACGGCCGGCCGTCGTCGAGCGTGGTGGGCACGGACAGGGCGATGGCCAGCGAGACCGCGCCGCGGAATCCCGCCACGGTGCTCACCACGCGCGCCCGGTGGCTCATCCGGCGTGCCAGCTGTGAGGGCCGGCGGTCGAGGAACCGGATGATGGCGACGGTGACCATCTGGAAGCCGAACCGGACGAGGAGGAGCGTGAGCCACACGGCCACGATTCCCGCGACGAGGCGCCCGGCGTGCGTTGCGGTGATCTCGCGGGCGACCGCTTGCACCTCCATCCCGACGAGCACGAAGAGCGAGCCGTTGAGCAGGTACGAGCCGAGCGGCCAGGCGGACTCCGTCTGCTGCCGGGAGGCCGCCGTGCTGATGCGGGGCGAGGCGAAGGCAAGGACGAGGCCCGCGACGACGACGGCCAGTACCCCGGACGCGTGGACCAGCTCGGCGAGGAGGAACGCGACGAACGGGACGAGGAGCAGGGCGATGTTGACCGTGGTGGGATCGTCGAGGCGGCGCATGAGCAGGTAGGCCGCCCCGGCGACGAGCACCCCGGTGGCGATGCCGCCGAGGTAGGACAGCAGCACCATGCCCGTGACGGTCAGCGCGGTGAAGGCGCCGCCGGTCGCGATCCCCACCGCGATGGCGTACAGGACGAGCGCAGTGCCGTCGTTCGTCAGGCTCTCCGCCTTGAGCAGCATGACGTTGCGGTGCGGCAGGCTCCGCGCGAGCGCGGCGACGGCGGTCGCGTCCGGTGGCGCGACCGCGGCGCCGAGGATGAGCGCGGCGTCCCACGGCATGCCGAACAGGGTCGCGACCCACGCGACGGCGAAGGCGGTGGCGACGACGAGCAGGGTGCTGAGCAGGACGATGCCGCGGAAGTCGCGTCTGATCGAGCGCAGCGACGTCGTCAGCGCCTCCCAGAAGAGGATCACCGGCAGGAACAGCAGGAGGACCGCCTCGGGTGGCAGGTCGATCTCCGGCAGCGCCGGGACCGACCCGAGCACAAGGCCGAGCACGAGGAGCACCAAGGGGGCTGCGATCCGCCAGCGCGGAGCCAGGATGGCGCCGGCGAGTACCGCGAGCCCGAGCGTGACGGTGGTGCCGAGTCCCTCCATGGGCGCCTCTTCTCGCAGCGTCGGGCGTCGGCCCCTCCGGCGGCCCCGGAGCTGTGGGGGACAGCATGGAGCAGAGGACCCGGCCGAGGCGAGGGTGCGGCGACACCGGCCGCAGCTCCGGCTGGGGGAGCTGCGGCCGGCGACGAGGGACCGCACCCACCGCCGTGAGACGTGAGGACCAGTGGAGCCTCACGGCAGCGGGTGCGGCCCGGTTACTGCGCGGCGAGGCGGCCCCGGCGCAGCAGGCCGACGGCCACGCCTCCCACCGTGAGGAGGGCGAGCGCTGCGAGGAGGCCGGTGCCGGCGCCGCCCGCGCCCGTGTCGGGCAGCTGCCCGCCCGGCGCCGTGGGCCGTGCCACGCCGCCGGCGGTGCCGTCGTCGCCCACGGCCCCGCCGGGGGGAGGGGCGGAGGTCGTCGGCGCCTCGGTCGTGGGCGCCTCGGTCGCCGGGGGTGTGGTGCTCGGCGCCTCGGTCGCCGGCGGTGTGGTGCTCGGCTCCTCGGTGGCCGGGGGCGCCGTCGTGGGCTCCTCGGGGAGCTCGTCGACGAACACGGCCTTGGGGATCATGCCGGTGACGACCTGCGTGCCGTCCACCACCTCGGCGGCGTTGTAGTCCACGGCGATGCTCGCGAGCGAGTACGCCTTCGACTCGGTCATGCCCTTCTCGCGCACGAGGAAGTCGACGGTGTCGCCCACCGAGAACCGCATGGCGCGGTCGAGGTCCCAGTGGATGCCCATCGTGATCCAGTGGTCCTCGGTCTCCGCCCACGGACCGGCCGTCTCGACTCCGTCGAGCACGGTGATCCGGAAGGTTCCCGAGAGCGACTGCTCGACGGCGGTCCCGCTCACCTCGCCGTCGCCCTGGACGCCGTGGGCGTCGCCGAGGAACACCTGTGCGCCGTCCTGGTAGACCGGCAGGTAGAGGGTCGTGCCGACGGTGAGGTCCTTGACGTCGAGGTTGCCGCCGAACCGGCCCGGCGGGGTGGAGATCTGCACGCCCGACGGCGGGGGACCCTCGCCCTCCGTCCGGCCGATGAACTCCCCGGTGGGCGGCGCGACGGCCATGATCCCCAGGAAGGGCCGGAGCGGGACGCGGATGTTGTCGTCGACGAACACGACCTCCTCCCCGTCGTGGACGCCGGTGCGGTAGAGGTGCTGCCGCACGTCCGGGAGCACGCCGCCGGGTGCGTCCGCGGGGATCTCGGCGACGATGTCGAGCGGGGCGTCGCCCTCGCGCCACCCCGGGTAGGTCGTGCTCATGACGCCGGTCGTCGGGCCCGTGCTGTTGACGCCGTAGGGCACGCGCGTGTCGAGGTCGAGGATCTCGATCGCGATCGTGTCACCCGGCTCCGCGCCCTCGACATAGATGGGGCCGGTGAGGACGTGGGGGCCGCCGTAGTTCACGCGGGTGGGCAGGCTCTCCCAGAAGGCCACCCCATCGGCAAGGATCTCTTCCGGCTCCACGCCGAACGCGGCGAAGTACTCCGTCGGAGTGATGTCCGGGTTGGTGAAGCCGGACCCCGAGATGGTGTCCACCCGGACGGTCTCGCCCGAGCCCATCGTGACGCCCGGCTCGTTGTCGATCGGGTAACCACCCCACACGACGTTCTCGGGTGTCGCCCGGAGGTGGTGGTCCGCCCCCGCGTCGGTGGGGGGCGGGTCTGTGCTCGTGGCGCCGGCCGGGACGGCGAGCAGGCCGCCGACGACGGGGAGGGCGAGGAGCGCCACCCCCGCGCGCCGTCCCCGCCGGGGTCTCGCGGAATCGTTGGTGCGGTGCATCGACACTCTCCTCTGACGACATCGGTCGGGTCTGCCGGGCGCGGGCGGGCGTTCGTGCCGGCCGGAGCCGCGGCAGGCTCGCTAGGCGTGCCGACCGTCGCAGGCGGGTGTTTCGTCACCATTACCGATCGCTGGCGATCATGTGAATGCGTGCCAGAAGGCGAGGTCCTAGACCATCGTCCGGGCGCGATGACGTCGCACGAAGGAAGAGGGGGAGGGGCGCTCAGGCGCCGGGCACCTCACCGGTGTAGAAACCGAACGTGGCGTCGGCGGCCCGGGTCGCCGCCTCGCGGTCGGCGCCCGCCGCGACGTGGGCGTCGGCCCAGCGGTCGGCCGCGGCCCGGCTGAAGGCCTTGCCCTCGTCGGAGAGCGACCACGCCTCCCCCTCCTCCGGCGTGATCGTGGCGTCCTGGACGCGCAGGTGAAGGGCGAGGCCGAGGAGGCCCTGGTCCCACCCCACGCCGGTGGCGCCCGGCCCGAACGTCTCCCACATCTCCGCGGGGACGTCGGCCACCCGCGCCGTGTGCTCGAGCTCGAACCGGGTGCGCTCCGGCTCCGTCGACGCGAGGCGGACGGTGACCCAGGAGACGCCCCCGGCGTACTCCCACGTCACCCGGTACTCCGCCGTCCCGTCCGCGGGCGGCGCGCAGGCGAGGATCTGCCCCCCGGCGTTCCCGATGAGCTGGTAGCGGCCACCGAGCCGGAGGTCGCCCTCGACCGGCATGAACCAGCGCGCGATCCGGTCCGGGTTCGTCGCGGCGTCCCACACGTCGCCGATGTCGGCGGGATACTCCTGGGCGATCGTCTGGATCCGCGAGGGTTCGCCGTCGATGTCCGCGGTGCGCAGGGTGCGGGTGACGGCGTCGATCTGGGCCTGGACGTCCATGGTCACTCCTCAGGTGGTGGTTCCTCGTGCGCGCCGGCGGGCTCGCCGGTGCGGGGGTGCTCATCGGCCGTCCGGCGGGCGCGCTTGCCGCGCGCGAGCTCGGTGCCGAGGGCGGCCAGCGGGCCGCGCCAGAAGCGCTCGAACGGGCTCAGCCAAGCGCTCACCTGCTGCAGGCCCTCGGGGTCGACGGCGTACAACCGGCGGGTGCCCTCGGGGCGGACGGTCGCGAAGCCCTGCTCGCGCAGCACGCGCAGGTGCTGGGAGACGGCTGGCTGGGAGATGCCGAACTCCTCGGTGATGACGGCGGTGAGGTGACCGGCCGGCTCCTCCCCGTCGGCGAGGAGCTCGAGGATCCGTCGTCGGACCGGGTCGCCGAGGACGTCGAAGGCGTGCATGCGCCGTAGTCTTGCGTCGCCGCTTATATAAGTCAAGACTAATGCCGAGGGTCAAGGCCGGGTGCCTGCGGGGAAACCCGTCCACCGCAGCTCCGGCGGCAGGTGGCTCATCTCGTTGACCATCGAGACCGTCGGGGGCTGGCCCGGCCGGTACTCGATGACCGTGAGGGCGGTGTTCGCGCTGTTGAGCCCGAGCCAGCGTGCCGGCGGCGCGTCGAAGGCGTCTCGGACGAGCCAGGCGATCGGGTAGGCGTGGGTGATGAGCACCTCGTGCACGTCCGCGGTGCCGGAGGGTTCGGGCACGTGGGCGAACCGTGCGGTGAGGCGCTGCGCGGTCGCGTGGCCGGCGGCCGCCTCCGCGCGGTCGTAGCCGTCGAAGAACGGGATCCACGGCCGCGGGGTCTCCGCCGGCGGAGGGACGTAGGGGACGTGGTCGATGAGCTCCGTCGCCTCCGCGACCGGGGTGCCGGGCGGGAGGTGGGCGGCGAGCTCGTAGGCGCTGTCGGCGGCTCGCGGGAGCGGTGAGTGCCACACCGCGGTGACGGGCAGGCCGCTCAGGCGCTGCCCGAGCAGCTGCGCCTGCCTGCGTCCGGTCTCGGTGAGCGTGCCGAAGGCGTCGGCCTCCCCGTGCCGCGCGAGATAGAGATATCTCATGGTCATGGCGCGTGCGGGGCCGGCACGGGCGGCCGGTGACCCGCCCTCCCTCCCATGGGCGGCGGCGGCATCAACAAACCGTTGACAACGGTACGTTGACGGTAGAGGATCGGGGAATGGACCGCAAGGACAATCCGGACCGCAAGGACAATCCGGACCGGCGATCTGCCGGTGACCACCCGCAGGTGCGGCGCGAGCAGGATGCCCGGCGCGACCTGCTCGCCGCCGGTGCCGACGCGCTGGACGCACCGCCGTGGCGACCGGCTCCGGTGCCGCCGTCGGCGGTCGACCTCGTCCAGTACGCGGACTGGCGGTCATCGGACCTCGACCCGCAGCACCTCCTCAGTGCGCTCGCGCTCATGCCCGCCGCTCGCGCCGAGATCGAGGGGGTGGAGACCGGGCTCCTGTTTGCCGCGCGAAGCGCCGGCCTGACCTGGGCGCAGATCGCCGACGCCATGGGGTTCCGTTCCCCGCAGGCCTGTCAGCAGCACTTCAGCCGGCTCGCCGGTCGCCGGGGCGAGCCGTCATGACGCGCCCCTCGCAGCCCGACCTCCTCGTCCTCCACGCCGTCCGGCTGCTCGGTTTCGCCGACACCGGCGCCATCGCCCGGCGCTTCGGCCTCGACCTCGCCGAGACCGCGCGGACCCTGCGGGTAGCCGAGGAGCGGGGATGGGTGGGACGGGCCTCCTTTGCCGGGCTCGAGGGGTGGTCGCTCACGGAGGAGGGCAAGGCCGAGAATGAAGCCGCGCTGGCCCGGGAGCGCCTCGACGCCGACCCCGACGACGTCGTCGGCGCGGTGTACCGCGACTTCCTCCCGCTCAACGCCCGGCTCCTGCGCGCCACCACCGACTGGCAGCTCAAGCCCGACCGCGCCGACCCGTTCGCCGCCAACGACCACCGCGACGCCGACTGGGACGCGCGCGTCCTCGACGAGCTCGCCGCCGTGCGCCGCGCGATGATCCCCCTCGTCGGTCGACTCACCCGCGTGCTCACCCGGTTCGACGGCTACGACGCCCGGTACTCCGCCGCGCTCCAGCGCGCGTGGTCCGGCGCCCACGAGTGGGTCGACCGGACGAGCGTCGACTCCTGCCACACGGTGTGGTTCCAGCTCCATGAGGACCTGCTCGCGACGCAGGGTGTCGACCGCAGCGCCGAGCGCTGAGCACGACGCGGACGTAGACGCGGACGAGCCCCGCACCGTGGTGCGGGGCTCGTCCACGCCGTCGCCGGCGATCAGGCGGGCGGCGGCGTCAGCCGCGGTTCACCCGCCGCGCCCGCGCGGCGAGCGCGAGGGCGAGTCCACCGAGCGCGAGGACCAGCGCGCCCAGTGCGCCGAGGGTCGCGCCGACACCCGTGGCCGGCAGGCCCGGACGGTCGTCGTCCGCGCCGCCGCCCGGAGGCGGAGTGTCGTCGTCGCCACCGGCGCCACCGCCGGGGGCCGACGGCGTCTCGGTCGGCCCGTCCGTCGGGGGCGTGGCCGGGTCGGTCGGCGGGCCGGCCGGGTCGGTCGGCCCGTCCGTCGGGGGCGTGGTCGGCGGTGCCGTCGGCTCCTGGCCCACGACCGTCACGGCGCTGTCCTCGGAGGGCTCGAGGATCTCGAAGCCGAGGAACTCCGCGGTGACGGTGTGCTCGCCCGAGGCGAGGTCGCTCGGCAGGGTCACGGTCGCGACGCCGTCGACGAGGTGGACGTCCTGCGCCCAGTCGCCGACGCTGAAGCGGACCTGGCCGCCGGTCTCGAAGGTGTCGGCCGCCGTCACGGTGGCGGTCGCCGTCGGCGCCTCGCCGTGGTCCACGGCCCCGTCCACCACGAGCTCGGTGGTGGTGGCGACGTCCTCGTTGGCGATGCCCCGGATGTCGTTCCACTCCCGCACGGTGATGGGGATGACCGTGCCGTGCCGGGGGCGCGGGACACCGGCGTTGGTCATCGTGATCGGCAGGGGGTTCCACGTCGGTGCCTCGATGTCCTCGCTGCACGCCGCCTGGTAGCCACCGCCGTTGGTGTAGCGGTCACCCCACAGGTAGAACTGCCCGGGGCACGCGGTGTCCCCGGGGTTCGCCTGGAAGATCACCGGGCCCTCGTAGCCCTGGTCGCTCGCCCACGTGGTCCGGCCGAGGGCCGGCGCGACGAGCGTCCAGTTGTCGATGTCGCTGTCGAGGAAGTCGGTGTGCTTCTCGGAGAAGAGGTCCGACCCGGCGTTGCCCGCCTCGTTCTTCGTCACGCGGTAGTACTGGTCGCCCACCTTGATCGCGGTCGTGTCGATCCGCGACAGCGGCGCGGGGTTCTGCCAGACCTGCGGCTCGGAGAACGTCTGGAAGTCGCGCGTGACGTTGTACCACATCTGCGCATTGCCCTGGCCGGTGCGGTTCACCGGGTCGTCCCACAGCGACTGCGCCCAGAACACGACGTAGGCACCGATCTCCTCGACCCACAACGACTCGGGCGCGAAGGCGTTGCCGGCGTCGTCCGGGGCGACCGTGACGTGGCGCTGCGGCGTCCAGTTGACGAGGTCGTTCGACTCGAAGACCTCGATGGACTGGGTGTCGTTGATGTTGTACCCGCCCTGGTCGTACCAGTTGAGGTCGGTGGCGATCATGTAGAACGTGTCACCGTCGGGCGAGCGGACGATGTGCGGGTCCCGCAGGCCCTGGTCGCCGAGCTGGGAGATGAGCGACGGGCGGCCGCCGGTGAGGCCGGTCCAGTCGAGGGCGGTGTTGCCGTTGGACGTGGCGAACATGATCTGCTCCCCGTCGGCCAGGTGCTCGCCCTTGAAGTAGCCGAGGAAGTAGCGCTCGAACTCCTCGACCCGGGGCAGCGGCTCGACCCTCGCCTCGAACGTCTTGGTCTCCGAGGCCCCGCCTCGGGTGATCGTCGCCGTGAGGGTCACCGGCACGGCGTCGTGGCCGTACGGCGGGCGGGTCACCTCCCCGGTCGGGGCGATGAGGTCGGAGCTGGACGACCACGTGATCGTCGAGCCGAACTCGCCCTCCGCGGGCAGCGTGAGGTGCCCGCGCACCGCGTCCGTGGCGTGCAGGGTGAGGTCGTAGGCGTCGCGGTCCACGGACTGGGCGTCGTCGAACTCGGCCTTGACGGTGATGGGGATGTCGCGGGTGACCACCTCGTCGGCGCCCTTGCGCAGCGTCGCCGTCAGCGTGGCGGTGGCGTCGGGCTGGCCGGCGGCCGGTCGCGTGATCCGGCCGGTGACCTCGACCTTCGGGGCGGTGGCGGGCGGGGTGTAGACCTCGACGACGGCGGGGTCCGAGCTCGTCCAGGTGATGGTGGAACCGGCGACCGAGCCGGTCTCGGGCAGCACGAGGTCCCGCACGACGGCGGTGGTGAGGCCGAGGTCGATCGCGGCGGCGTCGGCCCGGACGCCGGTCACCACGGTCTCGTCCGCGAGGTCGAGCACCTCCGCCGGGCTCACGGCCCGGTCGTAGACCCGGAAGTCGCTGAGCGTGCCCCGGAAGGAGTAGTCGCCGGAGTTCTGCGACCGGGCGAGAAAGTTGCAGCCCGTCCCCGCCGCGTTGACCGAGGGCGGGGTGGTGAGGTCGGTGGCCTGGGCGCGCTGGACGCCGTCGAGGTAGACGGTGCCCGTCCACGTGGCGCCGTCGCCGTTGAGCGCCTGCGTGTACGTGACGTGCTGCCAGGCCCCCTCGAGCAGGCGGAAGCCGTTCTGCTGGACGTTCTGGGTGCCCACCCCGACGCGGAAGCGGGCGCCCGGGCGGTTCCCCGCCGTGTTCGACGCGAAGATTGAGCCCTGCGCGCCCGTGTCGGCGTCGCAGGTGCCGGACTTGCTGCCGAAGGTCCAGATCTGGTGGTGCCCGACGTTGGCGGGATCGACCCACACGTCGTAGTCGACGGTGAGGCTCGTCATCCCCGCCGTGAGGTCGTCCGGCAGTGCCACGTACGCGCCCTCGAGGGCGCCCTCGTAGGAGTCCGGGTTGAACCGGACGCCGTCGCCGGTGAGCTCGGCGTTGTCGGGGTTGACCAGCGTGGCGTTGGCGGCCGCGCCGGCGCTCCCGGAGTTCGCCAGGACGGTCCCGCTGGTCTCGTCCAGCGCGAAGTGGTGGACGAGGCCGTCGGTCGGGGCGACCTGCAGCGACGGGCGCAGCTGGGCCGGGGAGATCCCTCCGGCCGATGCGGACGTGGCAGCGAACGAGGCGGCGCCCATGGTGAGCACCGTCACGACGCTGATGGTTCGGAGCCGTCCGCGCCGTGGCTTCATGGCAGCAGGGGTCATGCGATCACACACTCCTTTGTGAGGGTCGGGAGCGCGCCGAGAGCGCCCCTCCGCCGATCATGTGCGCGATCACATCGGGGTGTCAACACCCTTGACGGTAGGGATGTGAGCGATAACACTAACCGTTATCCAGAGCCATGCCCGGATCTCACATCGTGAGCGGCGGCCGAGGAACCGACAGCGAAGGAGCTGGACATGGTGCGTCGACCCAGGACCGCGACACGCGGCCGTGCAGACCGCGTGCGACAGGCCGTGGCGCCGGCCGTGGCAGCGCTCCTGATGGCGCCGTTGCTCCTCGCTGGCCCGGCGATCGCCGCGGAAGCGCCTTGGGATCCCGCGCCGTCGTACACGTCCACGGACCGCGGGGACGGCACCTACACGGTCCCGCTGCTCAACGCCGACGTGCCGGACATCAGCGTGGCCCGCGTCCCGGCCGCCGAGAGCGGTGAGGACCGCGACGTCTACTACATGGTCAGCACGACGATGCACCTCAGCCCCGGTGCGCCGGTCATGAAGTCGTACGACCTCGTCAACTGGGAGATCGTCAGCTACGTCTTCGACCGCGCCAGCATCGGGGACCAGTTCTCGCTGCGCAACGGTGAGAACTCGTACGGTCAAGGGCAGTGGGCCTCGTCGTTGCGCTACCACGACGGCATGTACTACGTGCTGTTCAACACGAACAACCTCGGCGGCGCGTACCTCTACCGCACGGACGACGTCGAGAACGGCACGTGGGAGAGGACCTCCCTCGGGCGTGGGCTGCACGACCCCTCGCTCTTCTTCGACGAGGCCGACGGCGGAACGCCCTACATCTTCTACGGCGGCGGCAGCGCCGTGCGGCTCAACGACGAGCTCACCTCGATCGTCGAGGAGTACCCGAACGTCATCCGCGCCTCGGAGTACGCGCAGGAGCCCTTCATCGGGGGCCTCTTCGAGGGCCTGCAGGTGTTCTACATCGACGGGAACTACTACCTCGCCGTCATCACGTGGCCGCCCGGGCAGGGACGCCAGGTCGTGCTCTTCCGTTCCCCGGTCCTGCTCGGGCGGTACGAGACGGCGGACGGCAGCAACCCCTACGTCGCGCGCAGCGGGCTCAACTCCAACGGGTTCGCCCAGGGCAGCCTGGTCCCGGTCGCCGGGTTGGACGGGCAGGACACCTGGCACGGGATGTTCTTCCGGGACACGTTCCCGATCGGCCGCATCCCAGCGCTCATCCCGGCCACGTGGACCGACGGGTGGCCGACGTTCGGCAACGGAGGCGTCGTCCCCGTCAACGGTGCCTTCCCCAAGCCGATCACGCTGAGCGAGGCGGAGCAGCGGCTCGAGCAGCAGAAGAGCATCGTCGCCTCCGACGACTTCGACAACGACGCGCCGCACCGCCCGTGGATGGATGAGCAGTGGGACATCCCCGACGCCCCCGACATCGACGAGTCGCTCCTCGGCGTCGAGCTGCTCGCCAACCCCGGCTTCGAGAACGGCACGACCGGCTGGCAGGTCAACGGCTCAGGGGTGCTGACGACGACGGACGACGCCTACGCCGGGGAGAGCGCGGTGCTCGTCTCGGGCCGGACGACCACCGGGGCGGGCCCCGTCCAGGACGTCACGGCGAAGGTCCAGGCAGGCGTCACCTACGACGTCTCGGCGATGGTCCGGTACGACAACCCGGCGAGCCCCGCGACAAAGCAGTTCTTCCTCACCGCGCACTACGGCGGCAGCTCGTACACCAACCTCGCCAGCGTCACCGCCCAGCGGGGGCAGTGGGCACGGATCCAGGGCACCGTGACCGTGCCGGCAGGCCAGGCCCCCACGACGATGCGGCTGTTCGTGGAGACGCCGTGGACGGCCAACCCCGGCAGTGCCCCCGACGTGCACCTCATGGACTTCATGGTCGACGACCTGTCGTTCGTCGGCCGGCCCGTCGACGTCGAGCAGCCGGCGCCGGAGGAGATCGCGTTCAACGGCTCGCGCCTGGATGAGGCGTGGCAGTGGAACCACGCGCCGGACAACCGGTACTGGTCGCTCACCGACCGCACCGGGTGGCTCCGGCTCACCACCGGCAAGGTCGTCACGGGCGACTACGTGTTCACCAAGCTGTCCAACCGCCCCGAGCTCACCTACCTCGAGGAGGCCCGCAACACGCTCTCGCAACGCACCTTCGGGCCGCGGGCCTCGGCCGAGACCGCGCTCGACGTGTCCGGGATGCGGGACGGGGACACCGCGGGCCTGGCGGTCTACAACCGTGGCTTCTCCTACGTCGCCGTCCGCCGCGAGGGCGGCCAGAACACCCTCGGGGTGGTCAACCGCACGCAGCCGTTCCCCGTCGCCGTCGACCAGGAGGCGGCCGAGGCTTTCCTCCCCGGGACGACCGTCGCCCTCGGCGACGCCACCGAGGTGCACCTCAAGGCCGATGCCGACTTCGCCTCGCCCACGGGGCAGCTCTGGACGACGTTCTACTACAGCCTCGACGGGACCACGTGGTCGGCCCTCGGCGGGCGCGTGGGCCCCCAGACCCTGGACGGCAGCCTCGCGCACTTCATGGGTCACCGGTTCGGCCTGTTCAACTACGCGACCGAGGAGGCCGGCGGCCACGTCGACGTCGACCACTACCTGCTCAGCGACACGCTCACGGCGCAGGGCAGCCCGCTCGACACCACGGCGCTCGATGCTGCGCTCGCTCACGCGCGCACGCTCGACGAGGCGGACTACCCCCAGCCGGCGTGGGACGCGATGACGACGGCGCTCGCCAAGGCCGAGGCCGCGCGCGCCGGGGCGCTCGGCACCCAGAACCAGATCGACGCGCCCGAGCGCGCCCTGAGCCTGGAGCTCGCCCGGCTGGCGGTGATCGCCGAGCGGGCCGAGCCGTCGGTCGACGTGTCGGTGACCGCTGAGCCACGGTGCGTCGCGGGCCGCGCCGTGCTCGCGGTGCGGGCGGTCAACGACGAGTCCGTGGCGGTGCGTCTGGCGCTGGAGTCGCCGTACGGGTCCCGGACGTTCGCCTCGGTGGCCCCGGGCCGGGGTGCCTCGCACGCCTTCAGCGCCCGGGTGGTCGACCTGCCCGCAGGTGAGGTCGCCGCCGTCGTCACGGTCGACGGCGAGCAGCCGGTGCGGATCACGGCGCCCTACGGGGCGGCGTCGTGCGGGCCAGGCCCCTCGCCCTCGTCCTGACGACCAGCCCATCAAGGAGAGGAGGGCCGGCACGGCGTCGCCGGGGCAGGCGGCATCGCTGCGCGGGAGCCGCCCTGCGGTGCGCGACAGCGAGCGGTACACGCGTCCGGGATCGATGACGACCCGGGCAGCCTGCAGGACCACAGATCAAGGAGAAGATCGTGCAGCTTGGACTACGACGGCGCGCACGCGCCCGGGGGGTGGCGATCCTGGCGACGGGCGCCCTCCTGTCGGCGGCGTTCGCCGTGGCGACCACGCCCGTCTACGCGGCGGACGAGGAGCTCATCGTCAACGGCGGTTTCGAGAACGGACTGACGGGCTGGTTCATCAACAACGGCAACGCGACCGACGCCGGCGCGCTCGCCCTCACCGATGACGCCTTCAGCGGGCAGGCGGCCGTGGAGGTCACGGGGAGGCAGACCACGGGTTCCGGCCCCATGCAGGACCTCAGCGGGAAGCTCCAGGCGGGGTCGACCTACACGGTCTCCGCCCGCGTGAGGTACGACAACCCGGCCAGCCCGGCGACCAAGCAGTTCTTCGTGACGATGCACTACGGCGGGGGCACCTACACCAACCTCGCCAGCGTGACGCCCGCCCGAGGGGAGTGGGGCCACCTCAGCGCCACCTTCACCATCCCCGCCACCCAGGCCGTGACGACCGCGCGGATCTTCGTCGAGACGCCGTGGACGGCCAGCCCCGGCACCGCGCCCGACGTGCACCTCATGGACTTCACGGTCGACGACGTCTCCCTCGTCGGTGCGCCACCCCCGCCGCCGGCCTCGCGGACCGTGGAGGTGACGGGGAAGCTCCCCGGCCAGCACAACCCGCTCATCGGTCACAAGTTCGGCGCGGACGGGTTCGGCATGGTCCACGACGGGCGCGTGTACATGTACATGACGAACGACACCCAGGGGTACGCCCCCAACCCGGTGACCGGCATCTCGCCGCAGATCAACTACGGGGACATCAACCAGATCACGCTGATCTCCTCGACCGACCTCGTCAACTGGGTCGACCACGGCGAGATCCAGGTCGCCGGTCCCAACGGGGTGGCGCCCTACACCAACAACTCCTGGGCGCCCGGTGCGGTGACGACGACGGTCGACGGCGAGGAGAAGACGTTCCTCTACTACGCCAACGGTGGCGGCTCGAGCAACGTCATCGTCGGTGACAGCCCGCTCGGCCCGTGGTCGAACGAGCGGACCAGCACGCTCATCAACGGCGCCACCCCCGGCGCCGCCGACGTCGCGTGGAAGTTCGACCCGGCCCCCTTCGTGGACGACGACGGCGAGGAGTACCTCTTCTTCGGCGGCGGCCCGGCATCGACGGCCATGCCCCCGGAGGAGCGCTTCAACAACCCCAAGAACATCCGAGGGATCCGCCTCACCGACACCATGGTCGAGACGGAGGGGACGGCGTTCGTCGTCGACGCCCCGGTCGCGTTCGAGGCCGCGCACGTGTTCAAGCGGGGGGACCTGTACTACCTCTCCTACTCCTCGCACTTCGGCGGCCCGGACTTCGGTGGCAACCAGCCGCGCGTCCCGGGCTACCCCGGCGGGGGCCAGATCGGCTACATGATCTCCGACGACCCGACCGTGTGGGACAAGTCCACCTACGCCGGTGTGCTCTTCCCGAACCAGGCCGACTTCTTCGGGGCGGGCACCGGTGGCAACAACCACCAGTCCGTCTTCGAGTACGAGGGCAAGCACTACTTCACCTACCACGCGCCCACCCTCAACAAGCGCATCAACGGCACCACCACCCAGGGCTACCGCAGCCCCCACATCGAGGAGCTGACCTTCAACGAGGACGGCACCGCCCGGCAGGTGGTGGGGACCTACGCGGGCGTCGAGCAGGTCCGTGACTTCGACCCGTACCGGGTCTTCGAGGCGGAGACGCTCGGGTGGAGCCGGGGCATCACCACGGCGCGGACCGACGGCCCGTCCGCAGAGTTCGGCGCCTCGGCGCCGAACCTCGTCGTCACGGACGTCGACGACGGTGACTGGACGGCCCTGTCCTCCGCGGCGCTCGGTGAGGCGGGGGCCGAGTCGGTCACCGTCCGGGTCCGGCCCCTGCAGGAGGACGCGCAGATCCAGGTGCGGTCCGGGAGCGAGACCGGTCCGGTGCTCGGGACCGTCGACGTCGACGTCGACGGCGCGGTGGGGGAGTGGACCGAGGTGACCGGGCAGCTGACCGGCGCCACGGGCACGCACGACCTCTTCTTCACCTACACCGGCGGGGACGGCGACCTCCTCGAGCTCGACACGTGGCAGTTCGACGAGGCCACCGGTGAGCCGTCGCTCGACGTCTCGGTGACCGCGGAGACGCGGTGCGTGGCCGGCCGGGCGGTGGTGGCGGTGCGGGTGGCCAACGACGCGGCGGTGCCGGTGACCGTCGCGGTCGACTCCGCCTATGGGTCGCGGACGTTCCCGTCGGTGGCCCCGGGCCGAGCGGTCTCGCAGGCCTTCAGCGCCCGGGTAAGGGACCTGCCCGCGGGTGAGGTCGACGCCGTGGCCTCGGCCACCGTCGACGGCGCGCCGGTCTCGGTGCCTCTCACGGCGTCGTACGCCGCGCGCTCCTGCGGCTGAGGTGAGAGTGGCCCGGTCCTCCGCGGAGGACCGGGCCACCGCGCGCCCGGCCGGGTGATCAGGTCTCCCCGACGTCCTCCAGTCGTTCCTCGAGCAGCGCGAGCGCGCGTTGCTGCGCCGGGTTCAGCAGGTCGGCGGTGTACTCGGTGAGCGCCTGGGCCGCTCCGCCGAGGTCGATCGGCGGCTCCGTCGCGAACTGCTGGACCACCGGTCCGACCAGGGCGGCGAACGCCTCGACGAGCTCGAGGATGTCCGCATCCGTGCTCTGTGCGTCGAGTCGGCCGAAGCGCTCGGTGAGGACGGTCGCGTCCTGGATCAGCGCGGGGTCGTCGAGCCGCTCGTAGAAGCGTGCGAGCTGGGACACGCCCTCGGGCCCGGCGAGGTGGGCCAGCAGCACGGACTGGTCGCGATCCATCCGTGCCACGTCGGGGGAGAGGCCGGCGGACCACGCGGCGAGGAACGGGGCCAGCTCGGGCGGCAGGTCCGGGGCTGCGCGGTGGTCGCGGAGGCGGGCGACCACCTCGCGCTGGGCGCTCAGGCGCCGGATCTGCCCGGCGAGCTCGCGGTCGAGGGCGTCGAGCAGCCCGTCGGTGTCGGCGCCGGTGTCGTCAAGGAGCGCGGGCATCTGCTCGAGGGCGAGGCCGAGCGCCGCCAGCCGCTTGATGCGCAGGACGCGGATGAGGTCGTGGACGTCGTAGCGGCGGTAGCCGTTGAGATCGCGTCCCGGCTCGGCGAGGACGCCCACCTGGTGGTAGTGGCGCAGGGCCCGGACCGTGACGCCGGCGAGCCGCGCGAGCTCCCCGCTACGCACCGCTGACCACCGCCGTCTCCTCGTCCGTCCCGCGCTCCGACGCGGGCTCCAGGTTACGCAGCGCGCGGGCGAACACCCCGACTCCCAGGCCCACGAGCCAGGCCCCGGCGAGCACGGCGGCCGCGACGTCGAGGCTGACGTACTCCGTCAGGGCGGCCGCGGCCACGATCCCGACGGGTGCGGCGGCCGTGAGCATCGCGTTCTGCGTCCCCATGATCCGGCCGCGCATCTGCTCGGGGATCCGCTCGACCATGAGCACCCCGAGCAGGGCGCCGAACAGCCCGCTCGACAGCCCCAGCACGAATGCGCCCGCGAGGAGCAGCCCACCGCTCGGCAGGGCGGCGAGCGCGGCGAAGCCGACCGTGGTGCCGAGCATCGTCGCGAGGAACCACGTCCGGCGGCGCCCCCGCGAGCCGACGACGACGTAGATCGCGCCGCCCACGAGCATCCCGCCGGCCAGTGCGCTGAGGACGAAGCCGAGCAGGCCCGGCCGCCCGACGAGCGTGACGTGCACCGGCAGGACGAGCCCCTGGTAGCCGGCCAGCGCGACCACCGCGACCAGGCTCAGCACCGTCGTGGACACGAGGAACGGGCTACGGAACAGCGCGCGCCAGCCCGCGCGGAGCTGGGCCCACCCGCTGGAGGCACCAGTCGTCGCCTCGGCCTCCTCGGAGGGTGTGATGGTCCCGACCTCGTGGGGGATGAGCAGCGTGAGCAGGGCGGCGGCCATCGACGTCGCCGCCGTGAGCCACAGGACCGTCGACCCGTCGAGCAGCACCATGAGCGTCCCGGCGGCCGCCGGTCCGAGCAGGAGGGCGATTGCGCCCAGCGACTCCCGCATCCCCAGCAGGCGCTCGGCGGTGATGCCGCCGTGGCGCACCACCGCCGCAAGCAGGGCGTCGCGGGCGGTCAGGCCGGGCACGTCGCCGAGCGACCCGATGATCCCGAAGAGGATGAACCAGCCGAGGCTCAGCCCCGAGACCAGGTCGACGAGCGGGAGCGCCGCGACCGACGCGGCGGACACGGCGTCGGTGACGATGGAGGACGTGCGCCGGTTGATCCGGTCGATCACCACCCCCATGACGAGGCCGGCGACGACGGCGGGCACCGCGGTCGCCGCGGCGACCCATCCGGCGCCCATCGCGCTGCCGGTGACACCGAGCACGATGAGGGGCAGAGCGATGCCCGCGATCGAGTTGCCCAGCATGGACAGGAGGTAGGACGAGAGGTAGGCGACCGGAATGAGCGTCATGGTCCCAGTGAGGACCGTGACGTAGGGGCGGGGTCAACTGTAGGTTCGGTGATCCGATCGCCCGGCGGCCGTGAGGGAGTATCCGATGAGGCTCGGCCCGCACCTGCACCGGATCGGCAACGACGTGGTGGCGGCGTACCTCGTCGAGACCGACGACGGCGTCACCGTCATCGACGCCGGCCTGCCGGGGCACTGGCGCGACCTGCTCGCCGAGCTCGCCGCCATGGGCCGAGCGGTCGAGGACGTGCGGGGCGTCGTCCTCACCCACGGCGACAGCGACCACATCGGCTTCGCCGAGCGGCTGCGCCGCGACCACGGGGTGCCGGTCTTCGTCCACGCCGACGACGCCGAGCGCGCCCGGAGCGGAGACAAGCCGAAGGCACCGACGGGACCGATGCGCTTGGGTCCCGCGGGCGGCTTCCTCTCCTACGCGCTGCGCAAGCAGGGCTGGCGGACGAGGTACCTCTCCAAGGTCGTCGAGGTGGCCGACGGCGACGTCCTTGCCCTCCCCGGCTCGCCGAGGGTCATCGCCATGCCGGGACACTCGCCGGGCAGCATCGCCGTGCACGTGCCGGTCGCGGACGCCGTCTTCGTCGGTGACGCCCTCACCACGCGGCACGTGCTCACCGGCCGCCCCGGCCTCCAACCGGCTCCGTTCACCGACGACCCGGCGCGCGCCCTCGAGTCCCTCGCGCGGCTCGCCGGCCTGGATGCGGCCTGGGTGCTGCCGGGCCACGGCACGCCGTGGCGCGGTGACCTCGGGACCGTCGAGGAGCGGGTGCGGCGCGCCGCGGACGGCGCGCGAGGTCCGAGGTCCTAGTCGCGTCGAGGCCCGAGGCCCGAGGCCCGAGGCCCGAGGCCGTGGGCCGCGCGCGCGGAGCAACGACACCGCCGGCCGCAGCCCCCGTGGGGAGCTGCGGCCGCCGGCGGTCATCGAGCGGGGACCGTCGGCGGCGGAGGGCATCCGCCGCCGACGCGTCAGCTCACCCGGCGCGGTGCCCGCGCCGGACAGCGCGCATGACGCCGCCGGCGAGCAGCAGGGCAAGGGCAGCCGCCAGGCCGGCGGCGATCCCGTTCACGCCGGTGCTCGGGAGGTCACCGCCACCCGCGGGCGTGCCCGGGCGGACCGACGGCGCCGCGGGGGAGCCATCGGTCGGCGAACCCCCGCCGGGCGCGCCACCGGTCGGTTCCTCCACCGTCGGCTCCGCACTGGGCTCCCCGACGGGCGGGGTGGTGGGCTCGCCTGTGGGCTCCTCGGTCGGCGCTTCCGTGGGGGGCTCCTCCGTGGGCTCCTCCGTCGGGGGCTCGGTGGGCTCGCCCGTGGGCTCCTCGGTCGGCTCCTCGCTCGGGGGCTCCGTCGGTTCCTCCGTCGGCACCTCGGCGACGGTGAGCATCGCCGTCGCCTCGGAGCCCTCGGTCGCGGCGTCCCCGACGTAGGTGATCGTGACCTCGTACTGGCCCACGGGCAGGGCGGTGGGCAGGTCGAACGTCACGCCGTCGGGGCCCGCGACGCCGGTGAAGGTCCGTCCGGCGACCTCGAGCACCACCGGACCGGCGGGCACAGCCGAACCCAGTGCGACGACCCGGACCCGCGCCTGCGCGGGTCGGCCCACCACGGCCGGGTCCGGCAGCGTGAGGTCGACCCGGGTGGCCACGTCGCCGGCGTCGGCCGGGAGGGCGGGCGCGAAGGCGGTGGTGACCCGCCCGGTGACCTCCTGCTCGAGCGCGTACCCCATGGCGAGCACGTCGGCGTCCGTCCAGGCACGCCCGAGGAGCTGCAGGCTCATCGACTCGCCCAGTGGGCTGGCGCCCACGGGGACGACGACGGTCGGCAGGCCGGCCGTGGAGGTGAGCACGCCGGTGGCGCGGTCGGAGGTGTGCGTGGCCGAGGAGACGTCGTTGTTGCCCACCGCGGAGATGAACCCCGGGTAGACGACGGCGTCGACGCCGGCCTCGTCCATCCACGCCGCGACGTGCGCCTTGTACCGGTCGCGCCAGTCGAGGTAGGCCTCCACCTCGGCGTCGGTCATCGGCTCGGTGTCCCGGTCCCGCGCGTTGTAGGGCAGGACGAGGTCGGAGGAGAGCAGCGCGTCGCCGTCGGCGTAGGGGAAGGCCACCTGGTCGGCGATGTACCGCTCCCAGCCCTCGGCGCCGCGGTCCCCGCCTGGTGCCCGCTCGAACCCGGCGGGTGCCGGGACCTCGACCACCGTGGCGCCGGCCTCGGCGGCGAGCCGCTCGAGCGCGGCGCGGGCGGCCGGGCCGGTGGGGTCACCGGCGACGGCCGTGGAGACGAACGAGGTGGGGATGATGCCGAGGACCTTGCCCTCGAGCGCCGTCGCGTCCAGGCCGTCGGTGAACGACTCCGGGCGCAACGTGTTGTCGACCCGCGCGGTGAGGAGGTCGGCGGGGTTGTTGCCGGTGGTGCGGGTCGCGGTGGCGTCGAGGAGGGCGGCGAGGTCGGTGACGGTCTTCGCCATCGGCCCCGCGTAGTCCTGCGCCCAGGTGAGCGGCATGACGCCCTGCGCGGAGGACAGCCCGTCGGTGCCGCGGAAGGTGGCGAGCCCGGCCGACGTCGCCGGCGCGTACAGGGACACGCCGGTCTGGGAGCCCATGGCGCCGGCGGCCAGGTCGGCGGCCACCGCCGTCCCCGACCCGCCGGAGGAGCCGTGCGAGCTCTTCGACGGGTACAGGGCGTTCCACGTCTGCATGAAGCCCGACTCGGAGTAGGACCCGGAGTTGGCGAACTCGGAGAGGTTGGTCTTACCGAGGATCACCGCGCCGGCCTCACGGAGCCGGGCGACCTGCCACGCGTCCGCCGCCGGGCGGTAGCCCTCGAGGGCGAGCGTGCCGCCGGTGGTGGGCATGTCGGCGGTGTCGTAGAGGTCCTTGATGCCCAGCGGGATCCCCAGGAGGTCCCCGTCGGCGCCCGCGGCGCGGGCCGCGTCCGCGGCGGCCGCCTGGGCGAGTGCGTTCTCCGCGACGGTGATGTAGCTGCGGAACCCCAGCGCCCCGCCGTCGTACGCGGCGATCCGGTCGAGGTAGGCCTGGGTGATCTCCACGCTCGTGGTGAGGCCCGCGCGCAGGTCGGCCTGCAGGTCGGCGATGGTCGCGCCGGTGACGTCGTAGCCGGCGGTCGTCGTCGCCACCTCGGAGGCGAGGGTGCTGGTGTCCGCCGACGGCACCGCCAGCAGGCCGGCGGCGGCGCAGGAGGCGTCGTCGAGCAGGTCCCAGTTGACCACGGTGCACTGCGCCGCGACCGGCAGGCCCGCGGCGTCCGGGGCGGCCGCCAGGGCCTGGGTCGCGCCCGTCAGCGCCTCGAGGGCGCCCACCTGGGCGGCGCCCGCGACGACGAAGCTCAGCAGGGACTGCGTCTGACCGGGCTCGAGGGTGAGCTCGTGGACGAACCCGGGGTGGTTCGCCCGGGAACCGGTCGCCTCGTAGGCGTCGGTGAACGGGTCGGCCTGCTGGTCGCCCAGGGCGTCCACGCCCTGCCCGACGACGATCCCCACCGGCCGGAGGTCGTCCCGGGCGGGGTCCGAGGTCACCCAGGTGTCGCCGGGCTCGAGGACGGTGTCGCCGTCGGCGGTTCCCGTGATCGTGCCCGCGTTCTCCCCGGTGCCGTAGCCGAGCGAGCCGCCGAAGGACACCCGCACGGTGAGCGGGGCGCTCGTGGTGTTGGTGAGGGTGTCGAAGAACCGGGCGGACTCCCCGACCACGTCGAGGGTGCGGGCCACCTGGACGCCGTCGACGAGCACGGAGCGCGTGGAGTCGAACCCCGCGGCGCCGTCGGACGTGACGCCGAAGCCTCGCAGCATCTGCCCGTTCATCCGGTCGTCGCCGCCCGCCACCTGGAGGAAGAGGTTGCCGAAGCCCTCGAGGCGGGAGGCGGACAGCGACCGGATCGAGCCGGTGTCCAGGCCGGGGCGGTAGGCGTCATGGATGGTGAACGTCGCCTCGCCGGCGGTGGTGACGTCCGAGACGGCGGAGGCGGCCGTCCCGGTGAGCGAGAGGCCGGCGACGGCGAGCGCGGCGGCGCACCCCGCAGCGGTGAGGCGCCCGCGCGGCGCCGTCGGGCGCGCGGGGGAGCGGGGGGTCACGTGCGGCATGGAGGTCCTTCCGGAGGGGGCCCACGCAGTCGGGGGCGCTGCTCATCCGACACCGCCGCCGTTGCGCAGCCGCTACGTCAGCGTTTCCGGGCGGTAACCTCGCTGCCTCACCGGTCCTGCAGAGAGGTTCCCCCATGCGCGTCGCGCTCATCGGTCTGGGCGACATCGCCAAGAAGGCTTACCTGCCGGTCATCGCGGCGACGCCGGGCCTCACGCCCGTGCTCGTCTCGCGCCGGCAGTCCACGGTCGACGAGGTCGGCGAGCGCTACCGCGTGCCGGACCGGTTCACCTCCCTGGAGCAGGCGATCGACGCCGGCCTCGACGCCGCCATGGTGCACGCGCCCACCGAGACGCACCCGGAGATCGTCGCCACGCTGCTCCGCGCGGGGGTGCCGGTGCTCGTCGACAAGCCCCTCGCCTCCGACCACGCCACGGCGGCGGCCCTCGTCAGCCAGGCGCGTGAGCTCGGGGTCTCGCTCGCCGTCGGGTTCAACCGGCGCTACGCCCCCGCGTACCGGGCCTTCGCCGACTGGGACGACCGGGACGTCGTCACCCTCGCCAAGCACCGCCAGCACCCGCTGGGCGAGGCGCGGCCCATGGTCTTCGACGACTTCATCCACGTCCTCGACACGGTGCGCTTCCTCGTCCCGTCCGCGCTCCAGGACGTCACCATCTCGGTCCGCCGGACCCCCGACGGCCGGACCCGGCGCCTCGCGGTCCAGTTCACCGGCGAGGGCCGGATGGCCGTCGGCATGATGAGCTGGACCGCCGGCATGGCGCACGAGCTCCTCGACGTGGTGGGCGACGGGCGCCGGCGCCAGGTGGTCGACCTGGCCGACGTCGTCGACCTCGCGGGCGAGGAGCGCCTCGTCCGGCGTAACGGCTGGCGGCCGGCGACCGAGCTGCGCGGCTTCGACGCCATGTGCGCGGACTTCCTCACGGCCGTGCGCGAGGGCCGTCGGCTCGACGCCGGGGATGCGCTCCTCACCCACGAGCTGTGCGAGCGGGTCGTCGAGGCCGCCGAGGCGGCGGAGACGGCCTGAGAGCCGGTGCCGATCGAGGAGGTGCGCGCCGCCTACGGGCGCCGCGCCCGGGAGTACGTCGAGCGGTTCGGGTCCGTCGACGCCGCGGCGGAGGAGGACCGGCGCCTCGTCGCCGGGTGGGCCGCCGGGATCGACGGCCCGATCCTCGACGTCGGGTGCGGACCGGGCCAGTGGACGGCGTTCCTCCACGCCTCGGGCGCCGACGTCGCCGGCCTCGACCCGACGACGGCGTTCGTCGAGTCCGCCCGCGCCCGCTTCCCCGGCGTCCCCTACCGGGTGGGGCGGGCGGAGGACCTCGGGGTCGAGGACGCCACCCTGGGCGGGGTCCTCGCCTGGTACTCGCTCATCCACATCGAGCCCGACGGCCTCGGCGCCGTCCTCGCCGAGATCGCGCGGGCCGTCCGCCCCGGCGGGGGCCTCGTCGTCGGGTTCTTCGCCGGCCCAGGGCCGGCCCCGTTCGCGCACGCCGTGACGACCGCCTACACGTGGCCCGTCGCGGCGATGGCCGCGGCGGTGGAGGACGCCGGGTTCACCGTCACCGAGACCCACGGCCGCACCGCCCCCGGGTCGCGGCCCCACGGTGCGCTGCTCGCCCGCCGCCGCGTCGTCAGCTGACGGACGTCACCAAAGGGAGGCCCGCAGGCCGGACTCAGCCCTAGGCGGTCTTGGCCAGCTGGATGTGGACCGCGGAGGGCGTGGCGGTGAAGCCTATGCACTCGAGGCCGTCCACGCCGTCGCCGAGGAGGCGTTCGCCCTCACCGAGCAGCGTGGGCACCAGGGCCAGGTTCAGCCGGTCCACGAGCCCGGCGCGCAGGAACTGGCGGATGGTATCGACCCCGCCGTTGATGCGCACGTCGGCGCCGTCGGCGGCGGCGAGGGCCCGCTCGCGGGCCTCGTGGATCCCTCCGGTGACGAAGTGGAACGTGGTCCCGCCCTCCATCTCCAGCGGCTCCCGCGGGTGGTGGGTGAGGACGAACACGGGGTGGCCGTACGGGGGCCGGTCACCCCACCACCCGGTCCACGGCTGGTCCGGGTCCCAGGGGCCGCGGACCGGGCCGAACATGTTGCGGCCCATGATGCCCGCGCCGATGCCGTCGAAGTCGGTCCGGGCGAAGAGGTCGTCGACGCCCTCGCCGGTGCCGTCCATCCCGAACCGTTCGCCGAAGGTCCGGGTGCCGAACAGCCACTCGTGGAGCCGGTGCCCGCCGCGACCGATCGGGTCGTCGAGGCTCTGGTCGGGCCCGGCGCCGTAGCCGTCGAGGGAGACCGAGAAGGCGTTGACGCGGAGGAGCTGTGCCATGAGAGGTCCTTCCGATGAGGTGTGGAGGAGTGGCGGGCCGTTCGTGGGTGCGGGCGTTCGTGGGTGCGCCGGGTGTCAGCGCTCGACGACGGAGCGGACGGGGGCGTGGGACAGGGCGTCGAGGGCGTCCAGTCGGTGAAGCACGGACTTAACGAAAGCGACTGCTTCGGCACGGCACAAGACCACCGGACGGTCAGTCCGCACGGATCGACGTCGCCGTCCCCGTCGAGCGACCCTCGGTGACGCGCGTGGACGACGGTCGGGCCGCGGCCTCCGTACGTATCGTCGCCGCACCTGCCGGCTCGACCACGGGCCGGCCCCAAGGAAGGTGGGTCCCCCCATGCGACTGGTCGTGCACGAGTTCCTCAGCCTGGACGGCGTCATGCAGGGCCCGGGCGGCCCCACCGAGGACACCTCCGGCGGGTTCACCCGCGGGGGCTGGATCGTCCCCTTCGCTGCCGCTCCCGAGTGGGGCGCGGCGGTCACCGGCTGGTTCGCCCAGGCGGACGCGATCCTCCTGGGGCGGACCACCTACGAGATGATGTACCCCTACTGGAGTGCGGTGACCGACCCCGACAACTCCGTGGCCACCGCGCTCAACGCGCTTCCGAAGTACGTCGTGAGCTCCACCCTCGGCAACGCCGACTGGGCGGGGAGCACCATCCTCTCCGGCGACGCCGTCGAGGCGGTCACCAGGCTCAAGGCGGCGCCGGGCGAAGAGCTCCAGCTTCACGGCAGCTGGCGCCTCGCCCGCACGCTGCACAACGCGGGGCTGGTGGACGAGTACCGGCTCCTCGTCTTCCCGGTGGTCGTCGGCGAGGGCAAGCGGCTCTTCGGCGAACGGGGTCCGGCGACGGGCCTGGAGGTGCGGGACGCGCGCATCCTCGACGGCGGCACAACCTCCCTCCAGCTCGGGCCGGCGCCGTTCGGGCAGGGTGGCCTCGAGGTGGTCGAGGGCCGGGAGGTGCTCGTCGACCGATGAGTACGGTGGGCACCCGACCAGGAAGGGACCCCATGATGCGCGAGCTCGTCTACCACGTCGCCGTGACCCTCGACGGGTTCATCGCCGGCCCCGACGGCGACACCAGCGCCTTCCCCGTCGACGGCGACGACGTCACCGCGCTCCTGCGCGAGTACCCCGACACCATCCCCACGCACGTGCAGCGGGCCGCCGGGATCGAGGCCGACCGTTCCCGGTACGACACGATCATCATGGGCTGGCGCACCTACACGCCGGCGCTCACCGCGGGCATCGCCTCCCCGTACGCGCACCTGCGGCAGATCGTCGCCTCCCGCCAGGAGCGGCCGCTGCCCCCGGACATCGAGCGCACCGCGGACCCGGTCGCGACCGTGCGCACCCTCAAGGCGGAGCAGGGGAGCGGGATCTACCTCGCCGGCGGCGGCGAGCTCGCCGCCGCGCTCGTCGACGAGGTCGACCGGCTGCTCCTCAAGGTGCACCCGTTCCTGCTCGGCGCGGGCGTCGGGATGTTCGGGGGAGCCGGGACGGAAGGAGCGGCGCCCGGTCCCCGCCGGTTCCGACCGGTGCGCCGGCGCGAGTTCGACTCCGGCGTGGTGTTCGCGGAGTACGTCCGGGCGTGATCGCGCCGGTCGTCCGGCGGGGAGCGGACGACGGCGGCCGGGGGGACGGACCATGGCGGCCGGGGACGGACGACGGCGTCAGGGGGTGATGTCCCGGCGCGTCCGCGGCTCGACCTCACCTTCGCCGTCTTCGCGGACCCCGTCGTCGAGCTCGCGCAGGTCGCCGCGGGCCCCGGTCCGGACCCGCTCGCGCTGCTCCCGCCGGCGTTCGGCTGACGGGGCCGTCCCGCACTCCTATATTCCCGGAGGGTGACGACCGAGCGGCGGGACGCCAGGAGCGACGTCGCGCGTGACGTGCGCGGGTACGTCGTCGTCCTGTTCGCCACGAGCACGGTGTTCTTCCTCGTCGGACCGCTCGTCGGCTCGCTGTCGGAGGTGACGCGGGCCAGCGTGCCCGGCTCGGCCCTGGCCGTCGTGTGCCCCACCGTCGCCGCCGTCGTCGTCGCCCGGCGGACCGGGACCGGCGCTGGGCTGGCCGCCTGGCTGACCACCCCGCCGCGGGGGACGGGGTACGCCGTGCTCGCGGTCGTGGTGATGCCGGTCGTCGTGCTGGGCGCGGCGGCGCTGGGCGGCGCGGTCGGCTTCGCGTGGCCGGGTCCTGAGGCCCTGCTGCTCGTCGTCGTCTTCCTCATCGGTGCGCTGGCCGAGGAGGTGGGGTGGACGGCGCTCCTCCTCCCGCGGTTCCTGCGCGTGGCCGGGGCGACGGCGAGCGCCCTCGCGATCGGCGCGCTGTGGGCGCTGTGGCACGTCATCCCGGACGTGCAGGCCGGCCACCCGCCGGCGTGGCTCGTCGGGCACGCGCTGGCCACGGTCATGCTCCGCGTGGTCCTCGTGCACCTCACGGTCGCCTCGGGCGCATCGGTGTGGCTCGCCGTCGTGGGCCACGCCGCGAACAATGTCGCCTGGGCGCTCTCGCCCGACATGGGGGCAGGCTACGACGTGTGGATGACGGGGGCGCTCACCGCCGTGGTGGCGGCGCTCCTCACGGCCGTCGCCGCGGGGCGGGCTCGCCGGGGTCTGCGGCCGCGGGCGGCGGACGGGTGACCGGCGCCGTGGGCCGACGAGCAGCGCGGAGCTCCGGCGGGTCAAGGATGAGGGAGGCGGGATGACGCGCACGGTGGCGCAGAAGATGGGCGTGCGGCCCGGCGCGCGGGCGCACCTCGTGGCGGCGCCGCCCGACGCCGTGGTCGCTATGGAGCTGCCGGCCCTCGTCGTCGCCGAGGAGCTCACCGGGGCCTTCGACTACCTCCACCTGTTCGTCACGCGCCAGGAGGAGATGCGGGCACGGTTCGGCGGGCTGCGGGACCACCTGGGCGACGGCGGGGTCCTGTGGGTGTCGTGGCCCAAGGGCGGGCGGCTCGGCACGGACCTCACCATCAAGGAGGTCATCGCCATCGGCTACGACCTCGGCATGGTCGAGAGCACGTGCCTGCGGGTCGACGAGACCTGGACGGCCCTGAAGTTCACGCGGCCCAAGCCGGGGAAGACGTATCGCAACAGCTACGGCACGCTGCCCGGGCAGGGCGGCTAGGGGACGTCACTAGGGGGTGGCCGCTCGTGGGTGGCCACTCGTGGGAGGCGGCGAGGGGGAGGCGGCGAGGGAGGACGGGCGCGAGGGGGACGGGCGCCCTACGGTGCGCCGTACCCCCTGGTACGGTCGCGCGATGAGCGAGGCGCGTGACCGCTGGCTGGACGAAGGCATCCGGGTCCTCGCCGAGCAGGGCGCCGCCGGCGTACGGATCGACCGGATCGCCGCGCGGCTGGGGCTGTCGAAGGGCTCGTTCCACCACCACTTCCAGGGCGCCGAGGGGTACAAGCGCGACCTGCTCGGGTACTACGAGCGCCTCTCCATCGACGCCCTCGACCGGGCGATCGCCGAGGCCGAGGGCGGTGATGCCCGCGCCGTCCTGGGGCGCCTCACCGAGCTCATCGAGCCGGGTGCCGCCGGCCTCTACCGCCCCGAGCTCGAGGTCGCCGTGCGGGCCTGGGCGTCCTCGGACGCGCAGGTCCAGGCCGTCCAGGCGCGGATCGACGCCGCCCGGATCGATGCGCTGGCGCGCGTGTGGCGGCCGTACGTGGGGACCGAGGACGCGGCACGCCAGGCCGCACTGCTGCCGTACCTCCTCGCCGTCGGCGCGAGCGTCATGGCACCGCCGGTCGGCGCCGGCGAGCTCCGCGCGCTGTTCGAGCTCATCCTCCCGCTCGTGCCGGATGCAGGTCCCGCCGTCGGGGAGGAGCGGTCCGAGCCGTAGCGAGGGGGTGACGGGGGAGCGGGCGGCGACGCTAGGGACCCTTGTCGGGCGCCATACCGTGCCGTATGGTACGGGGATGCCACGCCTTGCTCGGCTGTCTCGGACCGGCCATGAGCGCCCTGCCTGACCCCGTCTGGCCGGTCCTAGTCCTTGCCCTCATCCAGGTGGTCGACGGAATCCTCTGCCTCCGGCCGGTCGCCTTCATCGCGCGCTGCTTCGAGGACGTCCACTTCCCGCGCCGGTACTGGTGGGTCATGGCGCCGCTGAAGTTCGCGGCCGCCGCGGGCCTGATCGCGGGGATCTGGATCCCTTACCTCGGCGTCATCACCTGCCTAGCGCTGGTCCTCTACTTCCTCCTCGCCATCTCCGGCCACCTGCGGGCCAGGGACTTCGGACGGAACCTCTTCCTCAACGCCACCGGAATGCTCGTCATCTGCATCCTCACCCCGCTCGCCAGCTTTGTCTGGTGAGGTGTTCCGGCGACAGCGCGGCCGGGGTAGCCCATGATCATCACATGACTGAGAACTCCGGGACGTTGCCGGTCCTGCGATACGGCCCGCCGGGTCCAGGATGGAGCCCCTGGGCCGCGGTGATCCCCGCGGTGACGCTTCTCGGAGCCGTCGCCCTCGGTGTCGTCACGCACCAGCCGTTCACCGCGCTGCTCCTCCTGCCGTGGATCCTCCTCGGATTCCGCTACGCCTTTCGTCCGCCCGGCATCGAGCTGGACGACCGGGCGCTGACGGTGAAGAAGTTCCGCACCGTGCGCATTCCGTACGACCAGATCGAGCGCATCGAGGGCGACGTCGTCGGGAACCTTCCTGCCAGCAGCCGGCTCTTCATCCGCCGGCTCAACGGGCGGCGGGTCTCCGTGCCCGCGGTGAGCATCCCGCTCGTCGACGTCGCCCGCCTCGTCACCGAGCGGATGGGCGGCGTCGCGCGGGTGGGCTGACGCCCCGACCCGCGTCGGGCTGGCCTCAGCCCACGGAGGGCAGGACCACTCAGCCCACGAAGAGGCAGAAGGGGTGGCCCGAGGGGTCGGTGAGCACGTAGAGCGGCTCCTCGGGGTCGTCCGAGCGGTCGCGGACCACCTCGGCCCCGAGCGCCCGGGCGGTGTCCACCTGCCGGGCGAGGTCGTCCGTGTCCGACACCATGAGGTCGAGGTGCATCATCTGCGGCGGTGTCCCCTCCGGCCATGCCGGGCGCGGGAGGCCCGCCACGTGCTGGAAGGCGAGCACGTGCGCCCCGGCGTCGTCGACGAGGGTCAGCCAGTCCGGGGTGCCCTCGTCGGGCCCCTCGTCCCCCTCGCGGTAGCGCAGGCCGAGCAGCCGGCGGTAGAACTCCGCGAGGGTGCGCGGGTCGCTCGTGTCGATGACGGTCTGGCGCAGGAGGGGAAAGCCCGGTCGCTGGTCCATTCGTGAGTCCTACACCCGGGCGCGGACGCGCGGCAAGGGTTTCTCCGGGCCGTCGCCAGCCCTCGGTGGTGAGCGTGCACAGACGCGGACGGCTCCCCGCCCCTCGGTGGTGAGCGTGCAGAGACGCGGACGGTTCGAGCCGGTGCAACGCCGGTCGATGTGCCTTCCCCCGCGTGCTCGCATTCGAGACCGGCGAACTCGGCGCGAAGTAGCGAACTCGGGTACCGCGGCGGCTTCGAGTTCGCCATTTCGGGCCGAGTTCGATAGTTCTCACTAGCGAACTCGGCATCAAACAGCGAACTCAGCGATAAACAGCGAACTCGGTGGCCGTGGTGGGGAGCGGCCCCCAGCGTTTCTGCAAGATCACGAGGGGAGTGAGCGCGTGGAGTGCGGAGCGGGAGTGAGCAGACGCAGGGCCGTCGCTAGCGGGGCCCGCGCGTGCGCAGGGCCTGCATGCCGCCGTCGACGGCGAGGTAGGTCCCCGTGGTCGAGCCGGAGAGCGGACTGGCGAGATAGGCGACGGCGCCCGCGACCTCCTGCGGGCTCACCAGCCGGCCGTGCGGCTGGCGCCGCTCGAGGGCGGCCCGCTCGGCGGCGGGGTCGGCCGCCCGGGACAGCAGTGTGTCGATCCAGGGCGTGTCGGCGGTGCCCGGGTTGACGCAGTTGACGCGGATGCCCTCGGCGAGGTGGTCGGCCGCCATGGCGCGGGTGAGCGCAAGGATGGCGCCCTTGGTGGCGCTGTACAGCGCCCGCTCGGGCAGGCCGACCGTCGCCGCGATCGAGCAGGTGTTGACGACGGCGGCGCTGGGCGAGCGGCGCAGGTGCGGCAGGGCCGCGCGGGTCATCCGCGCGACTCCGACGACGTTGAGGTCCCACACCCGGTGCCACTCCTCGTCGGGGTTGTCGGCGATGGTTCCCTGAGCGCCGATGCCCGCGTTGTTGACGAGGACGTCGAGCCGGCCGTGCTGGTCGACGACCCGTTCGACCGCGCGGCGGACCGAGCCGTCGTCGGTGACGTCGGCGCGGATCGAGGTGACGCCCGGGGCGGGCACCGCGTCCCGGACGTCGACGACGGCGACGTGCGCGCCCCGTGCGGTGAGTACCTCGGTGACGGCGGCGCCGATGCCGGAGGCGCCGCCGGTGACGACGGCGACGAGCCCGTCGAAGTCTCGCGCGAGGTCGGTCATCTGCTCCCTGTTCTCGATGAGCACTACTGCCGGACCGCGAAGATGCGGTCGACGAAGACGTTCTGCAGCCCGGCCGGGGCCAGGGGGCCGGCGAACGCGTAGGTGTGGTCGGTCGCCCGCTCGTACGTGCCCGGGAGCGCGAGCTCGTGGTAGGCGCCGTCGGCGAGGTCGGAGACCGGGACACCGAGGGAGTTGCCGAACGGGGGCCAGATGCCGGTCTCGACGGCGAGCGCGCCGGGAGAGGCGGTGCCGACGTCGGCCCGGAGGGTGATGTAGATCTTCCAGCGCCCCGCGGGGAGGATCTCCAGCGGCAGCTGCACCGCCCAGGCGGTGTTGTTGCCGGGCATCCGGACGGCGTACCCGTTGGACGCCTGCGCGTCCTCGACGAGCGACGCGGACGGCAGGTACAGGGTGAAGGTCGGCTCCTGGTAGTCCACCCAGTCGGTGGCGGGCAGGCCGGCGACGGCCGCCGGCGGGGTCGCCTCGCGCGCCTCAGCGGCGGCCATGGCCTCGAAGTGCGCGACGATGGCGGCCGGGTCGCCCCCGGTCTCGGCGTACTGGGTGAGCCCGGCAGCCCGGATCTCGTCCCGGAATCGTGCGAGCCGGCGGGGGACGTCGGCCTCCCACGCGATGCCGTCGCGCTCGGCGACGAGCTGGAAGAACCCGCTGCGCAGGAGGAGCAGGTAGTCGATCCCCAGCCGGACCGCGCGCACGTGGTCGAGGAGGACGCGGTTCCCGCGCACGGCCCGTTCGGCCCGGTCGAAGAGCGCGTCGGCCTGGTGGAGGGTCTCGAACCGCAGGTGGCCGGCGTTCTCGCCGATGTAGACGCCCAGGTTGGTCCCGGTGCGCTCGACGGCGGAGACCATGAGCTGCATGTAGGCGTAGATGGCGTCGTCGGCGCGGCCGTAGTAGCCCTCGAGGAACTCGCGGATGAGGGCGTCGGGGTCGGCGGTGGGGTCCCAGAGCAGGCGGCTGATCACCCAGACGCGGAGCTGGGTGAACTCGGTGCCGCGCGCGTTCCAGGCGCTCTGGCCGAAGTACCCCTGCACGTTCGGCAGCGTCGCGAGCTCCTGGATCCCCTCGCCCATCGCCCACCAGTTGGGGAAGGGGAGGATGTACCCGGTGAAGGTGCACAGGTAGTCCCACAGGACGACGTGCTCGGCGAGGTCGGCCCACGTCCGGATGTGCGCGCCCACCACGGCGTTCTTCTCCCCGAAGAGGGAGTCGCCGAAGTCGGCGTGGATCGGCGCCACGGTGAGGACGACGTCGTCGCTCACCCGGATGCCGGTGGGCGGGTCGTAGGTGAACCAGTACGCCTGCGTCTCCAGGCGCGCGTCCGGGATCTGCGCCCGCACCCGGGCGGCGACGTCGTTGACCATGTCGATGACGGGGGCCGACGGCGCCCCGCCGTGCGCGTCGGCGAAGGCGCGGCTGGCGGGGTCCATCTCCCACGTGACGCGGTCCTCCTGGTAGAAGGAGGACGACGGGTCCTGGCCGTCGGCGATGCGCTCGTTGATGATCCGCACGAGGCCGGCGGTGGCGGCCACCCGCGTCGCCTCGTCCATGGCCTTGAGCTGGCCGCCCGCCCACAGCGCCGGATCGGTGACGACCTGCTGGAAGGAGTGCTTGACCTCCTCCGGCCAGTAGTGCGACCACGTGTCGATCCCCGGCTCGCGGGGGACCGTCCAGTACTGGTCCCGGAGGCCGTTGAGCATGTTGTGCTGGCGGTAGGCGGCGTCCTCGGCGTCGCCGGCGAGCACCGTGCGGAACCGGAAGCGGGGGACGTGGTCACCGGAGAGGTCGGCGCGCGGGATGCTCAGCGTGAGCCGGCGGGGCACGTAGGCGAAGTCGGGCGCGTACCACCGGATGCCGACGAGCCGGTCGAGCAGCCAGTAGGTGCCGTAGAGGGTCCCGCGGGGGCTGGCGCCCGCGACGATGACGGTGTTGCCGTTGGTCCGGAACGCGAAGCCGTCGTCGCCGAGCGCGTGGGTGTCGATGCCGGCGCGCTCCGCGAAGGTGTTCTCGGTGCCGAGCACGATGAGGTGGCCGTGCCCGCCGGGCGGGCGGTCCCCCATGACGACGTCGAAGCGCGCGCCGGTGACGCTGCGCAGGTGACGCGCCAGCTCCTGGGCCGCGTGCTGGACGACGAGGCCCTCGCGCCGGCCGAGGAAGATCCGGTACTGGGTGAGCCCGAAGCCGGCCAGCAGGATGGCGTGCCGGCTCGCGAAGGTCGCACTGGCGGGGCTGCTCGCCATCGACGTGGCGAGCACGGCGAGCGCGGTCGCCGCGCCGCCCTCGAGCACCATGCGGCGCGGGATGCCGTGCTGGTCGGGTGCTGGGTCCTGAACGGTCACCGGAACCTCCGTGGGTCGTCGGTCGAGCGGGGCGGGGCGGGCTGGGCGCCGGGCGCGGTGCCCGGTGCTGCGGTGCCGGTGGGGCGGCGTCACTGGCAGAAGTCGAGGACGGTGCGGGCGTAGATGCGGGCGGCCTCGTGGAGGCTGCGGACGCTGACGAACTCGTTCGGCCCGTGCGCGCTGGTGAGCATGCCGGGCCCGAACGAGGGCAGGGTGGGGATGCCGGCCGCGGCGTACCACGGTGCGTCGGTGGCGCCGGGGAAGACGGACAGCGGGGGAGTGCGCCCGAGGACGTCCTGGCTGGCGCGGCGGGTGGCGTCGACCAGCGCGTGGTCGGGGACGAGCTCGCACCACGGGACCCACTCCAGGCCGGGCTCGAAGGCGTAGTCCACCTCCAGCTCGGGGTCCTCCGCGCGGCACGCAGCGAGCCACGCCTCGAGCGCGGCGGCGACGTCGTCCTGGGTCTGGCCCGGCACGGTGCGCAGGTCGCAGGCGAACTCGGCGCGTCCGGGCACCACGCCGAAGTAGGTGCCGCCCTGGATGAGGACCCCGGCGTTGAGCGTGGGCCCGACGCCCCCGAGCGGGTGCGGGGTGAACGGGACGGCCAGCTCGGTGCCGATGCGGCTGAGCAGCCCGGCGAGCTTGAGCGAGGCGTTCACGGACGGGAGCCGGTCGGACAGGCTCGAGTGCATCTGGGTGCCCCGCACGACGATGCGGAAGCCGCACACCCCGCGGGAGACGAGGTGGATGCCCTGCCAGTCCTCGGTCCACCCGCTCGGCTCGCCGATGAGGACGGCGTCGACGTCGCGCACCAGCGGCGCCACGTACCGGGAGCCGTGCTGGGCGCCCGCCTCCTCGTCGGCGACGAGGCCGAGGACGAGGTCGCCGCGCAGCGGGGCGCCCGCGGCGCGCACCGCGCGGGCGGCCATGATCATCGCCGCGACGGCGCCCTTCATGTCGTTCGCGCCCAGGCCGTAGAGGTCGCCGTCGACGACGGTGGCGGTGAACGGGTCGGTGCGCCACTCCGCCCGCGCCTCGCCGACGGGCTTGGTGTCGATGTGGCCGTTGAGCATGAGCGACCGGCCCCCGCCCGTGCCACGCAGGCGGGCGAGGATGCTCGGTCGCGAGGGGTGCGGGCCGACCACCTCGAGCTCGTCCGGGTCGAGCGAGGAGAGCGTCTCGAGGAGGAACGCGGCGACGGCGCGCTCGTCGCCGTAGGGCGGGATCTGGCTGTCGAGCGCGATGAGCCGGGCGGTGAGGTCGAGGAGCTCCGCCTCGTGCTCCCCGAGGTACGCGTCCACCACGTCCCCGAGCCGTTCCGTGAGCAGACCCGTCATGGGGGGATCTTGGCTGAAACTTTCCGTCGTGACAAGGGTTCGACGTGTGAGAAATTCACGAGTAGCCGATGGTCATCCTCAGCCGGCGGCGTCGACCTCGCGCCAGGCGATCCGGGCGGCCCCCATCGCGCCGTCCCCGCCGGCGCGCACGCCCAGCCCCCAGCGCGCGGTGATGGCCCGGGCGAGCCGGCCGTGGAGGAGGTCCTCCGAGCGGGCGATGGTCCCGGCCAGGACGACGGCGCCGTCGTCGGCGGCGGGATCCAGGCGGGCGAGCGAGGCGACGAGCGCGGCGGCGGCCCGGTCGAGGATGTCGGTGGCCACCGCGTCCCCGGCGGCGGCGGCGTCGCGGACCACGGGCGCGAGCGCGGCGAGGGCACGCGGCGGCCGGCCGTAGACCCACTGCACGAGGGCCGACCACTCCAGGGCGAGGCCCGCGGCGTCGGCGACGGCGGCCGCCAGCGCCGTCCGCGGCCCCGCCTGGAAGGTGGCGAGCGCCGCCTTGACCGCCTCGACGCCGATCCAGTGCCCGGACCCCGCGTCCCCCACGAACCAGCCGTTGCCGTCGACGAATGCCGAGAGCCGGAAGTCCCGCACCCGCGCCGCGACCGCCCCGGTCCCGGCGACGACGACGAGCCCGTCGGCGCCGTCGGACACCGAGGCGAAGGCGACGACGACGTCCGAGGTGAGGGTGGGGCGCCGTCGCGCGCCCGTGACGAGGCGCAGGCGCTCGAGGGCGGCGGGCTCCTCGGCCGGGTAGCTCCCCGCTCCCGCGCCGCCCACGACGCAGTGCTCCACCCGCGGTCGGTGACCGTGCCGGGCGGCGTAGTCGTCGAGCGCCTCGTCCGCCAGGGCCTCCCACGTGGCGAGGGCGACGGCGTACCCCAGGGAGACGGGGTTCGAGCCCGGCCCGGTCGCCCGGGCGACCGCGCCCTCCCGGGTCGCGACCACGGCCCGCGTCGATGTGCCCCCGACGTCGAGGCCGACGACGCACACGTCTTCGGGCGTGGCGGGCATCCGGGCCTCCGAAAACTCGTGTATGAAAACTATCGACAAGATCAACCGCGTGAGAGAGAGTATCTAACTGTGGGAATGCCTACCGACGATGAGGCAACCGCCTTCGACTACCTCGACGGCGGCGTGGAGACGCGCATCCGTTCGCGGCTGCCGCAGCTCAAGGGTGCCGAGCGGCGGGTCGCCGACTACATCCTCGACCACCTCGGCCCGACCGCCGGCATGTCCATCAGCGAGACGGCCGAGGCGGCGGGCACCTCGACGGCGAGCATCACCCGCTTCTGCCGCGCCATCGGCCTGTCCGGGTACCCCGCCCTGCGGCTCGAGCTCGCGGCCCTGGCCGGCCAGGAGCGCTCGCAGGGTGCGGCCTGGCGCCGCTCCGTGGGTGACGACGTGCAGCCGGGGGACACCATCGAGAAGGTCCTCGGCACCCTCGTGGCCGCGGACGTCAAGGTCGCCACCCGCACCGCTGAGCAGCTCGACGTCGCCGCCGTCGAGGCGCTCGTCGACCGGATCCTCGCCGCCCGCCGGGTCGACGTCTACGCCGCCGGGGGCAGCGCCCTCGTCGCCGAGGAGTTCATGCTCAAGTGCCAGCGGCTGGGCCTGTTCCTCAACGTCTGGCGCGACTCCCACGCCGCCATCATGAGCGCCGCCCTGCTCACCGGCGCGGACCTCGCCATCGGCCTGTCGCACTCCGGCGAGACGCTCGAGGTGGTCGAGGCGATGAGCACCGCCGCCGAGGGGGGCGCCGCCACCGTCGCCATCACGAGCTTCCCCGGGTCCACGCTCGGCGACCTCAGCGCCCTCGTCCTCACCACGACGGCGGGAGAGCTCACCTACGGGGCCACCGCCTACCCCGCCCGCAACGCCCAGATGCTCGTCCTCGACCTGGTCTTCCTCCGCCTGGCGCAGCGCCGCCACACCGAGGCCGAGGCGAGCCTGGAGACCACCGCCCTTGCCGTCAGGCGGCACAACGCCCGACGTCTTGCCCCCCCGTCCCCCCGCACCGACGCTAGGAGAACCCCATGATCCTCACCCGACGAAGGACCACCCGCCTGGCGGCGGTACTCGCCGGCACCATCGCCCTTGCCGCCTGCGCCCCCAGCGACGGCTCCGGCTCCGACCCCGGCACGACGACCGAGACCGGGACCGGAGGCGGTGGCGGCGAGGACGTCACGCTGACGTTCTGGTCGTGGCGCACCGAGGACGTCGAGGGCTACGAGCAGATCTTCGACCTCTACGAGGAGGCCAACCCCGGCGTCACCGTCGAGGTCGAGGCCTTCGTCAACACCGAGTACAACACGGTCCTGTCCACCGGGCTGGCGGGCGAGGCGGGCCCCGACATCGCGCAGCTGCGCGCGTCGCGGGCGGACCTCACCCCGCTGGTCGCGGCCGAGCGGCTCGTGCCCGTCGACGCCGAGAACGTCCCCAGCCTCGCCGACTTCGACGCCACCGTCCTCGCCGGCGCCCAGGTGGCCGACGACGAGAACGTCTACGGCGTCCCGTTCGCCATGCAGACGCTCCAGATGTTCTACAACAAGGACCTCTTCGCCGAGCACGGCATCGAGGTGCCCGAGACCTGGGAGGACTTCCTCGCGGCCAACGAGACGCTCGAGGCCGCGGGCGTCATCCCCATGGCCACCACGGGTATGGACAACTGGATGCTCCCCGTCGACCTCGCCGTCATCGGCGGCAGCTACTGGGCAGCCGGGCCGCTGAGCGAGTCGCTCGCCGACGGCAGCGCCACCCTCGCCGACGAGGGCTTCGTCGACTCGATCGCCGCGCTGCAGTCCGTCACGGAGTTCTTCCCCGACAACTTCACCGGCGTCAGCTACACCGAGTCGCAGGTGCTCTTCGCCACCGGCCAGGCGGCGATGTTCCCCGGCGGCTCGTGGGAGCTCGGGTACTTCCAGAGCACCGCTCCCGACCTCAGCGTCGGCGTCTTCACCGTCCCGCCGCCGCCCGGGGCACCCGGCCCGGCGGTCCCCGCCTTCGTCGATGGCTCCTTCGGCGTCAACGCGGCGAGCGAGCACCAGGAGGAGGCGCTCGCGCTCCTCGACTGGATGGGCAGCCAGGAGTTCGGTCAGGCCTTCGCGGACACGCTCAAGCAGATCACCCCGATCTCCGGCGTCGAGCCCAGCGACGAGGGCCTCGCCGAGATCATCGCCAACTACGAGGCCAGCCCGGGCGTCCACCTGCCCGTCTCGACCTTCAGCGGTGGCGACCCCGACACGCAGGTGGCCCTTGCCACCGGCCTGCAGGAGATGTTCGCGGGTACGGGAGACCCGGCCTCCGTCGCGCAGACCTACGCCGACGCCGTCGCCGAGGTGTACCCGGATGGCCCGTGAGGTGACCCCCACCCGGAGCGGGTCGACCACCCGGTCGGCCCGCTCCGGCAAGGGGTGGCGTCAAGCCCTCGTCTTCCTGGCGCCGGCATTCGTCCTCTACTCGCTGTTCCTCATGTACCCCCTCGTCACGGCGGTGAGCTACAGCTTCTTCGAGTGGCGAGGCACGGTGCGGGGGGCCTTCGCGGGGCTGGACAACTACGCGGCGCTCTTCGGGTCGTCGACCTTCGGCGGCGCGTTCGCCAACGCCTTCTGGAACAACGTCCTCATCTTCGCCGGCAATCTCGCCGTCCAGCTCACCGTCGGGCTGGGCTGCGCGGTGCTCCTCATGCACCGCACGCGGTTCCGGCGCTTCTTCCAGACCGCGATCACGGTGCCCTACCTCGTCAACCCCCTGGCCATCGGCTTCCTCTTCACCCTCGTCTTCAGCCCCCAGCTCGGCCCGATCAACAACATCCTGCGCGACGTCGGCCTGGGGGACTGGGCCCAGCCCTGGCTCGGTCAGGAGTCGACGATCCTGCCCATCGTCATCGCGGTCGGGGCGTGGCAGTGGGTGGGCTTCCCCGTCCTCATCTTCTCCGCGGCGCTCGCCTCGATCCCCCCGGAGTACGAGGAGGCGGCCCGCCTCGACGGCGCCAGCCCGTGGCGGATCTTCCGCTCGGTGACCCTGCCGTTGCTCACCCCGGCGATCGGCAGCGTCACGGTCCTCGGGTTCGTCTCGAGCTTCACGACGTTCGCCCTCGTCATCGGCCTCACCGACCTGCGCGGCGGGCTCTCCGGTGCGGCGGACACCCTCATGCTCATCTTCTACCGCACCGCCTTCGGGCCGGGCGTCAACGCCGTCGGGACGTCCTCCGCGATCGCCGTGCTGATCTTCGTCGTCGTCTTCGGTGTCGCGGTGGTCTTCAACCGCATCATGCGCCGCCGCGAGGAGGCCCTCACATGACCACGGACACCGCGCTCTCCGCGCCGGCCGCCGCGGCCGCCTCGCCCCACCCCGCCCCGCGGCGCCGGCGCGGGCGGCGCAACCGGCAGCTCGGCGGGTACGTCTTCCTCTGGGCCTACTCGCTCATCGCGATGTCGCCCCTGCTCTTCCTCGTCGTCAGCTCCGTGCGGCCGTCCATCGAGATCTTCACCGACCCGCTCGGCCTGCCCTCCGTGGTGAGCGTGGAGAACTACCGCCGGGCGTGGATCGACGGCGGCTTCTCCACGTACTTCGTCAACTCCGTCCTCGTCACGCTCGGCGGCGTCGCCCTGGGCACGGTGACGTCGCTCCTCGCGGCCTACCCGCTCGCGCGGTGGCGGCTGCGCGGCGGGGAGGTGCTGTCCTCCTACTTCCTCACCGGGCTGCTCCTGCCGGCGCAGATGGGCATCCTGCCGATGTTCTACCTGCTCCAGTCGCTCGACCTGTTCGACTCCCGGCTCGGGCTCGTCCTCGTCTACGCCGCCACCGGCGTGCCGTTCGGCGTCTTCGTCATGACGACGTTCTTCCGGCAGGTCCCGCTGGAGCTGGAGGAGGCTGCGGACCTCGACGGCGCCGGGCCGCTGCGCACCTTCTGGCAGGTGATGGTCCCGCTCGTCACCCCGGCGATCTCCACCGTGGTGATCTTCCAGTTCGTCCCGCTGTGGAACGACCTGTTCTACCCGCTGATCCTCCTGCGCTCCGACGAGAACTTCACCATCCCCGTCGGCATCTCCCGGTTCTTCGGGCAGTACCAGGCCGACTGGGGCACCCTCATGGCCGGTCTGTTCATCGCCACCGTCCCGATCATCCTCATGTTCGTCGTGGCCACCCGCCGCGTCATCTCCGCCCTGACCGCCGGGATCGGCAAGTGACCCCGGCTCCTTCGACAGAAACGAGCACCTCCACCATGACCGACAGCCGGCTCCCCACCGGGCTCGACTACGTCACCCTGGCCCACGAGTCGATCGACCGCGTGGCCCGCACCCAGCGCGAGGCCCTCACCGAGGCCGCCGACGTCATCACCGCGTGCGTGCGCGGCGGCGGCGTCGTCCAGGCCTTCGGCACCGGGCACTCCGCCGGGCTGGCGATGGAGGTGGCCGGCCGGGCCGGTGGGCTCATCGCCACCAACCTGCTCGGGCTCACCGACGGCGTGATGTACGGCGGGGCGCCCGCCGACTCCCTCCACTGGTACAGCGAGCGGGAGCCGGAGAAGGCCGTCGAGGTGCTCGCCACCGCCGACGTCGCGCCCGAGGACGTCTTCGTCATCATCTCCAACTCCGGGGCCAACGGCTCGATCGTCGAGATGGCCGCGCGGGCGAAGGCGGGCGGCCACACCGTCATCGCGCTCACCTCCCTCGAGCACAGCCGCGCGGTCCCGTCCGCGCACCCGTCGGGCCGCAAGCTCTACGAGCTCGCCGACGTCGTCGTCGACAACGGCGCGCCCTACGGCGACTCCGCCATGCCGCTGCCGGACGGCTCGGCCACCGGGCCCATCTCCTCGCTCACCACCGTCGTCGCCGTGCAGATCATCATGGTCGACGTCGTCGCCCGGCTCGCCGCCGACGCCCTGCCCGTGCCGATCTTCATCTCCGCCAACGTCCCCGGCGGCGACAAGCACAACGAGGCGCTCACGGCCCGCTACGGGCGCCGGATCCGGCGCATGCGCCTGCCCTCCAGCGCCGCCGTCTGACCCCACGACCCGTACCGGACGACCCGAGGAGGGCTGACGTGGCCGGAGAGCTGACCGCATTCATGTACGTCCTGGAGGACGGGGCGGGCGAGGAGTACGACGCGCGCCACGCGCAGGTGTGGCCCGAGATCGTCGAGCTCATGCGCGGCGCGGGCGTCGAGTGGTACCGCCTGTGGCGGCGCGACGCCCTCGTCGTCGGCCTCATGTCCTCCCGCGAGCCGTTCCGCACCACCCACGACTTCCTCGCCACGCACCCCGTGCAGGTGGCGTGGTCCGGGACCATGGCGCACCTGTTCCGCGAGACCACGGACGCCGACGGCGCCCCGCTCGTCCTGCGGGAGGTGTTCGACCTTGCCCACCCCTGAGGTCCCCGTGCGGGCGGCGGTGCTCGGGGTCGGCGGGTTCGGCGTGGAGCACGCGCGGCGCTACGCCGAGCACCCCGGGGCGGACCTCGTCGCCGTCGTCGACGCCGACGAGGACCGCGCGCGGCGGGTCGGCGCCCGCTTCGGGGCGCGGGCACGGCGGGACCTCGAGGACCTGCTGGCGCACGAGGAGCTCGACGCCGTGTCGGTGTGCCTGCCGAGCGACCTCCACGCCGACGCCGCCCTGCGGCTCGTCGCCGCGGGGGCGTGCGTGCTCCTGGAGAAGCCCGTGGCCACCGCGCGGGCGGACGCCGAGCGGCTGGCCGCCGCCGAGCGCCCCTTCCCCTTCGTCATGCCGGGCCACGTGCTCCGGTTCGCCGCCCGGCACACCGCGCTCAAGGCGGCGGTGGACGCGGGGCGCATCGGCCGGCCGGTGGCCCTCACGCTGCGCCGTCACCGCACCCGCGACCACGACGAGCGGTACCCGGGGGAGCACCCCGCGATGCTCACGAGCATCCACGACCTCGACCTCGCGCTGTGGCTCACCAGCTCGCGCCCGGTCGCCGTCCGGTCGGTGGAGGCCCGGGTGCCCGGGCGGAACCAGCCCGCCGCCGTGACCGCGGAGATCGTCATGGCCAGCGGCGCCGTGTGCTCGGTGCAGAGCTCGTGGGTGCTGCCCGACGGGGCCGACGTGCCCGACGCCGTCGAGGTGGTGGGCACCGGTGGCGTCCTGTCGCTGGGCGATCCGGCCGGCGACGGCGCCGACGAGCTCGGCGAGGCCCTCGACCGCGAGATCGCGCACTTCCTCGACCGGGTCGCGGCGCGTTCGGCGTCGCCGGTGGTCGCCCTGGCCGACGGCGTGGCCGCCGTGCTGCTCGCGCACGACGTCATCGGCGCGGGGCGGGCGACGTGACCGGGCGGGCGGACGCGCACGTCCACCTCGCCACGACCGGGCGGTTCAGCACCGCCGTCGACGAGGGCCACGAGGTGGAGACCTACGACCGCGCCCGGGTGCGGGCCGCCATCACCGACGCCCTCGTCGTCGGTTACCAGGGCTGGCCCGGGCTCGAGGCCAACAACGCCGACGTCCTCGCGATCGCCCGCGAGCGGTCCTGGGTGCACCCGCTCGCCTACCTCGACGTCCGCCACCCGCCGGCCGACGACCTCCTCACGGGGGCGGCCGCCCGGGGCTTCCGGGGCTTCAGCGTCTACGACGACCCGGACGGCGCGCACCTCGCCGACTGGCCCGTCGCCACGCGCCGCCGGCTCGCCGCCGGCGGGGACGTCCTCAGCCTCAACCTCCGCCCCGCCGCCCTCGCGCGCCTCGCCGCCGTCGCCGGCGACCTCGCCGGCACCACGGTGCTCGTCAGCCACCTCGGCCTGCCCGGCCCGCTGCCCGCGACGGCGGGGCGCGCGGAGGTGCGGGACCGGCTCCGGCCCCTGCTCGACCTCGCGCGGTTCGAGCACGTCAGCGTCAAGCTCTCCGGCCTCTACGCCATCGACCCCGTCCCGCCGCACGCCGGGGCGCTGGCGGTCACCGAGGAGGTGCTCGGCGCGTTCGGACCCGGCCGCCTGCTGTGGGGGTCGGACTTCTCGCCGGCCCTCGACGTCGTCGGGCTCGACGACGCCCTCACGCTCCCGGCGTGGCTGCCGGAGCTCGCCACGCCCGCCGAGATCGACGACATCGGCGGCGCCACCCTGCGGCGCCTGCTCGCCGCCCCACCCACCGGACGGACCGCCCCATGACCCGTGCCCTGCTCGGCCGCGAGCACTTCATCGACCTCGACGACGTCGCGTACTTCTACACCGGCGCGCACGCGCCCGCCGTGCACGCCGTGGAGGAGGCGATGGTCGCCAGCTACCGGGCCAAGAGCGGTGGCCCGCGCGGGCGCGCCGGGATGTTCACCCTCGAGGAGCGCGCCCGGGCGTCCGTCGCCGGCCTCGTCCGGGGGGCCACGGCAGGCGACGTCGCCTTCCTCGGGGACGCCTCCACGGCCTGGAGCGCCGTCGCCAACGGCTGGCGCTGGCAGCCGGGCGACAACGTCGTCCTCAACGAGTACGAGCACCCGAGCGTCTTCGCCCCCTGGTTGCGCCTGCGCCAGGCCGGTCTGGAGGTACGGTTCGTGCGCCGCCGCGAGGACTGGGAGATGCCCACGGAGGACATCGCCGCGGCCTGCGACGAGCGCACCGTCGCCATCGCCCTGAGCCACGTCGGGTACGTCACCGGGCTGCGGCACGACGTCGCTGCCGTGAGCCGCGCCGCGGACGCCCGGGGCATCCCCGTCCTCCTCGACGTCTCGCACTCGCTCGGCCTGCTCGACGTCGACCTCGACGCCGTCGCGCTGGCGATCAGCGCCTCCTACAAGTGGACGCTCGGGCCCTACGGCGTCGGCGTCGTCGCGTGGAACCGCGAGCGGCTCCCCGGCTTCGAGCCCGGCGCGGTGGGCTGGCGGTCCGTGGAGGACATCTTCCGCGCCGACCGGTTCGCCGACCTCGACTGGAGCCCGGACGCGCGCCGGTTCCAGATGGGCGCCCCCTCGCTGTCCGGCATCGCCGGGCTCGGTGCCGCCGCGGAGATCATCGGCGGCCTCGGCCTCCCCGCCGTCCACGCGCACAGCGCCCGCCTCGTCGGCGCGGTCCACGCGGGGCTTCGTGAGCGCGGGCTCGCCGTCACCACGCCCGCCGACCCGGACCGGCGCGCCGGGAGCGTGGCGTTCCTGCACCCCGACGGGGAGCGCGTCGCCGCCGCCCTGGAGGACCTCGGCGTCCACGTGTGGGGCGGTGACGGCCGCGTCCGGGCCTCCTGCCACGTGATGAACGACGACGACGACGTCGACCGCCTGCTGCTCGCCCTCGACCGGGTGCTGGCGGACCACCCGCTCGGCGCCCCCGCCTGACCAGCACCACGACGACCCGCACCACCACGACCCGCACCATCACGACCGAAGGAGCCCCCATGCCCACGACCATCACCACGCCCGACGCCCCGAGCCCCGCCGGCGCGTACTCGCAGGGCGTGCGCGCCCACGGCACGGTCGTCGCCGTCTCCGGGCAGGTGGGTCTGGACCCCGCTACCGGCGAGCTCGTCACCGGGATCGACGCCCAGACCCGCCAGGCCCTGGCCAACGTCGAGGCCGTCCTGCGGGCGGCGGGCGCGAGCCTCGCCGACGTCGTCAAGACGACGTGCTTCCTCACCGACCTCAGCTACTTCGCCGAGTTCAACGCCGTCTACCGCGAGGTGCTGGGGGAGGCGTTCCCCGCGCGCAGCACCGTCGGCGTGGGTCTCGCCCCCGGCATGCTCGTCGAGATCGAGGCGCTCGCCGTCGTCGCCGACCCGTCGGCCGGCGCGTGAGCGCCGTGGGCAGCCGCCGGGTCGAGCTGCTGAGGCTGGGGCCGGTCGGCGAGGAGCGTCCTGCGCTGCGCCACGACGGGCAGGTCTACGACCTGTCCGGGGTGACCGACGACGTCGACGGGCCGTTCCTCGCGACCGGGGGGATCGGCCGGGCGCGGGCGGCCCTCGAGGCGGGGGAGCTGCCCGTCCTCGTGGACGCGGACCGGTTGCGGGTGGGGGCGCCGGTCGCGCGACCGCCCGCCGTGATCTGCATCGGGCAGAACTACGCGGCGCACGCCGCCGAGTCGGGCGCGGCGCCGCCGGCGGAACCGATCCTCTTCTTCAAGCACCCCAACACCGTCGTGGGGCCCTTCGACGACGTCCGGGTGCCCCCCGGCGCGCAGAAGGTGGACTGGGAGGTCGAGCTGGCCGTCGTCATCGGCACCGAGGCGAGCTACCTCGCCTCGCCGGAGGAGGCGCTCGCCCACGTCGCCGGCGTCACGGTGAGCAACGACGTCTCGGAGCGGGAGTACCAGATCGACCGGTCCGGCGGGCAGTGGTCGAAGGGCAAGTCGTGCGCCACCTTCAACCCGCTCGGCCCGTCGCTCGTGCCCCTCGACGACGTCACCGACGTGCAGGCGCTGCGGCTGTGGTCGCGGGTCAACGGCGAGCCCCGGCAGGACTCCTCGACGGCCGACATGATCGTTGACGTCGCCACCCTCGTCTGGCACCTCTCGCAGTTCCTCGTCCTCAGCCCGGGCGACGTCATCAACACCGGCACGCCCGAGGGGGTGGCCCTGTCCGGCCGGTTCGACTACCTGCGCCCGGGCGACGTCATGGAGATCGGGATCGACGGCGTCGGGGTGCAGCGGCAGCGGGTGGTGGCGACGTCGCAACACCGGGCGACGCCGTGACGGCAGGTGATCCGTCGCAAACCCAGACCGGCGAACTCGGCGCGAAGTAGCGAACTCGGGCAGCTCGCCGCCGTCGAGTTCGCCATTACGTGCCGAGTTCGATAGTTCTCACTAGCGAACTCGGCATCAAACAGCGAACTCGGCGCAGATTAGCGAACTCGGCATCCGTGGTGGGCACTCAGCGATTTTGCACGATCACGCGGGGGGAGGGGGGAGGAGCCGGCTCAGCCCTCGGGCTCGAGCCGGTAGCCCATCCCGGCCTCGGTGAGGAGGTACCGCGGCGAGCTCGGGTGGGGCTCGAGCTTCTTGCGGAGCTGGGCGATGTACAGGCGCAGGTACCCGGTGTCGGTGATGTGCTCGGAGCCCCAGATGTGCGTGAGCAGGGTCTGCCGGGTCACCAGCCGCCCGGGGTTGCGGATGAGGAACTCGAGCACCTGCCACTCGGTCGGCGTCAGTCGCACCGGGCGCCGTTCCGCGCCCACCTGCTTGACGACGCTGCGGGCCGCGAGGTCGACGGTGACGTCGCCGAGCGTCACCACCGGGTCGGCGTCCTGCTGGGGCAGGCGCCGGGTGAGCGCCCGGATCCGGGCGAGGAGCTCGTCCATGGAGAACGGCTTGGTGACGTAGTCGTCCGCGCCGGCGTCGAGCGCCTCCACCTTGTCGGCCGCGCCGGTGCGCCCGGAGACGACGAGGATCGGGGCGTTGGACCAGCCGCGGATCGCCTCGATGACCTCGATGCCGTCGAGGGCCGGCATGCCGAGGTCGATCATGAAGAGGTCGGGGCGGTGGTCGACGGCGGCGGCGATGGCTTGCGCCCCGTCCGCCGCGACGGCGATGTCGTAGCCCTTGGCGGTGAGGGTGATGCGCAGGGCGCGGAGGATCTGCGGGTCGTCGTCAGCGATGAGGATGCGCACCGGCGCCCACCCCCTTGGCCGAGGCCGTCGCCTCGGTGGTCGTCGGCGCCGTGGTTGTCGGCGCGGTGGTCGCGGCCCCCGCGGGCCGGGCGGCGGGCGGTCCCGCACCGTCGGCGGCCGGCGCCTCGGCGACCGGCAGGGTGACGACCATGGTGAGCCCGCCGCCGGGGGTGTCCTCGGGGGCGAGCGTGCCCGCCATCCCCTCGACGAACCCGCGCGACAGTGCCAGCCCCAGGCCCAGGCCCGCGGTGTTGTCCGTGTCGCCGAGGCGCTGGAAGGGGACGAAGACGTCGTCGCGGCGTTCGGCGGGGATGCCGGGCCCGTGGTCGACGACCCGGATCTCGACGTGGTCGCCGAACGTGCTCGTGGTGAGCCGCACCTTCTGTCCTTCCTGGGTGTACCGCAGCGCGTTGGTGAGCAGGTTGACGACGACGCGCTGCAGCAGGACCGGGTCGGCGTCCACGGGCGGCAGGTCCGGGTCGAGGTCGAGCTCGACCCGGTCGGGCCCGAGGTCCAGCTCGTCGAGCGCGGGCACGATGGCGTCGGCCGGGTCGAAGGCGATCCGGGAGACGGCGAGGACCCCGGCCTGGAGCCGGCTGACGTCGAGCAGGTCGGTGACGAGGCCGGCGAGCGTCGACAGGCTCTCGTCGGCGGTCTCCAGCAGCTCGTCCCGGTCGGCGTCGGTGAGCGAGGCGCGCGCGGCCCGCAGCCCGCTCACCGCCGCGGTGGCGGCGGCCAGGGGACGGCGCAGGTCGTGGCTCAGCGCCGAGAGCAGGGCGCTGCGGACCTTGTCCGTCGCCGCGAGCGGTTCCACCTCGCGGGCGGTGACGGCGAGGTCGCTGTGCTCGATCGCGGCCTCGAGCTGGGTGACGATGACGGCGAGGAGGCGGCGCTCGGAGGCGGCGAGGTCGTCGCCGTGGAGCTCCAGGGTGGCGCGGGCGCCGACCGGCACGGTGGTGACGTGGTCGTCGCCGCCGTCGGGCTCCCCGTCGCAGGCGAGCACTGCCGCGCTCGTGACGAGGCGGGCGGCGCGGAGCCCGAACGCCTCGCGGGTGCGGCTCACGAGGGCGGGGATCGCCCCCTCCCCGCGCAGCACGCTGCCCGCCACTGTGGCGAGCAGCTCCGACTCGGCGGCGGCGCGCCGCGCCGAGCGGGTCAGCCGGGCACCGCGGTCGACGACGAAGCTCACGAGGACGGCGATGACGACGTAGAGCGCGAGGGCGAGCAGGTGGCTCGGGTGGCCCACCGTGACGGTGTACAGCGGCTCGACGAGGAAGAAGTCGAGGGTGATCCCCGAGAGCACCGCGGCGAACAGGGCGGGCCAGATGCCGCCGACGAGCGCGGCGAGGACGACGAGCAGCTGGTAGCTGAGCACGTCGGAGGTGATGGACTCCTCCGACCGGAAGCGGACGAGCAGCCAGGTGAGCGCCGGCCCGCCGACGAGGGCGAGGAGGAAGCCGAGGACGCGGCGCTTGACGGTGAGCGCGCCGCCCATCCGCGGCAGGGTGAGCCCACGCCCGGCGGAGGCGTGGTTGACGACGTGGACGTCGGTGTGGCCGGCCTCGCGGATGATGGCGGCCCCGATGCCGGGGCCGGTGAGCGCCGTGGCGAGCCGCCCGCGGCGGCTCACGCCGATGACGATCTGGGTGGCGTTGACCGCCTTGGCGAAGTCGACGAGCGCGGCGGGGATGTCGTCGCCCACCACCTGGTGGTAGGTCCCACCGAGCTTGTGGACGAGGGCCCGCTGCTCGGCGAGCATCGCGGGGTTGCCGGCACGCAGGCCGTCCTGGCTGGTGACGTGCACGGCGAGGAGCTCCCCGCCGGCGGAGCGGGCGGCGATCCGCGCGCCGCGCCGCAGCAGCGTCTCGCCCTCCGGGCCGCCGGTGAGGGTGACGACGACGCGCTCGCGCGCCTCCCAGGTGCTGTCGATGCCGTGCTCGTCGCGGTAGTGCCGCAGCGCCTGGTCGACCTCGTCCGCGAGCCACAGCAGGGCGAGCTCGCGCAGGGCGGTGAGGTTGCCCAGGCGGAAGTAGTTCGACAGCGCGGCGTCGATGCGTTCGGCGGGGTAGACGAACCCGCCGGCGAGGCGGTCCCGCAGCGCCTGCGGCGCGAGGTCGACCACCTCCACCTGCTCGGCGGCGCGCAGCACCTCGTCGGGGACCGTCTCGCGCTGGGGGACCCCCGTGATCTCCTCGACCACGTCGTTGAGCGACTCGATGTGCTGGATGTTCACCGTGGAGACGACGTCGATCCCCGCGGCGAGGAGCTGCTCGACGTCCTGCCACCGCTTGTCGTGGCGGGAGTCGGGCGCGTTGGTGTGGGCGAGCTCGTCGACCAGCGCGACCTGCGGGCGGCGCGCGAGCACGGCGTCGACGTCCATCTCGGTGAGGTCGACGCCGCGGTGGCACACCACCCGCCGGGGGACCACCTCCAGGCCCTCCGCCATGGCGGCGGTGGCGGCCCGGCCGTGCGTCTCCACGACGGCGACGGCGACGTCGACCCCCTCGCCGGCCAGGCGCCGGCCCTCCTCGAGCATGGTGTAGGTCTTGCCGACGCCCGGGGCGGCCCCGAGCAGCACCCGCAGCCGCCCCCGAGCGTTCATCGTCTAGCCCTCCAGTCCGTCGAGAGCCAGGTTGAGCTCCAGGACGTTCACCGTAGGCTCCCCGAGGTAGCCGAGCGAACGTCCCTCGGTGTGCGCGTCGACGAGCGCGCGCACCTCCTCCGGCGCCACGCCCCGCGCCTGCGCCACGCGCTCGACCTGCAGGCGGGCGTACTCGGGGCTGATGTGCGGGTCGAGGCCGGAGCCGGAGGCGGTGAGGGCGTCGGGCGGGACGCTCGCCGGGTCGACGCCGTTGAGGTCGGCGACCTGCTGGCGGCGCTCCTCCACGGCGGCGACGAGGTCGGTGTTCTCCGGCCCCCAGTTGGAGCCGGAGGAGGCGCCGCCGTCGTACCCGTCCCCTGCCGCGGAGGGGCGGGGCTGGACGTACTGGGGCAGGGGGTTGCCGTCGGCGTCGAGGAAGGACTGGCCGATGAGGGCCGAGCCGACGGCCGTGCCGTCGTCGTCGTGGACCATCGACCCGTCGGCCTGGGCGGGCATCGCCAGCTGGGCGAAGCCGGTGACGACGGCGGTGTAGCCGACGCCGAGGACGAGGGTGAGGACCGCGGTGGCGCGCACGGCGACCCAGGTGGCGCGGCCGGTGGCGCGGGTGGAGGTGTTCATGGGGCGGGGACTCCTTGGTCAGAAACCGGGGATGAGGCGCACGGCCTGGTCGATGAGCCAGATGCCGCCGAAGGGCGCGACGATGCCGCCCAGGCCGTAGACGGTGAGGTTGCGGCCGAGGATCGTCGACGCGTTCGCCGGGCGGTACTTCACCCCGCGCAGGGCGAGCGGGATGAGGACGACGATGACGAGGGCGTTGAAGACGATGGCCGAGAGCACCGCGGAGGCGGGGGAGTGCAGGCCCATGACGTTGAGCACCGCCAGCCCGGGGAACACGCCCATGAACATCGCCGGGATGATGGCGAAGTACTTGGCGATGTCGTTGGCGATGGAGAACGTCGTCAGGGCGCCGCGGGTGATGAGCAGCTGCTTGCCGATGCGGACGATGTCGATGAGCTTGGTGGGGTCGGAGTCCAGGTCCACCATGTTCCCGGCCTCCTTGGCGGCCGAGGTCCCCGAGTTCATCGCGACGCCGACGTCGGCCTGCGCCAGGGCGGGGGCGTCGTTGGTGCCGTCACCGGTCATCGCCACGAGGTTGCCGCCCTCCTGCTCGCGGCGGATGAGGGCGAGCTTGTCCTCGGGGGTGGCCTCGGCGAGGAAGTCGTCGACCCCGGCCTCGGCCGCGATCGCGGCGGCGGTGAGCGGGTTGTCACCGGTGATCATCACGGTCCGGATGCCCATCGACCGCAGCTCGGCGAACCGCTCGGTGAGGCCGTCCTTGACGACGTCCTTGAGGTGGACGACGCCGAGCACGCGCCCGTGGCCCGAGGTGTCCTTGGTCGCGACGACGAGCGGGGTGCCGCCCGAGCCGGAGATGCGCTGGGTCTGCGCGTCCAGCTCCTCGCGGAGCCCGGCGGCCAGACCACGGCCGTCCTCCGCCAGCCACGCCGTGACGGCGGAGCCGGCGCCCTTGCGGATCCGGGCGCCGTCGGCGAGGTCGAGGCCGGACATCCGGGTCTGCGCGGTGAACGGCACGACCTGGCCCGCGGGGCGCTCGCCGACGTCGACCCCCTGCTCGGTGGCGAGGTCGACGATGGAGGCGCCCTCCGGGGTGGGGTCGGCGAGCGAGGACAGGGCCGCCGCGCGGGTGAGCTCGGCCGCCTCGACGCCGCTGAGCGGGACGAAGGCGCTGGCCCGCCGGTTGCCGTAGGTGATGGTGCCGGTCTTGTCGAGCAGCAGGGTGGTGACGTCGCCCGCGGCCTCGACGGCGCGGCCGGACATCGCCAGGACGTTGCGCTGGACGAGCCGGTCCATCCCGGCGATGCCGATCGCCGAGAGCAGGGCCCCGATGGTCGTGGGGATGAGGCAGACGAGCAGGGCGACGAGCACGGTGACGCTCACCGGGGCGGCGGCGTAGGACGCCACCGGGTTGAGGGCGAGCGCGACGACGACGAAGACGATCGACAGGCTCGCGAGCAGGATGTTGAGCGCGATCTCGTTGGGTGTCTTCTGCCGGGCGGCGCCCTCGACGAGGGCGATCATCCGGTCGACGAAGGTCTCGCCGGGCTTGGACGTGATCCGCACGACGATGCGGTCGGAGAGGACCCGGGTGCCGCCGGTGACCGCGGACCGGTCGCCGCCGGACTCCCGGATGACGGGTGCCGACTCCCCGGTGATGGCCGACTCGTCGACCGAGGCGATGCCGTGCACGACGTCGCCGTCGCCGGGGATGAGCTCGCCCGCGGTGACGACGACGACGTCGTCGAGGCGCAGGTCCGCCGAGGAGACCTCGGCGAGCTCGGCGCGCTCCGCGGCGGCGTCCACCTGCGGGTCGTAGGCGACGACGCGCCGGGCGGTGGTGCTCGTGCGGGTCTGGCGCAGGGTGTCGGCCTGCGCCTTGCCCCGCCCCTCGGCCACGGACTCGGCGAGGTTGGCGAAGAGCACGGTGAGCCACAGCCAGGCCGCGATGATCGCCGTGAACGACGCCGGGACGGGGGCGCCGCCCGAGTCGGCCGGACCGCCGAGGAAGGGCTCGGCGACGGCGAGCACGGTGGTGAGCGCGGCGCCGACCCACACGAGCATCATCACGGGGTTGCGCCACTGGGCGCGGGGGTCGAGCTTGCGGAACGCGCCGGGGAGGGCGGCGGCGACCTGCGGTGCGGTGAACGCGCCGCGCCGCGGCGCCGGGGCCTCGGTCCGGGGTCGGGCCGGGGTCTGGGTGAGGGTGGACATGGTCAGGACAGCCCTTCGGCGAGCGGGCCCAGCGCGAGGACCGGGAAGTAGGTGAGGGCGGCGACGATGATGACGACGCCCGTGGTGAGGCCGACGAACTGCGGGCGGTGCGTCGGCAGCGTGCCCACGGTCGCGGGCACCTTGTCCTGGGCGGCGAGGGAGCCCGCCAGCGCCAGCACCAGCGCGATGGGGACGAACCGGCCGAGCAGCATGGCCACGCCGAGGGCGGTGTTGAGCCAGGGGGTGTTGGCCGTGATGCCGGCGAACGCGGAGCCGTTGTTGTTGGCCGCGGAGGTGAACGCGTAGAGGACCTCGGAGAACCCGTGGATGCCCGGGTTCCAGATCGACGTCCCGGTCACCGACTCCCGGACCGCCGGGATGGCGAAGCTGAGGGCGGTGCCGGCGAGGACCAGCGTGGGCGTGACGAGGATGTAGAGGCTGGCGAGCTTGATCTCCCGCGGGCCGATCTTCTTGCCCAGGTACTCCGGGGTGCGGCCGACGAGCAGGCCGGCGATGAAGACGGCGATGACGGCGATGATGAGGAAGCCGTACAGGCCCGAGCCGACGCCGCCGGGCGCCACCTCGCCGAGCATCATGTTGAGCATCGGCATCATGCCGCCCAGGGCGGTGTAGGAGTCGTGCATGGAGTTGACCGCGCCGGTCGAGGTGCCGGTGCTCGTGGTGGCGAACAGCGTGGAGCCGGGGATCCCGAAGCGGGCCTCCTTGCCCTCCATCGCGCCCCCGGCCAGCTGGGGCGCGGTGCCGCCGGCGCCCAGCTCGAACGCGGTGAGCGCCGCGAAGGAGGCGGTGAAGAGCACGCCCATCGCCGCGAGGATCGCGTAGCCCTGGCGGTGGTCGCCGACCATGCGGCCGAAGGTGCGCGGCAGGGAGAACGGGATGACGAGCATGAGGAGGATCTGCAGGACGTTCGTCCACGCGGTGGGGTTCTCGAACGGGTGGGCGGAGTTGGCGTTGAAGAAGCCGCCGCCGTTCGTCCCGAGGAGCTTGATCGCCTCCTGGGAGGCCACCGGCCCACCGGGGATCGACTGGGCCGCGCCGCCGAGCGTGGTGACGTCGGTGAAGCCGTTGACGTTCTGGACGACCCCACCGATGACGAGCACGACGGCGCTGAGCGTGGCGACGGGGAGCAGGATGCGGAAGGAGCCCCGGACCAGGTCGACCCAGAAGTTGCCGATGGTCCCGGTGCGCCGGAACGCGAACCCACGGACGAGGGCGACGGCGACGGCGATGCCCACGGCCGCGGAGACGAAGTTCTGCACCGTGAGCCCGGCGAGCTGGACCGTGTAGCCCACGGTGAGCTCGGGGGAGTACGACTGCCAGTTGGTGTTCGCCACGAAGGACGCGGCGGTGTTGAAGGACAGGTGCTCCGACGGTGCGGGCAGGCCGAGCGAGTACGGCAGCCACTGCTGGGTGCGCTGGAGGAGGTAGACCACGAGCAGCCCGACGAGCGAGAACAGCAGTACGCCCCGCAGGTACGCCTGCCAGGTCTGGCCGGCCCGGGGGTCGACGCCGATGAGCCGGTACAGCCCGCGCTCGAGCCGGGCGTCGGTGGCCGAGGTGTAGACCCGGGCCATGTAGTCACCGACCGGTCGGTACGCGACGCCGAGGACGACGACGACGGTGAGGAGGGCGCCCAGCGCCAGGACCCACTCCATCAGAACCGCTCCGGCTTCACGAGGGCGACGACGAGGTAGACCACGGCGGCGAGACCGAGGACGGCAGCAAGGAGCTCGATGACGATCACAGCTTCTCCACCGCCTTCCCGATGGCGCCGACCAGCCCGAACAGGGCGATGACGCCGAGCACGTAGACGATGTCGAGCACGAAGAGACACTCCAGTTCACAAGGGACGCCCGACCCGTGGCGGGCCAGGCGTCCGGGGGACGCGACGCTTGATCGAACACCCGCCCCGAGTGGCTCCTCCGCACTCCTCACGGAACCCATACGCCCCTGGGCGCGACCCTCACGACCTCCTAACGCCGGGCGCCGGTGCCGTGCCGGCGCCCGGCCCACGCGGGGCCGACGCGGGGCCGACGCCGCTGCCACGCCGCGTCCGCACCCGGGCCGCCGTGGCGGCGCACCGCAGGGCCGCGGGGGCGGTATCCTTGCCGTGACGACGGACAGCCAGGCCGTTCGTGTCGTGGTGGCTCGTTCGCCGGGCGGTGCCCGGAGCTGGGCCCGATCGCGCACGGCCGTCCGCGTCCCACGCGTCGATCTCGTAGACCCGTTGGTCCGGCTCGCGTCCCGCGGGTCCTCCGGCCCGGTCTCGTCGACGTCCACCGCTGCGGCCGCAGCGTCGTGCGCGGGTGACCGCGGCGGTGAGACGGCCGGACACTCCTGAGGAGGAGCCTGTGGCTCGACCCGCCCAGCGCCGATCGGGCGCCCGCCGTACGCCCGCCCGCGGGCAGCGCCGGACGCACGACAACGACGGGATCATCCCCGTGCTCGCGCGCGTCGTGCGCGAGATCGAGGGAGCGGTCCAGCGGGGACGGGTCGTCCCGTCGGTCCGGACCAAGCTCCAGGCGGTCGCGCTGCTCATGCGCGAGGAGCGGGCCAGGGTCAAGGCCGACGAGACGCTCACCGAGGCCCGCCGGGGCGAGGAGCTCAAGCGCCTCGACGGCATCGCCACCATCCTCGCGACGACGGCCGTCCGGGACGCGTCACTGCTCGCCCTGCTCGGCGAGGACGCCGTCGTCACCGACTCGGCCCGGGCCCTTCGACGCGAGCTGCTCGCCGAGGCCGGCATCGAGGCGGCGCCCGAGCCGGTCGCCCCCGTGGAGCAGGCGGAGTCGGCCGCGTCCGCGCCGCGCCAGGTCGTCCCGCAGTCCGTGATCTCCCGGCAGCTGGCCAACCCGTTCCTCGAGCCGGACTACTCCGCCGTCGCCAAGCGCACCGCGCGACCGCAGCGGCTCGCGGGCTGGGAGCTCATCGAGCCGCTCCTGCGCGCCTTCGAGTACGGCGGGCCGTCCTCGTGCATGGACCTGCCCGACCCGTCCGCGGCACGGGTGCCGGACGGCATCGACCTCATGCCCCACCAGGCGCGCCTCGTCGCGGCGGCGGCCGCCGGCCACCGCACCTTCCTGCTGGCCGACGAGCCCGGCCTGGGCAAGACCGCCCAGGCGTTGCTCGCCGCGCAGGCGGCGGACGCCTACCCGCTGCTCGTCGTCGTCCCCAACGTCGTCAAGACCAACTGGGCGCGGGAGGCGGCGCGGTGGACGCCGACGCACCGGGCCACCGTCGTCCACGGCGACGGTGACACCATCGACGGCTTCGCCGACATCGTCGTCGTCAACTACGAGATCCTCGACCGGCACGTGGGCTGGCTCGGTGACCTCGGGTTCCGCGGCATGGTGGTCGACGAGGCGCACTACATCAAGAACAAGAAGTCCCAGCGGTCCCAGCACGTCCTCCAGCTATCCGAGCGCATCCGGGAGCGGATGGCCGACCCGCTGCTCATGGCGCTCACCGGCACGCCGCTCATCAACGACGTCGAGGACTTCACGGCCATCTGGCAGTTCCTCGGCTGGATCGACGAGAAGAAGCCGCTGGGCGAGCTGATGATCGCCTTGGAGGAGACCGGCCTCACCCCGGCCGACCCGAGCTTCTACGCCGCCGCCCGCACCTGCGTCATCGAGCGCGGCATCGTCCGCCGCCGCAAGCGCGACGTCGCCGCGGACATCCCGGCCCGCCGCGTCGCCGACGTGTTCGTCGAGCTCGACGGCGAGGCCGGCCGCTCGATCCGCGCGGCCGAGCGGGCGCTCGCCCGCCGCCTGGTCACCCGCTACCGACGCGCGCTGGAGTCCCGGCACGCCGGCGTCGTCCACGAGGGCATCGACCACGAGCTCGTCCGCCAGGTGGCGACGTGGGAGCGTGCGAACACGGCGACGAAGAAGTCGGACGAGAACGTCTTCACGATGATGCGCCGGATCGGCCAGGCGAAGTCCACCCTGGCGGCGGACTACGCCGCCCAGCTCGTGCGCAGCGTGGGCAAGGTCGTGTTCTTCGCCAAGCACGTCGACGTCATGGACGCCGCCGAGGACACCTTCACCAAGCGCGGCATCGGCTTCGCGTCGATCCGCGGCGACCAGAGCCCGACGGTCCGCCAGCGGAACATCGACGCGTTCACCCACGACCCGGAGGTGTCCGTCGTCGTCTGCTCGCTCACCGCGGCGGGCGTCGGCCTCAACCTCCAGGTCGCCTCGAACATGGTGCTGGCGGAGCTGTCCTGGACCGACGCCGAGCAGACCCAGGCGATCGACCGCATCCACCGGATCGGCCAGGACGAGCCCGTCACCGCGTGGCGGATGATCGCCGCGCAGACCCTCGACACGCGCATCGCCGAGCTCATCGACTCCAAGGCCGGTCTCGCCGCGCGCGCCCTCGACGGGTCCGACGAGGAGATCTCCGCCGAGACCGACGTCCAGCTCGAGGCGCTCGTTACCCTGCTCACCGACGCCCTGGCCGAGGAGTCAGCCTCCGCCGAGCCGGTGTTCACCGACGGGCAGGCGTCGCTGGCCTGAGCAGCACCGCCGCCGCGTCGTCGGTGCCCGGGACGACCGTCCGGGCGCCGAGGGCGTGGGCGGCGACGACGAGACCGCCGGCGACCAGGACGATGTCCTTGAGCACGTACTGGGCGGTGAGGGTGACCCCGCCGGCGATGAGCTCGTCGAAGAAGAGCACCACCGGCGAGAGGATGCCGACGAGGGCGCCGGCCATGACGACGAGTCCGGCGCGCAGCCAGACCCCGGTCACCAGGCTGAGGCCGATGGCGCACTCCATCACCGCGGTGAGGAGCAGCGCCGCCGTCGGCGGGACGAGGCCAAGGGTGAGCGTGCCGATGGTGCGTTCGACGAGGCCCTGCGCCGGGCTGGCGCCGGGGAAGAACTTGAGCAGGCCGAAGCCGAGGAAGACCAGCCCGAGGCTCACCCGGAGCACCCGGACGCTGTGCCGGGAGAGCCACCGGGTGGCCCGGTCGGTGGACGCGCGCATGAACGATCCCTTCGTCGTGGCGCCCGTGATGGCGCGTGACGACGCTACGAACCGCACCACCCCCGCCACATCGGCCCGGTGTCGTGCGCGGTGGCCGCGCGTGGCGGTGGGGCCGCTGCGGCGCCGGGCGACCGGGCGGACCCCGTCGGGGGGTGCCCGGGGTCGCCTGCGGCGGCAGCGACGGTCGCACCGCACCCGCAGTGACCGTCGCACCGCACCCGCAGCGACCGTCGTCGCCGTGCGTCGCCGCCGGGGCCTCAGCCCGGGACGACGTCGCGGCGCCGGAACCCGGCAACGCCCACCGCGGTGAGCGCCAGCGCGCCCGCGCCCATGACGGCCAGCGGCCAGGCGTCGAGCTCGCCGCCGGGCAGACGCGGCGTGTGCGTGAGGGGCGAGAGGTCCATGACCCACGCCGGCAGGGCGAGCATCTCCCCGAGGAAGAGCGCGAGGACGACCCCCACCACGAGGAGCCACACGAGGCCGGCGACGCGCGGTGCGACGCCGTAGAGCGCGAGCGCCACGGACCCGATCAGCGCCACCGCCGGGAGGTAGACCAGCGCAGCGGCGGTGAGGTCACCCACCCAGCGCGCCTCGCCCGTCCCGGTCCACACCCCGAGCCCGGCGCCGGCACCGATGACGGCCGTCATCACCGCCACCTGAGCGGCGACGACGGCGACCCAGCCGCCGAGCAACCCGGGACGGGTGCTCCCGGTGGCGAGCAGCGCCTCCGTCCGGCCGCTCTCCTCCTCCGCGCGCAGCCGGAGCACACCGGTGACCGTGAAGACCAGCGGGGCGACGACGAGGAAGGAGACGATCGCCGCGGCGAAGCCGGTGGTGATGTCCGCCAGGTCGATGGCGATCCACTCGCCGAGCTCCGGCACGTCCGCGAAGGCGTCCTCGAGGGAGTTCGCCAGCGCCCCGAACGCGACGGCGAAGAAGAACGCGCCGACCGACCAGGCGGCGAACGCCCCGCGCAGCAGCCGCCACGCCAGCCCGGCGGGGGAGAGCAGGCCGGCGGACGCCGCCGCCGGACCGGGCCGGGCCGGGCGCACGCCCGCCCCGAGGTCGCGGTGCCGGGCAAGGAGGACGGCGGCCGCGAAGAGCGCGACGGCGGCGACGAGAGCGACGGCGAGGGGCCACCACCGCAGGTCGACGTACGGGCGGGTCTGCTGCGCCCACGCGAAGGGGGAGAGCCAGGACACCCAGGATCCCTGGTGGTCGATGACGTCGCCGATGCCCCGGACGAGGAAGGCGACGGCGAGGACGGCCATCGCCAGCCCGGTGGCGCCCCGCGCGTGCTCGGTCAGCTGTGCCGTGACCGCTGCCACGGCGGCGAAGACCAGGCCGGTGAGCGCGCAGCCGGCGGCGAACGCGGCGGAGTCCGGGGCGGCCATGCCGCCGGTGACCAGCGCGGCCCCGGCGGCGGCCGCGACGACGAGGTTGGCGGCCGTCACGGTGAGCACGGCGGCGCCCGCGGGCGCGAACCGCCCGACGGGCAGCGCCCGGAGGACCTCGAGGCGCCCGGACTCCTCCTCGGTGCGGGTGTGGCGGACGGTGAGGAGGATGCTCATGATGGCGGTGGCGAGGAACAGCCAGAGCGAGAGCTCGTTGGCCACCATCGCCCCGAACGTGTAGTCGTCCACGGCGAACGGCGGTCCGGTCATCATGATGGTGGCCGGGTTGCTCATGAGCCGGCCGCGGGCGGCCAGGGCGTCGGGGCTGTCGTACGTGGTCTCGAGCGAGACGATGGTCGCGGCGGTGAGCAGCCCGACGGCGAGCGCCCACACGGCGATCCTCACCCGGTCGAGGCGCAGCGCGAAGCGCAGCAGGGGCCCGGTGGCCGCCCACGGCTGCCCCGAGCCGTCGTTCACGCCGAGGGGCGGGCGGGTGGCGGTCGTCGTCATCGCACCCTCGCCTCCTCCCGGGCGCCGTCGCCGTAGTGGCGCATGAAGAGGTCCTCGAGCGACGGCGGGGCGATGGTGAGGTTGTCGACGCCGGCGTCGGCGAGCGCCCGCAGCGTCTCGCTCACCCGGGTGTTGTCGACGTCGAACCGGACGGCATCGCCGTCGGCCCGGAGGTCGTGGACGCCCGGCGCGGCCGCGAGCCGCGCGACGTCGCCGCGCGTGGTCGCCGTGACGGTGGACCGGGTGAGGTGCCGCAGCTCGGTGAGGGTGCCGGTCTCCACGGCCCGGCCGGCGCGGATGATGGTGACGGTGTCGCAGAGCTTCTCCACCTCCGCGAGGATGTGGCTGGAGAGCAGGACGGTGCGGCCGTCCGCGCGCAGCGCCCGCACCTCCTCGGTGAAGGTGGCCTCCATGAGCGGGTCGAGGCCCGAGGTGGGCTCGTCGAGGAGGAAGAGCTCGGCGTCGGAGGCGAGGGCGGCGACGAGGGCGACCTTCTGCCGGTTGCCCTTGGAGTACGTGCGGGCCTTCTTCGTCGGGTCGAGCTCGAACCGCTCGAGCAGCTCGGCCCGGCGCCGGGCGCGCCCGCTCCCGCCGTGCAGCCGGGTGAGCAGGTCGATGGCCTCGCCGCCGGTGAGGCTGGGCCACAGGCTCGTGTCGCCGGGGACGTAGGCGAGACGGCGGTGGATGGCGACGGCGTCGTGCCAGGCGTCCATGCCGAGGACCCGGGCGGTGCCCGAGTCCGCCTGGAGCAGGCCGAGCAGGACGCGGATGGTCGTGGACTTGCCGGCCCCGTTGGGCCCGAGGAAGCCGGCGACCTGCCCCTGCTCGACCGCGAGGTGGAAGCCGTCGAGGGCGCGGGTGGTGCCGAAGGTCTTGACGAGGTCGTGGGTCTCGATGGCGAGGTGGGCCATGAGGGGCTCCGGGTGGGTGGCGGTGGTGCCGTCAGGTCTCGACGGCGGAGGAGGTGCGGGCGCGGGAGTCCCCGGTGGCCGCGACATAGGCGTCGAGGAGGGTCGAGTCGGTGAGCAGCGCCTCGGTGTAGAGCTCGAGGAGCGGCAGGGCGACGGTGTCGACGTAGCCGCGCAGCCACGCGGGCAGCTCGTCGAGGTCCAGCCGGCCGTCGCGGGCCGGGAGGTGGAGGAGGAGGGAGCCGAGCGACATCGCGGTGAGGACTCGGGCGCGGGCCTGCGGGTCCCGGCTGGGCCGGACGGTGCCCGCCCGCACCCCCTCCTCGAGGTAGGCGACGGCGTCCGTCACGAAGTGGTCGATGAACTCGCCGCCGAGCGGTCCACCGGCCTGGACGCACCGCAGCAGGTACCCGACGAGGGGCGCGTAGCCCTCGACCTGGGACAGCTGGGCGAGGAAGGCGCCGGCGCCGGCGGTGCCCGGCCCGAGGACCGCGGACTTGGCGGTGCGGGCGGCCTCGAGCACGTAGGCGTCGCAGGCCTCCCGCAGGCCGGCGCGGGAGCCGAAGTGGTGGAGGATCAGCCCCGGGCTCACCCCGGCGTCGCTCGCCACGGCGCGCAGGGACGCCCCCATGCCGTCCTCGGCGAACCGGCGGACGGCGGCGTCGCGGATCCGGGCCTTGGCCGTGAGATCGTCGTCGGTGCGCCGCGCTGAACTCATGTTCAGGACGCTACACGCGCGTTCAGCCGGTGTCGAGGGTTGGGGCGTCAGGCCGCGGCGAAGCCGGTGAGCTCGGCGTAGACGATGTACCGGAACTCGCTGGAGTCCCACGGGTGGCAGGACACGAGCGTGAGCAGGCGTCCCACGGCGTCCGGACCGCCGGTGCTCGGGTTCGGCTCGACGACGCGGACCTGGTCGGGGGTGACGATCTCCGTGCCCGACACCGCGTAGGTGTAGGCGCCCTCCGCCGTGGTGACGACGAGCTCGTCGCCGAGGACGAGCTCGTCGATGCGGGCGAGCGGGCGGGACCCGTCGGTGCGGTGGCCGGCGAGGGCGAAGTTGCCCTCCTCGCCGGGCATCGCGGTCCACGGGAAGCGGCCCATGCCCTGGGTGTCGAGGACGTGGTCGGAGATGCCCTCCGTGATGGGCACGTCGTAGTCCGCACCCCAGCGGGGTACCCGCAGCGAGGCGAACGTGACGCCCTCACCCGTGGGGCGCGCCGGGAGCGGGATGTCCGCGAGCGGGTCCGCGGCGGGCCACGCGACCGGGGCGGCCGCGACCTTCTCCTGGGCCGTCACGCGTGCGGCGGCGTCCGTGACGCCGACGGCGACGCCGTCGGCGGAGCACGCCGACAGGGTGAGCGCCGCCGCGACCAGGGCGGGCCACAGCCGTCGCGGTCGGTCGGGCTGCATCGGTCCCCCTCGGGCCGTCGAGTAGTGCGTCGCCCCACCAGCATGGCCCCGCGTGTGTGGCCGGCGCCACTGGGGGTGCGGCGCTAGCTACGCCCGCGGGGACGGCGAGGGCGTCACGAGACGTGGCCCCGGAGCAGTCGGCGCCAGTAGACGAGCGGCTCGACGTACCGGTCGAACGCGAAGGTGGCCGCCCGCGGGCGGACGAGGTCGGGGTGGCGGGTCGTGGGCTCGGGCTCGCCGTCCCGGTCGAACTCGGCGAGGAGGAGCCGGCGCCGCGAGGTCGTGACGGGGGCCACCGAGTAGCCGCTGTAGGAGCGCATGGCCCCGCCCGAGCGCCCCGCCGTGATGTTGTGCGCCACGACGGGGACCTGCTTGCGCAGCGCACCGCCGGACGGGAGGGCGTCCGCGGCGGCGACGTCGCCCAACCCCCACACGCTCGGGTACGCGGGGTGACGCAGCGTGCGCGGGTCGACGGCCATGAAGCCGCGGGTCCCGCGCCCGGCGAGGCCGCTGGCGGCGACCCAGTCCGGGGCGCGGTGCGGCGGGGTCAGGTGCAGGGCGTCGTAGCCCAGGTCCTCAAGGCGGTCCGCCGAGCGCACGCGGGCCACCTGGGCGGGCGCGTCGATGCTCTCGAGGTTCGTCCCGAGCCGGACCCGCACGCCGTACCGGTCCGCGGCCGCGCGCAGCTCACGGTCGGCGCGGTCCTCGTCGACGAGACGGGCCCCCTCGACGAGGAGCTCGATCTCGATGTCGCCGAGCACCCCGGTCCGTGACCAGTGGTCCGCGGCCATGAACAGCGGTTTGAGGGCCACCGGGGCGCAGGGCACCTGCCACTGGGACAGGGTGAAGACCGCCCGCCCCCGCGTGAGGGCGGAGAGCATCGCCCAGGTCCGAGGGGCGAGGTCGACCTCGTAGTTCGTCGAGGCGGCGGGCGTGGAGACCGCCTCGCGGGACCCGGGGACCGCCTCCCAGTCGATGCTCGATCCGGGGCAGACGACGAGGTCGTCGTAGGTCAGCGTGCCGATGCGTGCCAGGCGGACCCGGGAGCGGTCCGGCTCGACCGCCGTCACCCGGTCGGTGTACCAGCGGCAGCCGGCGGGGATGACGGCCGCCTCGGGCCGCCGCAGCTCGTCGAGGGTGGCGAGCCCGGACCCGACGTAGGAGAGCATCGGGCGGTAGTGGTGGACCGTCGACGGCTCAATGATCGCGACGTCCCGGTAGCCGTCCCGGCGTAGCTTGGCCGCCAGGGAGATCCCGGCGTTGCCACCGCCGACGACGAGGACGTCGTGATGCGGACGGACGGTCATGCGAGCCCCCCGGTGGCCGTGGTGCGTCCACGGTACGGGCGGGCCCGGGGAGGCGCGCGGCGGTGCCGTGCTCGCGGGGGTCGCCGCGAGCACGGCCGGCACTCTCCGCGGGGCGAAGCGTCCTGCCTGAGGCGGAGCGCTCAGCCCGCGTACGCCGCGATCTCGGCGAGGTACTGCTCGCGCTCGCGCCCGCTGAGCCAGGCCACCTCGAAGGAGTTCCGGGCGAGGCGGACGAGCTGGTCGCGGTCGAGGTCGGCATCGGCGGCGAGGCGCTCGTAGTTCTCGGCGACGTAGGCGCCGAAGTACGCCGGGTCGTCGGAGTTGATCGTGACGGGGATGCCGGCGTCGAGCAGGGCGACGATCTCGGGGCCCTTCATGCCGTCGACGACCCAGCCGTTGGACACGGGGCAGCACGTGAGCCCCAGGCCGCGCTCCTTGATCGCCTCGACCAGCTCGGGGCGCTCGACGGCGTTGGAGCCGTGGTCGATCCGGTCCACCCGGATGTCCTCGACGGCCTGGCGGATGTGCTCGTGGGTGCCCTCCTGGTCGATGTCGCAGTGCATTGTCAGCAGGTAGCCCTCGGCGCGGGCCCGGGCGAACACCTCGGCGAACTTGGCCGGCGGGTTGCCGCGCTCGTCGGAGTCGAGGCCGACCCCGAGGATCCAGTCGCGGTAGGGGAGGGACTCCATGAGGGTGCTCATCGCGTGCTCGGCGGTGAAGTCGCGCAGGAAGCACAGGATGAGCTCGCCGTGGATGCCGAGGTCGCGGCGCGCGTCGACGAGGGCGCGGCGCAGGCCGCCGATGATCGTCGGGAAGGGCACGCCCCGCGAGGTGTGCGCCTGCGGGTCGAAGAAGATCTCCGCGTAGCGCACGTTCTGCCCGGCCGCCTTGATGAGGTAGGCCATCGCGAGGTCGTAGAAGTCGTCCGCGGTGACGAGCACCCGCATGGAGTCGTAGTAGACGGTGAGGAACGAGGAGAGGGAGTCGAAGTCGTAGGAGGCGCGGACCTCCTCGGCGGTGGCGTGCTCGAGCGCGATGCCGTTGCGCCGCGCGAGCGCGAACTTCAGCTCGGGCTCGAGGGTGCCCTCGATGTGCAGGTGCAGCTCGGCCTTGGGCAGGCCGGCGATGAACTCGCGCAGGTCGGTCGTCGTGCTGGTCACTCGTCGTGCTCCCTCGGTCCGGACGTCCGGCGCGGGGCCGGCCGCCGGCGAGGTTATCGCCCGCCGGGGTCGCCGCACCGCCCTGTCTCGCCGACCGGGCTCAGGCCCGGGACGTCCAGTGCCGCGCCACCGCGTCGGCCTCCGAGGGACCGAGGGTGTCGGTCAGCGGCGCGTCCGCGTGCGTCGCGCGCAGGCCGTCGGTGAACAGGGTGAGGTAGCGCCGGTACGCCCGGGGGCTGGTGGGGGCGGCATGCACGGCCAGCTCGCTCACCATGAAGAAGAGCATGGAGAAGTCCTGCACGGTGATCTCGGGGCGCACCGACCCCTCTTCCTGCGCCCGGGCGAGAAGGTCGGCGAGGTAGGGGGCGATCCGCTGGGCCGCCTCGTCGAGCGCGGGCGTGAGCTCGCGCGGCCCGAGGGCCACGTCCCGCAGCCCGAGGTTGGCGGCCAGCAGGTCGGCAGCGTGCCGGATGAGGAGCATGAGCCCGTCCCAGGCGGGCGTGGTGGCGGCCGCCTCGTCGGCGACGTCGAGCAGCCGGGTGAGCGGCTCCTGGAGCGCCTCGTGGACGAGCGTGGTCTTGTCGGGGAACCGCCGGTACACGGTGCCGACGCCGACGCCGGCGTGCCGGGCGATGTCGTTGAGGCCGGCGCCCAGGCCGTGGGCCGCGAAGACCTCCTGCGCGGCGCGGATGATGCGCACGCGGTTCTCCTCGGCGTCCCGGCGCAGGGGCCGGCCCGGCGGCTCCTCGTGCCGGTCGGTCCCGTCGTGCCGGTCGGTCCCGTCGTGCCGGTCGGTCCCGCTCATGTGGCGCAGCCTACGCGTATGCGGATGCAACGTATCCGCTTACCGCGGTAACGTGAGCCGTCGAACTCCTCGTTCGACGCCCCCACCGCGCGCGTGGCTCGCGCGCCCGGCTGTCCGCTCTTGGGAGACCTCATGGCAGAACTGCTCTACCGGCTCGGACGGTTCTCCGCGCGCCGGGCCTGGATCGTCGTCACCGCGTGGCTCGTCGCGCTCGTCGCGTCCGGCGGCGCCTTCGTGGCATTCGGCGGCACCCTCAGCACCGCGATCGACATCCCGGGGACGCCGACGGCGCAGGTGACGGAGCGTCTGCAGGAACAGTTCCCCGAGGCCTCGGGCGGGTCGGGCACCGTCGTCCTCCACACCGAGGACGGCAAGGAGTTCACGGCGGAGCAGCAGACCGCGCTCGCCGACGTCTTCGAGAAGGTGGGCGAGGTCGACGGCGTCACCGCCGTCGTCAACCCGTTCGAGGTCCAGGCCCAGCTCGCCGATCAGGAGGCGCAGATCGCCGAGGGCCGCGAGCAGATCGAGGCGGGCCGCGCCCAGATCGAGGCCGGCTGGCGCCAGCTCGACGCCGCCCAGGCCGAGCTCGACACCGCCCAGGAGCAGCTCGACGCCGCCGTCGCGCAGGCCGAGGCCGCCGGGATGATCGAGCAGGCCCGGCCGCAGCTCGACGCCCAGCAGGCCCAGCTCGACGCCGCCCGTGGCCAGCTCGACGCCCAGACCACCGAGCTCGAGGCCGCCACGGCCGAGCTCGAAACAGGCAGCGACGAGCTCGAGCTCGGCGCCAGCCAGCTCCGGCTGGCGAGCGACCTGCGCACCGTCTCCCAGGACGGCTCGGCCGCCACGGCCGTCGTCCAGTTCGAGGACTCCCTCTACGAGGTCCCCGCCGAGACCAAGGAGGAGGTCGCGGCGGTCTTCGCGGACAACCCCGTCGACGGCGTCGAGGCCGACCTCACCGCGGAGCTCACCCAGACCATCACCAACATCGCAGGCGTCGCGGAGATCGTCGGCATCGTCGTCGCCGCCGCCGTCCTCATCGTCATGCTCGGCACGCTCATCGCGGCGGGGCTGCCCATCATCTCCGCGTTCGTCGGCATCGGCGTCGCCGCCCTGGGGACCATGGCCCTGTCCGGGACCGTCGACATGATCAGCGTGACGCCGATCCTCGGCCTCATGCTCGGCCTCGCCGTCGGCATCGACTACTCCCTGTTCATCCTCAACCGCCACCGCCGCCAGCTGCGCGAGGGCCTGGAGCTCCACGAGTCGATCGGGCTCGCCACCGGCACGTCCGGCAACGCCGTCGTCTTCGCCGGGCTCACCGTCCTCATCGCCCTGCTCGCCCTCAACATCACGGGCATCGACTTCCTCGGGCTCATGGGCACGGTCGCCGCCGCCTGCGTCGCCATCGCGGTGCTCGTCGCCGTCACGCTCACCCCCGCCCTCCTCGGCCTCGCCGGGCAGCGTGTGCTCCCACGCAAGCACCGCGGCGCGAGGGGCGCCGCCCGGCCCGCTCCGGCCCGGCGCGAGATGTCCACCGGCGGCGCCATCGGCACGCTGCTCGCCGGCGTCGTCGCGCTGGCGGTCATCGCCATCCCCGCCCTCGACATGCGCCTCGGCCTGCCCGACGGGTCCGCCGAGCCGGTGGACTCCACGCAGTACCGGGCGTACAAGGTGGTCGAGGAGCAGTTCGGGGCCGGCCAGAACGGCCCGCTGCTCGTCGTCGCGGACCTGCCCGAGGGGCTGGACGAGGCCGAGGCCACCGGCGCCCAGGTCGAGATCGGCGAGGAGCTCTTCGCCCTCGCGGACGTCGTCGCGGTCGCGCCGATCGGCATGTCCGAGGACCGCTCGCTCGCCGCCTTCCAGGTGATCCCCGCCGAGGGCCCGAGCAGCGAGTCCACCGAGGAGCTCGTCCGCGAGCTGCGCGACCTCACGGTCCCCGACCAGCCGGACGTCACCCTCGGCGTCGCCGGCGCGGCGAGCGGCAACATCGACATCTCGCAGAAGCTCGCCGACGCGATGCCCCTCTACCTCGGCGTCGTCATCGGCCTGTCGCTCATCATTCTCGTCGTCGTCTTCCGCTCGCTGCTCGTCCCGCTCATCGCCACCGGCGGGTTCGTCCTGTCGGTGTTCGCGGCCCTCGGTGGCGTGACGGCGATCTACCAGTGGGGCTGGCTGGGCGGGATCTTCGGCGTCCACGACCCGGGCCCGGTGCTGAGCTTCCTGCCGACGCTGCTCATCGGCATCCTCTTCGGGCTGGCCATGGACTACCAGCTGTTCCTCGTCTCCGGCATGCGGGAGGCGTACGTCCACGGCACGCCGGCACGCGAGGCCGTCCTCGAGGGCCGGCGGGCGGGCCGGGCGGTCGTCACCGCCGCCGCGATCATCATGTTCTCGGTGTTCGGCGGGTTCGTCTTCTCGCACATGGCGATGATCCGGCCGATCGGCTTCGGCCTGGCCTTCGGCGTGCTCGTCGACGCCTTCGTCGTCCGGATGCTCATCGTCCCCGCGGTCATGCACCTCGTGGGCGAGAAGGCGTGGTGGCTGCCGCGCTGGCTCGACCGGATCCTCCCGAACGTCGACGTCGAGGGGTCGGCGCTCGAGCGCCGGCACCCCAACGGCGAGACGGGTGGCGAGCCGGCCCGTGAGCGTGAGGTCGCGCCGGCCTAGTCAGCCCGCACGACGACGCCGCAGCGCCCCGGACCTCGTCCGGGGCGCGGCGGCGTTCGGCGTACTGTTCGCCGAGCCACCAGAGGAGGGGCCGGATGGGCGACGACGTCCTCGAGGACGAGCCGGCCGCGAGCGAGGCGGACCGGCTCCTCGACCGTGCCGTGGCGTTCGACCGGTTCAGCCCCGCGGGTCGCCGCTCGCTCCTCGCCGGGGGCGTGGCGCTTTTCGCCGTCGCCTTCCTCGGGCTCGCCCCGGCCCTGTGGCACCTCCTCGACACCACCGTCCTCCTCGGGGCTCCCGCCGTGCACCCGCCGCGCGCGGGGGAGGAGGCCGGGGCGTTCCCCGGCGTCTACACCGCGGCGTACCTCGTCTCGGTCGCCCCCGCCGTCGGCCTCGTCGCGCTTGTCTTCGGCCGCCTCAGCCGTCGGCCCGGGGCGCGGCTGCCGACGCCGGTCCTCCTCGCCGCCCTCGCCCTGGCGGTGGTCCAGCTCGCCTTCGTCGCCGCGGCCTGGGGCGACCAGTTCACCGGCCGGGCCCTGGCCGAGAGCCTCGTGTCCTCCGAGGTCAGCCTCTGGGGCCGCGAGCCCATCGAGCGCGGGTGGTACGTCGGGTACGCCGGCCTGTGCGCGATCGCCGCGGCGACGGCGTTCGCGGCGGGCCGGACCCCGCGGTGGCGACGGCTCGCGCTCCTCGGTGCGCTGCCGGCCGCCGTCGTCCTGCCGTGGTTCCTCCTCAGCGGGGCGTACGTCCTCGGCCTGTGACACACGGACGCCCGCCGGGCTCGCACGGGGCGAGCGCGGCGGGCGGGCGTGGCGCGGCCTAGCCGAGCGGGCCGTAGAGTGCCGGCGACGTGCGGGCGTGGGTCGCCTGCTCGAACGCGTACCCGAAGCCGATGAGGTCGCCCTCCGCGTAGTCCCGCCCGAGGAGCTCGAGGTTGACCCCGGCGCCGGTGATCGTGCCGTCCTCGGCGCTCGCCTGCCCCATGGGGACGGTGAGCGACGGCATCCCCGTGTTGGGGCTCAGGCGAAGGTTCGTGCTGTGCGTCCCGTAGGGCGTGCCGGTGGGGTAGGCGATCGCGTCGAGGTCGAGGTCGTCCATGAGGCCGGTGACCAGGGCGTGGCCGGTGGCGATCGCCCGGGTGTGGGTGCCCTCCGGTCCCGCCCACGCCTGGTAGGTCTCCTCGGTCACCGCCGCGCGCGAGGCGTAGGTGCCGCCGCGGGAGATGACGTAGTGCCCGGTGGCGAGGATGTCGGTGAGGGAGCGCGCCTGGACCTGCGGGGCGAGGTGCGTGGCGATGTACCGGTCGAGGTCGTGCCGGAACTCGTTGGTGCTCCCGCTCGGCTCGGCGAGCACGTCGCCGAAGCCCGCCGGGGGCGTCACCTCGACGACCGTGGCGCCGAGCGCCTCGAGGGTGGCCCGCGCCTGCGTGAACAGGCGCAGCGTCGTGGGGTTGGTCCCCACCATCGAGGCGACGTACCCGATGCGGGCGCCCTCGAGCGCGGTGGGATCGAGGTGGGCGGTGTAGGACTCGGGCACCCGCCCGGCCTGCTCGGCGGTCACCGGGTCGGCCGGGTCCACCCCGACGACGGCGTCGAGCGCGGCGGCGGCATCCATGACGCTGCGGGCCATCGGTCCGCCGGTGTCCTGGCTCAGGGCGAGCGGGATGATCCCGTCGCGGCTGGCGAGACCGACCGTGGGCCGGATGCCGACGAGCTGGTTGTAGGAGGCGGGAACCCGGATGGAGCCACCGGTGTCCGTGCCGAACCCGAGGCCGGCGAGGTTGGCGGCGATCGCCGCGCCGGTGCCGCCGCTGGAGCCGCCGGCGGTCTGGCTGGTCCGGTAGGGGCTGGCGGCGAGCAGCGTCGACCCGGGCGCCTGCCCGGCGGAGAACTCGCTGACGAAACCGAACGCGAACTCGTCGAGGCTCGCCTTGGCGAGGATGACGGCACCGGCCTCGCGCAGGCCGGCGACCATGGCGGCGTCGGTCGAGGTGTGGTTGTCCTCCCAGCAGCCGCAGCCGCCCGTGGTGGGCATGTCGAGGGTGTCGTAGTTGTCCTTGACGGCGACCGGCACCCCGAGCAGCAGGTCGGTCATGCCCTCCGCGGCGCGGGTGGCGTCCGCGGCGGCCGCCGCCTGGAGCGCCACGGTGCTCGTCGTGATGACGGAGTTGAGCGGGCGGCCGCCCTCGGCAGGGTCGACGAGCGTGCGGTCGTAGGCGGCGATGCGGTCGAGGTAGGCCCGGGTGAGCTCCACCGAGGTGGTGACCCCGGCGTTCATCGCCGCCTGCATGTCGATGACCGACGCCTCGACCAGCTCGAACGGCCCGTCGTCGTAGACCATCCGCGCAGACACCGCGGCGAGGTCGGCCACCGTGAGGACGCCGTCGGCGTCGACGTCGGCGGCAGCGACCTGGGTCCACCCCGCGGACGCGGGCGTGGCGCCCAGCCGGGCGGCGAGGACGTCGAGGTCCGCGGGGGTGACCTGCCGGTCCCCGGTGAGGTCGAGCTCGGTGTAGAACGGGGCGAGGACGACGCCGGGGGAGGCCTCGAGGACCGGCGCGGGCACCGGCTCCGCCTGCGCGACCGGCCCGGTGAGGGCCAGCGTCAGCCCGGCGAGCAGCGGAACCGCGACGGCGGCGGTCGATCGTCGGGTGGTCACGGTCCGGCTCCTGGGGGTGGGGTGGGGCCGCGCGGCGCGGCGGGGACGGTCGGCGGTCATCGGGCACCGGCCTTGCGCAGGTGGGCACCCCGCGCGCCGAGCGCGCCGAGGGCGACCGCGGCGGCGGCGAGCAGCCCCGCGCCGGCGACGGGGACACCGGTGCTGGGGAGCGACCCGCCGGCGGGCGGGACCACGGGCGCCGCCGTGGGTCCGGGGGCCGGGCTGGTGGGAGTCGGCGCGGAGGGTGCCGTGGTGGGGGCCGGCGTCGGGTCGGGCGTCGTCGGGTCGGGCGTCGGCTCCGCCGTCGGCTCCGGCGTCGGGTCGGGTGTCGGGGCCGCGGTGACCTCGACGACGGCGCTCGCCGTCTCCGTGGAGACCGAGCCGTCGGCACCGACGAGCGTCACCGCGACGTCGACGGTGCTCGTCCCCGCCGCGAGGGCGGACACCTCCAGGGTGGCGGCGAGGTCGCCGTCGAGGGCCGGGGACGTGCCGAGGCGGCTGTGGACGAGGGTGACGCCGGCCGGCTCCGGCTCCGCGGCGTCGAACCCGCCCGCCGGCCCCGTCGCGCTCTCCGCCACGTAGGCCAGCGCCGCGCCGTCGAAGGCGACGGCGAGCTCGTAGGCGTACACGTCGACGGTGTCCGCGAGGTCGATCTCCAGCGTGAGGGGCTCGCCGACGGCGACGGGCCCGGGAGCGGTGAGCGTCACCTCGCTCGTGGCGGGAGCGGCGAGGGCCGGAGTGGCACCGAGCACGAGGAGCCCGGTGCCCAGGGCACCGGCGGCGAGGGCCGGGAGTCGGGGTGGTCGCATCGCGGTCGCGTCCTGCTTTCGGGGTCGGTGGCGGGGATGAGGACGCGTGGCGGGCCGTGGCCGTGCCCCAGCGCGCTCTCGGACCGGACGGTAGCGACGGCGTGTTTCCGGCAGCGGCGCGCGAGATGTCGCGGGGGTTTCGCCTCGCGGCGCGAGGCCGCGGCCCTGACGCGCCTGACGGCGCGCAGCATTGATAACGAATCGGTAACGATGCCGGTCGTCGGGCGGACCCTCTTGCCCCCGGGCGACCCGCGCTGCCAAGATCGGCGCTGTATTCGATTACAGACACGTAGTCGAGCCTCAGTGGGGAGGCGCAGTGGGCATCGATCCGGGGAGCGATGGCACACCGTCCGCGCCCGTCCTCGAGATGCACGGCATCGTCAAGAGCTTCGGGGGAGTCCACGCCCTGCGTAGCGCCGACCTCGAGGTGCACGCCGGCGAGGTGCTCGCCCTCCTCGGCGAGAACGGCGCGGGGAAGTCGACGCTGATGAACGTCCTGTCGGGGGTGGTGGCGCCGGACGCCGGACGCCTGCTCATCGACGGCCACGAGCGGCAGTTCGCCTCCCCGGCGGACGCGCAGGCCGCCGGCGTCGCGATGATCCACCAGGAGCTCGACCTCGTGCCGCACCGCAGCGTGGTCGACAACCTCTTCCTCGGGAACGAGCGGCGCACGGCCTGGCGGACGATCGACGCCAAGGGGATGGCGGCGGAGGCGCAGGCGCTGCTGGACGACGTCGGGATCACGATCTCGCCCGCCCGGCACGTCGACTCGATGCGGGTGGGCGAGCAGCAGATGGTCGCGATCGCCAAGGCCCTGCGGCTCCAGGCCCGCATCCTCGTCATGGACGAGCCCACGTCGGCGTTGTCGGACACCGAGGTGCGGCGCCTGTTCGAGATCATCCCGGAGCTGCGACGGCGGGGGGTCGCCGTCATCTTCATCTCGCACCGGATGGACGAGATCGCCCAGGTGGCCGACCGCGGGGTGGTCATGCGCGACGGCGAGAGCGTCGGGACCTTCGACGTGGCGGGCACCCCGCCCAGCGAGGTCGTCCGCATGATGATCGGCAAGCCGCTCGACCAGGTCTTCCCCCTCCGGCCTCCGCCGGGCGACGACGTCCGCCTGCGGGTCCGCGGCCTCTCGCTCGACGGCGGCCGGGGAGCCCGCAGCGAGCCGCGCGACGTCGACCTCGACGTCCGGCGCGGGGAGATCGTCGGCCTGGCCGGCCTCCTCGGCGCCGGGCGGAGCGAGCTCCTCGAGGCGCTCTACGGGCTCGCCGGCCACCGCCTCACCGGCACCGTCGAGCTCGACGGCGCACCCGTGAGCATCACCTCGCCGGAGGCCGCGCTCGCCTGCGGGATCGGGTACGTCCCCGAGGACCGCCGCGCGGCCGGCCTGGTGATGCAGGAGTCGGTCGCCGGGAACATCGTCCTGGGGGTCCTGCGCGCGCTGGCAACCCTCGGGTGGCGCTCCAAGGACCGGGAGCGGGCGCGGGTGTCCGAGGCCGTCGACTCGCTCGCCATCAAGACTCGGAGCCCGGCGACGATCGTCAGCACCCTCTCCGGCGGGAACCAGCAGAAGGTCGTCTTCGCCCGGAACCTGCTGCGTGAGCCCCGGGTGCTGCTGCTCGACGAGCCGACCCGGGGCGTGGACGTCGGCGCGAAGGCCGAGATCTACCACCTCCTCGCGGACCTGGCGGGAGGCGGGGTGAGCGTCCTCGTCGCCTCCTCGGAGCTGCCCGAGCTCGTCGGGCTCTGCGACCGGATCGCCGTCATGCGCAACGGGAGGATCGTCACCGTCCTGGACCGGGACGAGGTCAGCCAGGAGCGGCTGCTCTACGCCGCCGGGATGGAGCACGCCGTCTCCGACCCGGCGCCCCAGCACGTGCCGGAGCCGAGATGACCACGGCAGCGACGCCGGCCGCCGAGCAGTCCGAGGCGGGCCGCCCCCGACGGTTCCAGATCCCGGAGCGGTTCTTCCGCCTCCAGAGCTACGTCGCGCTCGTGCTCGTGTTCCTCGCCGCCATCGCGGTCTCGCCGCGCCGGGGCGGGGACCTCGTCTTCCTCAACAGCGAGAACCTGCTCAACATCGTCCGCGCCACCTCCGAGATCGGCATCATCGCTGTGGGGATGACCTTCGTCATCCTCATCGGCGGGATCGACCTGTCGGTCGGGGCCATCCTCGGGCTGTCCGCCACGGGCGCCGCGAGCCTGCTCATGGTGAGCGACGTCGGCGTCGTGCCCACCGTCATCGTCATCCTCGGGCTCGGTCTCGCCTTCGGGGCGGCCCAGGGCCTCATCAGCGCCCGTCTCGGGATCCAGTCGTTCATCGTCACCCTGGCCGGCCTGCAGATCGCCCGCGGCCTGGCCCGGATCTGGTCCGGCGGGCAGGGGGTGCCGCTGGCCTACGGCGACGGTCCGGGCCTGGCGCCCGAGACGTTCGCCCTGCTCAACTCGCGGACCTTCAACGGCACGGTGCCGATCCCCGCCCTGATCTTCCTCGCGGTGGCCGTCATCGCCCTCGTCGTCGTGCGCAACAGCGTGTTCGCGCGCCACGTCTATGCGGTCGGCGGGAACGAACGCGCCGCACGCCTGTCCGGTGTTCGGGTCACCCGCATCAAGGTCGCGGTGTTCGCCCTCTCCGGGTTCCTCGCCGCGCTAGCCGGGATCATCCACGCCGGCCAGCTCAACCAGGGCAGTCCCAACGACGGCTCGGGCTACGAGCTCGACGCGATCGCCGCCGTCGTCATCGGGGGCACCAGCCTCATGGGCGGGGTCGGCACGGTGGCCGGCACCCTCGCCGGGGCGCTGCTCCTCGGGATCCTCAACAACATCCTCGCGCTGAACAACATCGACGCGAACGTCCAGCTGCTCATCAAGGGCGCCATCATCATCGTCGCGGCCGGCATCCAAGCGTTCCGGTCCCAGCGGCGATGAACCTACGGAGGGGAATCGCAATGACACGTCGAAACGGACACGCAGCGGGGCCGGTCCTCGCCTGCGCCGCGTCGGCCGCGCTCGTCCTGGCGGCCTGCGGCACGGAGTCGGACGCGCCGGGCGTCGCAGACACCACCGGCGCCACGGGCGGCGACGCTGCCGCGGCCTCGTGCGCCGGTGCCGATGGGGAGTACCTCATCGGCATGAGCCAGGCCAACGTCGCCGAGCCGTACCGCCAGCAGATGGACGACGACATCGCGGCGGCCGCGGCGGAGGTGGACCAGTTCGAGGTGGTCTTCGCCGACGCCGCCCAGGACAACTCCAAGCAGGTCTCCGACGTCGAGAACTTCCTCTCCCAGGGGATCGACCTGCTCATCATCAGCCCGAACGAGGCGGCGCCGCTCACCGCCATCGTCGAGCGCGCCTACGACGAGGGGATCCCGGTCATCGTGCTCGACCGGAAGATCGAGAGCGACTCCTACACGCAGTTCATCGGGGCGAACAACCTCGAGATCGGCAGGGCCGCGGGCGAGTACGTCGCTACCGAGCTCCTCCCCGACGGCGGCACGGTGGCCGAGCTCAAGGGCCTGCCCGGCTCGACGCCCGCGCAGGAGCGGGCCGACGGCTTCCGGGAGGGCATCGCGAGCAACGCCAACATCGAGATCGTCGCCGAGGGCGTCGGCGACTGGCTCCGTGACCTCGGGCAGTCGCAGGCCGAGGCGATCCTCCAGGCTAACGACGACATCGACGTCTTCTACGCCCACAACGACCCGATGGCCGAGGGGGCCTACCTGGCGGCCACCGCTGCGGGACGTGAGGGCGAGATCTCCTTCATCGGCATCGACGCGCTGCCCATCCCGTCCGGCGGCATCAAGGCGGTCGAGGAGGGCCGGCTCTCGGCGACGTTCGTGTACCCCACCGGGGGCCGCGAGGCGATCGCCACGGCCGAGGAGATCCTCGTCGAGTGCGCGGACGTCGACAAGGAGCAGGTGCTCGAGACGCAGCTGGTGACGCAGGAGAACGCCGCCGACCTCTACGCCGAGCTCGGCGGGCAGTGACGGCACCGATCCGGACCGAGGGGGACGACATGGATGCACGGTCGACGTGGACCGCACGGCTCGTGGGGCTCGGCGCCGCCGCCGTGGTGGCCGTCGGGGGACTGCTCGTGCCGGCGGTCGCCGCCGCCCGGACGCCGGTCGCGGCGCCGGAGCCGGTGGTCACCGCCCAGGCGGGGGAGACCGCGGACCAGGGGCCGGTGGGGTGGGACACCTACCGCCGGCTCGACCTGCTGCCCACGATGACGTCGGGCGTGCAGACGAAGCAGTTCTCCAGCTTCGACCGCACCGGGGGCAACGACGACGGGTTCGTCGGCACGTACTCCTGCCTGCGCGAGAGCGGGGACGGGTGCGTCCTGGCGGAGCACACCGGCGCGGGGGAGATCGGCTCGATCTGGTTCACCCGGGACAGCGGCGACGTGACGGCCACGGGGAACATCGTCATTGAGCTCGACGGCGTCACGGTGCTCGACGCGCCCCTGCAGGACGTCGTCGACGGTGACCTCGGCGCGCCGTTCATCTACCCGTTCGTGGCCAACGCCGACCAGAGCTCGGGCGGGGTCTACCTCAAGGTCCCCATGCCCTTCCGTGAGTCCATGCGGGTGACGACGACGAACAACCCGCTCTTCTACCACGTGACCTACCGGACGCTGGCGGACGCGGAGGGGGTCGCCACCTTCGACCCGGACGAGGTCCCGACCGACGTCCTCGCGGCCGCCGCGACCTGGGGCAGCGCCGACCCGAAGCCGGCGCGTCCCGGCGCCGTGACGACCCCGGCGACGGTCACCCTGGACCCCGGCGAGTCGGTGCGCCTCGCGCAGGCGGACGGTCCCGGGCTCGTCACCGAGCTGCGCCTGCGCCTGCCGCAGGTAGTCGGGGCCCCGACGAGCCCCACCATCACCGACGACGGCCGGGCGTTCACCGGGTCGAGCACGTTCACGGCGGCGATCGACCCCGACAACGACGGCGTGCGGCTGACCCGCCGGTTCGACACCATCTCCACCGACCAGCGGGCGAGCGTGAGCGTCGACGGCGTCGTTGTCGGGGAGTGGGTGCCCATCGCCGGCGCACCCGGCCAGTGGACGGACCAGACGGTGGAGCTGCCCGCGTCGGCGACGGCGGGCAGGAGCGAGATCACCATCACCACCACGTTCGTCTCCGCCGGGATCGACTACAGCGAGTTCCGGTACTGGGTGGACTCCGTCGTGGAGGGGGAGCCCGTCCGGACCGACGAGATCGACGTCGGCGCGGGGACGGCGGCGCTGGCGAGCGAGGCCGCCCACGACTACGTCATCACCGGGCAGACGTGGGAGGGGGTACGGACCTACAGCTACCCCAGCGAGGTGCCCGACGAGGAGGCGGTGCTCGCCTCCGACGCGCTGCTGCGGGGCCTGCGCCTGAGGATGACGTTCGACGGGGAACGCACGGTCGATGCTCCCGTCGGGGAGTTCTTCGGCTCCGGGCTCGGCGAGACGGACGTCCGCGCGCTCATGTTCGGGATGGACGCCGGGGAGGGCGGGTCCTACTGGTCGTGGTGGCCCATGCCGTACGCCTCGGGCATGTCCGTGGAGCTCGTCAACACCTCCGACGTCTCCCTCGAGGCGGGGGAGGCGTGGGTCACCACCGCGGAGGACGCGGCGATCGCCGCCGCCCTCACCGGCCCCAGCCCGGAGCTCGGCTACTTCCGCGCCGACAGCCGCGCCGGGGAGACGGTCGTCGGCGAGGACTGGCTCTTCCTCGACACCGCCGGGACCGGGCGGTTCGTCGGCGTGAGCCACACCATGGAGGGCCACATCACCGCCGGGAACATCCGCAACTACCTCGAGGGCGACGAGCGGGTCTACGTCGACGGCTCGCGGACCCCCCAGATCTACGGCACCGGCACGGAGGACTTCTACGAGGGCGGGTGGTACTTCAACCGCAACGAGTTCTCCGCCCCGATGAACGGGGCGCCCGAGATGGAGACGGGCAGCCTCGGCTGCGAGTACCAGTGCGACGCGGCCTACCGGCTGATGATCGCCGAGGCCGTCGACTTCGGGTCCGGCATCCGCTTCGGGATCGAGCCCGGCCCGACGGCGAACGAGCCCGCCCGCTACAGCTCGACCGCGTTCTGGTACGGCCACGTCGACCGTTCCTCGCTCCGGGTGACCGACACCATCGACGTCGGCGATGCCGCCAGTGAGGACGCCCACGGGTACCGCTCCGGGGGCGACGTGCAGTCGCTGACGTCGGCGTTCGAGGGCGACCAGGACACGGTGCCCATGACGGAGGACCTGCGCGCGAGCGAGGACCCGGTGGAGTTCACCGTCGCGGTCGCGCCGGGCAACGACGGGGTGCGGCTGCGGCGGGTCTCCGACCAGGCGCAGGCCTATCAGGCCGTCACCGTCGAGGTCAACGGGGAGGACGCCGGGGTGTGGACGCAGCCGCTCGGCAACACGAGCGACCGGTGGCTCGAGGACACCTTCGACCTCCCGCCGCACCTCACGCAGGACGGCGACTGCGTGCTCAGCATCGTCCTCACGCCGCTGCCCGGCTCGCCGCCGTGGTCCGCGGCGAGCTACCAGGTGCTCTCCGCGGTGCCCTCCTTCGCGGACCGGACGCCGCCGTCGGCGCCGGCCGGGCTGCTCGCCGAGGGGCTCGAGACGAACGCGATCCGGCTGTCCTGGCGGGCCGCAGCCGACGACGTCGGTGCCGACCGGTACGAGGTCCACGCCTCGACGACGGCCGGGTTCACCCCTTCCCCGCAGACGCTCGTCGCGACGAGCCGGCTGCCCGGTCTCGAGCACACCGGCCTGGGCGTCGGTGAGCGGTGGTACTACCGGGTGCGGGCCGTCGACCTGGCGGGCAACGTGGGACCGTTCACATCCGAGGCGAGCGCCCGGAGCGGCGGGACGCTCCGCATCGAGGGCGAGGCCCTCGACGTCACGGCCGCCGACGCCCCCTGGGAGCGCCAGGGCAACTGCTGCGGCGTGACGTGGTCGGGTGACGCGCAGCTGTGGTTCCGGGCGACGGCGCCGGGCGCGGCCCTGACCGCCAACTTCGAGGTGCCGTCGGCGGGGTCCTACGGCCTCGGCGGGGTCTTCACCCAGGCGCGGGACTACGGCATCGTCGAGGTCCTCGTCGACGGGGAGCGGGTGGGCGAGCCGGTCGACGGCTTCGTGCCCGAGGGTGTCCGGACCACCGACCTCGTCGCGCTGGGCGAGCTCGACCTCGACGCCGGGACCCACGAGATCACCCTCCGGGTCACCGGGCGGGCCGATGCCGCGACCGGCTACCTCGCGGGACTCGACTACCTCGCCCTCGAGGGGGCCCTCGACGGCGCGGACCCGGAGGTCCCGCCGACGCCGGTGCTTCCCGCACCGGTGCCGACGGTGCCCGCGTGCCCCGGCCCGGACCCGACCGACCCCCCGACGACGCCCGGGCCGACCGACCCGCCGACGACCCCGACGGAGCCCCCGTCGAGCCCCGACCCCACCGGCCCCGACCCCACCGGCCCGGACCCGACCGGTCCGCGGACGGACCCGCCCGGTGGGGGAGGAGGGCCCGGCGGGGACCTGCCCCGCACGGGCGTGGGGACGTCCTCGCTCGCGCTCGCCCTGGCCCTGCTTGCGACCGGGGGGCTCCTCGCGATGCTCGCGGCGCGGCGTCGGGCCGGGGGGTCGGTCGGGGGGTGAGCGCCAGGTCCCCCCGGCCGGCGGCCCTATAGTGGCGGCGCCGCTTCCCCGGTCCCGGTGGCCCGGACCCGGCTGGCCCGACCCCGAGGAGTCCCATGGCCCGCATCGTCGACGTCGCTGAGCTGGCCGGCGTGTCGACCGCCACCGTCTCCCGCGTGCTCAACGGCAAGACGGTCAGGCCCGACCTCGACGCGGCCGTGCGCCGTGCGGTGGACGAGCTCGGGTACTCCCCGGACCGCACCGCCCGCTCGCTGCGGCGCCGGCACAGCGACGTCATCGCCCTGGTCCTGCCCGACATCGAGAACCCGTTCTTCACCTCCCTGGCGCGGGGCGTCGAGGACGTCGCCCAGGAGGCGGGGCTGTCCGTGGTCCTGTGCAACACCGACGACGACCCGGTGAAGGAGCAGCGCTACCTCCAGATCGTCGCGGCGGAGAACATGGCCGGCGTCATCCTCGCCCCGGCCGGCGGGACGGCCGCGCTCGCCGCCCTGCTCGAGCGCGGGCGGGCCGTCGTCGTCGTCGACCGCCCGGTGCCGGAGCCCGTGGACCAGGTCGTCTTCGACAACGTCGAGCTGGGGCGCATCGCCGCCGGGGCGCTCATCGACCGCGGGTACCGCCGCATCGCCTGCATCACCGGGCCACGGACGACCCCGACGGCCGTGGACCGGGCCACCGGCTGGGCCCAGGCCCTCGCGGCGGCGGCCCTCGACGCCCCGGACGACCTGCTGGTCCACGCCGACTTCCGCGTCGAGGGCGGCAGGTCGGCGATGGAGGGCCTGCTCGGCACCGAGCACCCCCCGGACGCGGTCCTGGCGACGAACAACCTCGTCGGCGTCGGTGCCCTCCGGGCGCTGGCCCACGGGGACCACGCCGTGGGCGTCGGCATCATCGGCGACCTGCCGTTCGCCACGTCGAACGTCGAGAACGTCTCCTTCCTCCCTCTGCGACCCCGGGAGATGGGCCTCGCGGCGGCGCGCATGCTCGTCGAGCGGGTGCGTGACGGGGCCGGGCCGGTGCGCACGCTCGTGCAGGGCTCCGCCGACCTCGTCGCACCGTCCTCGGGGGTATTGCGCGAGTAATCGATTTCGGGCAGGCTGCGCGGTATGCCGCGCGCGGCCCGACCCACGAAGGACGTTCGATGACGACGTACACCGTGCCCCCGCCCCCCCGGCCCAGGACCGCGCCGCCGCGCACCGCCGTCCTCGTCACCAGCGGCGACCTCCGGGAGCCGGCGAACGTGGCCGGCTGGCCGCTGCAGGCCGCGCTCGAGCGGCTCGTCGCGCAGCGGTTCGACGCGGAGGGGTGGACCCTCGTCCGGGCCTTCGACCCCGATCCGGTCACCGGGCACGGGTTCATCTCCAGCCAGCGGATGGGGCTCGAGGTGTTCCGCGACGTCCCGCCCGAGGCACCCCTCGTCGTCGCCATCGCGAACTGGCAGTACAGCCACCACGTGCTGCACGGGCTGCGCACCCACGCGGGCCCGATCCTCACGGTGGCGAACTTCGAGCCGGCCTGGCCGGGACTCGTCGGCCTGCTCAACCTCAACGCCGGCCTGACGAAGATGGGCCGGGAGTACTCCACCCTCTGGACCGTGGACGGGTCAGACGCGTTCTTCCGCGACGGCATCCGCACCTGGCTCGAGACGGGTCGGGTCGTCCACGACGCCTCGCACGTGCGCGACCTGCCCGCCCTGCCCGACAGTTCCGAGACGGCGCTCGGGCGGGCCCTGGCCGACCAGCTGCGCACCGACAAGGCGATCGTCGGGGTGTTCGACGAGGGCTGCATGGGGATGTACAACGCCATCATCGACGACGAGCTGCTCAACCCGTTGGGCATCTACAAGGAGCGCCTGTCCCAGTCCGAGCTGTGGGCGCAGATGCAGACGGTCCCGGACGTGGAGGCCGACGACGTCGGGCGCTGGCTCCGCGAGGCCGGCATGACGTTCCGGCTCGGTACCGACCCCGCGACCGACCTCACCGAGGACCAGCTGCGCTGGCAGTACAAGATGTACATCTCCGCCCTGCGGATGAGCGACGACTTCGGCCTCGACGCGGTGGGCATCCAGTACCAGCAGGGGATGAGGAACCTCTCCCCGGCGTCCGACCTCGCCGAGGGGCTGCTCAACAACGTCGACCGTCCGCCGGTGACGAGCCGCGACGGGTCGCGGGTGCTGTACGCGGGCCGTGCGCTCCCGCACTTCAACGAGGTCGACGAGGGGGTGGCGGTCGACGCCCTCGTCACCGACCGGATCTGGACGGCGATGGGCCTGGACCCGGCGAACACCCTCCACGACGTGCGCTGGGGCGAGGAGCACGACGGCCGGTACGTGTGGGTCTTCGAGATCTCCGGATCGGTGCCGCCCTCCCACCTCACCGGCGGGTACCGCGGCGCGGAGGGCTGGCGCCAGGGACCGGTCTTCTTCCCCGCCGGCGGGTCGACGATCAACGGGGTCTCCCGGCCCGGGGAGATCGTCTGGTCCCGGCTGTACATCGCCGACGCCCGCCTCCACCTCGACCTCGGGCGAGCGAGCGTCGTCGAGCTGCCTCCCGACGAGACGCGACGGCGGAAGGAGGCGACCAACCCCGAGTGGCCCATCGCGCACGTCGTGCTCCACGGCATCACCCGCGACCAGTTCATGGCGCGGCACAAGGCCAACCACGTCCAGGTCGTCTACGCGCCCGACGGCGCCACCGCGGACGCCGCCCTGACCGCCAAGGCGGCGATGTTCGAGCGCCTGGGCGTGGCCGTGCACCTGTGCGGGGACGTGGCGCTCTAGCGCGCCGCCGTACAGTACGGCCCCAGGAGGTGGGCCGTGGATCTCAACGCCGACGTCGGCGAGTCCTTCGGCGGGTGGACGCTGGGCGACGACGCCGCCATCCTCGGGGCCGTCACCAGCGCCAACGTCGCCTGCGGCTTCCACGCGGGGGACGCGGCCACCGCGCGCCGGGCGTGCGCGCTCGCCGCCGCCGGCGGCGTGAGCGTGGGGGCGCACGTCTCCTACCGCGACCTGGCCGGCTTCGGCCGGCGGTTCCTCGACGTCGACCCGGCCGAGCTCGTCGACGAGGTGATCTACCAGGTCGGGGCGCTCCAGGCGATCGCCGCGGCCGCCGGCACCCGGGTGCGCTACGTCAAGCCGCACGGCGCGCTGTACACCGCCATCGCCCACCACCGACCGCAGGCGCGCGCGGTCGTCGAGGCCGTGCGCACCCTCGACGCCGACCTCCCCCTCCTCGTGCTGCCAGGGACCGTGGTGGAGGAGGAGGCCGCAGCGGTCGGCGTGACCGCCGTCGTCGAGGCCTTCGCGGACCGCGCGTACGAGGCGGACGGCACGCTGGTGTCGCGGGGTCAGCCGGGCGCGGTCCTCACCGACCCGGCGCAGGTGGCTGCCCGGGTGGTCCGGCTCGCGACGGAGGGGACCGTCGAGGCCGTCGACGGCGCGACCGTCGCCGTTGCCGCCCAGAGCGTGTGCGTCCACGGGGACACGCCCGGAGCGGTCGGCATCGCCACCGCGGTCCGGGCCGCCCTCGAGGCCGCCGGCGTGCCGCTGCGCCCCTTCCGGTGACGTCGCCGCCGCCGACGACCGCCCGGCCCCGGCGGGTCCGCGCCGTGGGGGACCGGGCGCTCCTCGTCGAGTGCGCGGACCTGGCGGACGTGCTCGCCCTGCACGCCGCCCTCACGGCGGCGTCGCTGCCGGGGCTGGTCGACGCCGTCGCCGCCGCCCGCACGGTGCTGGTGCGCGCCGCGGACCGGGCGTCCCGGGACCGCATCGCCCGCGCCCTCCCCGACCTGCCCGCGGCCCGGCGCCACGACGCCGCCCGCGGGCTCGTCACCATCGACACCGTGTACGACGGCGAGGACCTCGCCGCCGTCGCCGCGCTCACCGGGCAGAGCCGCGACGCCGTCGTCGCCGCCCACGCCGGTCAGGTGTGGAGGGCGGCGTTCGGCGGCTTCGCCCCGGGGTTCACCTACCTCCTCGGGGCGGGGCTCGACGTCCCCCGCCGGGCGTCCCCGCGCACGGTGGTGCCGGCCGGCGCGGTGGCGCTCGCGGGGGAGTTCTCCGCCGTCTACCCCCGCGCCTCGCCGGGCGGGTGGCAGCTCATCGGCCGCACCGACGCGCCGCTGTGGGACCTCGAGCGCGACCCGCCGGCGCTGGTGCGTCCCGGGGACGGGGTGCGGTTCCGCGCGGTCCGCGAGCGGGTCGCGGCGACGGGGGCCCCACGCCGGCCGGCGGTCGGGCCCGCGCCCGAGTCGGCGGGCAGTCCGCCGCCCGACCTTCCCTACGGCGCCCTCCTCGTCCTGGCCGCCGGCCCGCTCAGCCTGCTCGAGGACCTGGGCCGCCCCGGCCGGGCCGACCTCGGCGTCAGCCCTTCCGGCGCCGTGGACCGCGGGTCGGCCCGCCAGGCCAACCGGCTCGTCGGCAACGACCGCTCCGCCGCCGTCGTCGAGACGGTGCTCGGCGGGCTGGAGCTGCGCGCCCACGGCACCCAGGTGGTCGCGGTCTCCGGTGCCCCGGCACCGCTCACCGTCCTCGACGGCGACGGCGAGCCGCGCGGCCACCCGCCCACGGACGCGCCGTTCGCCCTGCGCGACGGCGAGGTCCTCCGGCTCGGTACGCCCCCGTACGGCCTGCGGTCCTACGTCGCCCTCCGCGGCGGCCTCGCCGTGCCCCCGGTGCTGGGCAGCCGTTCCACGGACGTCCTCGCAGGCCTCGGCCCGGCGCCGCTCGCCGCGGGCACCCTCCTGCCGGTCGGGGCACCACCGCGCGCCGCCGTCGGCCTCCCGGAACCGGGCCGGGTGCGCGAGGGTGGCCTCACCCGGGTGACGGTGCTCCCCGGGCCCCGCGCCGACTGGCTCACCGAGGGCTCCCTCGACCGGCTGGGGCGGCGGGAGTGGGTCGTCACCGACCGCTCGAACCGGGTGGGTCTGCGCCTGGACGGGCCGCCGCTCGTCCGCGCCGTCGAGACCGAGCTGCCCAGCGAGGGGGCCGTCGCCGGGGCGGTCCAGGTCCCCGCCGACGGACGCCCGGTCCTCTTCCTCGCCGACCACCCCGTCACCGGTGGCTACCCCGTTGTCGCCGTCGTGCGGGACGCCGACCTCGACGCCCTCGCCCAGGTGCGGCCGGGGGAGCGGGTGCGGCTGGGGCTCGCCCGGCAGGCGGCGGCCCGCCACCCAGGGGTGTGACCCGCCTCACGAAACGACGGGCCTGACGTGCGCTCCGCCCCACGACCCCCCATTGTCATAAGAGCGCGAGGTATCAGGTGAATGCTGCCCTGCCCGTGCGCCCCCTTTCACTGACAGGACAGGACACACTTATGCCCGAGAACCAGACGAAGAACACCAAGAACACCAACACCGCGAAGAACCGCGGCACCCGCCGCGCGAAGACCACCGGGCTGGCCGTTGCCGCCGCCGGCATCGTCGTCTTCAACATCTCGCCCTTCCTCAACTGGGTGAACCCCGAGGACAGCGCGGACCCGCGCACCGGTTACGAGACGGACTCCCTCGTCCCCTTCATCGCCTACCTCGGCCTCGGCCTCCTCGTGGCGATGTTCTACGCCACCAAGCGCGCGCGCCGCGGCCAGCACCGTGGCCTGACCCTCGTCTCGATGGCGGTCGGCATCGCGGCGGCCCTCCAGTGCCTCGCCTTCGCCATCAACCCGATGGGTGGGCTCGAGCGCGGGGACGACCTCTCCACCGACATGGGCGTGTGGGTCGGTCTCATCGGTGCAGCGGTCTGGGCCATCGGCTCCTACCTGCTCGCCAAGGAGATCGAGGGCGACGACGACGAGCACACGGACAACTACACCCGCGACAACGCTCGCTGATCCACCGCACTGCACTGATCCACCGCACTGCACAGGGACCCGGCTCGGGCGGCACATGCCGCCGGGGGCCGGGTTTCTCGTTCCCAGGACGGCACGGTCAGGCGCCGTTACGGTGAGCGCACCCACGGCAGGAGGAGCGATGGCCAAGCACCCCAAGCGGATCGGCGTCCTCACCGCCGGCGGTGACAGCCCCGGGCTCAACGCGGCCATCCGCGGCCTCGGCAAGGCGGTCATCGGCCACCACGGCATGGAGATGATCGGCTTCCGCGACGGGATCCGCGGCCTCGCCGAGGACCGCACGGTCCCGCTCGACCGGGCGGCGCTGTCGGGCATCCTCACCATCGGCGGCACGATCCTCGGCACCAGCCGGGACAAGGTCCACCGGATGGAGATCGACGGCGAGGTCGTCGATGCCCGCGACCGCATCGCCGAGACCTACGAGCGCCACGGGCTGGAGTGCCTCGTCCTCCTCGGCGGCGGTGGGACGGCGAAGAACGCCAAGCGGCTCGCCGACGCCGGCCTCAACGTCCTCCACCTGCCCAAGACCATCGACAACGACGTCGCGATGACGGACAGCACCTTCGGCTTCGCCACGGCGCTGGAGATCGCCACCGACGCCATCGACCGGCTGCACAGCACCGCGCACAGCCACCACCGCATCATCCTCGCGGAGATCATGGGACACCGGGCCGGGTGGCTGGCGCTGGGCAGCGGCATCGCCGGCGGGGCCGACGTCGTCCTCCTGCCCGAGATCCCGTACACGCTCGAGTCCGTGGCGGGCACCATCGAGGCCCGCAGTGCCGCCGGCAGCCGGTTCAGCGTCATCGCGGTCGCCGAGGGGGCCAGGAACACCGCGCAGGCGGCCGAGGTCGAGGCCGCCGTCGCCCTCAAGGACTCCGCCAAGAGCCCGGAGGCGCAGCGGGCCGCCCGGAACCACCTGGCCCACGTCCTCGACACCCACCGCGAGCACACCTTCGGCCTCGCGCGCGAGCTCGAGGCGGCCACCGGCCTGGAGTCCCGGGTGTCGATCCTCGGCTACATCCAGCGCGGCGGGACGCCCTGCGCCGCCGACCGGCTGCTCGCCACCCGGATCGGGACGGCGGCCGCGGACCTCATCGCCGACGGCGAGTACGGCGTGATGGTCGCCGACCGGGGGACCACCACCGTGCCGGTGCCGCTGGCGGAGGTCGCCGGGAAGCTCAAGACCGTGCCGCTCGACCACTCCTGGCTACGGACCGCGCGCATGGTCGGCACCGGCCTGGGCGACTGACGCCCGCTCGGCCGGCTGGCCGGTACCCTCGCGGCAGGCCGGGGGGCCGTGACGACGTAGGGAGCACCCGTTGGCCGAGCACGACGACGTGCGAACCCTTCCCCTCGACCCGACGGAGGACGTCGGGTCCGCGCGCCTGGCCGCCGCCCTGGCCGCTGGCGACGTGCCGGCCATCGGGCAGGCGCTGCGCCACGACTACGTGGTCGTCCCGCTCACGCGGGGCCCGGCCGGCGAGCCGCAGGTGCGCGTGTTCGACATGGGCCGCGGCGGGTACGAGCTCGCCGTCTTCTCCTCGGTGGCGTCGCTGGCCGCCTTCCTCGGCGAAGCGCCCGAGCGTGAGTTCGGCCTGCGCCGGGGGAGCTCGCTCGCGCCCTTCATCGAGGCGCAGCGCGGCCTGCTCCGCCGGGTGAGCTTCGACCCGGCCGGGCCGCACCCCATGTCGGCCGACGTCGAGGGCGTCCTCGCGGCGCTCGCCCCGCAGCTCACCGACGACGACGTCGCGTGGGTCGCCGGCACGCGCGCCGACGGCGCCGGCCCGTCCCCGGAGTCCCGGGTCTACGCGCTCGACATGCCGCTGCAACGCGACTGGTTCCCCGTCGACCTCACCGACCGCGGGCGCCTGGAGAAGGAGCTCTCCCGGCAGGTGCGCCGGGCCGCCGGGTCCCTCGGAGCCGGCCGCGCGGTCCGCGGCGAGCTCACCCGGTGGCTCGTCGCGGCGGGGGAGAGCGCGGCAGCCGGCGGTGGCCGGTTCCTCGCCGGCGTGCTGCGCCGCCACGAGGGCATCGTCGTCGGCCTGTCGCTGACGATGTACTGGCACGAGCTCGGCCCCGAGATCGGCGGGCGCAGCCACCTCGACCTCCTCACCGACCGGCTCGCCGCCCAGCCGGGCCCGGAGATCACCGCCGGCCGGACCGCGCACGGCCCCTACGTCCGGCACACGCGGGTGTCCCCGGCGCCCGACGGCGCACCGGTGCCGCTGCTCGTCACGGACTACTGGATGCAGTTCCCCGACCGGCGGGGCCTGTGCCTGCTCCGCTTCACCAGCCCGCAGCTCGTCCTGCGCGAGGGCCTCCAGGCGCTCAGCGAGGACATCGTGCACCGGGCGACCTGGGTCACCGAGCCGGCGTAGACCCTGCGGCCTGTGCCCGGCGCGCCGCAGGGCGTGGCAGCCGGGTCCGCCCGACGAGCGGGGTAGTAGCCTGCGCGCACACGGTGCGTTCGCTCGGGTCGCAGGGAGGCGACATGGAACTGCTCCAGGACATCCTCACCGGCATCGCCAACAACATCTTCAACCAGGTGCCGATCCTCATCGGCCTCATCGCCCTCGCCGGGCTCCTCCTCCAGCGCAAGCCCTTCGAGACGGTCGTCGCCGGGACCGTCCGGGCGGTCGTCGGCGTCGTCATCCTCACCCTGGGCGTGGAGATCTTCGTCGGCGGGCTGGTCGCCTTCCAGGCCATCGTCGCCAGCGCGGTGGGGCTGGAGCCGCCGACGGCGACGAGCACGCTCAACGACTTCCTCGCGGGTGCCGGGTCGGCGGTGCCGCTCATCATCGCCGTCGGCTTCGGCATCCACCTGCTGCTCGTGCGGGTGTTCCCGGCCGCTCGGTACGTCTACCTCACCGGGCACCTGATGTTCTGGATGAGCATCGTCATCGCAGCCTCGCTCGTCGAGGTGTTCGCCGACGTGCCACGGACGACGCTCATCGTCGTCGGGGCCGTGCTCATCGCCTGCTACTGGACGCTGCAGCCGCTGTGGGTCGCGCCGCTCATGCGCCGCCTCATGGGCCACGACCAGTTCGGCCTGGGCCACACCACCTCCACCGTCGCGCTCCTCGCCGGGTACGGCTCGCGCGCGCTCCGCCTGGGCGACGCGCGCACGCACGACTCGGAGAAGCTCACGCTGCCGCGGCAGATCTCCTTCTTCAAGGACATCAACGTCTCCACCGCGGTGATCATCTCGGTGATCATGATCGCCGCGATCGCCTTCGCCAGCCCCGCCGTCGTCGAGGAGCAGATGGCCGGCTCGGAGCTGCTCCCGTGGGCGTGGGGCCTCACCCAGGCGCTGCGCTTCGCGGCCGGCATCGCCATCCTGCTCTTCGGCGTGCGGATGTTCCTCGCCGAGATCGTGCCGGCGTTCAAGGGGATCTCGGACAAGGTGCTCCCCGGGACCAAGCCGGCGCTCGACATCCCCGTCGTGTTCCCCAAGGCGCCGACGGCGGTGATGATCGGGTTCCTCTCCTCCACCGTGGTCTTCCTCGTGTGCATGGGCGTCTTCGCGGCGACCGGGTGGTTCGTCCTCGTCCCGCCGATGATCATGCTGTTCTTCGGTGGGGGCTGCGGCGGCGTCTTCGGCAACGCCGTCGCCGGCTGGCGCGGCGCCGTCTTCGGCGGCGTGGTCAACGGCATCCTCCTCGCCTTCGGCCAGTGGATCAGCTGGGGCCTGTACGACCGGACGGCGCCCGAGCTCGCCACCCTCGCCGACCCCGACTGGTTCGCCGTCGGCTGGCTCGTGCTCGGCGCCGGGAACGTCCTCGCGCCGCTGGGTGCCGCCGCCCCGTGGATCATCGCCGGCGCCACTCTCGTCGTCACCGTTGCCGTCCTCGTGGTGCTCTCGCGCCGCGGGGAGCCGGTGACGTCGTCCCCGGCACCCGCCCCGGCCGGAGCGGACGCCCCGGCTGACGCGCCGGCCCCGGCTGACGCGCCAGCCCGGTCCGAGGCGCCCAGCAGCCGTCCCCCGTCCCGACCCGGCAAGGAGTGACCGTGACCGACCGACCCGACCCCCTGAAGGTGCTCGCCGTGTGCGGGCTGGGCATGGGGACCAGCCTCATCCTGCGGATGACCATCGAGACGGTGCTCCAGCGCCTCGGCATCCGCGCGGAGGTGGACCACACGGACGTCTCGGCCGCCCGCAGCACCCAGGCCGACGTCCTCGTCGGGCAGGGGATGCACACGAGCGAGCTCGACGGCGTCGCGCCGGTCTGCGTGACCGTCGACGACTTCGTCGACGACGCCGCGCTCGAGGCCCGGCTCCGCCCGGCGCTGGAGGAGGCGGGGTGGCTGTGAACGACGTCGAGCCGGTCCTCCAGCGGTTCGGTCGGTCGCTCACCGACCACGTCGACGACATCCTCCGGGCCAACGCCGTCCGGCTCACCGAGGCGGCCGCCCTCATCACGTCGACGTGGCGCGCTGACGGGCTGCTGTACGCGGCGGGGTCGGGCCACTCGCTGGCGGCCGTCCTCGAGACGTTCTACCGCGCCGGCGGGCTGCCGTTCGTCCGTCCGCTGTGGGCGCGCGAGCTCCTGCCGCTCCACGGCTCCGAGCGGTCGACCCAGGCCGAGCGTCAGCCCGGCGTCGGCGAGCGCCTGGTCCTCGACGCGGGCGTGGGCGAGGCGGACACCGTCGTCGTGTTCTCCACCTCCGGGGTCAACCACGTCCCGCTGGAGATCGCCGTCACGGCGCGGGAGAGCGGTGCGCGGGTCATCGCGGTCACCTCCGTCGAGGCCTCCGACGCCGCGCCCCTCCGGGCGGGCCGACGGCTCCACCAGGTGGCGGACCTCGTCCTCGACACCCGCGTGCCGCCCGGTGATGCGACCTGGCCGCCGGACGCGCCGCGCACCGCCCCGCTGTCCTCGTTCGCCAACGTCGTCCTGTGGGACGCGATCCTCGTCCTCGTCGCACAGGCGGAACCGGCCATCCCGTTCTGGCGCAGTGCGAACACCACGGGGCCGAGCAACGCCCAGCTGACCCAGCGCTACAAGTCCTCGGTCCCGGAGCTGCGGTAGGCGTCGGCGAACTCCGCCTCGGGCGCGACCGGGGTGATGACGTCGACGAGGACGCCGTCGGGCGCGGCGACGATGAAGTGACGCTGGCCGAAGGCCTCCGAGCGGATCGGCAGGACGGCCGTGAGCGGGCCCTCGGTGACCAGGCGCCGGTACTCCGCGTCGACGTCGGTGACCTCGAGGTTGAGCAGGACACCGTCGGCGGTGCGCCCCCGGGCCGCCAGCGGGACGGTGGGGTGGCCGGCGTCGAGGACGGCGAGCTCCCAGTCGTCGCGGCGCAGGCTGACGTACCAGTCGGCGGCGAAGGTGACGGTGAAGGCGAAGTGCTCCCGGTAGAAGGCGGCGGTGGCGGCCACGTCGTCGGTCATGAGGACGGGGTAGACGCTGGTGACGGACATCGAAGGGCTCCTCCCCCTTACGTACACGGTGTACGTAAACCGGATGATAGAAACACCGCGTACGTATCGCCGTCAAGAGGGGGAGGCCGACCGTGCCGAGAGCGACGCGGGCGCAGAGCGAGGCAACGGCCGCGCGGGTCCTCGACGCCGCCTGGGCCCTGTTCGCCGCGCAGGGCTACCCGGGCGTGGGCCTGGAGGAGGTCGCACAACGGGCCGGGGTCACGCGCGGTGCCGTCTACCACCACTACGGCAGCAAGACTGGCCTCTTCCACGCCGTCCACGCGCGGGCCCAGGCGCAGGTAGCGGCGGCGGTCGAGGCGGCGGCTGCCGGGTCCGACGACCCGTGGGAGGCCCTCGAGGCGGGCAGCCGTGCGTTCCTCGACGCCTCCCTCGGCGACCGCGTCCGTCAGGTCATGCTCGTCGACGCGCCCGTGGTCCTCGGTCTGGACGCCTGGCGCGCGGAGGACGCCCGGGGCTCCGCCCGCCTGCTCGGCGAGGCGCTCACCGCGCTGGCCGCCGCGGGTGTGCTGCGCGTCGGTTCGGTCCCGGCGTGCGCGGCGCTGCTCTCGGGCGCGATGAACGAGGCCGCGCTGTGGGCGGCCGCCACCGCGGACCCGCGCGCGGCCGTCGACGACGCGTGGGACGTGCTCCGGCAGATGCTCGCCGCCCTGCGGACCTGACCCTCAGCCGCCGACGAGCGCCCCGAGGTCGAGGCCACCCGGCAGCTGGAGGACGTCGAACGCCTCCGCCATGCGCCCGCGCCCGAGGAGCGCCCCGCGGTAGGAGTTGAGGCCGGCGATGAACTGCTCGTAGGCGAAGTCGGCCACCTGGCTCGCGTGGAGCTCGAGCGCGCGGACCTGCGTCTCGTGCGCGTCGGTGACGTCGCGGACCAGGGCCGGCGCCTCGATGGGCGTCCACACCTCGTACCCGAGAACGACGGGCACCGCGTGCGGGTCGCCGCCGACGCCGGAGTACCAGGGGCCCGCAGCGGCGGCGACCGCCCGCACCCCGGCCCGGTGGGTCGCGACGTGGTCGACGTGGCCGTCGCGGGCGTGCGGGAGGAGCGCGAGCGCCGGGCGCAGCTCGCGGACCAGGCCGATCAGCGCGGGCACGAGCGTCGTGTCCTGCTCGAGCCCGCCCTCGGGGCGGCGGAGGAAGCGCACCGACGCGTACCCCATGACCTCGGCCGCCTGCCGCGCCTCGGTCTCCCGCGTGGTGGCGATCTCCTCCGGAGGGCGGCCTAGCCCGCCGTTCTCGCCGCTCGTCACGTAGACGACGTCGACCTGGGCGCCGCCGAGCACCAGCTGGCGCAGGGTCCCGCCGCAGCCGATGACGTCGTCGTCGGGGTGCGGGGACAGGACGAGGACGCGCACGGAACCCTCCCTCTCGCTGCCCCGCCGGCGGCGGCGGGGTGGCGAGCAGCCTACGGCCCGCCCTCCCCGAGTGGGTAGCCTGGCTGGCCGGGCCGAGGAGGGGGCATGGGCGAAGGAGCGGGCATGGGCGCAGGACCGGGCACGGGCGGGGCGGGGACGGGCGGTACCGCCGTCGCCGAGGAGGTGGCCGGTGCCGTGTCCTCGCACCTGGGTGCGCGGGTGCGCGTCGACCCGGCGTGGCGCCCCGCGGTCCAGGGGGCCGTCGGGCACGTGCTGGGGCTGCGGGGTGCCGGGGGCGAGCCGTACGTCGCCAAGGTCTACGCGCCGGGCGCTCACCGGGCGGCAGCCACCGAGGTGCGGGCCCTCCGCCTCGCCGCCGGCGCGCTCGGCGCGGTGGTGCCCGCCGTGGTCGACGCCGGCGACCTCCCCGCCACCGGGCGGCCCTACGTCGTGCTCACCCGGATCGCCGGCCGCCGCTGGGCCGACCGGTTCGCCGACCTCACCCCGCCCGAGGAGGCCGCCCTGCTCGCCGAGGTGGCGTCGGTGCTCCGGCGGCTGCACACCGTCCGCGGCCCCGCCTTCGGCAGCCTCGTCGAGGGTGGGCGGTCCTGGTCGAGCGCGCCGGGGTACCTCGCGCACCTGGCCGCGACCGCCGTCGCCGGCCACCGGGGTGTGGGCGGCGCGGCCGACCTCGCCGACGGCGTGCGCCACCTCGTCGAGGCGTCCCTCGGGGCCGTCGAGCGCGTAGCGCCGGTGCTGTGCCACCACGACCTCAACGGCGGGAATGTCCTCGTCGCCGCCGACGGCCCGCCGCGCGTCACCGGCGTCGTCGACCTCGAGCGCGCCTCCTGGGACGACCCCGTGCGCGACCTCGCCCTCACCGCCCTCCACGTCCGCCAGCAGGACCCGGCGAAGGTGGACGTGCTCCTCGCCGCCTACGGCCCGCTCGACGCCGGAGGGCGCGTCCGCCTGCGGGTGCACACCGCGCTCCTCGCGATGGCGGAGCGGACCTGGGTGGTCACCGACCGGCCGGCGGGGTGGGAGCGCTCGGCCGCCGCCCTGGTCGACGTGGTGCGCGCGTGCGTGGGCCCACCGGGTGCCCGATCGGCCCCTTCCACCGTCGCAGCAGCGGGGGGACACTGGCCGGAGCGCGAAGGGGGCGGGCGATGAGCACGACGGGGCCGGCGGGCCGACGGTGGCTCGCCGCCGCGCTGTCCGCCCTCGTGGCCCTCGCCCTCACCCTCCTCCCCACCGCCCCGCCCGCGGTGGCCGCGACCCTGTACGGCCACGACGTCTCCTGGCCGCAGTGCTCGAGCGCGCAGGGCGGGTACGGGCTGCCCATGCCGCCCACCTCGACCCAGTTCGTCGTCGTGGGTCTCACCCGCGGCCTCGCCTTCACCGAGAACCCCTGTCTCGCGAGCCAGGTGTCCTGGACCCGCACGCACGCCACGCCGGCCCACGCCTACGCCATGGCGACGTTCCCCACCGCCGCCCAGCTGGGCGCCTACGGCGACGACGGGCCGTGGCGGGCGACCACCCGCGCCGCCCGGCTGAGCAACGTGGGCTACGCCGAGGCCCAGTACGCGGTCGCCTCCCTCGCCCGGGTGGGCTGGCGCCCCCCGGTGGTGTGGATCGACGTCGAGCCGCGGCCCGCCCAGCCGTGGCCCACCGCGAATGCGGCCCAGCAGCGGGAGAACCGGTACGTCATCGAGGGCCTCATGCGCGGCCTGCGCGACGCGGGCTACTCCTACGGCCTGTACTCCTACACCTCCGGGTGGAACGACATCACCGCCGGCTGGCGCCTGCCGGGCGTGCCGGTGTGGGCCACGGCCGGCCGGCTCGACTACCCGGACGAGGCGCTCGACCGGTGCACCCAGCCGAGCTTCTCGGGCGGTCGGGTCTACCTGTCCCAGTGGTACGACGACACCCGCGACTACGACCGCACGTGCGGCACGTACGCCTTCACGCCCCTCGCGGTCCCGCCGTCGTCCATGACCGGCGGGCTGGGCGACCTCGACGGCGACTGGCGCAACGACGTCCTCGCCCGCGAGGCGGCGACCGGCCGGCTGTGGCTCTACCGGGGCACCGGCACGGGCGGGTGGTCCGGGCGCGTCCAGGTCGGAACCGGCTGGGGCGGCATGGACGTCATGGACACCGCCGGGGACGTCGACGGCGACGGGCGCGTCGACGTCCTCGCCGTCGACGCGGCGAGCGGGGCCCTGTGGCTCTACCGCGGCACCGGGACCGGCGGCATCGGCGCGCGGACCCAGGTCGGCCGCGGGTGGGGCGTCATGGACGCCGTCGTCGGGCCGGGTGACGTCACCGGCGACGGCCGGGTCGACCTCCTGGCGCGCGAGGCCGCAACGGGACGCCTGTGGCTCTACCCCGGCGACGGCGCCGGTGGCTGGCGGGCCCGCCAGCAGGTGGGCCCCGGCTGGGGCGTCATGGACCTCCTCGTCGCCCCCGGCGACCTCGACGGCGACGGCGCCGCCGACCTGCTCGCCCGGCACGCCGGCACCGGCGACCTGTGGCTGTACCCGGGCACCGGGTCGGGCGGGTTCCGCGCGGCCGTCCGGGTCGGCAACGGGTGGGGCGTCATGGACGCCGTCGTCGGCGCCGGCGACGTCAACGGCGACCGGACCGCGGACCTCCTCGCGCGCCGCCCCTCCGGTGAGCTGTGGCTCTACCCGGGCAACGGCACCGGGGGGTGGCTCGCGCCGTCCCGGGTCGGCCACGGCTGGCAGGTGATGGACGCCCTCGCCTAGTGCCAGGACAGCAGGAGGAGGCAGACGTCGTCGCGCCCCCGCTCGTCGCGCAGCAGGGTGGTCGTCAGGTCCGCGACGGTCTGCTCCGGGTCGAGGCCGCGCAGCTCCGCGGCCGCCTCCTGCAGCCGCTCGAGGCCGACCTTGAGCGAGCGTCCGCGGCGCTCGATGAGGCCGTCGGTGTAGAGCAGCAGCCGGTCACCGGCGCGCAGCTCCAGCTCGGCCTGGGTGCGGGCCTTCCCGGGCACCGCCACCCCCAGCGGCGTGGACCGGCCGTCCCAGACGAGCTGCGGCTCGCCGTCGGCGGGCATGAGGAGCGGCGGCGGGTGCCCGCCGCAGGCGTAACGCACCCTCCCGCTGCCGAGGTCCACCTCGGCGTAGGCGAGCGTCGCGCTCACCGCCGGGGGCACCTGCTGGACGAACCGGTCCAGCTGGCCGAGGAGCGCGGCGGGTCCGACCCCGGGGCCCGCGACGGCGCGCACGGCGCTGCGCAGCTGCCCCATCGCGATGGCGGCGCCGAGGCCGCGCCCGACGACGTCGCCGACGGCGACGGACAGGACGTCCCCCTCGATCGGGAACGCGTCGTACCAGTCGCCCCCCACCTCGAGCCGCTCGACGCCGGGGCGGTAGCTCGTGGCCACGGTGTACCGGCTGTCGCTCGGCATCCGCGTCGCCAGCAGCGCCCGCTGCAGCTGATGGGCGACCTGCGCGCTCTCCTCGTACATGAGCGCCCGGTCGAGGGCGAGCCCGGCCTGCTGGCCGACCGCGGTGAGCACGTGGTGGTCGACCGGGTCCGCGCCCGGCTCCTCCCGCGGCGCCACCGACAGGACGCCCTGGATCCGGGCCTGGCCGTGGACCGGCACGAGGACACGGTCCCCGTCGACGACGGCGGACCGGGACGTCAGCGGGACGCGTGGGAGGGGCGCCGTGCCGGGGGGCTCGCCCACGACGCCCCCTACGACCAGGTCGCCCACCAGCGTGACCAGCCAGAAGGTCGCGGCGCGCCCACCGAGGGGTCCGGTGGCGGCGGCGAGCGCGGCCGCGACGACGGCGTCGACGGTGCCGCCGCGGGACAGGGCGGCCGTCGCGCTCTGGAGCACGCGCGACTGCGCGGCGGCGCGCTCGGCCTCGCGCCGGGCGACGAGGAGGTCGCGCTCGTACCGGGACCGCTCGCTCGCGCGGGACAGGACGACGTGCACCAGCCCGGAGGGCTGGTCCACGGAGGCGGCGAGGTGCACGGGGAGCCGCCCGCGGGCAGTGCGTAGCTCCACGGCTACCTCGTCGACGCGCCCGTCGGCGTGCAGCATGGGGGACAGGTGCGTCTCCCAGTAGATCCGCCCGCCCACGGAGAGCAGCTCGCTCAGCCGCACCCGGCCGGCGAGCTCGTCGACGTCGCGCCCCACCCAGGAGAGGAAGGCGGCGTTGGCGTCGAGCACCGTCCCGTCGCCGGCCAGGCAGAGGAGCCCGCACGGGGAGGCGTCCCAGGCGTCGGCGCGGTTGTGGCTCATCCGGCGAGGTACCTCCGCATCGTGGCGACGAGCTCGTCCGGGGCGCTGAGGTTGGGGCAGTGCCCGACGGCGTCGAGGATGACGAGCTCGGACCGGGGGATGTGGGCGGCGACGTACCGGCCCACCGCCTGCGGGGCGATGGCGTCGTCACGGCACTGGACGACGAGCGCCGGGCGGGTGAGGCGCGGCAGGTCCGCGCGGTTGTCGGAGAGGAACGTCGTGCGGGCGAAGTGCCGCGCGATGGCGGGGTCCTGGCCGCAGAAGCTGGTGACGAGCTCCTCGCCCAGCTCGGGGCGGTCCGGCACGCCCATGATCACCGGTGCGACGACCGCCGACCACCCGAGGTAGTTGGCGTCCATGGTCTCGAGCAGCTCGGCGATCTCGGCCTGGCTGAAGCCGCCCCGGTACTCGCCGTCGTCGACGTACCGCGGGCTGGGGCCAACGAGGACCAGGCGGTCGACCAGGTCGGGGCGGGCGATCGCCGCGAGCACACCGATCATCGCGCTCACGGAGTGCCCCACGAAGGTCACGGGCCCGAGCTCGAGGGCGTCGAGGATCTCGACGACGTCGGTGGCGTACCCGTCCAGGCTCCCGTGCCGGACAACGTCGAACGCCGACGCATCCGACCCGCCCGCGCCGGTGTGGTCGAAGAGGATGACCCGGAAGCTCTCCGCCAGCTGCGGGACGACGTAGCGCCACATGCCCTGGTCACACCCGAAGCCGTGAGCGAGCATCATGGGGGGCGCGCCTGCGGGCCCCGCCAGGCGGACGTTGTTCCGCGTGAGAACGTCCATGCAGGCGAGGCTAGCGGCCCAGCCCACCGGCGCACGTCGCCCCCGCCGAACGGAAGGACTCCATGCCACCGCCCACCGTGCCGTCACGTGAGGACCGCCGCGAGCTCCTGCGGGCGGACTGCAGCCGGTGCGCCGGCCTGTGCTGCGTCGCCCTGGCGTTCGCCCGCTCCGCGGACTTCGCCCTCGACAAGTCGGCGGGCGACCCGTGCGTCCACCTCGGCGAGGACTTCGGTTGCGGCATCCACGACCGGCTGCGTCCCCGCGGTTTCAAGGGCTGCGACGTCTTCGACTGCTACGGCGCCGGCCAGAGGATCGTCCAGACGACCTTCGCCGGCCGGGACTGGCGCCGTCACCCGGAGCTGCGGGCCGCGATGTTCGCCGCCCTGCCGCTCGTGCGCGGGCTGCACGAGCTGCTGTGGTACCTGGGCGAGGCACTCGACCTGCCGGAGGCCGGCCCGGTGCACCGCGAGCTCGCCGGCGCCTACGCCCGGATCAGCGCGCTCACCGACGGCGACGTCGCCGGCATCGACCTCGACGAGGTCCGCGCGGGGGTGGCGCCGCTGCTGGCGCGGGCCAGCGCGCTCGCCCGCACCGGGCGGCAGGCGCGTGGTCTCCCCGCGCGCGTGCGCCGCGGGGGCGACCTCGTCGGCGCCCCGCTCGCCGGCCGGGACCTGCGCGGGGCAGACCTGCGGGGGGCGCTGCTCATCGCCGCGGACCTGTCCGGGGCGGACCTGCGGCACGCCGACCTCATCGGGGCGGACCTGCGCGACGCGGACCTGCGCGGGGCCGACCTCGGCTCGGCGCTGTTCCTCACCCAGCCCCAGGTGACGGCGGCGCGGGGCGACGCCGCCACCCGGTTGCCCGCGCCGCTCGAGCGACCCGGGCACTGGGAGCGCTGAGCCGCGGCGCGGGCCGGGTCAGGCCCGCGCCGCCCGCGCGTACTGCTTCGGCCAGGGCGCGCCGGGGTCGGTGGCGGGCACGCCGAGGGCGTGCGCGGCGCGCAGCGGCCAGTGCGGGTCGCGGAGGAGCTCGCGGCCGAGCAGGACGAGGTCCGCGTCGCCGTCGGCGACGACGCGCTCGGCGTCGGCCGGCTCGGTGATGAGCCCGACGGCGCCGGTGGCGATCCCTGCCTCGGCTCGGATGCGGCGGGCGAAGGGCACCTGGTAGCCGGGGGCGACGGGGATGCTCGGGCGCTCGGTGGTCCCGCCGCTCGAGGTGTCGACGAGGTCGGCCCCCGCCTCCTTGAGGAGCGCGGAGAGCCGCACGGTGTCGTCGATGTCCCAGCCGCCCTCGGCCCAGTCCGTGGCGGAGAGCCGGACGAGGAGCGGGACCTCGGGCAGCGCGGCGCGGACCGCGCGCACCACCTCCAGCGTGAGCCGCGCGCGGTGGTCGAAGGGACCGCCGTAGGCGTCGGTGCGGTGGTTGGCGAGCGGGGAGAGGAACTGGTGGAGCAGGTACCCGTGCGCGGCGTGGATCTCGAGGACGTCGAAGCCCGCGGCCACGGCGCGCCGGGCGGCGGCGACGAACTGCCCGGGCAGGGCGGCGACCTCCGCGGCGGTCATCTCGCGCGGGTCGCGCAGGCGCCCGAACGTCACGGCCGACGGCGCGACCGGCTCCCAGCCGCCCTCGGCGTCGGGGACGGCGCCCCGGCCGTCGAACGGCACCCGGCTGGACGCCTTGCGCCCGGCGTGGGCGAGCTGGATCCCGGCGAGGGCGCCCTGGGCGTGGACGAAGTCGACGATCCGCGCCCAGGCCGCCTGCTGGGCGTCGTTCCACAGGCCGGTGTCCCCGGGGGAGATCCGCCCCTCCGGCGTCACCGCGGTCGCCTCGGTGAGGACCAGCGCGGCGCCGCCGCGGGCGAAGGAGCCGAGGTGGACGAGGTGCCAGTCGTCGGGGACGCCGTCGACGGCGGAGTACTGGCACATGGGGGCGACGACGACGCGGTTGCGCAGCTCGAGGCCGCGCAGGCGGTAGGGGGAGAAGAGCTCACTCATGCCCGCCACTGTGCCTCGCGTGCGCCCGGCCGCGCCAACCGGGCACACTCGGCGGATGCGTGAGCTCGTCGTCCTCGGCACCGCCTCCCAGGTGCCCACCCGCACGCGCAACCACAACGGCTACCTGCTCCGCTGGGACGGCGAGGGCCTGCTCCTCGACCCGGGCGAGGGCACCCAGCGCCAGATGACCCACGCCGGCGTCGCCGCGTCGCAGATCACGCGGATCTGCCTCACGCACGTCCACGGGGACCACTGCTTCGGGCTGCCGGGGGTGCTGGCGCGGATGGCGCTCGACGGCGTCGAGCACCCGGTCGAGCTGCACTACCCGGCGTCGGGGGAGGAGGTGGTCCGGGCGCTGGTGGCGGTGGCGCACGCCGCGCTCGACCTGCGCCTGCGCCCGCACGGGGAGGGCGGGCCGGTCGCCCCCGGTCTCGAGGTCGCGCCCCTGGCCCATCGCGTGGAGACCTACGGGTACCGCCTCGTCGAGCCCGACGGGCGCACCCTCCTGCCGGAGCGGCTCGCCGCCGCCGGGATCACCGGGCCCGCCGTCGGGCGCCTGGTCCGCGAGGGGCGCCTGGGCGCGGTCCGGCTGGAGGACGTGAGCGTCCCGCGCCCGGGCCAGCGGTTCGCGTTCGTCATGGACACCGCCGAGTGCGACGGCGCGGCCGCCCTGGCCGACGGGGCCGACCTGCTCGTCGCCGAGTCGACGTTCGCGGACGCCGACGCCGACCTCGCGGACGCCTACCGGCACCTCACCGCCGGGCAGGCCGGGGCACTCGCTCGGGCGGCCGGCGCCGGGACGCTCGTGCTCACGCACTTCTCCTCGCGGTACCCCGACGTCGCCCCCCTGGCCGCCCAGGCCGCGGCGCAGGCGGGTGCCGCCCGGGTGGTCGCCGCCGCCGACCTCGACCGCGTCGCGTTCCCGCCGCGACGCCGGACGTAGGGTCGGGGGCGTGGCAGAGGAACGGACGACGGCGCGCGTCGACAGCTGGCTGTGGGCCGTGCGGCTGTACAAGACGCGCTCGCAGGCCACGGCCGCGTGCCGGGCGGGGCACGTCCGCGTCAACGACGAGCGGGTCAAGCCGGCGGCGACCGTCAAGGTGGGCGACCGCGTCGTCGTCCGGGGCGGCGAGCGCGAGCGCATCGTCGTCGTGGCGCGGATCCTCCTCAAGCGGGTGGGACCGCCGGCCGCCGCCGAGGCGATGATCGACCACAGCCCGCCCCCGCCGGACCGGGTGAGCGTGCCGATGGCGCCGCAGCGCGACCGCGGGGCCGGGCGGCCCACCAAGCGCGAGCGCCGCGACATCGAGCGGCTGCGCGGGTACTGACCCGCACGGCGGTGTCCGAGGAGCGGGCACCGGGCGACGCCCCGGGCGACGCGTGCCAGCATGACCGCCATGTACGAGCTGCACCTCACCTCCCGCAGGCACATCGACCTGCTGCGAGTGCGCTCGATGTCCTGTCGGCCCTGACGCGCTGACCCCGACGCCCCTGGCGTCCTGCCCGGCGCACAGACGCCCGGCCCTCGCCGCTTCTGGCGTACCCGCGTCCCCGCCCCGGCCCCACCGGCGCGAACGCCTCACCGCCCGCGGGCGGCCCGCCCGGGCTCGCCCCTACCCCGACGTACGAGGAGACAGAACCGGTGAACGGAACGATGCGCGCGTTGGTCCTCGGTGAGCACGGCGAGCTCGACGCGCTGCGGCTGCAGGAGGACTACCCCCGGCCCGAGCTGGTGCCCGGGCACGTGGTCCTGCGCGTCACGGCGAGCTCGTTCAACTACCACGACATCTTCACCGTGGCGGGCATGCCGGGGATCACCCTGCCCCTGCCGGTCGTCATCGGGCTCGACATCGCGGGCACCGTCGAGGAGATCGCCGACGACGTCGACGGCTGGGCGGTCGGGGACCGCGTCATGGTCCACCCGCTCACCCCCGACGGGGCCCTCATGGGCGAGGCCCTCGACGGGGGGATGGCGGAGCTCGCCCTCGTCGATGCGAGGCAGCTCATCCGCATCCCCGACGCCGTGAGCGACGTCCAGGCGGCGGCCCTGCCCGTGGCCTACGGCACGGCGCACCGGATGGTCGTGGGCAAGGGCGCGATCCACGCGGGGGACAAGGTGCTCGTGCTCGGGGCCTCGGGGGGCGTGGGGACGGCGTCGGTCGTGCTCGCCAAGCGGCTCGGCGCCCATGTCGTCGCCGCGGCCGGAACCGACGCGAAGGCCCAGGCGCTGCTCGACCTGGGGGCGGACGAGGTGCTCAACTACCGCACCGTCGACTTCTCGCGGTGGGTCAAGGAGCACTACGGCAAGCCCAGCCGCACCAGCGACGCCACCGGCATGGACGTCGTCATCAACTTCACCGGCGGGGACACCTGGCACCCCACCCTGCGCAGCACCAAGCTCGGCGGGCGCATCCTCGTGTGCGGGGCCACCGCCGGGTACGACCCGGTCGAGGACCTGCGCTACATCTGGTCCTTCGAGCTCCAGGTCATCGGGTCCAACGGCTTCGCCACCGAGGACTTCGAGGCGCTGCTCGCCATGGTCGCCGCCGGGGAGCTCGACCCGCTCGTCAGCGACGTCGTGCCCCTGTCCGGGGCCGTCGAGGGACTGCGCAAGGTCCGCGACCGCGAGGTTCTCGGCAAGATCGTCGTCACCCCGGGGCAGGGACGATGAGCGAGGCGGCGGCCGAGCTCGAGGAGCGTATCCGGACCGCGCCCTTCCACCGTTGGCTCGACGTCCGGGTCCTCGCCGTGGCGCCCGAGGAGCTGCGCCTGGCGGCCACCTGGCGCCCCGAGTGGGAGAACGGCACGGCCGAGCGGAGCACCCACGGCGGGATCCTCGCCGCGCTGCTGGACCTCGCCGCCGACTGGTGCCTCGTCGCCACCCAGGGCGCGCCCGCCCCCACCATCGACTTCACCACCCACTTCCTGCGCGCGGCCGGCCCGGGGGACCTCGTCGTCGTCGCGCGCCCGGTCAAGCTGGGCCGATCCCTCACGGTGGCCGAGGCCGAGGTGCTCGACGCCGCCGGCAAGCGCGTCGCCGTCGGTCGCGGCACCTACGCCTCCTTCGCGCCCAGCGCCCCGGGGGAGCGGACATGAACGGCTACCGCAACCAGGGCGACCGGGTCATCGGGGACCGGCCCGAGCAGGCGGCGGTGGTCGACCCGGGTGGGACGCTCAGCTACGCCGCGTTCGAGGCCGCCGTGCAGGCCCGGGCCGCCGAGATCCACGAGCGCATCCGGCCCGGTCAGAGCGTGGGCATCCTCGCGCCGAACTCCGCCGCCTGGCTGGTCGCCTTCTTCGCGGTGCAGCGCGCCGGCGGGGTGCCCGTCCCGGTAAGCCACAAGCTCCCTGCGGACGCCGTCGCCTACGTCCTCGACGACGCCGGCATCGACCTGCTCTACGCCGACGCCGTGGGCCGCGCCCTGGTGAGCGGCACCGGCGTGAGCGTGGTGGACCTCGACGTCCCGGCGCCGCCGCGCGCCTTCGCCTCCGTCGTCCCCGACCCCGAGGACGTCGCGATGATCCTCTACACCTCGGGGTCGACGGGGCGGCCCAAGGGGGTGCGCCTGTCCCAGCGCAGCCACCTGTGGGTCATCGACCAGACCGCGCGGCGCGTGGAGCCGGGCAGCGTCCGGGTGCTCGTCTCCGCCCCGCTGTACCACATGAACGCCCTCACCAACGCGCAGCGGGCGCTCGCCTCCGGGGCCACCATCGTCCTGCTCCCCGGGTTCGCCCCGGAGCCGTTCGTCGCCGCCGTCGCCGAGCACCGCGTGACCGAGCTCAGCGGCGTGCCGCCGATGTTCGCCATGCTCGTCCAGCGCCGTGACCTCCTCGTCGACGCCGACGTCTCCTCGGTACGGAACATCTACATGGGGTCCGCGCCGGCGGCGCCGGCGCTCTTCGACCAGCTCCGCGAGCTCTTCGCCGGTGCCGAGATCGCCTTCGGGTACGGCACCACCGAGTCCGGGCCGGTGGTCTTCACGGCGCACCCGGGCGGCGTGCCCACCCCCGACGGCTCGGTCGGGGTCGCGCACCCCGCGGTCGAGCTGCGGCTCGTCGACGACGCGGGCCGGCCGACGCCGGCGCGGGGCGTGCTCGAGGTGCGCACGCCCGCGCTCATGAGCGGCTACCACCGCCGGCCCGACGTCGCGGTGCCGGTGACGGCCGACGGGTTCCACCACACCAAGGACGTCTTCCGGGTCGACGCCGACGGGTTCTACTTCTTCGAGGGCCGCGAGGACGACATGTTCACCTCGGGCGGGGAGAACGTCTACCCCCGCGCCGTCGAGCAGGTCCTCGAGCAGCACCCGGCCGTGGACCAGGCCGTCGTCGTCCCCGTCCCGGACGAGGTCAAGGGCGCCAAGCCGGTCGCCTTCGTCACCCTGCGCCCGGGGGCGGACGCCTCGGAGGCCGAGCTCAAGGCGCACGTCCTCGCCCGCCTCGAGCCGTTCGCCCACCCCCGTCGCGTCTGGGTGGTGCCGCAGATCCCGCTGTCCGGGACGAACAAGGCCGACCGCGCCGCCCTCACCGCCCGCGCGAGCGCGCTGGGGTTCTCGTGAGCGCCGCCGCGGTCCGCCGGGCCGGCGCCCCCGCCCGCCGGGTGCGCGCGCAGGGCGTGGCGCTTCCCGCCGCCGTCGTCGTGGGGCTGCTCGCGCTCGCCCAGGTGCTCACCGTCGCCGGCGTGCTGCCCCGGACCTACTTCCCCCCGCCCACCGAGGTGCTCACCGCCCTCGGCCGCCTGCTCACCGGGCCGATGCTGTGGGCCGACGTCGGCGGCACCCTCGCCGGGTGGGCGATCTCCCTGGGCATCGCCGTCGTCGCCGGGACCGCGCTCGGCGTCCTCCTCGGCAAGGTGGCGCCGCTGCAGTGGCTCCTCATGCCGGTCATCGAGTTCCTCCGTCCGATCCCCTCCATCGCGCTCATCCCCCTGGTCATCCTCACCATCGGAGGGGGGCGCACCGGCGAGGTGGTGCTCGCCACCTACGCCGCCCTGTGGCAGATGCTCGTCGCGGCGGTGTACGCGAGCCGCACGGTCGACCCGGTCGCGCGCGACACCGCGCGCGTGTTCGGGTTCGGCCGGGCCCAGGAGATCCGGTGGCTCACGCTGCCGGCCATGCTCCCGGGGCTCATGACCGGGGTCCGGATCGCGTCCGCGACCGCCCTCATCATCACCATCACCACGGAGATCCTCATCGGGGTGCCCGGCCTGGGGGAGGGGCTCAACCTGGCCCGCAACGCCGGCGACCTCGCGCGCATGTACGCCTACATCGTCGTCATCGGCGTCGTCGGACTGGCGATCAACGCGGTATTCACGCTCGTCTCGCGTCGGTTCCTCGCCTGGCAGGGGGCCGTGCGATGACCCGCCGCGCACTCCTCGGGGCCCTGGGGGCCGTCCTCGCCGTCGCGGCGTGGTGGGTGACGTCCTCGACCTCGGTGAACCCGTACTACCCACCGCTGTCGCGGGTGCTGGCCAACCTCTACGAGTACTGGCTCACCGGCGCCGGGACGGTCCACCTGCTCTCCAGCGTCCGCAACCTCGCCGTGGGGCTCGGTCTCGCGATCGGGCTGGGGATCGTCGTCGGCATGCTCGTCGGGCAGGTCCGCACCCTCGACCGCGCGGTGTCCCCGACGTTCGAGTTCGTCCGCGCCATCCCCGCCACGGCGCTCGTGCCCTTCGCGATGATGCTCTTCGGGCTGGGCACGTCGATGAAGATCTCCATCATCGCGCTGGGGTGCTTCTTCCCCGTCCTGCTCAACGTCATCGACGGCTGCCGCCACCTGCCCGCCGCGCTGCGCGACACCACCCGCACCTTCGGGATCACGGGTCTGTTCCGCCAGACGCACGTGGTGGCGCCGGCGATCTACCCGCGCGCCGCCGCCGGCATCCGGATCGCCATCCCGCTGGCCCTCATCCTCGTCGTCACCAGCGAGATGACCGGCTCCAGCACGGGGATCGGCTACGTCCTCGTCACCGCCCAGAGCTCCTTCAACCTCGTCGGCGTGTGGGCGGCGATCCTCCTCCTGGGCCTCCTCGGAGTGCTCCTCAACCTGCTCTTCGACGCCGTGGAGCGTCTGGGCAACCGCCGATACCACCTGCAGCGAGGCCGATGATGACCACAGACACGACCCCGCCGGCGATCCTGAAGGTCCGCGGCCTGGAGAAGGTCTACGGGAGCGGGCCCCAGGCCTTCCGTGCCCTGGACGACATCACCTTCGACGTCGCCGAGGGGGAGTTCTTCACCATCGTCGGGCCCTCGGGCGCCGGCAAGACGACCCTCCTGCGCTGCCTCGCCGGGCTCCTCGAGCCGACCGCGGGCTCGGTCGACTTCCGCGGCCGGCCCGTGCGGGGCGTGCCCCGCGAGCTCGCCGTCGTCCTCCAGGACTACTCCCGGTCGCTGCTGCCCTGGTTCACCGTGGAGAAGAACGTCGCCCTGCCGCTCCGGGCGAACCACGTGCCCCGGGCGGAGATCGCCGAGCGCACCCGGCAGGCGCTGGCCGAGGTCGGGCTCGAGGACGCCGCGCGCAAGGCCCCCTCGGAGCTCTCCGGAGGCATGCAGCAGCGGGTGGCGATCGCGCGCGCCATCGCCTACCGCCCGGAGGTCCTCGTCATGGACGAGCCCTTCGCCTCGGTCGACGCGCAGACCCGGGCGGATCTCGAGGACCTCGTCCTCAAGGTCCAGGCGGAGCTCGGCATGACCGTCGTCTTCGTCACCCACGACGTCGACGAGGCCGTCTACCTCAGCGACCGGGTGGCCGTGGTCTCGAAGTCGCCCAGCCGCATCACCACGATCCTCGACATCGACCTGCCCGCCCAGCGGGACCAGATCGCCACCAAGGAGCTCGCGCGGTTCAGCCAGCTGCGGACCCGGCTGCTCAGCGAGATCCGCCACCGCGTCCGAGCCGTCACCGACCCCGACTACGTCATCTGACCCGAAAGGACCACCATGAGCACAGCACGCCCCCGAGCCGTCGGCGCCCTCGTCGCCGTCACCGCCGCCCTCGCCCTCACCGCCTGCGGCGGGGACGGCGCGGCTCCGGACGCGACGGGTGAGGACGGCCTCTACCCCCTCACCGTCATGCAGATCACCACCATGGACGCCGGGCCGCTGCACCTCGCCGTGGAGGAGGGCTTCTTCGAGGAGCAGGGCCTCGACGTCGAGGTCCGGATCGCCGAGGCGGGCTCGGCGATCGTCCCGTCGGTGGTCAACCAGGAGAGCCCCATCGGGTACGCCAACGTCGTCAGCGACCTGCAGGCGATCGACCAGGGCCTCGACATCAAGTTCGTCGCCAACTGCTGCGGCGTGGGGACCGACCCGGAGCTCGACACCTCCCGGATCTACGTCCTGCCCGACGGCCAGATCACCGACCTCGCCGGGCTCGCCGGCGCGAACATCGCGGTGAACTCGGTGAACAACCTTGGCGACCTCACCATCAAGACCGCGCTGGAGGCGAACGGGGTCGACACCTCCGCCATCGAGTTCACCCCGATGAACTACTCCGACATGCCCGCGGCTCTCGAACGCGGCGACGTGGACGCCATCTGGTCGGTGGAGCCGCACAAGTCGATCTCGGACTCCCACGGGTTCACCCCGCTCATCTCCAACTTCGTCGAGTCGTTCCCCGGCTCGACGATCGGGTACTACATCACCAGCGGTGCCTTCGCGCAGGAGCACCCCGACGTGGTGGCCGGGTTCCAGGCGGCGATGGACGCGGCGAACGAGTTCGCCACGCAGAACCCGGAGCGCGTCCGGGAGGTCATCGTCGAGCAGCTCCAGATCGACCCCGAGCTGGTCGACCAGACGAACCTCGCGGTCTACGAGCCCGGCCTCGACGAGGAGAGCGTGGCGACCATCGCCGCGGTCGCGGTGGAGTACGGGATCATCTCGGCCGAGCCCGACTACGACGAGATCTTCGTGCGGCCCCAGGGATGAGCGGCCTAGGGCGCGGGCTCAACGGTCAGCTCCGGCACGACGGCGTCGGCCGGCGCGTCCAGGACGTACCGCACCGCGCCCGCGACGCTCGCCGCGTCCATGGCGGTGGCCGGGTCGAACTCCCGACCCGCCTGGGCGGCGATGCGGCGCTGCATGCCGGTGTCCGTGCGTCCGGGGAACACGCTGGTGACGCGGACGTGGTGGGCCGCCTCCTCCGCCCGCAGGGTGTCCGCGTAGGCGCGCACGGCGGCCTTGGATGCGGTGTACGCCGACCACCCGGGGATGGTGCGCAGCGCGGCCGTGGAGCTGACGAACACCACGTGCCCCCGCTGTCGGCGCAGGCCCGGCAGGAGCGTCCGGGTGAGCTCGACGGGGCCGGCGACGTTGGTCGTGAGAACAGCGGCGAGGAGGTCGGGGGTGAGGTCCGCGGCGGGCGCGACGCCCTCGACACCGGCGCAGTGCACGAGCGCGTCGACATCCGGCAGGCCCGCGCAGGCGCCGGCGACGGCGGCCGGCGCGGCCAGGTCGAGCAGCAGGACCTGCGCGCCCGGGAAGGCCGACCGCAGCTCCTCGGCGTCCGCCGGGCGGCGCACCGTGAGGACCAAGGCGGCGTCGTCGGCCAGGGCGGCCGCGATCGCCCGGCCGATGCCGCGGGCCGCTCCCGTGACAAGGACGCGGCGGACGGTCGGATCGGGGATGGCCATGGTCGGTCACCCTACCCAGCGCACCGGAGGGGAAGAGGACTGCCGTGACGATCCCCGCGACCCTGGACCACCTGCTCTGGGCGGTCCCCGACCTCGAGGCGGGCGTGCGTGACCTCGCCGCGCTCACCGGCGTGACGGCCGTCCCCGGTGGGGCGCACCCCGGCCTGGGGACCGCCAACTACCTGCTCGCGCTGGAGCGTGCCGACCGGCCAGGCGCTCCGCGGACGGCCTACCTGGAGATCATCGGCCCCGACCCCGCTCAGGCGCTCCCGGCCGAGGAGGTCAACCTCGAGGTGGGGCGCGTGGATCGCCCCTCGCTCCACACCTGGGCCGTGCGCCCCGCGGACCTCGCGGCGACCGTGGGCCGGGCGCGGGCCCAGGGGGTGGACGTCGGCGAGGTCCGGCGGACCGGTCGCACCACGCCCGACGGCCGGAGCCTGCGCTGGGCGATGACCGCGCGGCCCCGGCTCGCCCTGGGCGGCGTGCAGCCGTTCCTCATCGACTGGCTCGACACCCCGCACCCCGCCGAGGCGGACCTGCCCGTGCTCGTCCTCCGGGAGCTGAGCGCGGTGGCCACCGACGTCGCCGCCACGGAGCGCGTCCTCGACGCGCTCGGTGCGCCCCTCGCCGTGGTCCCCGGCGCGGGCGACGGTCTGCGGGCCGTGCTCGACACGCCCCGCGGTGCCGTCGAGCTCCGCACGGCGTGAGCGTCCCGGCCGCGCGACACGCGGCAGACTGACGAGGTGACCGACCCGCTGCACCGCCTCCTCGCCCAACCGCCGGACCTGCCCGTGCGGCACGGCCTGGCGGCGCTGGGCGACGCCGTGCGCGATCGGGGAGTCGCTGTGCTCCAGGCACCACCGGGCACGGGGAAGACCACGCTGGTGCCGCCCGCGCTGGCGGCGCGCGTCGAGGGCCGGGTCGTCGTCACCCAGCCGCGCCGCATCGCCGCCCGGGCCGCGGCCCGCCGGATCGCGTCGCTGCTCGGCGAGCCGGTCGGCGGCACCGTGGGCTACGCCGTGCGCGGCGAGCGGCGGACCAGCGCCGCGACCCGCATCGAGGTGGTCACCACCGGCGTGCTCCTGCGCCGCCTGCAGCGCGACCCGGAGCTGCCCGGCGTCGGCGCCGTCGTCCTCGACGAGGTCCACGAGCGCCACCTCGACGCCGACCTCACCCTCGCCCTGCTCGTCGACGTCCGGGCGAACCTGCGCGAGGACCTGCCGCTGGTCGCGATGTCGGCGACCGTCGAGGCGGAGCGGACCGCGGCCGTCGTCGGGGGAACGACGCCCGCACCTGTCATCGCCGTCGACGGGGCGCTCCACCCGGTCGACGTCGTGTGGTCGCCGCCGCCGCCGCGGGTGGCGCGTGCGGACGAGCGAGGGGTGACCCCGGCCTTCCTCGACCACGTCGCCGCGACCGTGGCCCGCGCGCTCGGCGAGCGCGACGGGGATGTCCTCGTCTTCCTCCCCGGCGCCGGCGAGGTGGCGGGGGTGGCGCGGCGCCTCGCCGGCGTCGACGCGGACGTCCGGCCGCTGTCCGGGCGGCTGAGCGCCGCCGAGCAGGACCTCGCCCTCACGTCCGGGCCGCGGCGCCGCGTCGTGGTGTCGACGGCGGTGGCGGAGTCCTCGCTCACCGTGCCGGGCGTGCGGGTCGTCGTCGACGCGGGCTTCTCGCGCGAGCCGCGGACCGACCACCGGCGCGGGCTCGCGGGCCTCGTCACGGTGGGGGTGAGCCGCGCGGCCGCGGAGCAGCGCGCCGGCCGGGCCGGCCGGGAGGCCCCCGGCGCCGTGTACCGCTGCTGGACGCCGGCGGACCACGCCCGGCTGCGCGAGCACCCCCAGCCCGAGATCGCGACGGCGGACCTCACCGCGTTCGCCCTCGAGCTCGCGTGCTGGGGGACCGGCGACCTCGCGCTGCTCGATGCGCCGCCCGCCGCCGCCCTGGACGCCGCGCACGGCACCTTGGTGGCGCTGGGCGCCGTGGGCGCGGACGGTCGCGTCACGGCGCGCGGCCGGGCGATGGCCGAGGTGGGGACCGACCCGCGGCTGGCCCGCGCGCTGCTGGACGGTGCCGCCGTCGTGGGGGCCGAGCGGGCCGCCGACGTCGTCGCGCTGCTGTCGGAGGACGTCCGCGCGCCGGGCGGGGACCTCGTCGCGGCGCTGCGCGAGCTCCGGCGCGGCGGCCCCGCGGCCGCGGGCTGGCGGCGCCAGGCGCAGCGGCTACGGGCCGCGGTGCCGGCGGGCTCGAGCGGCCGGGACCGCCTGCCCGACGACCGCGTCGTCGGCCTCGTCGCCGCCCTCGCCCACCCCGACCGGATCGCCCGGCTGCGGCCGGGGGGCTCGGCCTACCTGCTCGCCTCCGGCACGGGCGCGGTCCTGCCGCCGGGGTCGGGGCTCACCGGCCTGCCGTGGCTCGCCGTCGCCGACGCCGACCGCGGTCCCGGCCGCTCCGACGCCGTCGTCCGCTCCGCGGCGCCCATCGACGAAGACCTCGCCCGGCAGGCCGCGCCGACGCTCGTGCGCGAGGAGGAGACGGTCGCCTGGGCGGACGGCCGGGTCGTCGCGCGCCGCACCACCTCCCTGGGCGCCATCGAGCTGGCGGGGGAGCGGCTCACCGACCCGTCGCCGGCGCTGGTCGTCGCCGCCGTCCGCGACGGCCTCGCCCGGGAGGGGCTGGGCGTCCTGCCCTGGTCGCCGGCCGCGAAGGGGTTGCGGGCACGACTGGCGTTCCTCCGCGCCGCGCTCGGCGACCCGTGGCCCGACGTGTCCGACGACGCCCTCCTCGCCGACCTGGACGTGTGGCTCGGGCCGGACCTCGCGCGCATCCGCGACGCCCGAGGGCTCGCGCGCCTCGACGTCCTCAGCGCGCTGCGGCGGCTGCTGCCGTGGCCGGAGGCCGCCCGCCTCGACGAGCTCGCGCCCGAGCGGGTGGCCCTGCCCAACGGCTCGCGCGTCGCCGTGCGATACGACGACCCCGGGCGCCCGGTCATCGCGGTGCGCCTGCAGGAGGCCTTCGGGTGGCACAGCACGCCGCGCCTCGCCGGGGGACGGGTGCCCCTGGTCGTCGAGCTGCTCTCGCCCGCGCGGCGGCCGGCGGCGGTGACGGCGGACCTCGCCTCGTTCTGGCGCACCGGGTACCCGCAGGTGCGCGCCGAGCTGCGCGGCCGCTACCCCAAGCACGCGTGGCCGGAGGACCCCACGACCGCCGAGCCGGCGCGGGGGACCGGGCGACCGCCGCGGCGCGGCTGAGGCGTGCCGGGGCTGCGGTGTCAGCTCGTCGGCCGGCCCGGGCGTCGGCTCGTCGGCCAGCCCGGGCGTCAGCTCCCCGCCGGACCGCCCTCGGCGTCGAGGCGGGCGACCAGCCGCGGCTGCGCGACCTGGCGGTAGGAGTCGTCGAGGAGCTCGGCGACCTCGGCCCAGTCGACGTCGTCCGGGGCCGTCCCGCCGTCGGCGAGGTCGAGGCCGAGCCAGCCGTAGGCACCGAGGTAGGCCGGGACGAAGCTCCGCGGGTCGGCCTCGAGCGCGAGGCGCTCGCTCTCCTCCGCGAGGACGACGAGGGCGTGGGGGTACGCGCGGCACTCGCCCGCCGGGCCCTTGGTCGTGGCTCCGTAGACCGCGAACGCCTTCCGGGCGCGGAACAAGGGGGACCGTGGGAGACGACCTCCTCAGCGTCCGGGAACGCGAGCGCGAGGCGGCGCAGCCGCGCGAGGTAGGGGTCGTCGTCGTCGAACATCAGCTCGTGCGCCATGGCAGCCGCCCTTCGCCGCAGTGAGGCGACTGTAAGGGGGGCGCCAGCGCCGTGGGAAGGCGCACCCCGTGCGCGCGGGTGACGTGGCGCGCACCACGTCCGACACGTGGCCAGCAGGTGGAAGACGAGTGAGGCGAAAGGGTTAGGCTCCGGCGGCCAGCCCGCCCGAGACGAGGGACCGCCCCATGCCTGACGACCACCCCAGCCGGATCCGCGCGGCCCGGTTCACTGCCCCGGGGGACGGACGGACGACGGCGCGGGGTGACGGCCGGACGACGGCGCCGGGTGGCGAGTGGCCGACGGCGCCGGGCGGCGACGGCCGGTCGATCCTCCGGCGGGGCGCGACGCTGCTGGCGGCGGGCGTGCTCGCTCTCGGCCTCGCGGGCTGCGGCGCCGTCGTCCCGTCCACCGACGGCGGCGCAGCCGCCGGGCCGACTGGCGTGGCGGCAACCGCGTCGGGCCAGCCGGCACCCACCGTCGCCTCGACCGGGGCGCCGACGGGGGAGCCAGGTCTGCCCGCCGCGGGCACCGCGCTCGACGCCGCCCAGGAGCTCGAGGTCAAGGGCCGCGCGCCGCAGACCGGGTACGACCGGGACCTCTTCGGCAGCGGGTGGGTCGACGTCGACCGCAACGGCTGCGACACCCGCAACGACATCCTCTCCCGCGACCTCACCGAGGAGACGTTCCGGCCGGGCACCCGGGACTGCGTCGTCCTCACCGGCGTCCTCGCCGACCCGTACAGCGGGACGACGATCGCCTTCGTCCGCGGCAACGACACGAGCACCGCCGTGCAGATCGACCACGTCGTCGCGCTCTCCGACGCGTGGCAGAAGGGCGCCCAGCAGTGGGACGAGGACACCCGGGTGCGGTTCGCCAACGACCCGCTCAACCTCCTCGCCGTCGACGGGTCCCTCAACATGAGTAAGGGCGACGGCGACGCCGCCACCTGGCTGCCGCCGAACCGGGCCTACCGCTGCGCGTACGTGGCGCGGCAGGTGGGCGTCAAGGACACCTACGGGCTGTGGGTCACCCAGGCGGAGCAGGATGCGATGGTCCGGCTGCTGTCGACGTGCCCGGATGAGCCCCTGCCGGCGGGTGACGCCGCCGCCCCGGCGCCTGCGCCGGCCCCCACGCCGGCCGCCCCCGGTCCTGCACCCGCGCCTCCCGCTCCCGCGCCCGCGCCTCCCGCTCCGGCCCCGGCGCCTCCCGCTTCCGGCACCGTCCCCTATGAGAACTGCAGCGCTGCGCGGGCCGCGGGGGCGGCCCCGGTGCGCGTCGGTGACCCCGGGTACGGCACGCACCTGGACGGCGACGGGGACGGCGTCGCCTGCGAGTGAGCCAGCGTTCGGGCGCCAGGTGTTCGGGCGTCAGTCGCGCGGGCGCAGCCAGAAGTGGCCGCACCGCACGGAGCGGATCGTCAGGCCGACCCGCTTCGGCCGCGACACGGCCCACGGGGTGTCGGGCGTGAACGACTCCACCGCGTAGCCCGCGTCGGCGGCCAGCTCGCGCCACGCGGCCCCGGACTGGAAGCACACCCCGACGCCGGCCGTGTTGGCGCCGAGGCGCCGCGTCAGCGGGGCGGCTCGGCGCATGGATGTGGCCGCGAAGATGAGGCGGCCCGGGGCGTTGTGGTGCGCGACGCCGTCGTACAGGTTCTCGTAGACCGAGACCCGGCCGCCGGGCCGCAGCAGCCAACGGAGGTCGCCGAGGGTGCGCGCGATGGTGCGGCGGGTCGCGGTGTAGTCGCCCGTCACGACCAGGTGGTGGAGGAGCCAGTTGACGAAGACGACGTCGAACCGGCCCAGGTCCGCGGTGGGCAGGCCCATGGCGTCGACGGCGACGGTCCGCTTGCGGGGGTGGGCGGTGTTCTGGCCGAGCAGCACCGACGCGTTGTCGGCGACCACGGCGGTAGCGCGCGGGTAGCGCTCGAGGAGGCGGTCGGCGAACCGGCCGTTGCCACCGCCCAGGTCGAGGAAGCGTAAGTCCGGGGGGAACCGGGCCAGGCCGGCGTCGATCGGTCGCCAGCGTGCGGCGTCCATGTAGTCGGTGTCGAAGGCCGCCAGCTGGTCGTCGTCGAGCCGGCTCACCGCGGTGGTCCCTGACGCCCCTTGGCGAAGTAGGTGAGGGGGCCGACGATGTTGACGCCGATGATCACCGCCCACACGCCCTTCGGTCCCCGGACCTGGTCGGCAGGACGGCGGGCGAGGTCGGTCCACGCGGCGACCGCGAGGAGCACCTCGACGACGGCGAGCCCACCGGCCGCCGCCTTCGCCGTGGGGGTGAGGTCGGACCACTTCGTCGAGGCCATGGGTGCTCCTTCGTCGGACGATCGTGGCGCCATTGTGCTCCGGCCCGTTGACGTGCGGGGCAGGTTGCACCTCTGCCCGGGAACATCGGCCGTCGGGCGCGCGTTGACTCCTCGCCACACGGAAGGCTCCTGACGAAAGGACCGCCATGCCCGTCGACGTCGTCACCCCGCCCGAGCACCTCCCTACGTTCGAGGCGCCGAGCTCCCCGGCCGCCCTCGCCTTCGACCCGGCTGCCTCCCCGGAGGACGAGCTGGCCCGGCAGGTCCAGGTGTACGTGGACCTGCGCTTCCCCCAGCTCCTCGGGCAGAGCGAGGCGGAGTTCCGGGACTTGCTCGTCCCCCTCCGCGACCGCGTCGCGGACGTCGCGGCGAAGGCCGCTGACCAGGCCGGCCCCGGCCCGGACGACGACCGGGTTCCCTTCGTGCTCGTCCTCGCGGACTCGCCGCCGAACGACGTCGTGCCGGCGATGCGGCTGGGGACCAGGACCGGGTTCAGCGTCATCGACGACGAGGAGGCGCGCACCTACCGCACGATCGACGCCGTGGACGCGCCCGACGGCGCGGCCTACCTCCTCGGTGGGGTCGACGTCGGGTCGACGTACCTCAACGTCACCCCGGAGGCCGCGCTCGCCGCCATCACGCAGGCGGGCCGCACGCCGCTGACCATCGCCGAGGGCCTCGCCCTCGTGGTGCTCCGGCCCGACATGCTGCGCCCCAACCGTTGCTTCTCCCTGGCCGGCTCGAGGACAGGCACGAACCAGCGGGTGCCGGCGATCTGGATCAGCCAGCGGCGCCCGAAGCTCGGGTGGTGCTGGGACCGCAACCCGCACACGTGGTTGGGCACGGCGTCGGCCTCGGTCCGGCAGGGGGCGGCGCCGGCCTGAGTGCCACGCGCCCCATGACCCTCAGGCAGCGGCCAGGGCGGCGGCGAAACGGGTCTCGACGAGGGTCTCGGCACAGTTGACGACCGCGGGGTACACCTCGATGGGGCGAAGCGGTGCCGTCGGCGGTGCCGATGATGGCGGAGGTGCGGCGGCGGCGGCGGGCGGCGGGTCGACGAGGGGTGGGGCGTGCGAGAGGTACTCGTGCCCCGTCGGGGTGCGGGTGGCCACGGTGTGGCGCCTGTCGGGCCCGGCCCGGCGCTCCGACTGCCAGCCCGGGGCCTGTTTGCTGTGGTTGCAGGCCTCGCACAGCCCCTGGAGGTTGTCGGCGGTGGTCGCCCCGCCGTCAGCCCAGGGGGTGATGTGGTCCTGGTGGCGGATCGGGGCGTCGCACCAGGGGGTGCGGCACGTCCGATCCCGGGCCGTGACGAAGCGGGCGAGTCCGGCTGGGGCGAGGCGGGCGCGGGAGTCGAGCTGGGTGAGCTCTCCGGCTCCCGGGGCGTGGAACAGGCGCCGGACCCAGACCCCGGCGTCGTCGTCGAGGCGGCCGCGGACGAGGTCGCGCGCCCACCCCGCGGGGACCGGGCCGTAGCCCGGCACGTGCGCGGGCTCGTCGTCGTCGGCGAGGAGGCTCGGCCCGGTCATGATGAGGCCGACCTCGAGCGGCACCTTCTCCGCCGCAGCCTGGCCCGTGAGGCGCTCGACGAGGGTGTCGGCCATGACCTGCCCGCGGGTGCGCGACTCGCCCTGGCTGCGTCGGGTGTCGGCGTCGCGGGTGAGGGCGGCGTAGGCGGCGACGCCCTGGGCGACGGGGAGCAGGGCGGTGAGGTACGTCATGGTGTCCGGCGCGGGCCGCACCGTCACGGTCCGCTCGGTCTCGGCACGGCGGGCCCGGGCCACCACCTGGGCGGGGTCGAGCGCGTAGGCGAGCTTCTTCGCCTGGGCGACCAGGTGCCGGTCGCCCAGGGCGGTGAGCGTGGCGACGTCGCCGGCCATCTGCTCGTCGAACGTCGCCCGGTCCGCGCGGGTGAGGCAGGCCGACTCGCGGACGAGGAGGGTCGCGCGCCACTCGCTGATCGCCCCGGACGTCAGGGCCGCGTGGGTGTGGGGCATCTCGAGGACGAGGGCCTTGGCCAGACCGAGGTGTCGTCCGCCGGTGTGTGGCGACTCGCGGCGCGCCAGGGCGACCTGAGCACCCACCCCGATGCCACGGCGTGCGGCGGGGACGCCGGCGGCGGCCTGGGCGTGACGCTGCGACACGTCGAGGTCGACGCTCGCCCGCGCCTGGGCGGCCGCCGCGGCCGCCTTGAGCTCCTCGAGGACGCGGATCTGGTCGACCCGCTCAGCGTCGTCGACGTCGGGGGCCATCTCGGCCAGCATCGTCACCCATTCGGCCACCGTGCTCGCTCGCAGCGTGCCGACGGGCGCGCCGCCCGGCCTGTGGACGGTGGGGGAGGGGATGGGCGCCGACCGCGGGCTGAGGCGGTAGGCGGTCTGCTCGCCACGCGGCTGGGGCTGGGGCTGGGCCTGGGACTGAGCTCGCGCCGGGGACTGGGGCCGCGCTGGGGGCCGGGGCACGCGCTGGGACTGAGGTCGCGCCGGGGACTGAGGCCGCGCGCCAGGAGGGCCGGCGGGTGCATCCGCCGGTGCCGCTCCAGTGCCGACCTCGACCATGCACTGACGCTATCGGCGACCACTGACATTCCATCTGGAGACCACACCGTCCGGCGGAACGGCGGTGGATAGGCCGCCGTCGGCGTTCGGTGTCGCGGGGCCGGAGGGGGTGCGGCTCGGTGAGTCGCACACGGCAGCCCGACACGAAGGCGTGGTCTCATGCGCTGTTCTGGCTTCACCGGGTGAGGTTCCAGCGCTATGAGCACTGCGATCTCACCCAGCGTGCCGAGAACAGCGTGGTGTTCAGCGTTTCTGCACGATCACGAGGGGGAGTGGGAGGGGCCTGACGGCCCTGCGGTCCGACGGCTGGCGGTTTGACCGCCCAGCGTTTCTGCAAGATCACGACGGGGGAGTGCGGCCGAGGGGGAGTGCGGCCGAGGGGGGAGTGCGGCTGACGGGAGAGCCCGGCCCGCGCTGGCTACCCCAGCGAGCTGGCGTCGTCGGGGATGTCCACCGCGTAGCGCCGCAGGACCTCCAGCGGCACCACCTCCAGCGCCCGCTCGTGCGTCGCGGCGAGGACCACCGGCGCGGCGGCAGCCGCCTCGTGCGAGAGCAGCCAGCGCGCGGCGACGACGCACCACCGGTCGCCCGGCCGGAGCCCCGGGAACTGCCACTCCGGGCGGGGAGTGACGAGGTCGTTGCCGGTCGCCTGCTGGTGGGCGAGGAACTCCGCCGTCATCACCGCGCAGATGCTGTGGTTGCCGGCGTCGAGCGGGTCCGCGATGCACCGCCCGGTCCGGTAGTAGCCGGTCACCGGGTCGACGCCGCACTCCTCCAGCGCCTGCCCGAGCACGTTGCGTTCCGTCATGCCCCGCCCCGCCCCGCCGGCTGAGCGTCGGCCGCACCCGCCCCGTCCGACGCCGCCCCGTCCGCCGACGACGACGCCGCCCCGTCCGCCGCCGACGCCGCCCCGTCCGCCGACGACGCCGCCGCCCCATCCGCCGACGCCGCCGGCTCTCCGACCGGCTCGACTCCGCCCATCACCCACCGGAAGGCGCGCGTGACCGTGTGCCCCGCGGCCCGGCCGAGGGTGGCATCGCGCAGCGGGTGGTCGGGCAGCCCGAGCGGCTCCCGGGTCCACCGCGGCAACGACGCGACGGCGGCGCGGACGAGGACGGCGTACCCCGCGCGCACCGGCCCGGTGACCGGCGGGCGGTGGAGGAGGAACTCCGCCGCCTCGAGCGCCGCATCGCTGCGCTCCAGCTCCGGCCGGTACCGCTCGAGGGCGGCGGCAAGCTCGGCCCGCGTGGTGGGCACGTCCTCCGCGCCGAGGCGCCGGGCCACCTCGGCGGCCTGGGCCAGGTAGGCGTCGGCTCCGGGGGCGTCGAGCGGCCGCTCCCCGTAGAGCTGGTGCGCGGTGAGGAAGCTGTCGACCTCCGCCACGTGGACCCAGGTGAGCAGGTGCGGGTCGTCGGCGCGGTAGGGGCGCCCGTCCGGGGTGGCGCCCGAGATGTGCCGGTGGACGGCCCGGACGATGGCGACGGCACGCTCGGCGTCGTCGGCCCGCGCGAAGGTCGTCTCGGCGAGGAAGGTGCTCGTCCTCGCCAACCGGCCCCACGGGTCCTCGCGATAGTTGGAGTGGTCGGCGACGGCGGCCATGGCCAGCGGGTGCAGCGACTGCAGGAGGAGGGCGCGGAGCCCGCCGACGTACATCGAGGCGTCCCCGTGGACCCGTTGGATCGCCGACCCGGTGGGGAACCACCGCGGTCCGGGCGCGGTGTGGATTCTCGAGCGGGCGGCGTCGGCGTCGTCGCCGGCCACGCGAGCGAGGAGCAGGTCGCCGAGGCGCCGCCGGGCCACCGTCATGGGGGTCATCGCTCCAGTGTGAGGGAAGCGTCGCCGCCCCGCTGAGGGTCGAGGCTCCCGGTTGCCCCGCGGGCGTGCGTCACCCGCCGCCCGCCGCGATGCTGGGCGCCATGACCTTCCTTGCCCGCGTCGGGGACTCCGCCGCCGCCGGCGCCGGCCAGGTGTTCGGCCAGGTGCTGGGCGCCGTCGCCGCGCTCCGGAACGCCAAGCCCCTGCACCCGCGCGGCGTCGTCCACGCCGGCACGCTGGTCCGGCGTGGCGCCGCCACCGGCGTGCCGTTGCTCGACGACGCCGGCCCCCGTCCCTGCCTCGTGCGCACCTCGCGGTCCATCGGGCTGCCGGCACCCCTGCCCGACATCCACGGCGTCGCCCTTCGGCTCGAGGAGGACGGGCGCCCCGTCGACCTGCTCTTCGCCACCACGGGCAGCGGCACGCTGACCCGCTACGTCCTGCGCCCGGTCCGCAGCCCCCAGGCCGCGCTGACGACGATGATGCCGCTGCGCACCCCCTCGGGCGCGCTCCAGCTCCGGCTCACCCCGGCGGGGCAGTCCGGGACCGCCCAGGAGTGGGTGCTCAGCGTGTCCACGCCGGCCCGCCGCACGTGGGAGCCCATCGCCCACCTCGTCGCCGGCACCGGACCCGCCGGGCCCGACGCCGACCCGCCCCTGCGGTTCGACCCGGTCCGCCACGTCCCCACCGGTACCTCGGTCGACCGCTGGATCCGGCTCGTGCGTGACCCCTCCTACGTCCTGGCTCGGCGCCGCTGGCCGCACGAGGCCACCGGCCCGGTGTGATGTGCTTGCGCGGTGAGCACCGCTAACCTCTCCCGCGCCGACGCCCGCGCCCGGTCCGCCGCCCTCACCGTCGCCGACTACGTCGTCCGGCTCGACCTCCGCGGCGCGCCGGACCCCGACCGCGCGACCTTTCCGACGACGACCACCGTGCGCCTGGTGGCGCGTGAGCCGGAGACCTTCCTCGACTTCCTGGGCCCGGTCGTCCACGGCGTGACGGTCGACGGCCGCGAGGTGCCGGTGGACTTCGACGGCGCCCGCATCCGCCTGCACGGCCTGCCCACCGGCGTCGAGACCACCGTCACCGTCCGCGCCGAGGGCGCCTACTCGCGCTCGGGCGAGGGACTGCACCGCTTCGTCGACCCGGTCGACGGCGAGACGTACCTGTACACCCAGTACGAGCCGGCCGACGCGCGCCGCGTCTTCGCCAACGCCGAGCAGCCCGACCTCAAGGCCCGCTTCACGTTCGAGGTGCTCGCGCCCGCCCCCTGGCACGTGCTGTCCAACAGCGCGCCCGAGCGCGTGGAGGACGTCGCCCCGGAACCCGGCTCGCCCGACGACGCCGCGCCCGACGACGCCGTGCCCGCCCGCCGCTGGACGTTCGCCCCGACGCCGCCGCTGTCGACGTACCTCACCGCCGTCGTCGCCGGCCCCTACCACCGCGTGGAGGGCACCTGGTCGGTCGACCGCGCCGACGGGACGCGCCTGGAGGTGCCGCTGTCCGTCGCCTGCCGCCGGTCGCTCGCCGAGCACCTCGACGCCGAGGAGATCCTCGCCATCACCCGCCAGGGCCTCACGTTCTTCGACGCCGCCTTCGGCTTCCCGTACCCGTGGGGCACCTACGAGCAGGTGTTCGTGCCGGAGTACAACCTCGGCGCGATGGAGAACCCGGGCGCGGTGACGTTCACCGAGGCGTACGTCTTCCGCTCCGCCGCCACCGACGCCCAGTACCAGGCGCGGGCGAACACGATCCTCCACGAGATGGCGCACATGTGGTTCGGCGACCTCGTGACGATGCGCTGGTGGGACGACCTGTGGCTCAAGGAGTCCTTCGCCGACTACATGGGCGCGCACGCGAGCGTCGCCGCCACACGCTTCACCGACGCGTGGACGGCGTTCGCCTCGCGCCGCAAGGCGTGGGCGTACCGCCAGGACCAGCTGCCGACGACGCACCCCGTCGTCGCCGACATCCCCGACCTCGAGGCCGCCAAGCAGAACTTCGACGGCATCACCTACGCCAAGGGCGCCTCGGTGCTCAAGCAGCTCGTCGCCTACGTCGGGGAGGACGCGTTCTTCGCCGGCGCCCGGGCCTACTTCCGGGCGCACGCCTACGGCAACACCACCCTGCCCGACCTCCTCGGCGCCCTGGAGGGGGCGTCCGGGCGGGATCTGGGCGCGTGGAGCCGCGCGTGGCTGGAGACCGCCGGGACGTCGACGCTCACCGCCGACGTCGAGGCCGGCGGCGAGGGCAGCGCCGACGACGGCGCCCGCGTCAGTGCCGACGACGGCGCCCCCGTCATCCGCCGTCTCCGCCTCCACCAGGCCGGCACCGACCCGGCCACGGGTGCCGAGGTGCTCCGCCCGCACCGGCTCGCCGTCGGGTTCTACGACCTCGAGGGCGGGCAGCTGCGCCGGTCCCGCCGGATCGAGCTCGACCTCACGGAGGGGACCACCACCGTCGAGGAGGCGGAGGGCCTGCGCCGGCCCGACCTCCTCCTCGTCAACGACGACGACCTCACCTACGCCAAGGTCCGCCTCGACCCCACGTCGCTGCGCACGGCCCTGGCCCACCTGGGCGCCCTGCCCGAGGCGCTGCCGCGGGCCCTCGTGTGGTCCGCCCTGTGGAACGCCACTCGCGACGGGATCCTCCCGGCGGGGGACTACCTCGCCGCGGTCCTCGCCCACGCGGCCCGCGAGGACCACGTCGGCACGCTGCGCGACATCACCGCCCACGCCCGCTTCGCCGTCGAGCACTACCTCCCGCCCGCCGCCCGGGACGAGGGCCGGCGGACCCTGTTCGAGGGTGCCTGGCAGCACCTGGAGCGAGCCGCGCCGGGCTCCGACGCCCAGCTCGTCTGGGCCCGGGTCGTCGCCGCCGCGGCGGCCAGCTGCCCGGGGGCGGCGCCGCGGGTCCGCGGGCTGCTCGACGGCGGCGTCGTCGTCGCGGGCCTGCCGCTCGACCCCGACCTCCGCTGGGCGCTCTGGCAGGCGCTGGCCGCCGTGGGGGACGCGCAGGTGGGCGAGCTCGACGCCGAGCTCGCCCGCGAGCGGACGGCCGCGACCCGGACGTCCCACCTCGCGGCGCTCGTCGGGCGCCCCGACGCCGAGGTCAAGGCCGAGGCGTGGCGGTCGCTGGTCGAGCAGGACGCCCTGTCCAACGACGAGGTGGACGCCACCATCGAGGGCTTCACCCAGCCGCTGCACGCCAGCCTGGTGGCGCCGTGGACGGAGCCGTACTTCACGTCGCTGCGGCGCCTGTGGGAGGAGCGGAGCATCGAGATCGCCGCCCGCCTGGTCCGGGGGCTCTACCCGGGCCAGCAGGGCGCCGCGGTCCTCGCCCGGACGCGGGCCTGGCTCGAGGCGAACGACGACGCCCCGGCCGCTCTGCGCCGGATCCTCCTCGAGGAGGAGGACGACCTGCGCCGCGCGCTGGCCGCCCAGACCTCGGGCACGTCGGAGGCCGGTCGCTAGGTAGCGTCGGGCGCTGCCCTCATGACGGCCTCCCAGGCCCAGCCCGCCGCCTCGCGGGCGGGCACGTGCGGCATGAGCTCCACCCAGCACGACAGCACCCCGAGCAGGGCGCCGGCCATGGCCGAGGCGGTGACGATCGTCGGGGTGCGGGTCGCCGGCGGCGGCCGCAGTTGCAGGCTCGCGACGATCGCGTCGACGAGCCGCCGGCGCAGGCGCTCGGTCGTCGCGGGGGAGCCCTGGCCGCCGAGGACACGGCGGTAGAGGACCCGGTTCGCGGCGATGTGCTCGACGTACGCGAGGAACGCCGCCGGCGGCTCGCTGCCGCTCATCGCGTCCGGCGGGATGGACTCGAGGTCGGCCCCTGCGCCGACCGCACGGGCGTCGAGGGCGTCCGCGAGGAGGTCGTCGACCTCCCGGTAGTGCTGGTAGAACGTCGAGCGGTTGACGCCCGCCCGCTCGGTGAGGTCGGCGACGGCGACGGTGGCGCCGGGGGACTGGCGGAGGATCTCCAGCAGCGCGTCCTGGAGCAGCGAGCGTGAGCGCAGCGTGCGGGGATCCTGTGACCCCGCGGCGCGCCGGTACATGACGGCACAGTACCTTCCGCCGCCGCCCGGGGCCGGGTGAATGGGCGGCCGATCGTCCGGTTGCGGGGCCGCGGACCAGGACTGACGATCGCGGGAGCCCCCACTGGAGAGGACCCCCCATGGCGCCCCCCCGAACCCTCGTCATCGTCCTGGCCGGCGGAGCCGGCTCCCGCCTGGAGCTGCTCACGAAGCACCGCGCCAAGCCCGCCATGCGGTTCGCGGGCACCCACCGGCTCGTCGACTTCCCCCTGAGCAACGCGCGCAACGCGGGCATCGACGACGTGTGGGTCGTCCAGCAGTTCCACCCCACCTCGCTCAACGTCCACCTCGCCAACGGCCGCCCCTGGGACCTCGACCGCACCCGCGGCGGCCTCCTCGTCCTCGAGCCCTACCAGGGCGACGAGCGCGAGGGCTGGCACGCGGGGACGGCCGACGCCCTGTGGCGGTTCGCCCCGGCGATCGAGGGCTTCGGGGCCGACGCCGTCGTCGTGGTCTCCGCCGACGCCATCTACCGCCTGGACTACGCCGCCGTGGTCGACGAGCACCTCGCCTCCGACGCGGAGGTGACCATGGTCACCGTCCAGCACGACGGCGACAACACCCGCTACGGCGTCGTCGAGACCAAGGACGGGCGGATCACCGGGTACCAGCTCAAGCCCGACGAGCCGGCGACGGACATCGTCACCACCGAGGTCTTCGTCTTCGACCCCCAGGCGCTGGTCGCCGGCCTCGAGACCGTCGCCGAGCAGGGGGAGGACGCGCTCACGGACCTCGGTGAGGCGCTCCTGCCGCTCTTCGTCGAGCGCGGCACGGCCCATGACTATCGTCACACCGGTTACTGGCAGGACGTGGGCACCGTGGCCGCCTACTGGCGCACCAACGTCGCCTTCGCGCGGGCGGACGCCCCGTTCGACGTCGACGACGAGGCCTGGCCGATCAGCACCCGGGGCGCCCGCCGCGGTGGTGCGCGGGTGAGCGGCGGTGGTGAGGTGGAGAGCTCCCTCCTCGGCCCGGGGGCGCGGATCGAGGGCCGGGTGCGCGGCAGTGTCATCGGCCCCGGGGTGCACATCCACGCCGGCGCCGAGGTCGTCGACTCCGTGATCATCGACGGCGCGGTCGTCGGGGCGGGTGCGCGCGTGGTGCGTGCCATCGTCGACGAGCGGGCGCGGATCGGCGACGGCGTCACCGTCGGGGTGGGCGCCGAGGGGCGGGACGACGACGAGGCCATCACCCTCGTCGGGGCCGCTGCCGAGGTGGACGGCGACCTCTCGGCGGGCGCTCGGCACCCGGAGCAGTAAGGCTGGGCCCCGTCGCGCACGGGCGCGACGGATGACACGACGGAGGGCACGATGGCGAACAGCAGGCAGAGCGAGGGGCAAGAGGCGCGCGGGAGGACCGCCGCGGACCCCGACGACGACCGCAAGCCCGATGCGCCGAGCGACCTCACCAAGCCGTCCTGGGGCTACACCCTGCGCAAGACGATCCGGGAGTTCCTCAGCGACCAGTGCACCGACCTCGCGGCGGCGCTCACCTACTACGCCGTCCTGTCGATCTTCCCCGCGCTCATCGCGCTCGTCTCCCTCCTCAGCCTCGTCGGCCAGGCCCAGTCGACGACCGACACCATCCTCGACATGGCCTCGGACTTCGTGCCCGAGGATGCGCTGGAGCAGCTGAGGCCGATCATCGAGAGCCTCACCAGCGCCCCGGGCGCCGGGCTCGCCCTCATCATCGGTATCCTCACCGCGCTGTGGACGGCGTCGAACTACGTCAACGCCTTCGGCCGCGCGATGAACCGCATCTACGAGGTCCCCGAGGGCCGGCCGGTGTGGAAGCTGCGCCCCATCATGTACGGCATCACCGCGCTGCTCCTCGTCCTCGTCGCCCTCGTCGGGCTCATGCTCGTCCTGTCGGGGCCGGTGGCCCAGGCCGTGGGGGACGCGGTCGGGCTCGGCTCGACGGCGGTGACGGTGTGGAACATCGCCAAGTGGCCGGTCGTGCTCCTCGCGATCATCGTCATCGTCGCGCTGCTCTACTACTTCACCCCGAACGTCAAGCAGCCGAAGTTCCGGTGGATCAGCGTCGGGGCCGTCATCGCCATCGTGGTGGCGATCATCGCCTCCGTCGGCTTCGGCTTCTACGTCTCGAAGTTCGGCAGCTACGACGCGACGTACGGCGCCCTCGCCGGCGTCATCATCTTCCTGTTCTGGCTGTGGATCATGAACGCCGTCCTGCTCTTCGGCGCGGAGCTCGACGCCGAGCTGGAGCGCGCGCGCGAGCTCCAGGGCGGGATCGCCGCCGAGGAGACCATCCAGCTGCCGCCGCGGGACACCAAGGCCAGCGACAAGAAGGCCGAGCAGGAGCGCAAGGACGTCGAGCGCGGTCGTGACCTGCGCCGCACCGCCGGGCGTCGGGCCAAGGCGAAGGACGAGTGACCGTCCCCGGCGCTCGCGTCCGCGCCAGCGGATGCGAGCGCCGCGGGGCGATGCCAAGTTAGGGGCATGAGCGAGAACACCACGTCCCAGAACCCGTCCGAGCAGCCCTACGACCCGGCGAAGGACCCCGACACCGACGCCGACATGCTCGACAACCGCCGCCCCGGCAGCCCGGCACCGTCCGAGCCGGCCGAGGGGGCCGACGACCCGGCCGTCACGGGGGAGCCCGCAAGCTGAGTCCGAACCACACGCAGGAACGGGGCATGAGGGTCGTCGTCGTCGGGGCCACCGGCAACACGGGGACGGCCCTCATGCACGCCCTGGCGAAGGAGCCGGGCGTCACCTCCGTGGTCGGGCTGGCGCGCCGCCTGCCCGACCCGAACGTCCCGCCGTACGACCGCGCGGAGTGGGTGAGCGTCGACATCGGCGAGCCCGATCCGGGCACCGCCGAGGAGGCCGCGCTCCTCGCGAAGCTCGAGGCCGTCATGGCCGGCGCCGACGCCGTCGTCCACCTCGCGTGGCGGCTGCAGCCCGCCCGCGCCCGTGACCAGATGCGGCCGACCAACGTCGACGGCACCCGCCGGGTCGCCGCGGCGGCGGCCGCGGCGGGGGTGCCGCACCTCGTCGTCGCCTGCTCTGTAGGCGGCTACGCCCCCGTCGACGACGACGTGCCCCGCGACGAGTCGTGGCCCACGAGCGGGATGGAGACGAGCGAGTACAGCGTCGACAAGGTCGACCAGGAGCGCCTGCTCGACGAGGTCGAGCGCGCCCATCCCCAGCTGCGGGTGGCGCGGGTCCGCCCGGCGCTCATCTTCCAGGAGCGCGCGGGCTCCTCGATCGCCCGCTACTTCCTCGGGCATGCCGTACCGGTCGGGCTGCTGCGCTACGGCCGCCTGCCGTTCCTCCCGCTGCCGGCGGGCCTGCGGCTCCAGGCGGTCCACGCCGACGACGTCGCCGACCTCTACACCCGCATCCTCCTCCAGCGCGCCACGGGCGCCTTCAACGCGGCGGCCGACGACGTCCTCACCGCGCCCGTCCTCGCCCGCGTGCTCGACCACGGCCGGCTCGTCGAGCTCCCGCCCCGCCTCGTGCGCGGCGCCCTCGCCGCGGCGTGGCACGCCTGGCTGGTCCCCATGAGCCCGGGGTGGATCGACATGGGCATGGGGGTGCCCGTCATGGACACCACCCGAGCGCGGACCGAGCTGGGCTGGCGCCCCCGACGCACCGCTGCGTCCTCCCTGCGCGAGCTCATGCGCGGGATGGCGAACGCCGACGGGATCGGGGGCAGCCCGGTGCTCTACCCCCGCGGGCTCAGCCGAGAGCGGGGATGACCTCGCGCTCGAAGAGCTCGATGGCCGACGTGTCGTAGGCGGCCTCGGGGAAGTAGTAGATGCCGTAGGTCATGCCGGCCTCGCGCAGCGCCGTGAGCTTCTCGACGATCTGCTCGGGCGTGCCGTACGCCGGCATGTCCCGGAAGCCGCGGAGCTGACCCGCGACCGCGTCGGCGTCCATGTACCGGCCCAGGCGGTCCGCGAGGGCGTCCATCCGTTCGGCGACCTCGGCCTCCGTCGCGCCGATCATCACGTTGTAGTTGGCCGACCGGGCGATGGCGTCGAAGTCGGTGCCCTCGCTGCGGCAGTGCTCGGCGAGGATCGCCGACTTGTGCGTGAACCCCTCGAGCGTGCCGTCGAAGTTCGTGTACCGCGCGTACTTCGCCGCGATCCGCAGGGTGACCTTCTCCCCGCCGCCGGCGATCCACAGCGGCACCCCACCGGCCTGGCGGGGGAGCGGGCGGCAGATCGCGCCGTCGACCTGGTAGTGCTCGCCGTCCAGCGTGGCGACGCCCTCCGTCCACGCCTGCCGCATGATCTGCACGCCCTCGTCGAGCATGGCCAGGCGCACGCCGGCGCGGGGGAACCCGTAGCCGTAGGCGCGCCACTCGTGCTCGTACCAGCCGGCGCCGATGCCCATCTCGAGCCGGCCGCCGCTGACGTGGTCCACCGTCGCCGCCACCTTGGCGAGGTACATGGGGTTGCGGTACGCCATGCACGTGCACATCTGGCCCAGGCGCACCCGCTCGGTCGACGCCGCCAGCGCGGACATGAGGGTCCACGCCTCGTGGGTGGCCTCCTCGCTGGGGACCGGCGTGGTGTGGAAGTGGTCGTAGACCCACACCGACTCCCACGGGCCGGCGTCGGCGCGCTGCGCCAGCCGCTTCATGGTGGGCCACTGCTCCGCCTCGTCGACACCGACGAGGTCGAAGCGCCAGCCCTGGGGGATGAACATGCCGAAGCGCATCGAGGTCATGATCATCAGCCTACGGTCGCTCGGCGTGCACCGCCGTCGGAGCGGTGGTGAGGTGGAGCCCCCACGCGTCGCACGCACCGGAGGCGTCATGCCCGCAGTACCCGAGCACCTCGACGGCCATCTTCTCGGTCTCTACCTCGGCGACCACCTCGCCGGCGCCGCGGGCGGCATCAACCGGTTCGAGCGGCTCGCCAAGACCTGGGACGACCGGCCCTTCGGGAAGGACTTCGCCATGCTCGCGACCGAGGTGGGCGAGGAGGCCCGCCTGCTCCGCGAGACGATCGACCTCCTCGGCGTCGCGCCCCGCCGCCCCCGCCAGCTCGCCGCCATGCTGGGTGAGCGGGCCGCGCGGCTCGTGGCCCACGGGCGGCCGTTCCAGCGCTCGCCCATGGGGCTGCTCCTCGAGATCGAGGTGATGCGGGGAGCCGTCATGGCCAAGCGGGGGCTGTGGCAGACGCTCTCCGACCTCAGCGACGACCTCGACCTGCCGGGCGACGCCTACGACACGCTGGTCGAGCGCTCGGACGAGCAGGTCCAGGTGCTCGACCGGGTCCACGCCGAGGTGCGCACCCGCGCGTTCCGGGTGCCGCCGGCGCGCCGCTGACCGGCCGGGTGGCGGGGCACCGGTCACGCGCTGCCGGACCTGCGACGTGCCCGCCCCACCGTTGCGTAGGCTGGCGGGCGTGAGCACGCAGCGTGAGGTCGACACGGTGGTCGACCGCGTCTGGACGATCCCCAACGTCATCAGCGTCCTGCGGCTGCTCCTGGTCCCGGTGTTCGCCTGGCTCATCCTCTCGGGGCACGACGTCGCCGCGCTGGTCGTCCTCGCCGTCGCGGGGGCGAGCGACTGGCTCGACGGGTTCATCGCCCGGCGGCTGAACCAGACGAGCCGCCTCGGGCAGATGCTCGACCCCGCCGCCGACCGCCTGTACATCTTCGTCACGCTCATCGGCCTGGCGTACCGCGAGCTCGTCCCCTGGTGGCTGGTGGGGGTCATCGTGCTGCGCGAGCTCGTCCTCGCGGGGATGATCCCGATCCTCCTGCGGTACGGGTACGGGCCGCTGCCCGTGCACATGGCCGGCAAGGCCGGCACGTTCGGCCTCATGTACGCCTTCCCGCTGCTCCTGCTCGCCACGGTCCCCGGGGCGGTGGGTGACGCGGCGTGGATCGTCGGCTGGGCCAGCGCCCTGTGGGGGGTCGGGCTGTACTGGTTCGCCTGCCTCCTCTACGTCGAGCAGGTGGTGGCGATCGCCCGCCGCGAGCGAGGCGGCCGTACCTGGGCGGGACCGGCGTGACCGTCCGACGCGACGTGTCGATGACCCTCCTGCGGGAGGTCACCGAGCGCCCCCTCGACCCGGGGTACGCGGAGGCGGCGGCGCGCAAGGCGCGCGGCGAGGCACCCATGCAGCCCGTGTGGCGCCGGGTCGTCGTCGTCGTGCTCGCGGCGGTCCTTGGGATGGGCTCGGTGTGGGCGGCCCGGGAGCTGCGGGCCCCGCAGGAGAGCACCACCCAGGCGCGGACGCTGCTCATGACGGAGATCGCGGAACGGGGGGAGCGCCGGGAGGCGATGCTCGCCGACAACGCGGCCACGACGGCCCAGATCCAGACGCTCCAGCAGCAGGGGCTGGAGGGCGCGGACGACGCGGTCGTCGAGCGCCTCGCGCTCCTCGGGGTCGGCGCCGGCACCGCGGCCGTCTCCGGCCCGGGCGTCGTGGTCACCCTCGACGACTCCGCGGAGGCGCAGGAGGGCCTGCCCGGCTCGGAGCAGGGCTACGTCCTCGACCGGGACCTCCAGGTGGTGACGAACGAGCTGTGGTCCGGGGGTGCGGAGGCGGTGGCGATCAACGGGCACCGGCTCACCACGCTCAGCGCGATCCGCTCGGCGGGGCGGGCGATCCTCGCCGACCTTGCCCCGCTGGCGCGCCCCTACGTCGTCGAGGCGATCGGTGACCCCACCGAGCTCCAGGAGAGCCTCGCGCGCAGCTCCGCTGGCGCCCACCTCGCGCTCCTGCGGGACACCTACGGCATCACGGTCGACATCCGACGCGAGGACCGCCTCGAGCTCCCCGCGAGCCCGGTGCGGATCCTGCGCTACGCGCAGGCACTGGAGGGGGAGGGCTGACCATGCTGGCCATACTCGGGCTCATCATCGGCGTGGTCGCCGGGCTCGTCCTCGAACCGACGGTCCCGCCTGGCCTGCAGCCCTACCTGCCGATCGCCGTCGTCGCCGCGCTCGACGCCCTCTTCGGAGCGGCGCGCGCCTACCTCGACGGCGTCTTCGACGACCGGGTCTTCGTCGTCTCCTTCTCCTTCAACGTCGTCATCGCGGCGCTCATCGTCTTCCTCGGCGACCAGCTCGGCGTCGGCACCCAGCTGAGCACCGCCGTCGTCGTCGTCCTCGGCATCCGGATCTTCTCCAACGCGGCGTCGATCCGCCGGCAGATCTTCCGGGCATGAGCACGGCACCCGGCGGCACGCACCGTGCGCGCGAGCGGCTCAAGGACCTCTTCCTGCACCCGCGCCGCAGCTGGGTGCACGTGCTCATCGTGCTGCTCTGCGTGGGTGTGGGGTTCGCGCTCGTCGCGCAGGTCCGCCAGACCCAGGGCGACACTCTGAGCACCATGCGCGAGGACGACCTCGTGCGACTGCTCGACGAGCTCACCGAGCGGAACAACGAGCTCGCCCGGGAGGGGACGGAGCTGCGCCGGGAGCTCGCCGAGCTCGAGTCGGGGTCGAGCTCCCGCGCGGCGGCCAAGGCGGCGGCGGAGGCGCAGGCCCAGGTCGAGGGCATCCTCGCCGGGACGTTGCCGGTGGAGGGCCCCGGGGTCGTCCTGCGGATCAGCGACCCGGGAGCCGAGGTGCCCGCGGCCACCCTCGTCACGGTGCTCGAGGAGCTGCGTAACGCCGGAGCCGAGGCCGTGGAGCTCTCCGGCCAGCGGATGACGGCGTCGAGCTGGATCACCGTGGGCGACGACGGCGTCGTCGTGTCCGGGACCCTCGTCCAGCCGCCGTACGTCTGGCGGGCGATCGGTGATCCGCAGACACTCGCGGTGGCGCTGGACATCCCCGGCGGGGCGCTGGCCTCGATCCGCACGGCCGGCGGCACGGCGGCGCTCGAGCAGCTCGAGCGGGTCGAGATCACCGCAACCCGGACCCTCGAGGAACCGGAGCACGCGGTTCCGGCGGACGTCCCATGAGACGGCCTCCGCCCCCATGGGGTGTAACGGGGGGCACGTTGCCAACTATGGTGGTCTCAGGGGGCCGGCGGATTTCAGGCAAGGAGGCGGGGACATGAGTCACGTAGAGCCGCACGACTCGGCGAGCACGACGGCCCGCTTCGGTGGTCTCACCGAGGTGGAGCACGACGTTCCTGGCCGCACGGGACTGGCCCAGGAGGACCTCGCGGCGGTCGAGGCGCTCCCGCCCGGGCACGCGCTCCTCATCGTCCAGCGCGGGCCGAACGCGGGGTCCCGTTTCCTCCTCGACGCTGACCGCACCCTGGCCGGACGCCACCCGAGCACGGACATCTTCCTCGACGACGTCACCGTCTCCCGCCGGCACGCCGAGTTCATCGCCGACGAGGGCGGCCACTCCGTGCGGGACGTGGGGTCCCTCAACGGCACCTACGTCAACCGGGAGCGGATCGACGTCGTCGTCCTGCGCGCCGGTGACGAGGTCCAGATCGGCAAGTACCGCCTCACGTACCACCCGAGCCCCTCGCGCGCCGAGGGCGCCGGACACCAGTGAGCCCGGCAGCACGATCCCGGACGGCAGCGGGGGCGCAGGACAGCGCGGCGGCGGACACCCAGGGCACTCCCGGCGACGGCGCCCCGGCTCCGTGGCCCGCGGGGGCGTCCACGACCGCGAGCATGAGCATCGGCGCGGTTCTCGCGGTGCTCCAGCCGGAGTTCCCGACCGTCCGGGTCTCCAAGCTCCGCTTCCTCGAGGAGCAGGGCCTCGTCAACCCGAGCCGCACCGGCTCGGGGTACCGGATGTACAGCCAGGCCGACGTCGAGCGCCTCCGGTTCGCCCTCGCCGCGCAGCGGGACAGCTTCCTGCCGCTGCGCGTGATCCGCGAGCAGCTCGCGGACCTCGACGCCGGTCGCCCGGTCGAGCTCGCGCCGGGGACGCGCGTGGTGGCCCGCGACGGCGAGCTCGTCACCCCGCGTGCCTCCGCGCGGGTGAGCGCGGGCGAGATCGCCGACCTCACCGGTGCGAGCCTGGCGGAGGTCGAGGCGATCGCCGAGGCCGGCGTCCTCGTCCCGGACGCCCGCGGGCGCTATCCGGGGCGGGCGGTGCAGGTGGTCCAGGCGGCCCGCGCGCTCGCCCGGCACGGCATCCCGCCGCGGCACCTTCGCACGGTCCGCACCGCCGCCGAGCGCGAGGCCGACGTCATCGACCAGGTCGTCGCGCCCGAACGGGCTCAGCGTTCGGGGGCCGCCCGCGAACGCAGCGCCGCCAAGGCGGGGGAGCTGGCGGAGCTGTACGCGACCCTGCACGCCGAGCTGCTCCGCGCCGCCGTCGACGAGCTCCGCTGACGCCGCGCGGTGCGCCGCGCGGTGCTCGGCGCGTTCCGCGCGCGTTCGCCAGCACCGCGGCGTAGCGTCGTGGCATGCGCGAGATGGATGTGCTCGGGGTCCGGGTGAGCATCCCGGAGAACGAGGTCGTCGTCGTGCTGGCGGACCGGGTCGGCCCGATCGTGCTGCCGATCGTCATCGGTCCCCGAGAGGGAGCCTCGATCGCGTCCGCCCAGGCGGGCATCGTCCCCCAGCGCCCGCAGACCCACGACCTGCTCGTGGCCGTGCTCGCCGCCACCGGGGTGCGGCTCGACGAGGTGCACGTGACGAGCCTGGAGTCGGGGACGTTCCACGCCGAGCTGCTGCTCTCCAACGGCCATCGGGTGGATGCGCGTCCGTCGGACGCCATCGCGCTGGCATTGCGCGTGCACTGCCCGGTCCTGTGCGAGGAGGACGTGCTCACGGCCGCCGGCGTCGCCATGGAGACCGACGACGACGGGGAGGTCGTCGAGCAGTTCCGCCACTTCCTCGAGCACGTCGACCCCGCCGACTTCGCCGACTGACGGCGGGCGGGGGAGCGTGGTGCGGACCGACGCTCAACCTCGAGTTGAGGGTAAGACACGCCTGCGCGACACGCCGGAGCGGTCCGTGCGGCGCGGTTCGTTGACGCGCCCACCCCGCAGACCTAGCGTGGACCACATCGAAGCCACGAGCGCATGCGCGCCGACGGCACGGACGAACGGGAGATCCACGTGAGCGGCATTGATGCGACAGCGGACGCCGCACCAGGCATCCCGCAGCGCGCGCAGGGCATGCTCTTCGGGGACGCGCTCCCGGACCTCGACACGGAGACCGGCTACCGCGGGCCGACCGCCTGCCGCGCCGCCGGCATCACCTACCGCCAGCTCGACTACTGGGCCCGGACCGGCCTGGTGGAGCCGAGCATCCGTCCCGCGAGCGGGTCCGGAACGCAGCGGCTGTACAGCTTCCGCGACATCCTCGTCCTCAAGGTCGTCAAGCGGCTCCTCGACACCGGGGTCTCGCTCCAGCAGATCCGGTCCGCCGTGCACCACCTCCACGAGCGCGGCGTCGACGACCTCGCGCAGATCACCCTCATGAGCGACGGCGCGAGCGTGTACGAGTGCACGAGCGCGGACGAGGTCATCGACCTCGTCCAAGGTGGCCAGGGCGTCTTCGGCATCGCCGTCGGCCGGGTGTGGCGGGAGGTCGAGGGTTCGCTCGCCGCGCTCCCGACCGAGCGGGCGCAGGAGGCGGAGCAGGAGGACGAGCTGTCCCGCCGACGACGGGCGCGCGACGCGGGCTGAACCCCGCGCGACGACACGCGATAACTGCTGTCGGACAAGTGCCGCCTAACGGTCGGCGATCTTCTACTATCGTCGATATGAGCAATCCCACTCCGGGCTGGTACCCGGACCCTTCTGGTGACCCAAGTCGGCTTCGCTACTGGGACGGCACGTCCTGGACCGGGCACTTCGCGCCCGTGCAGGCCCCCGTCGCCGATCCCACCCCAGGCGCCGGGGACGTCCCCACGCCCGCGCAGTACGGCATGCCGGGCGCCGGCGACACGGCGGCGACGACGTCGTTCGCACCCTTGGCCTCGACCGGCCAGCCCGACCAGGGTGGTTCCGAGGGAGCGGGAACCCCGCAGTACGGCGACACCCACCAGTACGGCCAGGCCCAGCAGTACGACCAGGCCCAGCAGTTCGGCGAGGCCCCGTACGGTCAGGCGCAGCAGTACGGCCAGGCCCAGCAGTACGGCCAGGCGCCCCAGAACCTCGGGGCGAACCCCTACGGCCAGCAGCCCGGTGCAGCCCCCGGCTCGCGCGTCTGGCAGCAGGACGGTCAGGGCACCGCGCCCGAGAAGGGGCCGAACACCAAGCTCATCCTCGCCATCGTCGGCGGCGCCGTGGCCGTGATCGCGCTCGTCATCGCGCTGGTCCTGCTGCTCGGCGGCGACGACGACGACGAGGCCGGTCCCGGTCCGAGCACGTCCGAGCCCACCACCGAGCCGACGCGGGACCCCCGCCCGAGCCCGGAGGAGAGCGACGACGCCACCACCGACGCGCCTGGTGGGACGCCCGCGGACGCGGTCGCCATCCCGCTCGGCGAGGAGCTCACCGCGACGGTGGACGCCGAGTCGGAGTGGTCCGGGACGCTCACCCTCGACGCCCCCGGCGTGGTGCTCATCGACGTGCGCACCGCTAGCAGCGAGGACCTCGTCCTCGAGGTCGTCGACGCCGAGGGCACGACGTACGACAACGACGACCGCGCTGACTTCCTCGAGGACGACGGCACCAGCAGCCTCGACCCGGGCCTCGTCCTCGCGCTGCCGGCCGGCGAGCTCCAGGTCGTCGTGCGGGAGTACGGGGGGGACAGGAGCGACTTCCTGCTCAACGTCCACCCCGTCGAGGTCATCCCCGTCGGCGCCACGGTGGCCGAGATCCCGGAGGGCGGCACCTGGATGCGGGCCATCGAGGTCCCCGCGGACGGCACCTACGTCTTCGACACCGTCTCCGTCACCGAGGACAGCGACCCGATCCTCACGGTCCTCTCGCCCGACGGCGAGGAGTTCGAGTCCGACGACAGCCAGGAGGGCAGCGGGGAGTGGAGCGACCCGTACCTGTCGCAGCCCCTCACCGCCGGACTGCACCTGGTCGCCCTGCGCGACTGGAGCGACGCGCCCGGCACGGTGAACCTCACCATCACCGCCCCGTAGTGACCGCCTGAGGGGGCCGCGCGAGCGCGCGCGGCCCCCTCAGCCGTTCCCCAGCGGTGCCGGGGTCCCGCTCAGCTGGGCCCGGGTACCTCGCCGAGGACGTGCTCGGGACCGAGCTCCAGGTCCCCATCGAGCTCGACGACGGCGACGAGCATCGCCGTGCCGGCCCGCGTCTCGTGGTCCTCGCCCGGCTCCCACAGCACCGCCTGCCCCACGCCGACGACGACGTCGGGGTAGCCGGTGGTGCTCACGACGCCCGTCCCCTCGACGACCGCGAACATCTGACGCGTCGGCGCGCGATGACGGCCGAGGGTGCCGCCCGCATCGATGCGGGCGAGCCGAACCCCGGTCCGCCCACCGGTGACGGTGGGCAGGAAGTCCATGACGACGCCCGAGCTGGCGAACGCCTCGATGCGGCGCCGGGGGAGCGTGACGACGCGCACGTGCTACCCGCCGACTGTCCGCAGGAACGCCTCGACGGCGGCGCCGGCCGGCCCGGAGCCGTGACCACCGCCGTGGACGAGGGCGGCGACGGCGAGGTCCCCCCGGAAGGCGATCATCCAGGAGTCGACGCGGGCGGCGTCGCCCTCGCCGGCCTCAGCCGATCCCGTCTTGGCGTGGATCGGCTCCCCGGGCACGTCCGCCAGGAGGATGCCCGTGCCCTCGGCGACGACGGCGCGCATGTACCCGGAGAGCACCGCGGCCTCCTCCGCCGTCAGCGGCGTCGCCGGCGGCTCCGACGGCGCGTCGGCGAGCGCCTCGGGCCCGGTGACCAACGTGGGGGTGACGGTGTGGCCGGCGCTGATGGACGCCGCGGCCACCGCCATGGCCAGGGGAGAGGCGAGGACCTCGCCCTGACCGATGAGCGAGGCGGCCAGGCCGGTGCCCTCGGCGTCGGCCGGGGCGGAGCCGGTGAAGGCGGGCCACGCGCCGGCGAGCTCCTGGCCCACGCCCAGGGACCGCGCGGCGTCGGCCATGGCCGCGCCCGTGAGGTCGGCCCCCGCGTTGATGAGCGCCGTGTTGCACGACTGGGCCAGCGCCTGGGTGAGGGTGATGTCGCCGAGGTAGGCCGCCGGGTACTCGGGGTAGTTCCCGATGGTGTAGCCGGAGACGGTCGCCTCGGGGGTGCACGGCACGGTCGTGTCCGGCCCGACGCCGGCCCGGAGCAGCGCGAGCGCCGTGACCACCTTGTAGGTCGACCCCGGGGCGAGGGTGGCCCCCATCGCGGTGTTCTGGCCCTCGCTCCCGGGGCCGCTCGCCACGGCGAGGATCTCCCCGGTGGACGGGCGGATCGCCACGAGGCCGGTGGGGGAGTCGGTGGCCTCGAGCGCCTGCTCGGCAGCCGTCTGCATCCCGGTCTCGAGGGTGAGCGCCAGGTCCTCGCCGTCGACGGCCACCCGCTCGAAGAGGACCGCCGCACCCTCGCCGGTGCCCGCGGAGACCCGCAGACCGGGGGTGCCGCGCAGGGTCTCGTCGTACGTCGACTGCAGGCCGGAGAGCCCGACCTCGTCGCCCGCCGCGATGGCCCCCTCGGAGGCCTCGACCACTTCCGCCGTCGCCGGCCCGACCCGCCCGAGCAGCGGACGCGCCCACGTGGGGGTGGGGGCGAGGGGGATCTCGTCGGGCAGCGCGACGGCGCCGGTGAGGGCCTCGAGCGCGGCGAGGTCGACGTCGGGGCTCTCCTCCCGCACGACGATCGCCTCGACGAACGCGCGGGGGCCGGCGGCGACGACGCGGTCGGCGTAGGCGGCCGGGTCGGCCAGGCCCGCGGCCGCGGCGACGGCCTCTGCCGACGCGCGGACGTCGGCCTCCGCCGTGCCCTCCGGGAAGTGCGTCTTGTCGATGCCGACCCGGCGGACCTGCCGGTCGGTGACGACGGGCGTACCGTCCCCGGCGAGGATCTCGCCGCGCACGCCGGTGGTGCGGGCGAGGCTGAGCGCGACCTCGCCGGACAGGCCCTCGGCGACGACGGCGGGGTCGTACGCCGCCACCCACGCGTCCTCGTCCTCCTGGAGCGTCGCGGTGCTGGTGTACTCCCAGTCCCCGGCGCCGTCGGCGTCGAGGTCCCACGCCCAGCGGAGGTCGACGTCGGCCGTGCGCGGGTCGGAGTCCTCCTCGACCTCGCCGACGGAGGCGACCTCGACGGTGCGCGGGAGGTCGGCGAGGTCACCGAGCGGGACGGCCAGGTCCGGGGCGTCGCCGGCCCAGGTGACCGCCGAGGCATCGCCCGCCTCGAGCGCGGCCGCGAGGTCGTCCGCGGACTGCGCGATGGCGTCCGTGGGATCGCTGCACGCGGCGAGGGCGCCGGTGGTGAGCAGGGCGGTGACCAGGAGGGCAGCGCGGGGCCGCTGCCGCGAGGACGTCATTCCCCGAATTGTGGCGGCCCACCTGGCGCATGTCCACGACATAAGTGCCCGAAGTCGCGCACGCCGCCAGAGGACGTCGACGGCGGGAAAGTGCCGTCATCAGCATGCGCGGGTCGGTAGCGTGCCGGCATGTCCAGCACCGGCGCCGCCGCGGCGCGCGCCCCGATGCTGCTCCGGCTCGGGGTGCCGGTCGCGGGGTGCGGCGCGCCCGACGTCCCGACCGACGACGAGATCACGCTGTGGATGGACGGACGCCTCGCCGAGGAGGCGCCCGCCGGCTCGTTGGGGGCCGCGACCGGCCGGTGCGAGGCCGGCGACGCGGTGTCGCGCACGGAGGGTCGGGTCGTCCTGCTGCTCGACGCGGCGCCGTGGGTGGAGACCATCCAGCTGTCCTGCTTCGGCGAGGGCACCGCGGACTTCACCGTGGACGTCGCCGCCACGAGCGGCGGAGGGGGCACGGAGGCGACATCGATCGCCTATGCGGACGTTCCGTGCGGGCTCGGCGTTCAGGAGGAGCCGATCGCCGTGGCCGATGTCACGAGCGTGGGGGTCACCGGTTCCGGTGCGGGCGGCGCGGGCGCCTGGCACGCGGTCGTCATCGGCGGCAAGCCGGGCTGAGCACCCGGCGGGCCCGGCGGGTGCGTCCTGGCCGTGTCCTTCGGCACGTTGTCCCGGGGCCCGGCCGCCGCGGAGATCGAGCGCGGCGGGGGAGGGGGATGATGGAGGAATGACCGCTCCTACGTTCGACCTCGACCGGCTCCGCAGGTACCCCGACATCGAGGCCCACGACCTCGTGGCCGTCGACGCCACGGACCGCCTCGTCCTCGACGAGGCTGCCGCGGCCCTGGCCGGCGCGGGCCCGGGCGAGGTCGTGGTGATCGGCGACCGGTACGGCGCGCTCACCCTCGGGGCGGTCGCGCTGCACGGGGCGCGGGACGTGCGGGTGCACCAGGACACCCTGGTCCACGAGCGGGCCCTCGTCGCCAACGCCGAGCGCGAGGGTCTCGCCGGCACGTTCCGCCAGCTGAGCCTGGTCCCGGAGCTCGTCACCGGGGCGCGTGTCGTCCTGCTCCAGCTCCCTCGCGGGCTGGCGGCGCTCGAGGAGATCGCGGAGCTAATCGCGGCCCACGCGGCACCCGACGTCGTCGTCGTCGCCGGCGGCCGTCTCAAGCACATGTCCCGCGGCATGAACGACGTCCTGGGCCAGCACTTCGCCGACGTGACGGCGTCGCTCGCCCGGCAGAAGTCGCGCTGCCTCATCGCGCGGCGCCCGACGGCCCCCGCCACGTTCCCCTCCTTCCCGCGCACGCAGGTCGACGAGGAGAGCGGCATGTCGATCGCGGCGCACGGCGCGGCGTTCGCGGGCCCTTCCCTCGACATGGGCACGCGCTACCTCCTCAGCTTCCTGCCGGAGATGAGCCCGGCGGCGCGCGACGCGATCGACCTCGGCTGCGGCACCGGAGCCCTCGCCGTCGGGCTCGCCGCTCAGCGACCGGACCTGCACGTGGTGGCGACGGACACGTCCGACGCTGCCATCCGCTCGGCACGGGCGACGCTCGAGGCCAACGGCGTGGCCGACCGCGTCGAGGTGGTCCGGGCCGACGGCCTGGAGGGCCAGCCGCCGCGCTCGGCGGACCTCATCGTGTGCAACCCGCCCTTCCACGTCGGCGCCACCCTGCAGCCCGACGTGGCGATCGAGCTGTTCAAGGACGCCGCCCGCGTGCTCCGTCCCGGCGGCGAGCTCTGGACGGTGTTCAACTCGCGGCTCGGCCACGCCGGCGCGCTGCGCCGGATCGTCGGGTCCACCAAGGTGATGGGCGACAACGGCCGGTTCACGGTGACGCGGTCCATCAAGCAGCCCAGCCGGACGGCGACCGGGACGATCTCCGGGTGACCTGAGCGCCGGCTACGGATGCGCCGGGCGCCGGGTCGTAGCGCATCGCCGAGCGGCTGCGGGCACTGCTTGAACTGCCTCCGCCGGTCGAACCGCCATCCCATCGGTGCCGGGCGCACCGATGGAGGAGCGTGCGCAGGTGGACGGCCCGCTGCCTCGGCCGTGGGGGTGCGGAGGGTGCGTGAGAGCGGGGCGTCCGGCGCGCCTCTCTTGAGCGTAATGACATAATGTACATTATCGGCGGCACGCCGACCGGTGACGAAGTGCAGATGGTGCGGTCCGGCCCGGGACGTCTGTGCTGGACTTGGGCTCATGCCCGATCCGACGGCGCCCACGGTGGAGATGTTGTGGGAGGCGGACGCCTGGGCACTCGTGCCGCCCGGTGACGACCCGACAGGGTGGCGGTCGTCGGCACTCGACCACCTGGCGGGCGTGTCTCGAGCCGTGACCCCAGGGCTCTAGCCCCCCACGGCGGCGGTTCCTACAGTGGACCGATGGGGCGCCTCATCTACTCGATGTTCACCTCGCTCGACGGTTACGCGTCGGACACCTCCGGCAGCAGCGACTGGGGCGGGGCCCTGGACCCGAACCTGCACGACTTCGTCTCCGAGCAGACGCGGTCGGTGGGCACCTACCTGTACGGCCGCCGGATGTACGAGACGATGTCGTTCTGGGAGACGGCGCTGGACGCGCCGGACGCGCCCGAGTTCGTCCGCACGTACGCCGCCGTCTGGCAGGCCGCGTCCAAGGTCGTCTACTCCACGACGCTCGACGCGCCCACCACCGCGCGGACCACGCTCGAGCGGACCTTCGACCCCGAGGCCGTGCGCGCCCAGGTGTCAGCGTTGGACCACGACGCGACGATCGACGGCCCGACGCTCGCGGCGCACGCGCTGCGCGCCGGGATCGTCGACGAGGTCCAGCCCTACCTCGCGCCGGTGTCCGTCGGCGGCGGGCTGCGCTTCTGGCCCGAGGACCTGCGGCTGGACCTCGAGCTGCTCGTGGAGCGGCGGTTCGACAACGGCACGCTCTGGCTCCGCTACGCGGTGCGCCGGGACTGAGCTCGGCCGGTCAGGTGCCGACGTACTCCGCCAGGTGCTCCCCCGTGAGGGTGGACCGCGCCGCCACGAGGTCGGCCGGCGTGCCCTCGAAGACGATCCGGCCGCCGTCGCGCCCGGCGCCCGGACCGAGGTCGATGATCCAGTCGGCGTGCGCCATGACGGCCTGGTGGTGCTCGATGACGATGACGGAACGGCCGGCGTCGACGAGCCGGTCGAGGAGCCCGAGGAGCTGCTCGACGTCCGCCAGGTGGAGCCCCGTCGTCGGCTCGTCGAGGATGTAGGTCCCACCCCCCTCCCCCATCCGGGTGGCCAGCTTGAGGCGCTGCCGCTCGCCGCCGGACAGCGTGGTGAGCGGCTGGCCGAGCGTGAGGTAGCCGAGCCCGACGTCGGCGAGCCGGTCGAGGACCTTGTGCGCGGCCGGGGTCCGCGCCTCCCCCGTCCCGAAGAACTCCTCCGCCTGCGCGACGGACATCGCGAGCACCTCGGCGATGTTGCGGCCGCCGAGCGTGTACTCGAGCACCGCCGCCTGGAAGCGCCGGCCCTCGCACTCCTCGCACGTGGTGGCCACCGTCTCCATGACCCCGAGCTCGGTGTAGACGACGCCGGCGCCGTTGCACGTCGGGCACGCCCCCTCGGAGTTCGCGCTGAACAGGGCCGGCTTGACGCCGTTCGCCTTGGCGAACGCCTTGCGGATCGGCTCGAGGAGGCCCGTGTACGTCGCCGGGTTGGACCGGCGCGAGCCCTTGATGGCGGTCTGGTCGATGACGACGACGTCGTCCCGCTTCGCGAGGTTGCCGTGGATGAGGGACGTCTTGCCCGACCCGGCCACCCCGGTGACGACGGTGAGGACACCGGTGGGGACGTCGACGTCGACGCCGGTGAGGTTGTTCTGCGTCGCCCCGCGGATCGCGAGCGCGCCGGTGGCGGTACGGACCGACTCCTTGAGGCGGGCCCGGTCGTCGAGGTGCCGGCCCGTGATCGTGCCGCTCCCCCGCAGGTCCTCGACCGTCCCCTCGAAGCAGATCGTGCCGCCGTCGGTGCCCGCCCCGGGGCCGAGGTCGACGACGTGGTCGGCGATCGCGATCGTCTCGGGCTTGTGCTCGACGACGAGGACCGTGTTGCCCTTGTCCCGCAGGCGCAGGAGCAGGTCGTTCATCCGCTGGATGTCGTGCGGGTGCAGGCCGATCGTCGGCTCGTCGAAGACGTAGGTGACGTCGGTGAGCGCGGAGCCGAGGTGCCGGATCATCTTCGTCCGCTGGGCCTCTCCCCCGGAAAGCGTGCCGGCCGGGCGGTCGAGGCTGAGGTAGCCCAGCCCGATCTCGACGAAGGAGTCGAGGGTGTCGCCCAGCGTGCTCAGCAGCGGCGCCACCGACGGCTCGTCGAGCCCGCGGACCCAGCCCGCGAGGTCGCTGATCTGCATGGCGCACGCATCGGCGATGCTGATGCCCCGCACCGTGGAGGACCGGGCCGCCGCGCTCAGCCGGGTGCCGTCGCACTCCGGGCACGTCGTGAAGGTCACCGCCCGGTCGACGAAGGCACGGATGTGCGGCTGCATCGCCTCGCGGTCCTTGGACAGCATCGACTTCTGCAGCTTGGTGATGAGCCCCTCGAACGTGAGGTTGATGCCGTCGACCTTGACTTTCGTGGGCTCCTTGTAGAGCAGGTCGTTCAGCTCGCGCTTCGTGAAGTCGCGGATCGGCTTGTCCGCATCGAAGAGGCCGGACGCGCCGTAGATCCGGCCGTACCACCCGTCCGCGCTGTAGCCCGGCACCTTGAAGGGGCCCTCGTTGAGGGTCTTGGCGTCGTCGAACAGCTCGGCCAGGTCGAAGTCGGTGACGCGGCCCATCCCCTCGCAGCGCGGGCACATGCCGCCGGTGATGGAGAAGTCGCGGCGCTCCTTGACCGTCCTCCCACCGGTCTCGAACGTCACCGCGCCCGCGCCGCTGATGGAGGCGACGTTGAACGAGAACGCCTGCGGCGAGCCGATGTGCGGCTCCCCCAACCGGCTGAAGAGGATCCGCAGGAGCGCGTTGGCGTCCGTCGCGGTCCCCACCGTCGAGCGCGGGTTCGCCCCCATCCGCTCCTGGTCGACGATGATCGCCGTCGTCAGCCCCTCGAGGACGTCGACGTCGGGCCGGGCCTGCGAGGGCATGAACCCCTGGAGGAAGGCGCTGTACGTCTCGTTGATCATCCGGCGGGACTCGGCGGCGATCGTCGCGAACACGAGCGAGCTCTTTCCCGAGCCGGACACCCCGGTGAACACCGTGAGGCGGCGCTTGGGGAGCTCGACGCTCACGTCCTTGAGGTTGTTCTCCCGGGCGCCGTGCACCCGGATGAGGTCGTGCCCGTCCGCCACGTGCGCGGGCACCGACCCCGTTGTCGTTGTCGTCATGACGTCCGTGCCATCCCTCGGGCCGTTCGACTGCGCACCGGTCGGGTGACGGCGCGGACCATGCACGGCGGGATGCCGTCGACCGTCCCGGCGGCCTCGCGCCGGTAGACGCTCGGCGGGACGCCGACCAGCTCGGTGAACCGGGTGCTGAACGTCCCCAGCGAGGAGCAGCCGACGGCGAAGCACACCTCCGTGACGGTGAGGTCCCCGCGCCGCAGCAGAGCCATGGCCCGCTCGATCCGGCGGGTCATGAGGTAGGCGTAGGGCGACTCCCCGTACGCGAGCCGGAACTGGCGGCTGAGGTGCCCGGCCGACATGTGCACCCCCCGGCCGAGGGCCGCGACGTCGAGGGGCTGCGCGTACTCCCGGTCGATGCGGTCGCGGACGCGGCGCAGCCGCGCGAGGTCGCGCAGGCGCTGCCCGTCCGCGTCGCTGCTGGTCACGTCGGCGATGGTGCCACGGGAGGCCGACGCTGCCTAGGGCATGGCCGTGCCCGTTCCGGACCCGGTGCCCCTAGCATTCACGGATGCTGCCCTCCCCCACGGCCCGCCTGTGCTTCCGCGAGATGACCCCCGACGACCTCGAGGTCATGGCGGCCCTCCTCGGGGACCCCGACGTCATGACCTACTACCGGGCGCCGAAGACGCGCGAGGAGGCCCGGGGCTGGATCGCGTGGAACGAGCGCAACTACGCCGAGCACGGCCACGGGCTGTGGATCGTCGAGACCCATGACGGTGAGTTCGTCGGCGACTGCGGCCTCACCTGGCAGCCCGTCAACGGGGAGCCGCACCTCGAGGTCGGCTACCACGTCCGGACGGCGCTCCAGGGGAAGGGCTACGCCACCGAGGCCGCGGCGGCGTGCCGCGACCTCGCCCGCGACGGCCTGGGTGCCGCCGAGCTCGTCGCCCTCATCCACCCGGACAACACGGCCTCCCGCCGGGTCGCCGAGAAGATCGGGATGCGGCAGGTCGAGGACGACACCGGTGGCCCGATCCCGGTCCGCACGGTCATGGCGATGACGCTGGCACTCCCGGCGTAGGCGCGGCGCTCGCCCGCGGCGCCACCTCGGGCCGGCGACGGCGGTACCACCACGCGAAGAGCATGACCGCGAGCGCCAGCTCGGCGACGTCTCCCCCGTAGTACATCCACTGGGCCCCGGCCTCCATCGACGCGGGGTCGCCGTGCCCGGCGGCCACCTCCCCGGCGCGGGCGTAGAGGAGCTTGGCGAGGAACGCGTGCGCGCCGGCCGCGGCGACGAGCACCGTCGTTCGTGTGGCCATGCCGGGGCGGCGCGGGGCCGGGTCGGGTCCCGCGATCGCCCACGTGTACAGGCACCCGGCGAGCAGGAAGTGCGCCATGACGAGCGCGTGGACCTCCGGGCGGGCCATGCTCAGGCCGTACAGCGGGGTGAGGTAGAGGACGACCATCCCGCCGACGTTGAGCACCGCCGCGGGGACCGGGTGGGACAGCACGTGCACGGGCGGGCTGCGCAGGACGCCGGTCAGCACCCTGCGGCCGCGCCGGGGCAAGGAGCCCAGCGCGAGGGTCACGGGGGCGCCGAGGACCAGCCCCAGGGGCGCGTACATCCCCAGCAGCAGGTGGGTGGCCATGTGGAACCGGTGGTCGTGGTGCGCGAGGTCGGTCAACGGCGGGCTCAGGGCCACGACGACGGCGACCACGCCCGCCAGCCACGCGGCGGTGCGCGCACCGCTCCAGCGCGGCAGGCTGGCGGGTCGCGCCCACCACGCCAGCGCGTACCCCCCGGCGAGGACGGCGCCGACGCCGGCAGCCACCCACCCGCTCATCGCGCCTCCGCGCGCCGCACCTCACGTCCGGCGCGCCACGTGAGGGCGGCCCCCAGCGCGAGCAGGAGCACGCCGGCGAGGTTCCACGCCAGGTCGTACGGGAGCAGGTCGACGCCGTAGCGGACCTGGTGCAGCCGGAGGACCTTGTGGTCGACGATCCCGTCGAAGAGCTGGAACGCCCCGGCGCCGAGGAAGAACCCGCCCCACGCGGAGGGCACGGCGAGCGCCTGGCGGCGGCTGAGGTCGGCGACGAGGAAGATCCCCGCCACGAGCATGACGAGCTCGGCCGCGTGGAGCAGGCCGTCCGTGAGGAGGGCGACGTCGGGCGTGCCCCGGTCGTAGAAGTGGTGCCAGCCCAGGAGCTGGTGGAAGACGATCTCGTCGACCGCCGCCATGACGGCGACCCCGATCAGCGCGGCCACCCCCACCGACCGGCGATGGTCCGGCCGTCCGCTCGTTGCGCCTCGCCGCCCGCTCATGCCCGCCATTCTCGCCGGTGGCGCGAGCGTCCGCGTGGAGGAAGGTCGCGGGCGACCACCCTGTGTCGCGGGTCACAGGGCCCAGGCTTAGTGTCGGAAGGGCCGCGCCCGAGGACGTGCGCGGTGAGCGTGCAGACCCATCATGACCAGTGAAGGAGCACGACGTGGCAACTCTGACCGTGTGGAAGTTCGACACCCCCGACGGCGCGGAACGCGCCGAGGACGCGCTGGAGGCCCTGGAGAAGCAGGAGCTCGTCCACATCCTCGACGCCGCGACCGTCTCGTGGGAGGAGGGCAAGAAGAAGCCGAAGACCCGCCAGTCCCGGCTCACCATGACCACCGGGATCCTCGGCGGCGTGTTCTGGGGCCTGCTGTTCGGGATCATCTTCTTCATCCCGATCATCGGCCTCGTCATCGGTGTCGCCTCGGGTGCCCTGGCGGCCTCGCTCACCGACGTGGGCATCGACGAGGACTTCATCAAGACGGTCCGGGAGAAGGTCACCCCGGGCACCTCGGCGTTGTTCGTCCTCACGTCGGGTGAGGTGCTCGACCGCATCCACAACTCGCTGCGCGAGCAGGGCATCCACGGCGAGCTCGTCGAGACCAACCTCTCCGCCGACCAGGAGGCCAACCTGCGGTCCATGCTGCAGGAGGAGGACGCCTGACCCTCACGGACCACGGCGGGGGGACCGGGTTCGGCCCGGTTCCCCCGCCAACGTCGTGACCGGCCTACGCAGGCGCGACCCACCTCAGAGGACCAGCTCCGGCTGGAGCCGCGACGGGGACCAGACCTTGTGACGGTGCGCCGCGTACGTCGTGGCGAGGATCCCGCCGAGGAAGACCGCGGCCAGCACGCCGATGTCGCGCGCCACGGTCGCCAGGTCCCCGCCGTACAGGGTCTGCCGAAGGCCCTCGACGGTGTAGGACATCGGCAGCATCCGGTGCAGCGAGCGCAGCGGCTCCGGGATCGTCTGCCACGGGAACGTGCCGCCCGCGGTCACCAGCTGGACGAGCATGAGGACCAGCCCGAGGAACTCCCCCACGGCGCCGAGCCAGACGTTGAGCGCCTGGAGGACCGCGACGAAGGCGGCCGACGCGAGCAGGAGGATGAGCACGGTGCCCGCCGCGTACACCGGGGTGATGTCGAGCGCGAACGCCACCACGGCGAACATGAGGGCGACCTGCCCGACGCCGATGAGGGCGGGCGTGGCCCATCCCCCCAGGGCCGTCTGCCACGCCGGGGCGTCCGCGGCCAAGGAGCGCGTGGACATCGGCTTGACGAGGAGGAAGAGCACGTAGCCACCGATCCACGCGGCCAGGGACATGAAGAAGGGCGCGAGGCCCGCGCCGTAGCTGCCGGCCCGGGCCAGGGTGTCCTTGTCCACCGTCACCGGGTTGCCGAGGGTCCGCGCGGTCGCCTCCCGGGTCTCCTCGTCGAGGTCGGGGATCCGGCCCAGCCCCTCCTGCAGGCCGCTGTTGAGCTCGGCCAGCCCGGACTGCAGCTCGGTGGTGCCGTCCCGCAGCGTCACGCTGCTCCGCGCGAGCTCCGCGGCCCCCTCCGAGACCTCCGCGGTCCCCGACGCCAGCGTGCCGAGGTCCCTCGCCACGGTGCCCGCGCCCGCCTCGAGCTCGGCCGACCCGGACGCGAGCTCGCTCCCCCCGGAGGCGGCGGTGCCGATGCCCTGGACGAGCTCCGGCGTGGCCGCGGCGAGCGTGCCGGCACCGGCGGCCACCTCCGACGCGCCCGCGTTGAGCGCGTCGAGCCGGCCCGCCGCCCCCTCGACCGCCCCGGCCGCGGTGCCGGCCACCTCGCGGGCGTCGTCGAGCACCGTCGTGATCGCCGCCCCCTCCTGCGCCGTGAGGGTCCCGTCCGCCACGAGCGCCGCGACCCGCGCCTCGAGGTCCGCCCGGGCGGCGTCGACGCGCGTCACCACGTCCCGCGCCACCGCGGCGGCGTCGTCCCCGACGGCGGCCACCTCGGCGGTCCCGCCGGCGACCTCCCGCGCCCCGTCGGCGAGCTCGCGCGTCTGGGCCGGCAGCTCGCGCGTCCGGCTGCGCAGGGTGTCCAGGCCCGACGCGAGCGACGCGGCCCCCTCGGCGAGCCGGGCCGTGGAGCTGGACAGCTCCCCGGCGCCGGAGGACAGCCGCGCCGCGCCGTTCGCTGCCTCTGCCGCGCCGGAGGCGAGCTGGTCGGTGCCCGTGACGAGCTCGGTCGTCCCGCTGGAGAGCTGGCTGGCGCCGTCGACCAGCCGGGTGGTGCCCTCGACGGCGGTGGCGAGGTCGGAGTGGACGGTGGCAAAGCCCTGGAGGAAGGTGTCGGCCGCCTTCGTGCCGACCTCCTCGGCGAGCGTGTCGCGCACCTCGCCGACGATGGTGTCGGAGATGGTCGTCGAGAGGTAGTTGTTGGCGTCGTTCGTCACCAGCGTGAGGCTCGCCTGCCTCGGCTGGTACTTCTCCACCGAGACGAGGTCCTGCGAGAAGCTCGGGCCGATGATGAGGGCGGAGTCGAACCGGCCGGACCGCACCCCCGCCTCCGCGTCGGCCCGGGTGGTCTCCACCCAGCCGAAGCCGCCGTCCCCGTCGAGGAGGCGCTCGGCGACCTCTTTGCCGTAGTCGACGTCCTGCGTGGTGCCGTCCGTCGGGTCCTCGCTGGTGGCGCCGCGGTCCTCGACCACCAGCGCCGCGGGGACCTCCCCGAGCCGGCCGTAGGGGTCCTCGTTGGCGAAGAGGTACAGGCCCGAGTAGAGCGAGGGGATGAGGATCATCGCGAGGAGGGCGAGCCGGGGCATGGTCCCGGCGGTGAGGCGGCGCAGCTCCGTGCCCACCAGGCGGATGGCGATCACCGGTCGGCCTCCTTCGGGGAGTCGGTGGCCCGTCGGCGGCGTCGGCGGCCGCGTGGGGCGGGGGCGGCGTGGGCGCCGTCGAAGAGGCGCGTGGGGTCGGTGAGCTCGACCTCCGACTCGGCACGCGCGGGCGGGGCGGGCGCCGTCGCTGGGGCGGGCGCCGTCGGCGGGGTGAGGCGGATCGCCTCGACGGGGGCGGCCCGGCGGGACCCCTCCCCCTCGGGCACGGGCACGCTCGCCCCCAGGTCCCGGGCCGCCGACGGCGTGCACTGGACGAGGACGCCGTAGCCGCGGGAGGCGAGCTCCTGGGCCAGGGACCACCAGCTGGCGGGCGCGCCGCCGTGCCGGTCCGGGAGCGTGAGCACGAGGAACCGGACGTCCGGCCGCTCGGTGGCCAGGGAGGCGAGGAGCTCGGTGCGCACCGCCCCGTGGACCGCGTCCATGCGCTCGCTCTCCTGCGGGCGCATGGCCCGCCGGCCGAGCCACTCGGTCGCCGCGCGGTGGCTGGCCGGGCGGTGCGCGAACGCGAGCCCCTCGGCGACGACGGTGCCCACGGGAACCGGGTCGTCCGGCTCGGTGATCCCGGGCAGGTCGACGACGGCGCTCACCTCCCGCAGCCGGGCGGGCTCGGTGCTCGTCGTCCCGTCGTCCTCCACGAGCACGACGGTCCCGGTGAAGGGCGCCAGCCGGCCGGTGGCCACGAGGGCCAGCGCGGTGTGGCCCTGCCAGGGGTCACCGGCGACGAGCACGCACTCCCCCGTGCTCACCTCGAGGTGGTCGATCTCCAGCATCGGCTCTCGCCGCCCGAGCACCTGGACGTCGTCCACCGTGATCCGCACGCCGTCACCCCCGCCCCCGTGGGAGGTCGGCCGCCGCACCCGCGTGGGGCGCCCACGCCGGTCCCGTCCCCGTCCGCGGGCGGAAGGCGAGCTGGAACCCGCCCTCGATCTCGACGCGGCGCACCCGGACCTCGTAGACCGGCTCGAGGATGTCGGGGACGAGGACCTCGTCGGGCGTGCCGGCCGCCCGCACCTGCCCGTCCTCGAGCAGGACCACCTCGTCGCAGTACACCGCGGCGAGGTTGAGGTCGTGGAGCACGACGACGACGGTCGTGCCCAGGCCGCGGACGAGGTCGAGCACCTCGTGCTGGTACCGGACGTCGAGGTGGTTGGTCGGCTCGTCCAGGAGCAGGTGGCCGGCGGCCTGCGCCAGGGCCCGGGCGACGAGGACCCGTTGCCTCTCCCCGCCCGACAGCCCGGCGAAGGGCCGGCCGGCGAGGTGGATGGCCCCGACGCGCTCCAGCGCGTCAGCGGCGATGTCGAGGTCGTCCGCCGTCGTCTGGGCGAAGGAGCCGCGGTGCGGGGTCCGGCCCAGCAGGACGAGGTCGGCGACCGTCACGGGCAGGTCCCCGCCGTGCTCCTGCACGACGACGGCGATGCGGCGGGCGAGCTCGCGGGTGGACAACCGGGCGACGTCGTCGTCGTCGATGCTCACCGTCCCGCTCTCCGGGCGCAGCGAGCCGTACAGGGTCCGCAGGAGCGTCGTCTTGCCGCTGCCGTTCGGGCCGAGCAGCCCCAGCACCTTGCCGTCGCGGGCGGTGATGCCGACGTCGCGCAGGACGGGCGCGCTGCCGTAGCGGAAGCACACGCCCCGGACCTCGATCACGGCGTCGTCCCGGTGCCGAAGCGCTCGACGATCCGCTCGAGCCCCACCACGGACAACGGGGTGGGCGGCTCGGTGAAGTTGAAGAGCTGGACGAGGATGTTGCCCTCGCGCACGGCGGTCATCCCGGACGCCCCCGGGAGCGAGGTGACGGCGTCCTCGACGAGCTGGGGGTCGCCGTCGCCGTAGAGGAGGACGAGCACGTCGGGGTTGCGGCCGATGAGCTCCTCCCGGGTCACCTCGAAGACCCGGTCCTCGACGTCGCCGAAGACGTTCGTGAGGCCCGCGGCCTCCAGCTGGGGGTGGGCCATGCTGCCGGTCCCGTAGGCGTAGGTGACGCCCCCGCCGACGGTCGGGTAGAGCACGGCCGCGGTGCGGGTCCCGGCGGCGCCGTCCGTGGTGGCGGCGACGGCGTCCACCCGCTCGCGCAGGTCGACCACGGCCCGCGCCGCCTCGTCGGTGCGGTCGAAGACCGTCCCGTAGAACTGCATCTGCGCGTACACGTCGTCGAAGCTCACGGCCGGCAGGCCCGCGTCGCACATCGCCGGCTCCTCGAGGAGCGCGATGCCCGCGGACGCGAGCGTCTGCCGGTCGAGGTTGTCCACCCCGCCGAGGACGACGTCCGGGCGCTGCGCGATGACCACCTCCCGGGAGATCTGCAGGTGCCCCGCCGTGTCGGTCTTGTCCGTGAGCAGGGGGATCTCGTCGACCTCGGCGAGCGTCGGCTCGTCGTAGTACTCCGCGGGGTACTGACCCGCGCGCGCGACCACCCGGTCGAGGACGCCCAGCTCGTGGAGGAACGGGACCGCCGCGCTCGACAGGAGCACCACCCGCTCCGGAGGCCGGTCGAAGGTGACCTCCGCCCCGCAGTTCGTCACGGTGAGCGGGCCGTCCCCCGGCTGCGGGTCGGCACCGACGCCGGCGCCGCCTCCCGCCCCGCACGCGGCGAGCACGAGGAGGGCGGCGAGACCGCTGACGGCCGGCAGGATGGGAGAACCCCTCACGGTGGCGCCCTTCTTCAGGTGAGCGTGATCGAGTACTGGGTACGGACGAGGTGCAGGAGCAGCGGGGCCCCCACGAGCGCGGTGACGATGCCGATGGGCAGCTCCTGGGGTGCCATGACGAGGCGGGAGAGCAGGTCCCCCCACAGCAGCAGGGTCGCGCCGAGCAGGGCGCTCACCGGCACCACCCAGCGGTGCCCGACGCCGACCACGCGCCGCGCCAGGTGCGGGACCACCAGCCCGACGAAGCCGATGCTCCCGCTGGCGGCGACGAGCACCCCGACGGCGAGCGCCACAAGCACGAGCAGGCGGGTCCGGAACGCGGCGGGCGAGATGCCCAGCGTCCGGGCGGTCTCGTCGCCGATGGCCAGGGCGTCCAGCCCGGGCGCCCACCAGTACAGCGCCACGCAGGTCACCGCGACGACGACCACCACCACGAGCAGGGAGGGGCCCCACTGGGCGAGGGCGAGCGAGCCCAGGAGCCAGAACATCACGGACCGGGCGCCCTCGGCCGAGCCGGAGGCGAAGATGAGGAAGCTCGTCGCCGCCGAGAGGGCGTACCCGACGGCCACGCCCGCCAGGAGCAGGCGCACCGACGTCACGGTGCCGGCGGTCCGGGCGACCGCGAAGACCAGGAGCGAGGCCGCGAGCGCCCCGATGAACGCGCTGCCCGAGAGGGCGTACTCCCCCAGGCCCAGGCCGACGCCGAAGAGGATGGCGGCCGCCGCGCCGCACGACGCCCCGGAGTTGATCCCCAGGACGTAGGGGTCCGCGAGCATGTTCCTCGTCATGGCCTGCAACGCCGTGCCGCACACGGCGAGCCCGGCCCCGACCGCGAGCGCGAGGACCACCCGGGGAGCGCGCACCGACCACACGATCGCCTCCTGGTCGGGCACCCAGGTCACCGGCCCCGGCCAGCTGAGGACGGCGTGGGCGAGGATCCGCGTGACGGTCGCCGGTGGGACGTACACCGCCCCCACGGCGATGGCGATGATCGCGGTGACGACGGTGAGGACCGCGAGGACGGCGAGGACGAGCCCGTTGCGCCGGGCCCGCGCGCGCACCCCGAGGCGGTCGCCGGGATCGGGCGGAGCCGTCGTCGGGGCGACCAGCTCGGCGTCCCGGCTCATGCGCGCCGGAGCGGGCGGATCGCGGAGGCGACGACGAGCATGACCCACGTCGTGAGGATGTAGGGCCAGGTGTAGTGCGGGGCGTCGGTGAGGTCGGTCATCACCAGGGTGATGACGGCCGTGATGGCGGCGCCGAGCGCGGCGTAGAGCCAGGACGCGGCGGAGCTGCGCAGGAACGTCACGCTGAGGGCGATCGCCGTGAGCACGCCGGAGTACCCGGCGAGCCCCTCGGTGATGGTCGCCGCGCTCTCCCCCAGTGCGAGGGCGCACAGGCTGCCGATGACGCTGCCCATGACCGCGGCGAGGCCGACCTGCCAGGAGGCGACGAAGAGCCCGAGGAGGATGAGCGCCCCGGCCCACACGCTGTTGACGAGCACGACCTCCGAGACGTTCGTCAGCAGCGACTCGAGGAAGCCCTTTGCCGTCACCCCGTGGACGTGCGCCGGGTCGGAGCTCACGTGGAGCGACATGGTGAGGGCGTAGATGATCCCGGTGACGGTGCAGAACGGCGCCGTCGTCGACGGCAGGTGGAACCGCCGGAGTGCCGGGGTGGCGAACAGCCACCCGAAGAACCAGGTCGCCGGCCCACAGGCGATGCCGCCGACGACGGTGAGCCCCCAGGACCATCCCTGGGCCCCCATCGCGGCGAAGACTCCCGCACCGACGAGCGTGCCGTTGAACCCTTGCATGCCCGACAGCACGTTGTCCCGGCCCACCTTCATGAGAGCGCCGGTCACTGTCGAGGCCACGGCTCCGAGGGCCGCGAGCAGGGCCATGCGCCAGTCGGCGATGACGAAGGCGCCGAGGACGGCAACCCCGGTCCAGACATTCTTCTGGAAGAAGATCTGGGACGGCCCGTGGAGGAAGGCGCCGATCGGGTTCACCGCCCCGGTGCTGTCCGCCGGCGTGGTCGAGGCATTGGTCGCTGACATGGGCTTCTCCTTCGGGTGCCGGGGCTCGCGCGGGTCGCCGTGCCGTGTGCCGTGCCGGGTCAGACCTTGCGGATGGCGGGGGCGTCGCGGCCGGTGAGGCGTCGGCGCAGGGCCCGCCACGCCGTCGTGGTCGCCGCCGCGACCAGCCGCGCGTCGTCGCCGACGATCCGCACCCAGGACCCGACGTCACCGGGCAGGGCGCTCACGCCGAGCGCCATCGCGTCGCCGTACGTGGGCGCGAGCGCGGCGTGCAGGAGATCCCCGAGCTCCGTGGCCGAGGCGTGCGGGGTGAGCACGTAGAGCGTGGACAGCACGTCCCGGTCGCCGAGGACGGCTAGCCCGCCGGTGTCACCGCCGTCGGGGGTGAGCCGGACCCGGTCCAGGGTGATGACGGCGCCGTCGGGGCGGCTCACCTCGAAGTCGGAGGCGAGGACGGCGTACTGGTGGCGCTCGTCGCGGGCGAGGCGCCCCGCGATCACCGTCTCCCCGGCGATGAGGGTCGCCGACTCGGGCAGCGTCACGGCGGTGCGCTGGTAGAGCCGGGACTGGGCGAACGGGATGATCGGGTCGGGCAGGTACTCGACGTAGGCGTCCTCGCCGAGGGAGATGTTCGTCTGGGCGACGGCGTAGTCGTGCTCCATCTTGAGGACCTTGGTGTAGGCCGACGTCGTGATGTAGGCCGAGGTCCCGGGCCCGAAGAGGAGGTCGGTGCGCAGCCGGTCCGCCTGGAGGATGCCCCCGCCGGTCGACATGATGTACGTGTAGGGCATGTCGGGCCGCGCCGGGTCGTAGTACAGCGGGTACATGATCTGGAGCGGGGACTTCTGGTAGCGGTGGACCAGCTCGGTCCGCTCCCCCCGGCGGGCGAACTCGAGCTCGAGCATGCCCACCTTCGCGGGGCTCCCCACGGGGAGCGTGTCCGGCACGGAGGAGTGCCGGGCGACCTCGTGCGGGACCCGCTCGGGCTCGTAGTGCGCCGGCTGGAGGCGGTAGCCGCCGTAGCCGGTCACCGGCAGCGACCCGGCCGGCGCGGCCGCCTCGACGTCCGGCACGAGGTCGGTGCTCACGGCACCAGCGCGTCGGCGCGACGCTGCCAGACGGCGAGGATCTCGTCCTGGAGCCGGTCGAGGCCCTCCCCGGTGAGCGAGTTGGTGAGGACGACGGGCTTGCCGTCCCGCACCCGCAGGGCGTCGGACTCCATGACGTCGAGGTTCGTCCGGACGTACTGCGCGATGTCGATCTTGTTGATGACGAGGATGTCGGAGTCGGTGATCCCCGGGCCCCGCTTGCGGGGCATCTTCTCCCCCTCGGAGGTGTCGAGGACGAAGACGAAGACGTCCGCGAGCGCCGGCGAGTACGTGAGGGTGAGGTTGTCCCCGCCCGACTCGTACACCAGCGTGTCGACGTCGGGGAACTTCTCGAGCATCTCCGCCCCGGCCGCGAGGTTCATCGTGGGGTCGTCGCGGACCGCGGTGTGCGGGCACGCGCCGGTCTCCACGCCCACGACGCGCTCCGGGTCGAGGATGCCCGCGAGCTCACGGCGCACGTGCTGGGCGTCCTCCTGGGTGTAGATGTCGTTGGTGATGACGGCAGGGGTCCGCCCGGCAGCCAGCAGCCGCGGGACCAGGGCCTCGGCCAGGGCCGTCTTGCCGGACCCGACGGGGCCGCCGATGCCGATCCTCAGGACGTTCTCGCTCATTCGAATCCCTCGTTGCTCTCGTCGTTGGTGCGCGCTCAGCTGGCGAACAGCCGGGCTTCCGCGCGCTCGTGCTGGGCCGACATGACGTCGGCCAGGGGGACGGACCCGCCCATGTCCTCCAGGTCCCGGGCGACGGCGTCCGCCGCGGCTGCGGCGATGACCGGTCCCAGGGCGTGGAGGACCACCTGGACGTGGCGGTGGTCGGACAGGCGCAGCCTCAGGGCCGCGCCGAGGAAGCTCACGGCGAACGCGGACATGTCGGAGGCGACCGCCTGCACGGTGCCCACGCCGGCCGCCGCGTAGGCGACGGCCGTGGCCACCGGCTGGCAGCCCGGCGTCTCCTTCGCCTTGACGCTGCGCGCCCACTCCTCCAGGGCCGGCCCGCCGATGGCCTCGCGGGCGATGTCGGTGAGCTGGTGGCCGCTGCGGACCGACGCCCGGCGCATCTCGGCGTTGAGCTTCGAGGCGTGGAGGAGCTGGTCGACCAGGCGGACGCGCCGCCAGTCGCCGACGGCGGCCGCCTCGTGGGCCCGGGCGAGCGCCGTGGCGTCGCCCGGACCCACCGAGTGCAGCAAGAGCCCCCGCAGCAGCCCCTCGACGCCCCCCTGCCTCACCAGGCGCGCCTGGCTGTAGCCCTCCAGCCCGTGCGACATCGTGTAGAAGCCGCTCGGGAACGCGGAGTCGGAGAGCTGCAGGCTGACGAGGAGGCTCCTCGTGTCGGGGGTGCTCATGGCGACCTCAGGTGAGGAAGAACAGCTGTGTCAGGGGCAGCGACTGGGCCGGCTCGATGTGCGCCGGCACGCCGTCCAGCGTCACCTTGTACGTCTCCGGGTCGACCGCCACGACGGGCGTGCGGTCGTTGCGCACGAGGTGGCTCTTGCCCAGCTGACGCGTCCGGCGCACCGGCAGCACCTGGCTGCGCAGCCCGAGCATCTCCGGCACGCCGTCGTCGATCGCCGCCTGGGACATGAACGTCACGCGGGTGCTCTGCAGCGTCTTGCCGTACATCCCGAACATCGGGCGGTAGAAGACCGGCTGCGGGGTGGGCAGGGAGGCGTTCGGCTCCCCCATGAGCGCCCAGCTGATGACGCCGCCCTTGAGGACCATCTTCGGCTTGGCGCCGAACGAGCCGATGGGCCACAGGACGATGTCGGCGATCTTGCCCGTCTCGAGCGAGCCGATGTAGTCGGAGATGCCGCAGGTGATCGCCGGGTTGATCGTCACCTTCGCGAGGTAGCGCAGCACCCGGAAGTTGTCGTTGCCCGGGGCGTCCTCGGGCAGCTTGCCGCGCTTGTCCTTGTTGTGGTGGGCGGTCTGGAACGCGCGCATCACCGACTCCCCGATGCGGCCCATGGCCTGGGAGTCGGAGGAGAACATCGAGATGACCCCCTCGTCCTGGAGCACCGTCTCCGCCGAGATGGTCTCGGCGCGCACGCGGGAGTCGGCGAAGGCGACGTCCTCGGGGATGTCGTGCGAGAGGTGGTGGCAGACCATGACCATGTCGAGGAGCTCGTCGACGGAGTTCACCGTGTACGGCAGCGTCGGGTTGGTCGAGGACGGCAGGACGTTGGGGTAGCTCGCCAGCCGCATGATGTCCGGCGCGTGGCCACCGCCCGCCCCCTCCGTGTGGAAGGTGTGGATGGTGCGGCCGTTGATCGCGGAGACGGTGTCCTCGACGAACCCCGCCTCGTTGAGGCTGTCGGTGTGGACGGCGACCTGCACGTCGTACTCGTCGGCGACGGAGAGCGCGTTGCTCAGCGCGGCCGGCGTCGTCCCGAAGTCCTCGTGGACCTTGAGGCCACCCGCCCCCGCGCGGATCTGCTCGATGATCGGCTGCGGCAGGGAGCCATTGCCCTTGCCGTAGAAGCCCATGCTCACCGGCATGTCCTCGGCGGCCTCGAGCATCCGGTGGAGGTACCAGACGCCGGGCGTGGTGGTGACGCCGTTCGTCGCGTCGCTGGGTCCGGTGCCGCCGCCGAAGAGGGTGGTGATCCCGTTGGCGAGGGCGGTGACGCCCTGCTGCGGGGAGATGTAGTGGACGTGGGGGTCGATCGCGCCCGCAGTGACGATGAGGTGCTCGCCCGCGATGATCTCCGTGCCGGTCCCGACGACGAGCCGTGGGTCCACGCCGCTCTGCAGGTGCGGGTTGCCCGACTTGCCGATGCCGGCGATCTTGCCGTCCTTGACGCCGATGTCGCCCTTGAGGACGCCGAGGACGGGGTCGAGGATGACCGCGTTGGTGATGACGAGGTCGAGCACGCCCTGGGTGCGGGTGATGTTCGGGTCCGCGGCCATGCCGTCGCGGGCGGTCTTGCCGCCGCCGTAGACCACCTCGTCGCCGTAGTGCCCCTCGTTGTAGTCCTTCTCGATCTCGATGACGAGGTTCGTGTCGCCGAGCTGGACCTTGTCCCCGACGGTCGGGCCGAACAGGTCGGTGTACTGCTTGCGCGTGATGATGGCCATCAGTGGCCCCCCTCGGTGGTGGTGTCGGTGGCCGACGGCTGCGCGGTGCCGGACTTGAAGCCCCGGTCCTTCATGCGGCGCATCGCCTCGGTCCGGGTCTGCTCGGCGTCGAGCCCGCCGTTGACGAGGCCGTTGAAGCCGATGAGGCGCCGCCCCCCGGCGTAGGCGGTGAGCGTCACCTCCCGCGTGTCACCGGGCTCGATCCGCACGCCGGTGCCGGCGGGGATGTCGAGGTGCATGCCGTACGCGCGCTCGCGGTCGAAGAGCAGGGCGCGGTTCACCTCGAAGAAGTGGAAGTGCGAGCCGACCTGCACACCGCGGTCGCCGGTGTTGGTGACCGCCAACGTCACGGTGGGCCGGCCGGCGTTGATCTCGATGTCGTCACCGGTGTGGTCGTAGCTGGGGCTGCCTAGCATCGTTCTTCCCTCCGCGTGCTGGGTCGTGGTCGTGGGTCGTGCTCCGCCACCGGCGGGACGCCGATGGTGGGGGCCGTCACGTGCTGTCGACGAGGTCGGCGGCGCGGGCGTGGGTGTGCGGGTGGTCGTGCGGGTGCTCGTGCGGGTGCGGGTGCTCCCCGTCCAGCCCGTGCGAGTGGGCGTAGCCGTGGCCGTGGTCGGCGAGGAGCCCGGTCGCGATCCCGTCGTCCCCGTGACCGAGGCGGTGCACCGCTGCCGTGAGCCGCTGGTGGACGACCTGCGCGGCCGCCCGCTCGGACATCAGCGGGCCGTAGAAGGTCACGCCCGGCAGGGCGTCGACCTCCGGGCAGGTACGGGCGAACCCCGCCGGGACCACCACGAGGACGTCGGACCCGAGCGCCTGGGAGCGCCGCACCGCGCGCTCCAGGTCGGCCGGCTCGGCGATGCACGCGGGCTCGATCTCGGTCCCGGTGCCGTAGGTGCGCACGAGGTGGGCGACGCGATGGAGCTCGGCGTCGTCGAAGGGGTTGGCCGCACGCGCCGCGATGACGAGCCCGGCCCCCGGTTGGTGCGCGGCGGTCTGCGTCGCTGCGCGACGGAGCAGCGCGACGAGGTGGTCGATCGTGCCGAACGCGTCGCCGAGGACGAGCCGGCCCGGTCCGTGCTGCGACCGAAGCCAGCGGAGCGTCTTGGCCGTGTCGGCCACCATGACCGGGTCACGCCCCCATGTCATGGGGAGCACCACCACCGGAGCCCCCTGCTCCCCCGTGCTCAGCAGGGCGCTCACGCGGTTGTGGAGGGAGCGGCCCGGCGAGGTGACCACGGCGCCGGGAAGGGCGTCGAGGTAGGGCGACAGGTCGGCGCCCTCCGCGCTCTCGTGCCCGCCGACGAGCACCAGGTGGGGCGACGCCCGCTCCGCCGGCGGCATCGCTCAGGCCGCCACGGGGTCGTGGCACGAGACGAGCTTGCTGCCGTCCGGGAACGTCGCCTCCACCTGAAGGAGGGAGACGCGCTCGCGGACGCCGGGCATGCAGTCCGCCACGGCGACGACGTGGCGGCCCAGCTCCATGCACTCCGCGACGGACTTGCCGTCGCGGGCGGCCTCGATGATGGCCTCGCAGACCAGGGCCTGGACCTCGCTCACGTTGAGCTTCGTCCCTCGGGCCTTGCGCCGCCTGGCGAGCTCGGCGACCTGGTAGATGTAGAGCTTCTCGATTTCCCGTGGCGTGAGGTCCATAGCCGCGTCAGCCCTTTCCAGAATTGTGACGGACACGCCCGGGGCGTCCCGGCGTGGCTGGCCTTATCCACACTACCGACCGCCGATTGGGCCGCAACCGCTCGGAACGTCCACCCGGGCGCCGCGATGATCATTCTGCGCATCCGGAAAGATCAGTCCCGGCTGCGGCGCAAAGATCATTCTTGCCTCGCACATGGCACCATTCCGCGCTACGTCCATGATCATTCCAGTCGCGCGTCGGAGATCATTGTCGCGCCGCGCTGACAATGCGCACGACCCATTTCCTCGGGAGTGCCGACACCGGTCGCGCAGCACGGGTGGGTCGGGCGTAGGGTCCCGACATGAGACCGGTGCCACCCCGACGCCGCTGGACGCGTCCGACACCCCAGAAGGAGGGTCGATGACCACCTCGACCCGGCCCGCGTACCTGCGGGGCGCGAACATCGGCCTCGTCATCCTCGGCGGCATCGTCGGCGTGGCGCTCCGCGAGGGCCTCTCGCTCACCATCCCGGCGGTGGACCGGGTGCCCGTCGTCATCCCGGTCGTCAACGTCCTCGGCGCCTTCATCCTCGGCTTTCTCTACGAGGCACTCACCCGCCTCAAGCCCGACGCGGACGTCGTCAGCCGGCTCAAGCTCCTCATCGGGACGGGCTTCTGCGGAGGCCTGACGACCTACAGCTCGCTGGCCACCGACACCGCCGTCCTCATCGACGACACGCGTTACGACGTCGCCGCGCTCTACGCGCTCGGCACGGTGGTGGTGGGCGCGCTCGCCACGTTCCTCGGCATCGTCGCGGCGACGAAGCTGCACGCGCCGGACGATCGGAAGGTGGCGTCATGACGCTGGGTGAGTTCGCGCTCCTCATCATCGCCGGCGGCGTCGGCGCGGGGGTGCGCTACGTCGTCGACGGCGCGATCAAGGCGCGGACCACCTCGGCGTTCCCGTGGTCGACCTCGATCATCAACATGTCGGGCTCGCTCCTCCTTGGCATCCTCACCGGGCTCCTCGCCAGCCGCATCGCCTCCACGGAGGTCGGCGCCATCATCGGCACCGGCTTCCTCGGCGGCTACACGACCTTCAGCACAGCCAGCTACGAGGCCGTCCAGCTGGTCCGGGAGAAGAAGTACGGCACCGCATTCGCCTACGGCGTCGGGATCCTCGTGGTCTCCATCGCCCTGGCGTACGCGGGTTACCGGTGGGGTGCGTCGGTCTAAGGCGACGGAGATCTCAACGGTGCCGTGGTGATCATTTTTCCGGTCGGCAGGATGGTCATTCCGCGAAGCCCCGTGACCGCGCGGCGCCGGTCCGCGATGATCAATTCCGTCCGGTCCCCGACGACGGCTGCGACGATAACGCCACGGGGAGCACAATTCGTCCGCGTGGTTAGGCTTATCACGTGGACACGCTGTGGCTGATTCTCGGAATGATCGTTCTGCTCGGGACGCTCCTCGACGTATTTCTCACGGCCCTCAACTATGACGAGTCCGGATATCTCGCCGGGCCCGTGGCGCGGCTCCAGTGGCGCGCGCTGCGCCGGGTGACCCGGCGGCTGCCGCGACGCTGGCGCCCGGTCGCGCTTCGCCAGGTGACCGGGCTGCAGATCATCCTCATCGTCATCGTGTGGATCTTCGGCGTCGTGCTCGGCTACGGCCTCATCTACCTCAGCCGGATGACGCCGAAGGCGTTCTCCGTCTCCGGCACCGGCTCTACTCTCGACTTCTTCGACGCCATGTACTTCAGCGCGGCGCAGCTCGCGACGGTGGGTGGCTCGGCGCTCACCGCCGAGACGGACCTCCTGCGCTTCCTCAGCATCGCGGAGTCGCTCACCGGTGTCGTGCTCATCTCGCTCATCCTCACCTTCCTGCTCGGGGTCTACGACGTCATCGGCAACCTCAACACCCTGTGCACCCAGTTCTTCACGGCCGAGCGCGGCGCCGGGTCCCCCGTGGCGAGCCTCGCGCCGTACTTCCGCCGCGGCGAGCCCGACGAGCTCGACGGCCACCTCGACTCCGTCTCGGACGCCTTCGCCTCCTACTCCGACGGTCTGCGCCTGCACCACGCCGCGTACTACTTCCAGAGCGGCCGGGACCAGTTCGCCCTGCCCTACGCCCTGCGTATGACCGGCGGCACGCTCGGCGCGCTGCGATGGGGGCTGCCGAGCGGGCATCCCGCCACCGCCTCCCCCGCGCTCCCCACGCTCACCTTCCAGTTCCTCGAGCTCGGCGACTACCTCCAGGCCAAGCTCGGCTGGACCAGCGTCGACGTCCCCGAGGTCGTGAGCGCCGGCGTGTTCGCCCAGCAGGCCGGTGACGGCGCGCACGGACGCCGGGACGAGTGGGTCGCCCGGTTCGTCGAGCTGGAGCGCGAGATGGCCGCCCTCGCCGGCGGCGTCCGGTCCGACCCCGACGACTCCTACCGGCGCTACACCCAGTGGCTGCCCTTCGCCTACCGGGCCCAGCAGATCACCCTCGCCGTCAGCCGTGACCTCGACTACCAGCCGCTCATCGTCACCGACGCCCCGGTGTCCCTGCTCCACCCCGAGGACGCCCTCGCCCTGGAGAGTGTGGAGGAGGACCTGCGTGGCCCGGCCTCCGTGGACACCGGGGGCGCCCCGCAGGGGCGGGTCTCGCGGTGGCGGACGTTCGCCGCCGCGCACCTCACGCAGGTCGACCCCGGGCAGGCGCGCCTGCGCGCAGCGGCGCGTGCCCTCATCGGCGCGGTGGCCGCCGTCGCCACCGTCTACCTCCTCCTCGACCGGCTCGGCGAGCGCGCGCTGGAGCCGGCGATCTTCGCCGGCTTCGTCGCCATGCTCAGCACGGGAATCGCCGTCGACCGGACGGTGCGCGGGCGCCGGCTCACGAGCGTCCTCGTCCTCCTCCCCATCGCGGTGGTCGTCCTCCTCGGCGGGCTCCTGTCGGACCGGCCAGGGTGGATGGGCGTGGTCCTCGTCGTCGTCGCGCTCGTGGGCGTGGGCATCGGGCGGTTCGGGCCGCGCTGGGCGGCCCTCGGCCGTGTGACGTTCATGGCCTACTACTTCGCGCTGATCCTGCGCCTCGAGCTCAGCGACGTCGGGCTCTTCATACTGGCCGCGGTCGTCGGTGCCGTGTGGGCCTACCTCGTCCACTACGTGGTCCTCCCCGACCGGCCGCGCGCGGTGCTGCGCGGGGGCGTCGAGGGGTTCAGCGAGGGGCTCGCCGACGCGATGGACGCGCTCGTCGACGCCGTCTCCTGGGCCCGGTGGGACCCCGACGTCCGCCGGCGGGTGGCCGCCCACACGAAGCAGATGCACCGGGGCGCGGCGCTGCTCGTCGGCCAGCTCCGCGACACCGACAGCACCGGCATGGACCCGGCGCGAGGCGCGGAGATCCGCCTGCGGGTGTTCGACACCGAGCTCGCCGCGGTCCGGCTCATGGACACGGCACGCGCGGTCACCGGCACCACCCTCCCGCTCGAGCTGCGGGCCCGGCTCGCGGGCCGGCTCGAGCTGCTGCAGGCCCACCTGCGCGCCATCGCCCGGCGGCCGGTGGGCGGGTCCTCCGGCGACGAGGGGCTGTCCCTCGCCCCCTGGCACCCCGTGCGGCCGCCGGTGGACTGGCCGCCGCAGGCCCGGGCCCTCTCCCGCGCTGTCGACGAGATGCACCGCGCGGCGGGCGTGCTGCGCGACGCCGAGATCGCCGGCCTCGATCCTCACGCGCCGCCGCTCGCCGTCGTCGACCCCGCCGATGCGGGCGACGCCGTGGACCTCGACGACCTCGTCGCTCCGGCGGACCCGCCCGCCGGCAGCCCGGGGAGGGCGACGGCGTCCCTGTCGCAGCCCACCCGTCGCGCGGTCCAGGCCGCCGTCGCGACCGGCGTGGCCCTCGGCGTCGGTGACGCGGTGTCCGCCAGCCACCAGTACTGGGCGACACTCGCGGCCTACCAGGTGCTCGGCGGCACCGACGGCGAGACCTTCGTCAAGGCGACCCAGCGCATCGCCGGCACGGTCGCGGGGGCCGTCGTCGGCTTCGCGCTCGCCATCGGCACCGGCGGATCGCCCGCCGTCCTCATGCCGGTGCTCGCCATCGCGGTGTTCGCATCGACCTACTTCCGGGGGGCGTCGGCCGTGGCCTCGACCTTCTGGACGACGATGATCTTCGCCGTCATCTACGAGTTCCTCGGCCGACTGACGACGCTCGCGCTGGAGATCCGGGTGCTCGAGACCCTCTTCGGGGCGGTGGTTGCCCTGCTCGTCGCCCGCTGGGTGTTCCCCACGCACACGCGCACCAAGCTCAGCACGGACATGGCCACCCTGGTGGGGGACGTCTCGGTGGTGGTCGCCGGGAACCTCGAGCGGCTCGCCGGCAACGACCGCGTCTCCCCGCCGGCGATCTACCAGCGGCTCCTCGTGATGAACCAGCACGCCCGCGCGGTCAACACGACGGCGGCGCCCCTGCGGCGGTCCGCCGGGGCGCTGGAGCCCGGCGGCATCGAGGCCCAGCTCACCGCCGCGTGGTCGCTGGCCTACTACACCCGTCACCTCACCCACGCGGTCGACCGCGTGGCCGGCGCGGAGGCGACGGACCAGGACTGGGCGCGACTGCGCGGGATCATCGGCGGCAACCTCGCTGCCCTCACGGCGGCGCTCGACGACCGGCTTCCCGGCCCGGTCCAGGAGGACCTCGGCCTGCGCGACGACGCGCTGGGGACGGCGACGCGGCTCGAGGAGAGCGTCCTGCGCCTGCTCGAGCGGATCAACCAGACGGTGGTCCTGCTCCTCACCGACGTCTCGCCGGGGGCCGTCACCCGGGAGACGGCGCCCATCTGACCCCTGGGAGCGGGGGAACCCGCGCTCCCCCGCCCCTGGCGCGTCGGCGGCTCAGGCGTCCTCCTCCTGCAGCATGGTGCGCAGGTTCGCCTCCTGGTCGGCCGAGAGGTTCGTCTCGATGAGCTCGCCGCGGATCCCCTGCTCGCGCAGCGAGGCGTGGACCCGGTCGAGCACCTCACCCGACGTGAGCACGAAGAGCGCCGAGGTCCCCGGCGTCACCTGCTCCCGCACCTGCCTGATGAAGTCGTCGTCGATGCCGACGTCGGTGAGTGCGCCGGCGAGCGCCCCGGAGGCGGCGCCGATGACCAGGCCGATGATGGGGACGAAGAAGATCACCCCGAACAGCAGGCCCCAGAACATCCCGCCGAGGACGCCCACGCTGAGCATGCTGTTGGCCTGGCGGGTCTTCGGCTTCTTCTTGCCCTCCTCCCACGAGACGGTCGCCGCGTCGAGGACCTGGATGAGCTCCTGCTTCTGCAGGGACTCCAGGGCCTGCTCGGCCTGCGTCGCGCCGTCGGGGGTATCGAACTTCCACACGGTCAGGGTGGCCACGTCGTGCTCCTTCACTCGTCATGATGGATCGGCACGCTCACCGCACCCGCCATTGGGCGCGGCACGACCGACGATAAGCCGGTCGGGTGTGACCCGCGACACAGGCCGCGGCGGCTCCCTCAGCGCGAGACTGGGCCGGGCGCCGCCTCGTCGATGGCGATGAGATCCTCGATCGTCGGCTCCCACGCACCGGCCGCGGCGTTGGCGTGGACCTGCTCCGGGCGCCGGGCCCCGGCGATGACCGAGGCCACCCCCGGCTGGGCGGCCAGGCCACCGATGGCCACGTCGAGGAGCGTGACGCCGCACCGGTCCGCGAGGGCCTGCAGCGCCTCGATGCGGTCGAAGTCGGCCACCGCCAGCCGTTCCGGCCGCCTCGCGAGGCGAGTGTCGGGCCGGGCCGGCTCCCCGCGGCGGTACTTGCCCGTGAGGAGGCCCGACGCCAGCGGGAAGTACGGGAGGATCCCCACCCCGACGTGCTCGGCGGCGGGGACGAGGTCCGCCTCGATCCCCCGGGACAGCAGCGAGTACTCGTTCTGCGCGGAGATGAACGGCGTGGTGCCGGCTGCCCGCGCGGACCAGTCCGCGTCGACGACCTGCCAGCCGGTGAAGTTCGAGCAGCCGATGTAGCGCACCTTGCCCTCGGCGACCAGCTCGTCGAGGGCGCCCAGCGTCTCCTCGATGGGGGTGCGGTGGTCCGGGCGGTGCATCTGGTAGAGGTCGATGTGGTCGGTGCCGAGCCGGCGCAACGACCCCTCGACGGCGCGGCGGAGGTACCGGCGGGAGCCGCGTACGCCCCAGTCGGGGCCGTTGAGGCCCTTCGTGTCCATCCCGAACTTCGTCGCCACGACGACGTCGTCCCGGCGCCCGGCGAGGGCCCGGCCCAGGAGCTCCTCGCCCTGGCCGGGGACCCCGCCATAGACGTCGGCCGTGTCGAAGAGGGTGATCCCCGCCTCGAGCGCGGCGTCGACCACCGCGCCGACGTCGTCGGGGGCCACCGTGGTCCCAAAACTGTTGCAGCCCAGGCCTACTGCTGAGACCGTGAGACCGCTGGTACCCAGCTGCCGGTATGTCATCTCGCTCACATCGGCCAGCCTAAACCGGGATGACGGCGCCGATCTCCGGAAAACACGGACCCGGGGACGGAACACGACGGACCCCTACCGCGTTGTGCCCGGTAGAGCACGACGACGGCTGCGCCGACGGTGCACCACCGAGGGAACACGAGGGAGACATCATGGCGGATCGATCACTGCGCGGGATGAAGATCGGCGCGAACAGCCTGGAGTCGGAGTCGGGCGTCGACTTCGCGCCGCGGGCCGAGGCGTTCTACGACTGCCCCAACGGCCACACCATGGTGCTGCCGTTCTCGCTGGACGCGGACATCCCGCCGCTGTGGGAGTGCCGCTGCGGTGAGGAGGCCCTGCTGCGCAACGCCAGCCGGCCGGAGCCGACCAAGCCCGTCAAGGCGCCCCGTACTCACTGGGACATGCTGCTCGAGCGGCGCAGCGTCGCCGAGCTGGAGGTGCTCCTCGAGGAGCGCCTCGAGCTGCTGCGCAGCGGCCAGCTGCGCCGTCGTAGCGCCTGACCTCCCCCGAACGGCCCGCAGGCACCGCCTGCGGGCCGTTCGTCGTCCCAGGGTCCGTCAGCGCCGGTCAGCGCGGGTGCGCCGGCCGGGCAGGAGGCGGGCCACCTGCCGGCCGCGGTGCGCCAGGCCCCAGGTCGTGGTGCGGACCAGCGCCTCGGTGACGATGCGCTGACTCATCTTGGAGGTCCCCTCCGTGCGCTCGACGAAGCTGATGGGCACCTCGACGATGCGCCCGCCGAGGCGGTGGACGCGCCAGGTCATGTCCACCTGGAAGCAGTAGCCCTGCGACTCGATCTCCCCAAGCGGCAGGCGGGCCAGGGTGCTCGCGCGGTACACGCGGAAGCCCCCGGTGGCGTCCCCCACCGGCAGGCCGAGCATGAGGCGCACGTAGAGGTTGCCCCCGCGTGAGAGCACCTCGCGGTGCTTGGGCCAGTTGACCACCTCGCCGCCGTCGACCCAGCGGGAGCCGAGGACGAGGTCCGGGGCGTCGGGCTGTGCCGCCCGGGCGAGCAGCGCGGGCAGCTGCTCGGGACGGTGCGACCCGTCGGCGTCCATCTCGACGATGAGCTCGTACCCCCGCTCGAGCGCCCAGCCGAACCCGGCGACGTACGCCCGTCCGAGGCCCTCCTTGCCGGGCCGGTGCAGGACGTGGATGTGGTCGTCCGCCGCGGCGGCCTCGTCGGCGAGGTCACCCGTCCCGTCCGGGCTGTTGTCGTCGGCAACGAGGATGTCCGCGTCGGGGACCGCCTCCCGGGTGCGGCGCAGGGCCGCCGGCAGGGTCGCGCGCTCGTTGTACGTGGGAATGATGACCAGCGTCCTCATCGACTGCTCCTGCCCTGTCGCGCGCGGCGCGCGGAGACGGTGCTCGCGACTCCCCCGAGGACGGTGAGCACGGCCACAACACCGGCCACGATAGCGGGGCCGGGGCCGAGCCGGTCCGCGAGGGTGAGGCTGGTGCGCAGCGGCACGTCCACCACGAACTGCTCGGCGGTGAACAGCCCGCCGGTGTCCGTGATCACGCCGTTGGGGGCGATCATCCCGCTGACCCCGACGGTGGAGATCTGCAGGGTGGCGCGGCCGTGCTCGACGGCGCGCAGGACGGACATCGCCAGCTGCTGCGTGGACTCCTGGGTGTAGCCGAAGGAGGCGTTGTTCGTCGGCACCACGAGCACCTCGCCGCCGGCGAGCACGGCGTCCCGCACCAGCGAGTCGTAGGCCACCTCGAAGCAGATGGCCACGGCCAGCTGGACCACGCGGTCGAGCCGCTCGCTGGTGAGCGGGATGGCGCCGGTCTCCTCGCCCGCCGCCATGTCCGTGGTGACGAGGTCGACGGCGTCGGTGAAGTTCGAGGCGAACTCGCGCATGGGGATGTACTCGCCGAAGGGGGCGGGGTGCTGCTTGGTGTAGACCTCGACCGCGCCCACCCCCGGCTCCCACAGCACGACGTCGTTGTAGCGCAGGTCGTTCTCGTAACGGATCGTCCCCACGAGGATCGGGGCGTCGACGGCCTGCGCGGCCTCCTCGACGAGCCGTGCGGCCTCGACGTCCACGCGCGGGTCGATGTCCGCCGCGTTCTCCGGCCACACGACGAGGTCCAGCTCCCCGGGTGCCACCTCGTCCAGCAGGGCGAGGGTGCCCTCGACGTGGCGCTCGAGGACGTCGCGGCGTACCGCGAAGGCGTCGAGCCCCGGCCCGGGCACGTTGCCCTGGACCGCGCCCACCCGCAGGGTGCCCGCCTCCGCGCGGGTGGGGAGGGGCACGAGCGCGCTCACCCCCACGAGCAGGGCCGCGACCACCAGCGCACCGGCCCCGCGGCCGACCCGCAGGTCCCGCAGGTGGACGAGCGCGATGGCCACGAGCGCCCCGAGCACCACGACCGTGCCGCTGACGAGCGGTGACCCGCCCAGCGCCGCCAGGCGCAGGAGCGGCCCCTCGGTCTGGGAGAAGGCGAGGATGCCCCAGGGGAACCCCCCGAACGGCACCGCCGAGCGCAGCTGCTCCACGGCGACCCACAGCGCCGCCACGGCCACGACGGCGGCCCAGCGCCGGGTGCGGACGAGGGGGGCCCGCCGGGCCCACACCCAGGCGAGGGCGAAGCCCCCGACGAAGAGGGACTCCGCACCGGCCAGGGCCACCCACGGGACGGCGCCGGCGGCCTCCTCGGCCCACCACAGGTGCGGGAAGAAGAACGCGGCGCCCCATGCGGTGCCGAAGAGGAGGGCGCGAGCGCTGCCGGCCCCGCGCAGCGCGAGCAGGAGCAGGGCGACCCCGAGGGGCGCGAGGGCCCACACCGAGCGGGAGGGGAAGGCCGCCTCGGTGACGAGGCCGCCCGCGAGGGCCAGCAGCAGGCCGACGACCCCGGGCGGTGCACCGTCCCGGGGCTCAGGCGTGGGGGGCACGCGACGAGGATACGTCCTCGGCCGCACCTCGACGTGCGCGCGCCGACGGCCGGACGCCCGGCCCCGTGCGGCGACAGCGACCGACCCGCGTGTCCTTCGGACCGGACCGGTTGTCCTAGGACAACCGGCCTCGTTATCTAGTGAACACGCGGGCCTGGCCGCTGTCCGCCGCAGTGTGGTCGGGCGACCCGCCGATCGGTCGAGGACGACCGCGCCGGGGCCGGCCACGCGGGGGTACGAGACGCGAACATACCGGCCACCGACGGCCCGCTCAACCAGCCGAACGCGCAGGTCAGGCGTATGAGCGCAGGTCAGGCGCGGGGTGTCGGAGGTCACATCTCCGGGCCGCGCGGCGTGTCGCGGGGCGTGTCGCGCGGCGTGCCGGGCGTGGCGCCCGCCCGTCCGCGGTCACAGGCTCGACCATGCGACCACCCCGCGCCGCACGAGGTCCATCGCCCGCCGGGCGGTGCGCCGCTCCTCGGCGTCCGGCGCCGCGGTGGAGAGCTGGTCGAGGACGTCGAGGACCTGCTTGCACCAGCGGACGAAGTCCCCGGCACTGAGGTCGCTCCCGGCGAGCACCTGGCGCAGGCTCGCCCCGCTCGCCCACCGGTGCACCGCCCCGACGATGCCGGGGTCCACCGGCTCGGTGGCGGAGATGCCGTGCTCGCGCTCCCGCTCGGTGAGCTCCGCCGAGATCGCCGCGGTGCGGGCGACGGCCTGCGCGAGGACGCCGTGCGCGCCGCCGGCGAGCGGGCCGGGGCCGCGGTCCTCCTCGGTCCGGGAGGAGTACACGAGCGCGGAGACGACCGCCGCCAGCCCGGCCGGGTCGAGGTCCCGCCACGCGCCCCGACGCAGGCACTCCGCGAGGACGAGGTCCTTCTCGGCGTACACCCGCGCCAGCCACCGGCCGCTCGCCGTGACGGCGAGCCCGGTCTCGGGCTCGCCGGGCGCCGGGTTCGCCGACGGCAGGGGTGCCGGCGTGCCCGCCGTGCCGGCGTCGTCCGACCACGGGTCCAGGGGTGCCGCGCTGGCGGCCGGCGGGGCGGGGCTCGCGGCCGGGTCGAGCGCGGGATCCGTCGCCGGGGCGCCGTCGTCGGGGCCGGTGCCCGCCGGGGCCGGGGCGAGGTACCCGAGCTCGACGAGCAGCTCGCACACCCGGTCGAAGTCGCGGGCGATGGACGACGTCCGCGTCTCGATGCGCCGCAGCAACGCCTGGTGCTCCTCCGCCAGGCGGTACCAGCGCACCGCCCACCGCGCGTGCTCCTCACGGTCGGCGCACCCGTGGCACGGGTGGGACCGCAGCCGCCGGCGGAGCGCCTCGACGTCGGCGTCGAGCGCCGGGCTGCTCACGCCCGTCCCGTCGGTGCCGGTCCCGGACAGCCCCGCGGTGAGCGCCGCGCGCAGCGAGGACGCCAGGTCGCGGCGGTCGCCGGGGTTACGCGGGTTGAAGCTCTTGGGCACCTTGACCCGGCCGACGGCGCGGACCCCCGCCGGGACCTCCACCAGGCTGAGCTGGCGCACCCGGGGCTCCTCGGTGAGGACCCGAAGGCGCGGCGTGTCGAGACCGCTGTCGTCGGTGTCGAGGACGACGGCCCACGCGCTGCGGCGCCCGCGGGAGTACTCCACCACGTCGCCGCGCCGCAGCCCGCTCATGGACTCGCCCGCGGCGCGGCGGGCGGCCAGCGACCGGGAGCGCGAGCGCTCCTTCTCGCGTTCGTTGAGCTGCTGGCGGATCGCGGCGTACTCGGTGAAGTCGCCGAGGTGGCACGTCATCGCCTCCGCGTAGCCGGCGAGCGCCTCCTCGTGCTTACGGGCCTGCCGGGCGAGGCCGACGACGCCGCGGTCGGCCTGGAACTGGGCGAAGGAGGTCTCGAGGACCTCCCGGGCGCGGGGGTAGGACAGGGCCCGCAGGAGGTTGACCGCCATGTTGTACGTCGGGTGGAAGCTCGAGCGCAGCGGGTACGTGCGGCGCGACGCGAGGCCCGCCAGGGCCATGGGGTCGATGCCGTCGCTGTAGAGGACGACGGCATGCCCCTCGACGTCGATCCCGCGCCGGCCGGCGCGCCCGGTGAGCTGGGTGTACTCCCCCGGCGTCAGGGTGGCGTGCGTGCTGCCGTTCCACTTGTCGAGCTTCTCCAGGACCACCGAGCGCGCGGGCATGTTGACGCCGAGGGCGAGCGTCTCGGTCGCGTACACCACCTTGACGAGGCCGGCGCTGAAGAGGGTCTCGACGGTCTCCTTGAACACCGGCAGCATGCCGGCGTGGTGCGCGGCGATCCCGCGCTGCAGGGCGTAGGACCAGGCGTCGAACCCGAGGACGCCCAGGTCCTCGACGGGCAGGCCCGCGGACCGCTCGTCGATCACCCGGCGGATGGTGGCGGCCTCCTCGGCGGTGGTGAGCCGGATCCCGGACTCCACGGTCTGCTGGACCGCCGCCTCGCACTGTGCCCGGGAGAAGATGAAGACGATCGCGGGGAGCAGGCCCTCCTCGTCGAGGCGGTCGACGACGACGGACCGGCGCGGCGGGCGCACCGCCGACCCCAGGCGCGCCGCCGGACCACGCGTGCCCGGCCGCCCGCGCCCACGACCCCCCGGCCCACCGGGGCCCCCGGAGCGCTGGGCGCGGCGGACCGCCTCGACGAGCTCAGCGCTGATCGGCGGGTCGGTACCGGGGTTGGTCGGGTCGACCCGGGCGCTGTAGAGGTCGAGGATCTCCGACCGGACCATGACGTGCTGCCACAGCGGCACGGGCCGCTGCTCGGAGACCACGACGGCGGTCTCGCCGCGGACCATCGACAGCCAGCTGCCGAACTCCTCGGCGTTGGACACGGTGGCGGACAGGGAGACGAGCCGGACGTCCTCGGCGAGGTGGAGGATGACCTCCTCCCAGACCGGGCCGCGGAAGCGGTCCGCGAGGTAGTGGACCTCATCCATGACGACGTAGCCGAGGTCGACGAGCGTGTCCGAGCGCGCGTAGATCATGTTGCGCAGCACCTCGGTGGTCATGACGACCACCGGGGCCTCGCCGTTGATCGTCGTGTCGCCGGTGAGCAGGCCGACGGCGTCGGCGCCGTGCACGGCAACGAGGTCGAGGTACTTCTGGTTGCTCAGCGCCTTGATGGGCGTGGTGTAGAACGCCTTGCGGTTCGACTGCAGGCCGAGGTGGACGGCGAACTCGCCGACGACGGTCTTGCCCGCGCCGGTGGGGGCCGCCACGAGGACGCTGCTGCCGGCCTCGAGCGCCTCGCACGCCTGCTGCTGGAAGTCGTCGAGCGGGAAGTCGAGGCGGGCGGCGAAGCGGGCCAGCTCGCTGCGTTCCGCCTTGGCGCGGCGGCGGGAGGCGGCGTAGCGCTCGGCGGGTGAGCTCATGGGCCGAGCCTACGATCGATCACCGACACCCGCGGCCCCGGTCCGCGGCCGTCCGGCGCCAGGCGTCAGGCCTCGGCGGCGCGGGCCGCGCGGGCCGCGCGGGCGTCGGCCCGGCGGTCGTGCTGCGCGGCGATCCCCACCGCGAGGAAGTACAGCCCGCAGATCGGCAGGGCCAGCAGGATCATCGTCCACGGGTCCGGCGTCGGGCTGGCGAAGGCCGCGAAGGTGAAGATCGCCAGCACCGCCCAGCGCCAGCCCGCGAGCAGCGTCTTCGCGCGGACCACGCCGAGGAAGTTGAGCAGGACCATGACGAGCGGGACGAGGAACGCGATCCCGAACGCGAGGATGACCCGCATGAAGAAGCGCATGTACTCGGTCGCCGGCATGTAGTTGAGCGCGCCCTCGGGGGTGAACTCGGTGAGCAGCCGCACCGCGTTGGGCAGGATGAGCCACGCCAGGCCCGCCCCGGCCAGGAACAGCGGGATCCCGACGCCGACGAAGGCGACGGCGTAGCGCCGCTCGGCCGACGTGAGGCCCGGGTTGAGGAACGCCCAGATCTGGTAGAGCCACCACGGGCAGGCACCGAAGACCCCGAGCCACAGCGACACGCGGATCTTCATGTCGAACGCGGCCGCCGGGGTGGCGAACGTCAGGGCCGCCTCCTGGCCGTGCTCGTTGAGCTCGAGCACCGGCTGCTGCATGGCGTCGAAGACGGGTTCGTAGAAGATCCAGCCCACGACCGCGGCGACGGCAATGCCGAGGAGGGCGAGGAGGAACCGTTTGCGCAGCTCGCGCAGGTGCGCCAGGAGGGGCATGCGCCCCTCGGGGTCACGCCGGCGCCTCCGCGTGGCGAGGCGGGCGTTCACCTATCGGCGCGGGTCGGCGTCCGGCGGGGTGACCAGCGGCGGCTGCGACCCGACGGGCGGGTACGCGGCGGTCGGTGGCGTCGGCGACGGCTGGGCGGTCGGCGGGTAGGCCGTGGTGCTCGGCGGCTGTGCCGGGTACCCGTTGGTGCCTGGCGGCTGCGCCGGGTAGGCCGTGGGCGCGGTGGTGTGCGTCGTGGTGCCGTACGGCGTCGTCGTCGTGGTCGGCATGGCGTCCGGCTCCCCGTCGCGCAGCTCCGTGACCTCCTTCTTGAAGATCTTCAGGCTCTTGCCGACGCTGCTGGCGACGTCCGGGAGGCGCTTGGCCCCGAAGAGGATGAGCACGATCAGGAGAAGTACGACGATGTGCCAGAACTGGATACGCATGGTGGCGCCCTCCCTCAGGGGTCCGTAGCGGTGAGTCTACGTCGCTCACGCGCCCGCGGGCGCAGATCCCGACGTGTGCCGGACGGGCTCAGTCCAGCCCGTGCTCGCGCCAGCGGCCGATGGCCAGCGCCGCCCGCGCGTGCCGGCGTCCGGTGCGCCGGTCGCGCAGCTCGACGCGGGTCCGCCGGGCAGCGGCGAGCAGCTCGGGGTCGCCCACGACGCCGGGCACCACCGGCTCCAGCGCCGGCGCCCCGACGCCGCTGAGGCGGTCGGCGAGCCGGCCCGCGACCGACAGCTCACGCCCCAGGGCGACCGCGGAGCGCCACAGGCGCAGCCCGAGGAGGCCGACGACGACGAGCGCCGCCACGACGAGGAGCGCCCACACCCAGAACGAGATCACGCCCGAAAGGCTACTGGGCGAGCTGGGAATACGCGGCCAGCGCGGCGCGGGCCCGGCCCGCGACGACCGCCGCCAGGTCCGGGGGATCGAGGGCGAGGACGTCCTCCCCCAGGCCGAGGACCAGGTTGGTGAGCCACGCCGGGTCGGCGACCCGCAGCGTGACGCGCAGGGAGCCGTCGGGCAGGTCCTCCACCGCGTCCACCGGGTACCGCTCGGCGACCCAGCGGGCCCGCGAGGCGAGGACGAGGGTGGCGACGAGGTCGACGTCGGCGAGGTCGGGCTCGGCGTCCGGGGCGTACGCCCGCGGCTGCGCCGTCGCCGGTTCGGCGAGGACCTCGCTGCTCAGCACGCGGTCGAGGCGGAAGTGCCGCACGTCCTGCACGCGCGCGCACCAGGCCCGCAGGAACCAGTGGCTGCCGTCCCACAGCAGCTCGAGGGGGTCGACGTCCCGCTCGCTGACGACGTCGGCCGCGGAGACGTAGCGCAGCCGCAGCCGGCGCCGGCGCGCCAGGGCGTCGCGGGCCGGGGCGAGCGCGGGCACCTCGCCCGCGACGTGCACGTCGACGGCCCGGGCGGCCTCGGCGGCGCTCCCGGCCGCCTCGGTGAGCTTCGCCGTCGTCGAGGCGACGACGGCGTGGTCGAAGGAGCCGCCGTCGCCGGCGAGCGCGGCGAGGGAACGCAGGGCGACGAGGAGGGCGAGCGCCTCGGACGCGCCCAGTCGCAGCGGCCGGTCCATCCCCCGGGGGTTGGTGAGGGTGAGGACGTCGCGGTCGAGCTCGTCCGCGGCGAAGTCGATGAGGTCGTCGGGCAGGTACCCCGGCGTGCCGGAGACCCACAGGAGGTTGACGTCGGCGAGCACCTGCGCCGGGCTCACCCCGAAGTGCTCGGCCACCTCGGTGACGGGCACGCCCGGGTGGTCGCCGAGGTAGGCGATGAGGGACAGGAGGCGGGTGAAGCGGTCGGCCGTCGTCTCAGCCACGCGGGGTCTCCGTGCCGTCGAGGGTGGCGAGCGCGCGCAGCCGGCGCAGCACCGAGGCCCGCAGCGACGCCGGCTCGAGGACGAGGACGGCGTCGGCGTAGGTGGCGATCTCCTCGGCGAGCGACTCCTCGTCCTGCACCGGCACGGTGACGACGTCCCGGTCGCCGAGCTGGCCCGTCGGGCCGGTGGCGCGCGCCCGCAGCGCGGAGGCGCGCTCGGAGGTGACGGCCAGGCGGGCGGTGCCCGCGGTGCCGCGGGAGCGCCCGAGGAGGTCGGCGACGTCGTGCGGAGGGACCTGGTAGCCGCCGGCGGGGCCGGCGAGGCCCACGCGGCCGAGGATCCGGGAGAGCCGGTAGGCGCGCGGGGCGTCGCGCTCGACGTCGTGCCCCAGGAGGTACCACCCGCGGTCCTTGCTCACCAGGCGCCACGGCTGGACCCGCCGGCGGGCCACCGCGCCCGTGGACGCCGCCCGGTAGGTGAAGGCCACCTCGCGGCGCTCGGCGATGGCGGTGAGCAGCGGGTCGAACGCGGCCTCCGGCCCGCGCACGCGCAGCGCCAGGCCGGCGTGGGCGTCGGGCTCCGGGGCGGGGCCGACCGCGCGCAGCTTCGTGAGGCCGCGCCGCGCGGAGCCGTGGAGGTGGGCGTCCTGCCACAGCTCGGCGGCGAGGGAGAGGACGCCGACCTCGGCCGGGGTGAAGCTCACCGGGGGCAGGGCGTACCCGGCGGTGTCGATGCGGTACCCGACGTCGTCCTCGTGGACCGGGTCGGTCTCGGTGACCACGGGCACGCCGAGCTCACGGAGCAGGTCCTTGTCCCGCTCGAACATCCGCTCGAAGGCCGCGTCGTTGGTGGCGGCGTCGTAGCCGTTGACGCCGCGCCGGATCTGCTGCTTGGTCATCCGGCCCTGGGCATGGGTGAGCGCCAGGAGGAGGTCGAGCAGCCGCTCAGCCGGTTCCACGCGCGCCACGCCCTCACCGTAGCGGCCGGTACGCTCACCTGCGTGATCTTGTGGCGCGAGGGGCGGGTGCGGGCGCTCGGCCGCACGTGGGCAGGGGCCGTCGAGCTCGAGGTGGAGCTGACCGGGGACGGGACGAGGGTGCGGGCGCTGGCCTACCCCGCGCTCGTCGGCGAGCCGGTCGTCGGGGACCGCGTGAGCCTCACCGTCTCCGCGCTCGCCCGCGGGCTCGGCACGGGCGGGTACGCCCTCGTCGCGGCCATCCCCGACCGGCTCCCCGCCGACCCGCCGCCCGGCCCCGGGCACGTCGTCAAGGCCCGGTACACGCCCCTGCAGCCCATGCTCCTCGGCGTCGACGAGCAGGAGTCCCCCTGGCACGAGGCGCTGCGCGAGGCCGACGACCTCGGCGGCCTGCCGGTCGTCGTCGCCGACCTCCACTCCGCGCTGCCGGCGGTCGTCGCCGGGGCCCGCGCCGAGGCCGCCCGCACGGGGGCTCCCGCGCCGCGGGTCGCCTACGTCATGACCGACGGCGGTGCCCTGCCCGCGTGGTTCTCCCGGACGACGGCGGCCCTGCGCGAGGCCGGCTGGATCGCGGGCGCGGTGACCGTCGGGCAGGCGTTCGGCGGGGACCTCGAGGCCGTCACGGTGCACACCGGCCTGCTCGCCGCCCGGCTCGTCCTCGACGCGGACCTCGTGGTCCTCGCCCAGGGGCCGGGCAACCTCGGCACCGGCACCCGCTGGGGGTTCTCCGGCGTCGCCTGCGGCGAGGCGGTCAACGCCGCGGCCGTGCTCGGCGGGCAGCCGGTCGCCTCCCTGCGGGTCTCCGGCGCCGACCCGCGCGAGCGCCACCTCGGGATCTCCCACCACAGCCTCACCGCCTACGGGCGGGTCGCCCTCGCCCCGGCCGACGTCGTCGTGCCCGTCTTCGACCGCGACGACCTCGCCGGCCTCGGCACCCGCGTGGCCGATCAGGCCCGGGCGCTCGGCGCGCCCACCGGCCGGCACCGGCTCGTCGAGGTGCTCACGACCGGGCTCGAGGACGCGCTCGCCGCCTCCCCCACCCGGCTGTCGACGATGGGCCGCGGCCTGGACCAGGACCCGGGCGCCTTCCTCGCCGCCGCGGCCGCCGGGGTGCACGCCGCCCGGCTCAGGGCCGCAGGAGCAGCACCACGACGTTGACGACGGCGATGAGCATGGCGATCCGGAAGGGCGCCTTGCCGCCGACCGCGACCGCGACCGCGGCCAGCGCGGCCACGCCCGCCAGGACCACCCAGCCCCAGGCCGGGGTGGGGCCGGCCGGGCCGAGCACCGCGACCACCGAGCCGGCGAGGAGGACGACGACGGCGACGACGCGGCCCGCCCGGGCGCCCAGCCGGTGCGGCAGGCCGCGCACCCCGGTGGTGGCGTCGTCCTCGAGGTCGGGCAGGACGTTGAGGATGTGCGCGCCGACGCCGAGGAGGGCGCCCACCGCGACCATCCACCCGGGTACGGGCGCCGGGACGGCGAGCCACGCCACGGCCGGCAGCGCGCCGAACGCGACGGCGTAGGGCAGCCAGGACAGCGCCGTCGCCTTGAGGCCGAGGTTGTACGCCCACCCGGACCCCACGAGCAGGACGAGGTGGACGAGCCCGGGCCGCACGCCCAGGGCGAGGGAGGCGACGACGCTCACGGCGAGGGCGGCCCCGGTCGCGACGACGACCGTGCGCGCCGCGACGTCCCCCGTCGCCACCGGCTTGCTCGCCCGCCCCACCCGACGGTCCCGCTCGGCGTCGAGGAGGTCGTTCGTCCAGCCGATGGTGAGCTGGCCGGCGAGGACGGCGAGGCCGAGGAGGGCGGTCCGGGCGGGGCCGAGCCCGGCCGCGACGCCGAGCCCGGCGGCGAGGGTCGTCACCGCGACGGTGGGGGCCGGATGGCACGCCCGGGCGAGGGCGACGAGGGTGCGCACGACACGAGACTAGGGGGCACCTACTCTCAGCCCATGACCCGCATCACCGCCGTGCAGCCCGTGCTGCCCCCGTACCGCTACCCGCAGGACGAGCTGACGGCGGTGGTCTCGGACCTCATCGGGGCGCACGGGGCGCGCCGCGCGGTGGTCGAGCGGGTGCACGGCAACTGCGGGGTGCAGGCTCGCCACGTCGCCCTCCCGCTGGAGCGCTACGCCGAGCTCACCGACTTCGGCCAGGCCAACGACGCGTTCGTGGCCGCCGCCGCCGACCTGGGCGCCGAGGCCGTCGAGGGGGCCCTGGCCGCCGCCGGCCTCACCCCCGCGGACGTCGACGTCGTCGTCTCCACCACGGTGACCGGCCTCGCGGTCCCCTCGCTGGACGCGCTCGTCGCCACCCGGCTCGGCATGCGCGAGGACGTGCGACGGGTCCCGGTCCTCGGCCTCGGATGCGCCGGCGGCGCGGGCGGCCTGGGTGTGCTCGGCGAGCTGCTCGCCGGCCGCCCGGACGGCGTCGGGGTCCTCGTCTCCGTCGAGCTGTGCTCGCTCACCATCCAGCGGGAGGACACCTCCACGGCCAACGTCGTCGCTTCGGGGCTGTTCGGTGACGGGGCGAGCGCCGTCGTGGCCGTCGGCGACGCCCATCCCGCCCCCGGCGTCCGGATCGTCGACAGCGCGAGCCGGCTCTACCCCGGCACCGCGGGAGTCATCGGCTGGGACGTCGGCGCGAGCGGGTTGCGGATCGTCCTCGGGCCCGAGGTCCCCGGCCTCGTCCGGGCCCACCTGGGCGCCGACGTCGACGCGTTCCTCGCGCGGCACGACCTCACGCGGGCGGACATCGGGTGGTGGGTGTGCCACCCCGGCGGCCCCAAGGTCATCGAGGCGATGACGCAGGCGCTGGGCGTCGACGACACCGCGCTCGCCCTCACCTGGGCGCACCTGGCCCGGGTGGGCAACCTCTCCTCCTCCTCCGTCCTCCACGTCCTCGCCGACACCCTGGCCGACGCCCCACCGCCACCGGGCAGCCCCGGCCTGGTCATCGCCATGGGTCCCGGCTTCGGCCTCGAGATGGTGCTGCTGAGCGCATGAACACGACCCTGATCCTCGTCACCGTCCTCATCGTCGCCGTCGGCCTCGAACGGCTCGCCGAGCTCGTCGTCGCCAAGCGCAACGCCGCCTGGAGCTTCGCGCGCGGCGGCGTGGAGAGCGGCCAGGGCCACTACCCGGTCATGGTGGTCCTCCACACGGCCCTGCTCGTCGGCATCCTCGTCGAGGTGTGGGTGGCGCGACCGCCGTTCCTGCCCGCGCTCGGCGTGGCGATGCTCGTCCTCGCGCTCGGGTCCCAGGTGCTGCGGTGGTGGTGCATCACCACCCTCGGGCCCCGGTGGAACACCCGGGTCATCGTCGTGCCCGGGCTCCCCCTGGTGAGCGCCGGGCCCTACCGCTGGCTCTCCCACCCCAACTACGTCGCCGTCGTCGTCGAGGGCTTCGCGCTGCCCCTGGTCCACTCGGCCTGGCGCACCGCGCTGCTGTTCACCCTCGCCAACGCGGCGCTCCTCACGGTGCGGATCCGCACCGAGTCCGCGGCCCTGCGGGCGGCCACGGCATGAGCGCGCCCGACCTCCTCGTCGCCGGCGGCGGTCCGGCGGGCCTGGCCACCGCGCTCTACGCCGCCCGCGCCGGCCTGGACGTCCTCGTCGTGGAGCCGCGGGTCGGCGTCATCGACAAGGCGTGCGGCGAGGGCGTCATGCCCGGCGGCCTCGCTCGGCTCGCCACCCTGGGCATCGACCCGCCCGGGCAGGACCTGCGGGGCATCCGGTACGTGGGCCGGGGCCGGGCCGCCGAGGCCCGGTTCCCCCGCCGGCCCGGGCGCGGGGTGCGGCGCACCACCCTCCACGGCCTGCTGCTCGAGGCCGCCCAGGACGCCGGGGTGCGCATCGAGCGGGGCCGGGTGGGCGAGGTGCGCCAGGAGCGCGGCGCCGTCGTCGCCGACGGCCGGGTGTCCGGCTACCTCGTCGCCGCCGACGGGCTCCACTCCCCCGTGCGGCGCGCCGTCGGGCTCGACGTCCCCGAGCGCCACCCGCGCCGCTACGGGCTGCGCGCCCACGCGGCGCTGGCGCCGTGGACGGACCTCGTCGAGGTGCACTGGGGCCGGGAGGCCGAGGCGTACGTCACGCCCGTGGCGCCGGACCTCGTGGGGATCGCGATCCTCACCTCGGTGCGCCGGCCGTTCCCCGACCACCTGCGCGCCTTCCCCGCGTTGCGGGCGCGGCTGGGCGACGCCCCGCTCAGTGGCGTCCGCGGCGCCGGTCCCCTGCGCCAGCGGGCCTCCCGGCGCGTCCTCGGCCGCGTCCTGCTCGTCGGGGACGCCAGCGGGTACGTCGACGCCCTCACGGGCGAGGGGATCACGCTGGCGCTGGCGCAGGCGTCGGCGGCGGTCGAGGCCGTCGCTGCGGGGGCGCCGCAGACCTACGAGGCGCAGTGGCGGGCGGTGACGCGGCGGTACCGGCTCCTCACCCAGACGCTCGTCGGGGCCACCCGCTCCCCCGCGGTGCGGCGCTCGATCGTGCCCGCCGCGGCGGCGCTGACGCCCGTCTTCACGGGCGCCGTGCACGAGCTGGCGCGGCCCGTCTAGCCGCCGGCGCGCCCGCGCGGCTCGTGGAGGGCCACGAGGGTGGCGAGCCGGCGCGCCTCGGCCACCCCGCGGGCGCCGTCGGCCGCCTGGACGCCCATGACCGCCAGGGTCTCGCCGTCGGCCAGGTCGAGCTGCGCCCAGGGCCGCCCGTCACCGAACCGGACGAGGACGATCTGGGCCCACTCGACGCGGCGGGTGAGCAGGAGGTTGCGCACGGTGATGCCCGCCGCGTCGGGCACCGCGGCGACCGAGAACTGCCGGTAGCAGAACCAGCAGATCGCCAGGGCGAGGGCGTAGGTCCCCACCACGTCGCCGGGGCCGAAGGTGACGTTCTCGGACCGGGGCATGAGCACGGCGATGACGGTGGCGCCTGCGAGGGTGAGCGCGGCGAGGCCCGCGCTGATGGCGCGCGTCGCGCGGGGCCGGAAGGGCGCGAAGAGCTCCTCGCGCGCGGTCATATCCGGGAGGCGTGGATGGAGGTGACGATGATGGCGCGCGCGCCGACGTCGTACAGCTCGTCCATGACGCGGTTGGTGTCCGCGCGCAGCACCATGGACCGCACGGCGACCCACCGGCCGTCGTGCAGCGGGGAGATCGTCGGCGACTCGAGGCCCGGCGTGATGGCGACGGCCTGCTCCACGTGCTCGACCGGCACGTCGTAGTCCATGAGGACGTAGCGCCGTGCGACGAGCACGCCCTGCAGCCGCCGGTCGAGGACCGCCAGCGCGGGGCTGACGTCGCGTCCGGCGGGCTGGATGAGGACGGCCTCGGAGCGCAGGATCGGCTCGCCGAACACCTCCAGGCCCGCGGCGCGCAGGGTCGTGCCGGTCTCGACGACGTCGGCGACGACGTCGGCGATGCCCAGCTGGACGGAGGACTCCACCGCGCCGTCGAGGTGGACCACCTCGGCGGAGATGCCGCGGTCGGCGAGGTAGCGGCCCACGAGCACGTCGTAGCTCGTCGCCACGCGCTTGCCGTTGACCTGCTCGAGGGAGCTCACCTCGCCCGCGGGGGCGGCGAACCGGAACGTCGAGCGGGCGAAGCCGAGGGGGCGGTGCTCGACGGCGGCTACCCCCGAGTCGAGGAGGAGGTCACGCCCGGTGATGCCCACGTCGACCGTCCCCGAGCCGACGTACACGGCGATGTCCCGGGGGCGCAGGAAGAAGAACTCGACGTCGTTGGCCTCGTCGGGCACGACGAGCTCGCGGCCGTCGCGGCGCTGGCGGTAGCCGGCCTCCACGAGCATCTGGGACGCGGGCTCGGACAGGGACCCCTTGTTGGGGACGGCGATGCGGAACACGGTGGTCTCTCGTCGGCGGGTCACAGGTAGCGGTAGACGTCCTCGAGGCGCAGGCCCCGGGCGATCATCATGACCTGGAGGTGGTAGAGGAGCTGGGAGATCTCCTCCGCGGCGGCCTCGTCGCTCTCGTGCTCGGCCGCCATCCACACCTCGGCCGCCTCCTCGACGATCTTCTTGCCGATGGCGTGGATGCCGGCGTCGAGCTCCGCCACGGTTCCGGACCCGGCGGGCCGGGTCTCGGCCTTGTGCGCGAGCTCGGCGAACAGGTCGTCGAAGGTCTTCACGCCTGCCAGGGTAGTTGGTCCGCCCGGGCCGGTGCGTCGCCCGCCCACGCGCCTACCCGCCGAGGCCGACGAGGGCGTCCTCGACGGCGACCGGGCCCGCGAGCAGGCCCTGCGCCTCGAGGAACGCCACCATGCGCTCCCACCGGGCCGGGTCGCTCGCCCCCGGGGCCACGCCGTCCGCCTGGTACAGCTCCGTCGTCGCCTCGAGGGTGGCCAGGGCCGCGGCGCGCTGCTCGGCGCCCGCGAGGCCCGGGACGTGCTCGGCGGCGACGGCCACGGCCGCCTCGGGGTCCGCGACGACGTCGGCGACGCCCCGCAGGGTCGCCTCGACGACGGCGGCGACGGCGTCGCGGTCGGCGGCGAGGGTGTCCTCCCGGGCCCCGATGCCGATGCCGACGAGCGGGACGTCCTCGGGCAGCGGGATCGCGCGGACGTCGATGCCCGCCCGGGCGAACTGGACGGCGTCGTTGTTCGCGAAGCCCATGACGGCGTCGACGTGCCCGGCGGCCAGGGCGGCCTGCTGGGTGTAGCCGATGTGCGCGACGTCGACGTCGGCGGTGGACAGGCCCGCGCCGTCGAGCACGGCGAGCAGCCCGAAGTAGGTCTCGCCGAACGGCCCGGGCACGCCGACCCGCCGTCCGGCGAGGTCGGCCGCCGTCTCGATGTCGGAGCCGGCGGGCACGAGCAGGACCACCGGGTAGCGCTGGTAGAGCGTGGCGACGCCGACGACGGGGACGCCCTCGGCGCGGGCCTGGACCATCTCGTCGCCCCCGGCGACGACGAGCTGCTCCTCCCCCGCCGCCAGCGCCCCGAAGAGCGACTCCGACGCCCCGTGGTGGCGCAGGGTGACGTCGACTCCGGCGTCGGCGTAGTAGCCGGCCTCCAGGGCGACGTAGAACGGCGCGAACTGGACGTCCGGGGTGTAGGTGAGCCCGATGGTGACGTCGGGAGCGTCCGACGGCGCCGACGGCGCGGCCGGCGCGGGCTGCTCCGCGCAGCCGGTGAGGGCGAGGAGGGCGAGGAGGGCGGCGGTCAGGGCGCGTGCGGCGGGACGCCGGCGCTCGCGGGGAGTGCTCATCTGCGGGGTCCTTCGAGGGGGGTCTCGCTCCCGGCGCGCTCGACGCCGCGGAGCACGGTGTACATGGCCACGGCGAGGGCGGCGAGGACCGCGAGCGTGGCGAACAGGCCGGTGGTGTCGGCGGAGTCGCTCTGGACGGCGAGGACGAGGCCCAGGCCCTGGCCGCCCATGACGAGCTCGCCGACCACGGCGCCCGTGATGGACAGCGTGAAGCCGTTGCGCAGGCCGGTGAGCAGGCTGGGCATGGCGAGCGGGACCTCGATGTGGCGGAGCATCGCCAGGCCGGCCGCGCCGTCCATCCGCGCGGCGTCGACGATCTCGGGGTCGAGGGTGCGCAGGCCGAGGACCGTGGCGAGGAGGATGGGGAAGAAGACGAGGAGGGCGCACAGCAGGACGACGGGCAGCAGCCCGTAGCCCACCCAGATGACGAGGAGCGGGGCGACGGCCACCGCGGGCAGCGCCTGGGAGGCCGCGATGTAGGGCTGCAGCGCCGCGGCCGCCCACCGGTTGCGGGCGACGAGGTAGCCGAGCGGCAGCGCGACGAGCGTGCCGAGCAGGCTGCCCAGGAGCGCCTCGAGCGCGGTGACGGCGGTGTAGCCCAGCAGCCCGCCCTCTCGCAGCTCGAGCCACAGCCGCGCGAGCACGGCGGTGGGCGCGGGGAGGAAGAACGCCGGGACCAGCCCGGTGCGCGCGACGACCTCCCACACCGCCAGGACGGCGGCACCGAGGAGCACGGGCGAGGCGAGGACCAGCCGGTGCGTCCGCCGCCGGCGCGCGAGCGTGCGGGCGAGGGAGTCCGCGCGTGGGCGGCCCTCGGGCGCTCGCGGCCCGTCGGCGCGCTGTGCCGGCATGTCACTCCTCCCCGGTCGGCCGTGACCGGGGCGGACGGGCGCGCGGTCGCGCCCGCGGACGGCGCGCGGGTGCGCACCGTCCCGTGCTTCCTCCCATCCGGACTTTCACCGTCGGTCCTGGAGTTCCACCAGGTCAACCGGCGCCGGTGTGGCTGGCGTCGGGTCGCGGACTGTCACCGCCGGTTCGGACTCTCACCGACCCCGGAGCACGTTGTTGCAAGGTCCATGGTGCCACACCGCCGCGGGCCCTCGGCGAGGGTCAGTGCCGGTGGGCGCCCTGCGCCAGCGACCGCAGGGCGTCGACCTCCGCGGCGGCGTCCTGCGCGGAGTACACCGCGGACCCGGCGACGAAGACGTTGGCCCCGGCGTCGGCCGCGCGCTCGATCGTCGCGCGGGAGATGCCGCCGTCGACCTGGACCCAGACGTCGGCGTCGGTGCGGGCGATGGCCTCCCGCAGGCGGGTGATCTTGGGCAGGGTGCCGTCGAGGAACGACTGCCCGCCGAAGCCGGGCTCGACGGTCATGACGAGGATCATGTCGAACTCGCCGAGCAGGTCGAGGTAGGGCTCCACGGGGGTCGCCGGCCGCAGGGCCAGGCCGGCGCGGGCGCCGGCCGAGCGCAGCTCGCGGGCCAGGCGCACGGGCGCCGTGGCGGCCTCGGCGTGGAAGGTGACCGACGCGCAGCCCGCCTCGGCGTAGGCCGGCGCCCAGCGGTCCGGCTCGGCGATCATGAGGTGGGCGTCCACCGGCACGGGGCTGGCCGCGACGATCCGCTCGACGACGGGCAGCCCCAGGGTGAGGTTGGGCACGAAGTGGTTGTCCATGACGTCGACGTGCGCGAAGTCCGCGCCGGCGATCTTCGCGAGCTCTCCCCGCAGGTCCGCGAAGTCGCAGCTGAGGATGCTCGGGGAGATGACGATGGCCATGTCCCCGAGCCTATCCGCCGGTGCGTGCCTCAGCGCTTGCGCAGCAGCGCGAGGAACATCGCGTCGGTGCCGTGCAGGTGCGGCCAGAGCTGGACCATGGGACCGGACAGGCCGGGGACCTCCTCGCGGGCCACCTCCTGGAGGACGGCGACGGCGTCGAGCAGCTCGACGTCGTCGCGGCGGCGCAGGACGTCCTGGACGACCAGCGTGGTCTCCGCCGGGTGCGGGGAGCACGTGACGTAGGCGACCACTCCCCCGCTCCGGGTGGCGTCGACCGCGGCCGCGAGGAGCGCGCGCTGGAGGGTGCCGAGCGCAGCCAGGTCGCCGGGCTGGCGCCGCCAGCGCGCCTCGGGGCGGCGGCGCAGGGCGCCGAGGCCGGTGCACGGCGCGTCGACGAGGACCCGGTCGTACCGGCCGGGCTCGGTCTCGCCGATCTCCCGGCCGTCGCCGGTGCGCACGTCGACGACGTCGCGCGGGAGGGCGGCCACCGACTGGCGGACGAGCCGCGCGCGGTGGGGGGCCACCTCGTTGGCGACCAGGGTGGCGCCACGCTCGGCGGCGAGGGCGCCGAGGAGCGCGGCCTTGCCGCCGGGTCCGGCGCAGAGGTCGAGCCACCGGCCGTCGGCGGGGTCGGCGCCGTCGGGCAGGACCGGGGCGGCCGCGAGGGCCAGGGCGACGAGCTGGCTGCCCTCGTCCTGCACACCGGCGCGGGCGTGGCGCACCGCGGGCAGGGAGCCGGGGTCGCCCCCGGGCAGGACCAGTGCGGTGGGGGCCCAGCGCCCGGGGACGGGCTCCGCGCCCAGGGAACGGGCCTCGGCCGCGAGCTCGGCCGGCGTCACCAGCCCGGGACGGGCGACGAGGGTGACGTCCGGGTTGGCGTTGTCGGCGCGCAGGAGGTCGGCGAGCTCGCTCGCGGGCCGGCCCATCCCCAGGAGCGCCCCGCGCAGCGCGCGGGTGATCCAGGCGGGGTGGGACTCGAGGACCGAGAGCCGGGCGACCTCGTCGGTGCCGGCCGGGTCGGCCGCGTCGGCGATCTCGGTGAGCCACGCCTCGGGCTCCTTGGCGGCGACCGCGCGCAGCACGGCGTTGACGAACGCGCTGGCGCCGGTGCCGATCCGGTCGCGGGTGAGGCTCACCGTCTCGGAGACCGCCGCGTGCGAGGGGACGCGCATGGCGAGGAGCTGGTGGGTGCCGAGGCGGAGGACGTCGAGGACCGGCGGGTCGAGCTCGGCCAGGGGGCGGCCGCGGGTGCACCGCTCGAGGACGGCGTCGTACCGGCCGCGACCGCGCAGGGTGCCGTAGGTGAGCTCGGTGGCGAAGGCGGCGTCGCGCCCGTCCAGGCCGCGCTCGCGGAGCAGGCCGGGCAGGACGAGGTTGGCGTAGGCGTCGGAGGCGTCCACCTGGCGCAGGACGTCGAAGGCGACGCCGCGCGCCGGGTCGCCGCTGGTGCGCCGGGGCCGCCAGCCGGGCGGGCGCCCGGACGCGGGGGCGGCGGACCGGGGCGCGCCGCCGGAGCGCGGGGTGCCGCCGGAGCCCGGGGCGCCGCCGGAGCGGCCACTACCGGACCGCGGGGCGCCGGAGCCGCCGCGGCCGTCGGGCTGGCGGCCGTCGGGACGGCGGCGTGCGTCCTCGCTCATGCGCCCTCCCCCAGTCGGGCGCCGGCATCGAGGCGGGCGCCGCGCGCCCAGGCGTCGGCGTCCATCCAGCCACGCCCGGCGGGCGCGAGCCGGCCGAGGGCGACGGCGCCCGAGCCGGTGCCCACGAGCACCTCACGCTTGCCGGCGAGCACCTGGCCCGGCGCCAGGTCCGGGGCGTCGTCGCGCGGGGTGACGGGGCCGAGCTTGAGGCGGGAGCCGTCGGGCGCCGTCGTCCACGCCCCCGGGGCGGGGGTGCACCCGCGGACGAGGCGGTCCACGGCGAGCGCCGGGGCGTCCCAGCGCACGCGGGCGTCGGCGACCTCGAGCCGCGGGGCGTGGCTCACGCCGTCGGCGGGCTGGGGCACGGGCCGCAGGTCGCCCGCCTCGAGGGCGTCCAGGGTGCGCACGAGCAGCCCGGCGCCAGCGTGCGCCAGGCGGCCCAGGAGGTCCCCGGCGGTGTCGGTGGGGCGGATCGGCTCGGTGAGCGTGCCGAGGACGGGGCCCGTGTCGAGGCCCTCCTCGAGGAGGAACGTCGTGGCGCCCGTGAGGTCGTCCCCCGCGATGATCGCGCGCTGCACCGGCGCCGCGCCGCGCCAGGCGGGCAGGAGCGAGAAGTGCAGGTTGACCCAGCCCAGCGGCGGCGCGGCGAGCAGGGCCGGGGGCACGAGGGCGCCATAGGCGACGACCGGGGCGGCGTCGACGCCGAGCGCGGCGATGGCCGCCTGCGTCTCGGGGTCGCGCAGTGTCGACGGGGTGAGCACCTCGATGCCCCGCTCCCGGGCGAGCGCCGCCACGGGGCTCGCCGCCTCCCGCCGGCCGCGGCCGCGCGGGGCGTCGGGGCGGGTGAGGACGGCCGCGACGTCGTGGTCGGAGTCGAGCAGGGCGAGCAGCGAGGGGAGGGCCACCTCGGGGGTGCCGGCGAAGAGGAGGCGCATGATGCCCCAGTCTAGGCGGGCGCCCGGCGCCGCCGGCCGGCGGTCAGTCCCCCGTGAGGCCGAGCCGGGCGAGATCGGCGCGCAGGCCGGCGGCGTCGACGAAGCGGACGGCGCGGAGCCCGGCGGCGGCCGCGGCGTCGACGTTGACGGGCGAGTCGTCGACGAACACGGTGGCGGCCGGGGTGAGGCCGAACCGCTCGACGAGGAGGGCGAAGATCGCGGGGTCGGGCTTGGCCACGCCCTCCACGCCGGAGACCACGACCCCCTCGAGCCGGTCGATGACCGGGGCGGAGCGGGCCGCGTGCTCGAAGGTCTCGGCCGACCAGTTGGTGAGGCCGAGCACCCGGAGCCCACGGGCGAGGAGCGCGTCGACGATCTCGGTCGTCCCCTCGATCGGCCCGGTGAGGCTGAGCGGGAAGTGGGCGACGTACTCGTCGAACGTCGCCACCCGGTGCGGGTGGGACCGGGCGAGCACCTCGCGTGCCTCGGCCATCGTCCGGCCGGCGTCCTGGGCGTGGTTGAACGTCGTCCAGTCGATCTCCGCGCTGAACTCGGCGAACTCCTCGGCGGTGACGGCGTGGGCGACGGCGCGGAACGGGTCCCAGCCCACGAGGACCTGGCCGAGGTCGAAGACGACGGTGTCCACCGCGGCGACGGCACCTGCGGCGGTCGGGGCCTCGCGGCCGGCGGTCGGGGCCTCGCCGCCGGGGGCCGGGGTCTCGCCGCCGGGGGCCGGGGCGCGGGAGGAGGAGGGCTGCGGCATGGCCCCCACCCTAGGAGCGCTCACCACAGGTCGGTGGGATCCACGCGGACCGTGACGGCGTCGGGCTCCTTGTGGGCGCTGCGCAACGCGGAGGCGGCGGCGAGCTCGCGGGTGAGCTCGCCCCCGCGGTGCCGCTCGATGCGCACGAGCGCCCGCGAGCGCCCCTCGGCCAGGGGCACCGGTCCGAGCACCTCCCCGCCCGGGGGGAGGGTGAGGTGGCGCAGGTAGGCGGCGACGGCGGCCGGCTCGCCGTCCACCGCCGCCATCCGCACGGCCGGCGGCAGGTGCAGCTCGGTGCGCTCGGCGAGCTCGCGGGCGGCGAAGCCGGCCGGGTCCCAGCGGACCAGCGCCTGGGCGGGTCCGGGGGCCGGATCCCCGAGGAGCAGGACGCGCCCGCCGTCGGCGGCGGGCCGGACCAGCGCCGCGGCGGCCGTCCAGCGGCGCAGCGCCTCCACCGAGGCCCACAGCTCCGGGCGCGCCGTGCTCGCCGCGGCGTCGAGGAGCAGCGCCGCGGTGTACCCGCCCTCGGCGCGCGGCTCGGCGCCGGGGGTGGCGATGACCAGCCGCGGGCGGCCGTCGACGTCGCCCACGACGCCGTGGTCCGCCCGGGCGCCGGAGACGAGGACCGGCACGGCCGGAAACGCGCGCCCCAGCTCCTCGGCGGTGCGGCCCGACCCCACCCGGCGCGCGCGCAGCGCGGTGGCCTGGCAGTGCGGGCACGTCCAGCCGGCGTCGGGCCGGGCGCACCAGCGGCAGGACGGCGCCGAGCGGGCGGAGGCCAAGCCCATCGGCCCGCCGCAGTGGCGGCACCGGGCCGGCTCTCGGCACCGCTCGCAGGCGACGACCGGGACGTAGCCGGCGCGGGGCACCTGGACGAGGACGGGGCCGGTGCCGAGCGCGTCGCGGACGAGGCGCCACGCCGGGTGCGGGATGCGGGCGTGCGCCGCCGGCCCCTCGCGGGCGAGGTCGAGGGCGCCCGGGGCCTCGACCCGGGGCGCGTGCGTGCGCACGGTGGCCCGCGCGGCCTGGACCGGCCGGGCCCACCCCTCGGCGACGAGGAGCTCGGCCTCGACCGAGCGGGAGAACGAGCCGAGGAGGAGGGCGGCGTCCTCGCGCTCGGCGCGCAGGGTGAGGACCTGCCGGGCGTGCGGGTAGGGCGCCCGCGGCTCGGCGAGGGCGTCGTCGCCGTCGTCCCAGCACACCACCAGCCCCAGGTCGCGGACCGGCGCGAACGCGGCCGAGCGCGTCCCGACGACCACCCGCGCGCGGCCCAGCAGGAGCGTGAGGAAGCTGCGGTACCGCCGCCCCGGCCCGTCCTCGGCGAGCAGCTGGCGCACGGGCTCGTCGGGCAGCGCGGCCCCCAGGCCGGCGGCCACCGCCGCGACGTCCCGGGAGTCCGGGACGACGACGAGCACGCCGCGGCCCGAGGCGAGGGTGGCGGCGGCGGCCTCGGCGACGGCGTCGATCCACGGGGGTCCGGCCGCGTCCGGCAGCGCCGTCCACACCGCGCGCGGGGACTGCCCCTGGGCGAGCCGGTTGACGAACGCCGGCCCCCCCACGTACGGCGCCCAGGCGGGCCCGGGCGTCCACACCTGCGTGAGCCCGGTGCGGTCCTCCCCCGCCTTCTCGAGCACGGCGTTCTCCGTCGACGCGTGGCGCGGCGGGACGGCGAGCCGCACGACGTCCATGAGCGTGCCGGCGTACCGGTCGGCCACCGCCCGGCACAGTCCCAGGACGGCCGGGGTGAGGACGGCGACGGGCGAGACCACCCGGCGGATCGGGGTGAGCGCGCCCGCGTGGTCGGTGGTGGCGGCGCGCTCGAGGATGAAGCCCGGGCGGTCGGTCCCGGCGAAGCGCACGAACACCCGGGCGCCCGGCACGGCGGCCGCGTCCATGCTCGCCGGCACGCGGTAGTCGAAGGGCCGGTCCAGGTGCGGCAGCGGGACGTCGACGGCGACGCGCGCGACCGGCAGCTCCACCCCGTCCACGTCAGCGACGGGCCGCGGGCCCGGGCCGTCGAGGAGGGTGAGCTGGTGCGCCGTCATGACCTCATCCCATCACGGGCCACCGACGGGCCGGCGGCGGGTGCACAGCGCTCAGCCGACCGCCGCGCGCAGCTCGTCGACGCGGTCGGTGCGCTCCCAGGTGAACTCCGGCAGCTCGCGCCCGAAGTGCCCGTACGCGCTCGTGGCACGGTAGATGGGCCGCAGGAGGTCGAGGTCGCGGACGATGGCGGCGGGCCGCAGGTCGAACACCTCGCGGATGGCCCGCATGATCCGCTCGAGCGGGACCGTCTCGGTCCCGAACGTCTCGGCGTACAGGCCGACCGGGCGCGCCTTGCCGATGGCGTAGGCGACCTGCACCTCGCAGCGCCGGGCGAGGCCGGCGGCGACGACGTTCTTCGCCACCCAGCGCATGGCGTACGAGGCGGACCGGTCGACCTTGGACGGGTCCTTGCCCGAGAACGCCCCGCCGCCGTGGCGCGCCATGCCGCCGTAGGTGTCGACGATGATCTTGCGGCCGGTGAGGCCGGCGTCGCCCATCGGGCCCCCCACGACGAACTGCCCCGTCGGGTTGACGAAGAGGTCGTGGTCGCTCGTGTCGAGGTCGAGCTGCGCCGCCTCGAGCACCGGCGCGACGACCTCCGCGGCGATCGCGGCCCGCAGCCAGGTCTGGTCGACGCCGTCGTCGTGCTGCGTGGACACGACGAGGGTGTCGAGCCGCACGGGCCGGTCTCCGTCGTAGCCGATGGTCACCTGGGTCTTGCCGTCGGGCCGCAGGGCGGGGACCGACCCCGCACGCCGCACCGCGGCCAGCCGCTCGGACAGGCGGTGGGCCAGCCAGATGGGCAGCGGCATGAGCTGGGGGGTGTCGTCGGCGGCGTAGCCGAACATGAGGCCCTGGTCGCCCGCGCCCTGGGCGTCGAGCGGGTCGTAGGCGTCCTCGCCGGCGCGGTTCTCCAGGGACTTGTCGACGCCGGCGGAGATGTCGGGCGACTGCTGGCCGATGGAGACCGACACCCCGCAGGAGTGACCGTCGAACCCGATGTCCGAGGAGGTGTACCCGATGCGGGTGACCTCCTGGCGCACGATCTGGGGGATCTCGACGTACGCGCTCGTGCTCACCTCGCCGACGACGTGGACGAGCCCGGTGGTGACCATGGTCTCCACCGCGACCCGGGCCTGCGGGTCCTGCTCGAGGAGGGCGTCGAGGATGGCGTCGGAGATGCGGTCGCACACCTTGTCCGGGTGACCCTCGGTCACCGACTCGGAGGTGAACTGACGCAGATCGGGGCGGGAAGTCACCGCCCGATGGTACGGGGCGGGCGAGCGCGCCACGGAACGGGGCCCGGCCTCAGCGCAGGCGGTCCGCCACGAGGTCCCACAGCGTCGCGGCCACCTCCGCCTTGGTTCCCGCGCCGGAGCCGACCACCTCGCCGTCGGCGTCGAGGACGGTGATGGCATTCGTCACGTCGCCGAAGCCGCGGTCGGTCCCCACGGCGTTGACGGCGAGCAGGTCGGCGCCCTTGCGGCGTGCCTTGGCCCGGCCGAGCGCGAGGACCTCCTCGGGCTCGCCGGTCTCGGCGGCGAAGCCCACCACGACCAGGCGCGGGTGCGGGCGGTCGGCGGCGACCTCGGCGAGGATGTCGGGGTTCTCGACGAGGGTGAGGGTCGGGGGCGCCCCGCCGTCCTTCTTGATCTTGCCGGTGGCGGGCGCGGCCGGGCGGAAGTCCGCCACCGCCGCGGCCATGACGAGGACGTCGGCGTCGGCGACGGCGGCGCGGACGGCGTCGCGCAGCTCGGCGGTGGTGGTGACGTCCGTGACGGCGACGCCGGCGGCCGTGGCGGTCCGGCGGGCGACCTCGTCCACCGACGCGGCGAGCAGGCGGACGTCGGCGCCGCGGCGGGCGGCCTCGGCGGCCAGCGCGGCGCCCTGGCGGCCGGAGGAGCGGTTCCCGAGGAAGCGCACGGGGTCCAGCGGCTCGCGGGTGCCGCCCGCGGTGACGACGACCCGCCGGCCGGCGAGGTCCGCCGGCCCGAGGAGCGCCAGCGCCGCGGCGGCGATGCGCTCGGGCTCGGGCAGGCGCCCCGGGCCGGTGTCCGCGCCGGTGAGGCGGCCGTCGTCGGGCTCGAGGACGCGCGTGCCGCGGGCGCGCAGCGTCGCCACGTTGTCGACAGTCGCCGGGTGGTGCCACATCTCCGTGTGCATCGCCGGCGCGAGGAGCACGGGGCACGTGACGGTGAGCAGCGTGGCCGTGAGCAGGTCGTCCGCGCGGCCGGCGGCCGCGCGGGCGAGGAGGTCCGCCGTCGCCGGGGCGACGATGACGAGGTCCGCGCTGCGGCCCAGCGCCACGTGCTCGACCTCGACGGCCCCGGCGAAGACGTCGGTGTGCACCGGCTCGCCCGACAGGGCCTCCCAGGTGGACCGCCCGACGAACTCCAGCGCGCCGGCGGTGGGCACGACGCGCACGCGGTGCCCGGCCTCGCGCAGCAGGCGCAGGAGCAGGACGGCCTTGTACGCGGCGATGCCGCCGCTGACGCCGAGGACGATGCGGGCGGTCATCGCGCCGGGGTCAGGCCTGGGTCTTCTTGACCGTGAGCAGGCCCTCGTTGATCTCGCGCAGCGAGATCGACAGCGGCTTGTCGTTCTGCGCGGCCGGGACCAGCGGGCCGACGAACTCGAGCAGCCCCTCCTGGAGCTGGGAGTTGTAGGCGTTGATCTGGCGGGCGCGCTTGGAGGCGTTGATGACCAGCGCGTACTTGGAGTCGACGGAGTCGAGGAGCTGGTCGATCGGCGGGTCGGTGATGCCCTCGGGCTGTGCGACGGTTCCGGACATGGTGTTCTGACCTCTTCGAGTGGTGGGGTGGGCGCACTGCGCCAGCACGAACGGACAGTCTACTCCGTGGGCAGGCCCATGACGGAGACCAGCTCGTCCGTGGCGCGGGTGACGGTGTCGTTGACGATGACGTGGTCGAACTCCGCGGCGGCGGCGAGCTCGCGGTGCGCCGTCTCGAGGCGGCGTGCCCGCTCCTCGGCGTCCTCGGTCCCCCGCCCGAGCAGCCGGCGCTCCAGCTCCTCGAACGACGGCGGGGCGAGGAAGACGAAACGCGCGTTGGGCATGGACTCGCGGACCTGCCGGGCCCCCTGGAGGTCGATCTCGAGCAGGGCGGGCAGGCCCTGGGCGATGCGCTCCTCGACGGGGCCGCGCGGGGTGCCGTAGCGGTTGTGCCCGTGGACGACGGCCCACTCGAGCATCTGGCCCTCGGCCACGAGGCGGTCGAACTCCTCGGGGCTGACGAAGTGGTAGTGGACGCCGTCGATCTCGCCCGGGCGCGGGGCCCGGGTGGTCGCCGAGACGGAGAGCCACACCTGCGGGTAGCGGCGGCGCAGGTCCGCGGAGACGGTGCCCTTGCCCACGGCGGTCGGGCCGGCGAGCACGGTGAGGCGGGACTCCTGGGCGGGGCTGGCGTGCACCACGTTCAGCCGAAGCGCTCGACGAGGGCGGCCACCTGGTTGGGGCCGAGGCCCCGCACCCGGCGCGACTCGGAGATGCCGATCTCCGCCATGATGGTGCGCGCCTTGACCTTGCCGACCCCCGGCAGCGACTCGAGCAGGGCGCTCACCCGGAGCTTGCCGAGCGCCTCGTCCTCGCGTGCCGCGTCGATCACCTGCGACAGCGTCGTGCGCGAGTACTTGAGGCGGTTCTTCACCCCCGCTCGGGTCGACCGGGCGGCAGCGGCCTTGGCCAGGGCGGCAGCGCGCTGCTCGGGACTGAGCGGGGGTAGGGGCACAGGGATCACCTCGGGGACGGGGGGAGGACTCGGCTCAGGGGGCAACGTATCGAGGCGCGGGCCGCCGGAGCAACGTCGGGGGTCTATGCGTCGTCGCGGGCCGCGCTCACAGGCCCAGGGCGACCCTCGCCTCGTCCGCGACGGCGCTCGCGGCCGCCCGCAGCGCGGGGGCGTCCGGCCCCGCGGCGAGCACCGCGCGCGAGGTGCTCGCGAGGACCGAGCGTTCCGCCCCGGCGAAGACCTCGGCGAGCTCGCGCGGACCGGCGCCCTGCGCGCCGACGCCGGGAGCGAGCAGCGGCCCACGGACGGAGGCGAGGTCGATGCCGAGCTCGCGCGCCGCCGCGCCCACCGTCGCACCGACGACGAGGCCCACCGAGCCCAGCGGCTCCCCGGCGGCGGCCTGGGGCGCGTTGAGGGCGCGCGCGCCGTCGACCACCTGGGCGGCGACCGCGTGCCCCGCCGCGTCCCGGGCGTGCTGGACGCCGGCCCCCTCCGGGTTCGAGGTGAGCGCGAGGACGAACACCCCCCGGCCGCTGCCCAGGGCGGCCTCGATCGCCGGTCCCAGGGAGCCGAGGCCCAGGTACGGCGAGAGGGTGACGGCGTCCGCGGCGAGCGGCGAGCCGTCGCGCAGGTAGGCGTCGGCGTACCCGAGCATCGTCGAGCCGACGTCGCCGCGCTTGACGTCGAGCACGGTGAGCGTGCCGGTCTCGCGGGCGGCGGCGAGGAGCTCCTCGAGGACCGCGATGCCCGCCGAGCCGTGCCGCTCGTAGAACGCCGACTGCGGCTTGAGCGCGGCGACGCGACCACCGAGCGCGTCGAGCGTGCGCAGGCCGAACGTCCGCAGGCCGGTGACGTCGTCCGCCAGCCCCCAGCGGTGCAGGAGCGCGGGGTGGGGGTCGATGCCGACGCACAGCGGCCCGTGCGCGGCCATGGCCGCGGCCAGCCGCCGCCCGAACGGGGCGGTCGCGCTCACCGGGCGGCCCGAGCGGCGCGGGCGGCGTCGTGGTCCTGGAGCGACGTCACCGTGAACGCCCCGCGCCCGACGGCCTCGATGGCCTGCACCGCCGCCGCGAGCTGCTGGACGGTGGTGATGATCGGCTTGTCGGCCGTCGTCGTCGCGGTACGGATCTCGTACCCGTCGGCGCGGGCGCCCTGGCCGGAGGGGGTGTTCACCACCATGTCCACCTGGCCGTCGGTGATGAGGTCGATGATCGTCGGCTCCCCCGCCGGCCCGCGGCCCTCGCTGGCCTTGCGCACCCGGGTGGCGTGGATCCCGCTGCGGCGCAGCACGCCCGCCGTGCCCTCGGTGGCGAGGATCTCGAACCCGAGGTCGACGAGCCGGGCCACGGGGAACGCCAGCGCGCGCTTGTCGCGGTCGGCCACGGAGACGAACACCCGGCCCGACGTCGGCAGGCCCCCGTACGCCGCGGCCTGGGACTTGGCGAACGCCGTCGGGAAGTCCGTGTCGAAGCCCATGACCTCACCGGTCGAGCGCATCTCCGGGCCGAGGACGGTGTCGACGACCGACCCGGCGGCGGTGGCGAACCGCTTGAAGGGCAGCACCGCCTCCTTGACGGCGACGGGCGCGGCGAGGTCGTCAAGGGAGGCGTCGGTGGCGGGCAGGACCCCGCGGGCGCGGAGCTCGGCGATGGTCTCCCCCGCCATGAGCAGCGCCGCCGCCTTGGCCAGCGGCACGCCGGTGGCCTTGGAGACGAACGGCACGGTGCGCGAGGCGCGGGGGTTGGCCTCGATGACGTAGAGGATGTCGGAGACCAGCGCGAACTGGATGTTGATGAGCCCGCGCACCCCCACGCCCTCGGCGATGGCCCGCGTCGAGGCGGCGATCCGCTCGATCTCGCGCTGGGAGATCGTCACCGGCGGCAGGACGCACGCCGAGTCGCCGGAGTGGATGCCGGCCTCCTCGATGTGCTCCATGACGCCGCCGAGGAACAGGTCGGTCCCGTCGAAGAGCGCGTCGACGTCGATCTCGATGGCGTCGTCGAGGAACCGGTCGATGAGCAGGGGGCCCTTGACCTGGCCGAGGCCGGTCCGCTCGGCGTAGTCGACGAGCTGGTCCTCCCCGTAGACGATCTCCATCCCGCGCCCGCCGAGGACGTAGGAGGGGCGCACGAGGACGGGGTAGCCGATCCGCGCGGCGACCACCCGCGCCTGGGGCAGCGTCGTCGCCGTGCCGAACGCCGGGGCGGGGAGCCCCGCCTGGGCGAGCACGGCCCCGAAGGCCCCGCGGTCCTCGGCGGCGTCGATGGCCTCCGGCGGGGTGCCGAGGATGGGCACGCCGGCGTCGGCGAGGCGCTGGGCCAGCGCGAGGGGCGTCTGCCCGCCGAGCTGGACGATGACGCCGGCGACCGGGCCGGCGGCGAGCTCCGCCTCGTAGACCTCGAGGACGTCCTCGAAGGTGAGGGGCTCGAAGTAGAGCCGCCCCGAGATGTCGTAGTCCGTGGAGACGGTCTCGGGGTTGCAGTTGACCATGACCGTCTCGTACTTCTCCGCCAGGGCCAGGGTGGCGTGGACGCACGAGTAGTCGAACTCGATCCCCTGGCCGATGCGGTTGGGGCCGGAGCCGAGGATGATCACGGCCTCGCGCTCGCGGGGCTCGACCTCGGTCTCCGTGTCGTAGGAGGAGTAGTGGTAGGGCGTGCGGGCGGCGAACTCCGCGGCGCACGTGTCCACCGTCTTGTACACCGGGCGCAGGCCGTAGGCGTGCCGCACCTCGCGGACGGTGTCCTCCGCCAGCCGCCGCAGACGCCCCACCTGGGTGTCGGAGAAGCCGTGGCGCTTGGCGAGGGCGAGGACCTCCGGGGTGAGCGCGCTCGCCTGCGCGACCTCGTCGGCGACCTCGGTGATGAGGAGCAGCTGGTCGAGGAACCACGGGTCGATCCCGGTGGCGTCGGCGAGCTCGGCGACGCTCGCCCCGCCGCGCAGGGCCTGCTGGACGAGGACCAGGCGCTCCGTCGTCGGCGTCCGGACCGCCTCGAGGAGCGCGGCGGTGGCCTCGGCGTCCGGGGCGGGGCCGTCCCAGTGGAAGACCGACCCGGCGGCGTCGATGGAGCGCATCGCCTTCTGGAGGGCCTCGGTGAAGTTGCGGCCCAGGGCCATCGCCTCGCCCACCGACTTCATCGTCGTCGTCAGCGTGGGGTCCGCGGCGGGGAACTTCTCGAACGCGAACCGCGGCACCTTGACGACGACGTAGTCGAGCGTCGGCTCGAAGGAGGCGGGCGTGGAGGCGGTGATGTCGTTGGGGATCTCGTCGAGGGTGTACCCGATGGCCAGCCGCGCGGCGATCTTGGCAATGGGGAACCCCGTCGCCTTGGAGGCCAGCGCCGAGGACCGGGAGACCCGCGGGTTCATCTCGATGACGACGACCCGCCCGGTGGTGGGCTCGACGGCGAACTGGACGTTGCACCCGCCGGTGTCCACGCCGACCTCGCGGATGACGGCGATGCCGACGTCGCGGAGCTTCTGGTACTCGCGGTCGGTGAGGGTGAGCGCCGGGGCGACGGTGATGGAGTCCCCGGTGTGCACGCCGACGGGGTCGACGTTCTCGATGGAGCACACGACGACGACGTTGTCCGCCTTGTCGCGCATGAGCTCGAGCTCGAACTCCTTCCACCCGAGGATCGACTCCTCGAGGAGGACCTCGCTGGTGGGCGAGTAGTGCAGGCCGGCCCCGGCGATCCGGTCGAGGTCCGCCGGGGTGTAGGCCATGCCCGAGCCGAGCCCGCCCATGGTGAACGAGGGCCGCACGACGAGGGGGTAGCCCAGGTCGGCGGCGATCTCGTGGCACTCCGAGAGCGTGTGGGCGATGGCCGAGCGGGCGCTCTCGGCGCCGCACCGGGCGACGACCTCTTTAAAGGCCTGGCGGTCCTCGGCGGCGTTGATCGCGGCGATCGATGCGCCGATGAGCTCGACGCCGTACTCGGCGAGCACCCCGGCCTCGTCCAGGGCGATGGCGGTGTTGAGCGCCGTCTGCCCGCCGAGGGTGGGCAGGAGGGCGTCGGGGCGCTCCTTGGCGATGATCGAGGCGACCACCTCGGGCGTGATGGGCTCGACGTAGGTGGCGTCGGCCATCTCCGGGTCCGTCATGATCGTCGCCGGGTTGGAGTTGACGAGGATGACCCGCAGGCCCTCCTCGCGCAGCACCCGGCACGCCTGGGTGCCCGAGTAGTCGAACTCCGCGGCCTGGCCGATGACGATCGGCCCGGAGCCGATGACGAGGACGGAGGTGAGGTCGGTCCGGCGGGGCATCAGGCGTCCTCTCGGGTGGCGCTCGCGCGGCGCTGGGTCATGAGCGCGATGAAGCGGTCGAACAGGTGCTCGGCGTCGTGCGGGCCGGCGGCCGCCTCGGGGTGGTACTGGACCGAGAACGCGGGGATGTCGAGCGCCCGCAGGCCCTCGACGACGTCGTCGTTGAGGCCGAGGTGGGAGACCTCGACCCGCCCGTACCGGCCGCCGTCGAACGGGGCGACGCTCGGGGCGTCGGTGGGGGCGTCGACGGCGAAGCCGTGGTTGTGGGCGGTGATCTCCACCCGGCCGGTCGCCCGGTCGAGGACGGGCTGGTTGACCCCGCGGTGGCCGTACTCCAGCTTGTAGGTGCCGTAGCCCAGGGCGCGGCCGAGGAGCTGGTTGCCGAAGCAGATGCCGAAGAACGGCACCTTCGCGTCGAGCACGCCGCGCAGGAGCTCCACCTCGTGGGTCGCGGCGCCGGGGTCGCCGGGGCCGTTGGAGAAGAAGACGCCGTCGGGCGCCAGCGCGAGGATCTCGGGCAGCGTGATGCTCTGCGGCACGACGTGCACGCGCACCCCGCGCGCGGCCAGCTGGGCCGGCGTGCGGGACTTGATCCCCAGGTCCACCGCGACGACGGTGGCGACCGGCTCGCCAGCCGGCTCGACGACGTACGCGTGCGGGGTGGTCACCTGCCCGGCGAGGTCGGCGCCGGTCATCGCGGGCGCCTGGCGGACGAGGTCACCGAGGACCTCGCGGGCGGCGGCGTTGCCCTCGGCGGCCCCCGCGGGCAGGGCGGTGCCGGAGAAGATGCCGCCGCGCATGACGCCCCGCTCGCGCAGGTGCCGGGTGAGGGCGCGGGTGTCCACGGAGCAGATGCCCACGACGCCCTGGTCCCGCAGCTCGTCCTCGAGCTCGCGCTCGGAGCGCCAGCTCGACGCGCGCCGGGCGGCGTCGCGCACGACGAACCCGGCCACCCAGATGCGGCTGGACTCGGGGTCCTCGTCGTTGACGCCGGTGTTGCCGATGTGCGGCGCCGTCATGACGACGATCTGGCGGTGGTAGGAGGGGTCGGTGAGGGTCTCCTGGTAGCCGGTCATCCCGGTGGAGAAGACGATCTCGCCGACCGTCCGCCCGAGCTGGCCGTACGCCTCGCCGCGCAGGACGAAGCCGTCCTCCAGGACCAGCAGGGCAGGGTCTCGTCGGGTTCTCACGCGTGCTCTCCTCCTCGTGCGGGATCGACCGGGTGGCCGTCCAGGACCGTGGCGCGGCCGCGCAGGAACGTCGCCATGACGCGGCCGGGCAGGGTGCGGCCGCGGAACGGGGTGTTCCCCGACGCGGTCGCCTGGCGGGTGGGGTCGACCTCGACGCGCGCGGCGGGGTCGACGAGCGTGATCGACGCCGGCTCCCCCGCGGCGAGCGGGCGGCCGTGGTCGCCCACGCGGCCGATGCGGGCGGGGCGCACGGACAGCACCTGGGCGACGTCGGCCAGGGTCATCGCGCCGGTGGCGACCATCGTCTCCAGCACGACGGGCAGGGCGGTCTCCAGCCCGGTCATCCCGAAGGCCGCGGCCCCCCACTCGCAGTCCTTGTCCTCCACGGCGTGCGGGGCGTGGTCGGTGGCGACGATGTCGATGGTCCCGTCGGCCAGCGCCTCCCGCAACGCGGCGACGTCCTCGGCGGTGCGCAGCGGCGGGTTGACCTTGTACCGCGGGTCGTAGGTGCGGGCCAGGTCGTCGGTGAGGAGGAGGTGGTGGGGCGTCACCTCGGCGGTGACGTCGATCCCCCGGGACTTCGCCCAGCGGATGATCTCGACCGACCCGGCGGTGGAGACGTGGCACACGTGCAGGCGTGAGCCGACGTGCTCGGCGAGGAGGACGTCGCGGGCGATGATCGCCTCCTCGGCCACCGCGGGCCAGCCGGTGAGCCCGAGCTCGGCGGAGACGACGCCCTCGTTCATCTGGGCGCCCTCGGTGAGCCGCGGCTCCTGCGCGTGCTGGGCGATGACGCCGTCGAACGCCTTGACGTACTCCAGGGCGCGGCGCATGAGGACGGGGTCGGCCACGCAGTGGCCGTCGTCGGAGAACACCCGGACGCCGGCGCGGGAGGTGGCCATGGCGCCCAGCTCGGCGAGCTGGGTGCCCGCCAGGCCCACCGTGACCGCCCCGACCGGGCGGACGTCGGCCCACCCGGCCTCGCGGCCGAGGTGCCAGACCTGCTCGACGACGCCGGCGGTGTCGGCGACCGGCTGGGTGTTGGCCATCGCGTGGACGGCGGTGAACCCGCCGGCCGCCGCGGCGCGCGTGCCCGAGGCGACGGTCTCGGTGTCCTCCCGGCCCGGCTCGCGCAGGTGGGTGTGGAGGTCGACGAGGCCGGGCAGGGCGACGAGCCCGTCGGCGTCGACGACGCGGGCGTCACCGGAGGCCTCGCGTGCCGCGGCCGTCCCCACGGCGGCGATGGTGCCCCCGGCGAGGAGCAGGTCGGTCGGCGCGTCCCCGAGGAGGGCCGCGCCGCGGATGAGGTACTCGCTCACGCGGCGCCCCCTTCGTCGGTGCCGGGGTGTCCGGCGAGCAGGTGGTAGAGGACGGCCATGCGCACGAGGACGCCGTTGGCGACCTGCTCGACGATGGTGGAACGCGGGCTGTCCGCCGCCTCCGCGGAGATCTCCAGGCCGCGGTTCATCGGCCCGGGGTGCATGACGCGGGTGTGCTCGGGCAGGACGGCGAGCCGGGCGGGGGTGAGCCCGTAGCGGCGGTGGTACTCCTGCGGGGAGGGGAAGAACCCGCCGCCCGCGCTCGACATCCGCTCCCGCTGGACCCGCAGGAGCATGACGGCGTCGGGCCCCTCGGCCAGGGCGGCGTCGAGGTCGTAGGAGACCCGGGCGGGCCAGGCGCCGACGCCCACGGGGACGAGGGTCGGCGGGGCGACGAGCGTGACCCGCGCGCCGAGGGTGGTGAGGAGGTCGACGTTGGAGCGCGCCACGCGGGAGTGGAGGACGTCGCCGACGACGACGACGTGCCGGCCGGCGAGGTCGGCCCCGGTGGTGCCGCCGTCGGGCCCGGGCGGGGCGAGGTGCCGGCGCAGCGTGTAGGCGTCGAGGAGCGCCTGGGTGGGGTGCTGGTGCGTACCGTCCCCGGCGTTGACCACCGGGACGTCGATCCAGCCCGAGTGCGCCAGGCGGTGCGGGGCGCCGGAGGCGCTGTGCCGCACGACGACGGCGTCCGCGCCCATCGCCTGGAGGGTCTGGGCGGTGTCCTTGAGGGACTCCCCCTTGGAGACCGAGGAGCCCTTCGCGGCGAAGTTGATGACGTCGGCGGAGAGCCGCTTGGCGGCCGCCTCGAAGGAGATCCGGGTCCGGGTCGAGTCCTCGAAGAAGAGGTTGACGACCGTGCGCCCCCGCAGCGTGGGGAGCTTCTTGATCTGGCGGGACTGGGTCGCGGCCATCTGCTCGGCGGTGTCGAGGAGCGCGACGGCGGCCGCGTGGTCGAGGTCGGCGGCGGACAGGAGGTGCCTCATGAGGGCGCCCCTCCCGCCTTGCTGATCGTCACGGCGTCGTCGCCACCGTCGATCTCGGCCAGGCGCACGCTCACCCGCTCGGTGCGGGAGGTGGGCAGGTTCTTGCCGACGAAGTCGGCGCGCACCGGCAGCTCGCGGTGGCCGCGGTCGACGAGCACGGCGAGCTGGATGCGCTCGGGGCGGCCGATGTCGGCGACGGCGTCGAGCGCGGCGCGGATGGTGCGCCCGGAGTAGAGGACGTCGTCGACGAGGACGACGACGGTGCCGTCCACTCCCCCGGCCGGCAGGTCGGTGGGCAGCAGGGTCCGGGTGGGCTGGCTGCGCAGGTCGTCCCGGTACATCGTCACGTCGAGGGTGCCGGCGGTGACGCGGCGGCCGGCGTCCTCGCCGCCGGCGGCCTCGCGGACCTGGGCGACCAGGCGCTGCGCGAGGGGCGCACCGCGGGTGGGGATGCCGAGGAGGACGAGGTCCTCGCCGGCGTCGTTGCGTTCGAGAATCTCGTGGGCGATCCGTCGCAGGGACCGGGAGATCTCCGCGGGGCCGAGGACGACGACGTCCTCGCGCGGTGGGGTGGCGGCAGGCATGGGCGAGCGTCTCCTTCCCCGCCTCACAGGACGGGTGTTAAAGGATGGGCAGGTGGTCGTGATCGTAACCGCACCGCCCGGCGCGGCCCGCCACCGTCCACGGTGCGGCCGGGCGGAGCGTGGCGGGGCGCGTGAGGATAGGGGGCGCGTGAGGATAGGGGCAGGAGGTGAGGCCGTGCGGGCGACGAGCAGCCGGACCCTGGCCCTGCTGGTGCTGACGCTCGCCCTGACGGCGTGCGGCGCGGACCCGACCCCTGACCGAAGCCCCGACCCGGAGGACCCCACGGTGACCACCGAGCAGCCCACGCCCTCCGGTCCGGCCCCCGCACCGGGCCCGTCGCCGACGGCCGTCCCGAGCGGCGATCCCGACGCCGAGGCCGCCGTCCGCGACCTCGCCGGACGCCTGGGGATCTCCGCCGACGACGTCACGGTGGTCCGGTCCGCCGCCGTCACGTGGCGCGACGGCGCGCTCGGGTGCCCCCAGCGCGGCATGGCGTACACCCAGGCGCTCACCCCGGGGCGGCTCGTCGAGCTCGAGGCCGGCGGGCGCACGTACCGCTACCACTCCGGCCCGCGCCGCGGGCCGTTCCTCTGCGAGCGGCCCCAGGCGCCCCTCGAGACCGACGCCTGAGGCGTCCACCGACGCATGACGGGCGTGGCACCGTCCGGTGCCACGCCCGTCGTACGTGCTCAGGTGCTCAGGTGCTCAGGTGCTCAGGTGCTCAGGTGCTCAGGGGTGCTGCGGCAGCCCCGGGAACAGCCAGCTGAACAGCTTCCAGAGCAGCCACTCCGCGTACGAGCTGAACCAGTGGAACCAGCACCGCTCGTCGGAGATGGAGCACTCGGGGGCGCCCGGCGGCTCGGCCGGCGCGCCGGACCCGCTGGCGTCGATGACGCGCAGCGACGCGGACGCCGGCTCGCCGACGTCGTACGCCTCGGCGTCGACGAGGCTCACCGTGACGGTGCGCACGTCCCGCTGACGGCCGCTGCGGTTGAGCACCTCCACGGTCTCCGTCGCCTGCGCCTGGCCGGCGGCGAAGGTCACCGTGCCGTCCAGGGCCCGGATGTCGCGCCCGACGCGGACCCCGTCGAGGTCCACCTCGTACCCGACCGTGAGCGCGGCCGAGAGGTCGCCGGTGCGGGTGAAGGTGAAGACACCGTTGGTGCGCGGCTCCCGCGCGTCCTGCGTGCGCTCCACCGTGACGACCGGGGTGGGCGCGACGACGCCCTCGACCGTGACGTCGACGCCGACGGTGACCGGCTGCGCACCGGGGTTGTCGGTGACGTGGGTGACCTCGTTGGTGAGGACGTCACCGTTCGCCAGGCCCTCGTCGTCGACCGTCGCCTGGTACGTGATGGTCACGGGGTCGAAGGACACGCCCTGGTAGTCGAAGCAGACGACGGAGTCGTCCGCGACGACGCCCTCGCCGGAGGCGCCGTTGACGAGCGCCTGGCCCGCCGTGCCCGTTGCGTCCTCCGCGCCGATGGTGAGCGGGCCGTCCACCGGGCCGCTGACGTTGTCGTAGGCGACGTAGAACTCGTACGCACCCGGGGTGTCGTCCTGGCCGCGGAAGGCGAACAGCTCGACGTCGTAGGTGCTCTCCGGGTCGTCGAGGAGCTGGACGTCGTCGTACTCGATGACGAGCGCGCTACCGGGGACCGTCCCGCCGAGGTTGACGAGCGTGACACCCCGGTTCGTCGCCGCGTCGTAGACGATCTCCATGTCCTGCCACAGCATGGCGAGCAGGTTGTTCGGCGCTGCGGGGCTCGGCAGCGCCTGCGGCACCCAGGGCGTCCCGGCGTAGTGCGTCATCACGTCGAAGACGACGAACCCGTCGTCGGTGAGCGTGATGGCGTTGTAGTCGACGCCGTAGAAGCTGAACGGCGCGGGGCTCGAGACCGTGAAGGCCTTCGTGTCGCCGGAGATGCCGGCGTCGGTCCGGAAGTTGCCGAGGGTGGCGAGGTCGACGTAGCCGGTGCCGTTGAACGGGTTGGCGCACGCCGGGTCCTCACCGCTGCGGGTGATGACGTACGAGCCCTGCGCGCCCACGGCGGTGGGCAGGACGCCCTCCCACTCGAGCACGCCGTCGGTGACGGTGGCGCCGCCGGTGGCCGAGCCCTCGACGTAGGTCATCCCCTCGGGGATGGTGTCGGTGAGCGAGTACGTGAGGTCCTCGTCGGTGACGTTCGGGGCGACGGTGACCTCGTAAGTGACGGTGTCCCCGGGTGCCGCCGTCTCGACGTCGGCGGTCTTGGTGACGTCGTCGGGGAACCGGTTGAGCGTCACGGGCAGGATGCCGATGTCGCCCGCGCCGTCCGGGGAGGAGCCGAGCGTGAGGGCGCCGTACCAGCGCTGGCCCGCCTCGAGCGCCGGCTCGTCGTAGAAGACCCGAAGGTCGAACGGCTCCGCGGCCGGGTGGGTCGCGGGGCCCTCGGCCCACAGGTTGCCGGCGTCGCCCACGACGACGGCGGTCCCCAGCGTGAGCGTATCGGTCGCGCCGGCGGCGGAGGCCTCCCAGTTCTGCACGAGGACCCACCACGCCCCCGCCTCGGGGGCGCCGATGTCGCAGGACTCGAGCGCGCCGGCGGTGGCGCTGCGGCACTCCTCGGTGGCGAGGCTCGCCGCCTCGCCACGCCCGACGAACAGGTCGATGTCCGTCGCGGTGGACTCGGTGACCTCGACGACGAGCCGGCTCGCGCCCTCGGGCACGTCGACCCGAACGAGGGTGGTGCCCGCGGGCGTGTCGTACGGGTCGGTGTTCGTCGGGTCCTGGGCCAGGGAGTACTCCGCCGTCTGCGACGGAGTCAGGCCCGCGGCCTCGATGTGCAGGTCGCTGATCGCGACGGCCCGGAGGCCCTCGACGAGCTGGGACCCCGCGTCCCGGCGGGTGTCGATGACGACCTCGTCGGGCAGGACGCCGGCGGAGGGCAGGACGGCCACGGGGAACGCGGCGTCGGGGACCCCCTCCGCGGACGGCGTGAGCACGACCTCGCCGAAGGCCCAGACGTCCAGCTCGGCGGCGCTCACCTGGGCGGTGACGGTGATGTCCTGGGTGGCGCCGTCGGCGAGGGTGAAGGTGGCCGGCTCGACGGTGAGGGTGACGCCCTCGGCGGAGGTGACCGACGCCGTCCACGTGACGGAGCCGGGCGCGTCCCCGGTGAGGGTGCGGGTCCAGGAGCACTCCTGGAGGCACTCGCCGTTCGCCATGCTGGCGAGGTTGAGCTGGCTGGGGTCGCCGCCCTCGGCCGGGTTGGCGGCCTCGTAGTCGGCGACGGACTCGTCGAGGACGAGGCCGGCGCGGGCGGCGGCGTCGAGGTCCACGCGGCCCGAGCCCTGGTCGAACGGGTCGGCCGGGGTGACCCCGTCCTCCTTGGTGAGGTCCCGCTCGGCCGTCGTCATGAGGGCGGACTGGAGCTCGGCCGGGGACCAGTCGGGCCGCTGGGCCACCAGGAGGGCGCCCGCGCCCGCGACGTGCGGGCTCGCCATCGAGGTGCCGGAGATGAACGTCCAGTACGGCTCCACCTCGGCGTCCGCCGTCGAGACGCCGGCGGCGGCGAGGATGTCGACCCCGGGGGCGCTGACGCTCGGCGAGACGATGTCCATCGCCCGGTTCGGGCCGCGGCTGGAGAAGTCGGCGGTGATGTCGCCGTCGGCCGGGTCCTCGGACAGCGTGGCGCCGGTGATCCGGGCCGTGTGGCCCTCGCCCTCGGCGAGCCAGGCCTTGAGGACGACGCCGTCGTCGTAGCTGATGTGGACGGCGGGCAGGACGTGGGCGTCGCCGGTGAGCGAGGCCCCACTGGGCTCGTCGTTGGCGAGGATCATCCCGGCCGCACCGGCGTCGGCGACGACCTGGCCCTTCTCGACGCGGCCGTTGACGCCGCGGTCGCAGACGACGATGAGGCCGTCGAGCTCGCCGTCTTCGAAGGCGCCCGCCTGGCACAGCGGGTCGCCGAAGTCGCCGGCGTAGACCACCGGCGCCGACCCGTGCCCGGTGGTGAACCCGAGGCCCTCGATGGGCGCGAGGCCCTCGCCGTCGGCCCGGGTGAGGTCGGTGACGGTGTTGGGGTAGGTGCGGTCGTGCGTCGAGGCGGCCACGGAGGTGATCCACGGGACGTCGGCGGGCGAGCCGAGGGTCTCGGCGTCGGGGCCGTCGTTGCCGGCGGAGGTGGCGACGAAGATGCCCGCCGCGCGGGCGGCCAGGAAGCCCTGGGCGTCCGGGTCGCTCCACGCGTTGGACGGGCTGTCGCCGCCGATGGAGTAGTTGATGACGTCGACCTCGTCCCGGATCGCCTGGTCGATCGCGGCGGTGATGGCCGCGGTGGAGCAGCCGTCGACGCAGACGTCGTAGGTGATGAGGTTGGCGTGCGGTGCGACGCCCGAGATCGTCCTGGTCTCGCTGATCCCGGAGGGTCCCTCGACGACGGCCGCCACCTGGTTCCCGGCGGCGGTGCTGGCGGTGTGGCTGCCGTGGCCGTCGGTGTCGAACGGGCCGTCACCGACGAAGTCCCACGCCCCGATGAGCTTGTCGTTGCACGCGAAGCGCGCGTCGTACTGGGCCGTGTTGGCGGGGTCGCAGATCCCGACGTAGGTGCCGGCGCCGCGGGGGTTGGTGTGGTCGTACCCGTCGCCGCCGTCCTCGAGGGGGACGGAGTCGGCGAAGGAGGGGTTGGAGGGGTTGACGCCGGTGTCGAGGACGCCCACGACGATGCCCTCGCCGCGCGTGGCGACACCCGTCGCGGTGCCCTCCCAGATGGCAGGCGCCCCGATCCACCGCGGTCCGTTGTCGGACTGCGGCATGCGCTCGACGTCGACGACGACGGACGTGACGCCCGGCAGCTCGGCGACGGCGGCGGCCTCGTCGGCGGTGAGGGCCACGGCGATGCCGTTGAGCGCGTAGGCGTAGGTGAAGTCGACGGTCGGGGTGTGCCCGATCTCCGCCGCGATCCGGGCGCGCAGGTCCGCCTGCTCGTCGGCCAGGTAGGCGACGTACTCCTGGACGGGGGCGGCGGCGGGGTCGAGCTGGTCGCCCGGCTCCGGGCGCGTCGCCTGCAGCTGTGCGATACCGCCCTCGTAGGCGGAGACCGCGGGCTGGGCGAGCTGGACGATGTACCGCTCGGCCTGCGGCGCGGAGCCCAGGCGCATGACGGTGCCCTTAGCCTCGTCGCGCGGGACGGACGTGGTCGCGGTGACGTCGGCCCCCTCGACGGTGGCGCCCTCGGCGCGCGGGGCGCCCGGGGCCGGGGCCGACGTGGCGGCGGGGCGGATGGCGACGGCGTCGCGGTCGGACGGCGCGCCGGCGGCTGCCGGGGCGAGGCCCGCGATCAGGGTGGCGGCGGTGAGCGCTGCCAGGAGGCGAGGTCGTGCTCTGGACACAGGTGGACCAACCCTTGGGTGAGGTGGAGCCCGGCATTTCGGGTCGGCTCTGTCTAGTGCGCCACACAAGGGCTCGTCAAGGACAGGCAACGTGTCGCCCTGATCTTTGGCCAAATGGCTAGGGGGCTCGCAGCCCGGCGCCCTCGCCGCGCGGGGCCTGGCGAGGGGCTCGCGAGGGGCTCAGGCGAGGGCGCGGACCCGGTCGACGACGAGCTCGAGAGCGCGCACCGTCGTCGCGTCGAGGATCTCCTCGACCTCGTCACCGAGGTCGTGGTGCTCGCTGTAGACCTTGCCGCCGGCGTAGACACCGATGAACACCGTGCCGACCGGCTGGTCCTCCTGCCGGTCCGGGCCACCCACGCCGGTGACGGCCACGGCCACGTCCGCCTGAGTGAGCTCGGCGACCCCGCGGGCCATCTGCTCGGCGCAGCGCGCGGAGACGACCGGGCCCGGCTCGACGCCGAGCACCCCGAACTTCACGTCGCTCGCGTAGGCGACGACGCCGCCGGCGAACCAGTCCGACGAGCCCGGCGCGGCCCCCAGCTGGGTGGCGATGCGACCGCTGGTGAGGGACTCGGCGACGGCGACCCGTTGCTTGCCCCCCTCGAGGAGCTCGGCAAGGGTGGCGGACAGATCGGCGGCAGTCGTCGTGGGCACGGCCACATGGTGCCGCAGGAGGCGGGGCGCGCGCACCGGGAGCAGGCCGGTGTGGCGCGCGCCACGCCCGCGTCTACAGCGTCGGCTTGAGCTCGAGCAGGCGGCCGAGGAGGCCATTGACGAACGCCGGCGAGTCGTCGGTGGACAGGGTCCGGGCGAGCGCCACGGCCTCGTCGACGGCGACCGCGTCGGGCACGTCGTCGTTGTGGAGGAGCTCCCACGCGCCGACCCGCAGGATGGCGCGGTCGACGGCGGGCATGCGCTCCAGCGCCCACCCCTGGGAGTAGGTGCGCAGGAGCTCGTCGATCTCCTCGGCGTGCTCGGTGAAGCCCTCGACGATGTCGACGGAGTACTGGGGCAGGGCGGTCTGAGCGGCCGTGACCCGGAGCCGCTCCGTGAGGAGGTCGAGGATGTCCTCACGGCTGGTGCGGCCGCGCTGGTCGGCCTCGTAGAGGACGTCGACGGCTCGGGTCCGTGCCTTGCTGCGGGCAGACACCTCAGTCGTTGACGCGGCCGAGGTAGTCACCCGTACGGGTGTCGACCTTGACGCGCGTGCCGGTCTCGAGGAACAGCGGGACCTGGATCTGGTAGCCGGTGGCGATCGTCGCCGGCTTGGTGCCCGCGGACGAGCGGTCACCCTGCAGGCCCGGCTCGGTGTACGTGATCTCCATGACGACCGAGGCGGGGAGCTCGACGTAGAGCACCTGGCCCTCGTGCATGGCGACGATGGCGTCCTGGTTCTCCAGCATGAAGTTCGCCACGTCACCGACGGTGGCCTCGGGCACGGAGATCTGCTCGTAGGTCGAGGAGTCCATGAAGACGAAGTCGGTGCCGTCGCGGTAGAGGAACTGCATGTCGCGCTTGTCCACGGTGGCGGTCTCCACCTTGACGCCGGCGTTGAAGGTGCGGTCGACCGTCTTGCCCGAGAGGACGTGCTTGAGCTTGGTGCGCACGAAGGCGGGGCCCTTGCCCGGCTTGACGTGCTGGAACTCCACGACGGACCAGAGCTGTCCGTCGATGTTGAGCACCAGGCCGTTCTTCAGGTCGTTGGTCGAGGCCACGGGGTCCGTCCTTGCGTGTGTCGGGGGCGATGAGCGGCCATCAGGGTAACGCGTGGACGGTGAGCGCACCGAGCCAGCCGCAGGCGCCGGACCACAGGAAGGACACGAGCGTGCCGATGATGAAGCGCTCGGCGGCCGGGCTGCGCTTGTCCGGGTGCGCCTCGCGCAGCTCGGGGTAGCGGCCCAGCCCCTTGATGGCGAGGACGACGGCGACGCCCTCCGGGAACCCGCCGATGATGGACCCGGTGATGGCGGCGCGCTCGAGCATCCCGATCCAGGCGCCCCCGCGCAGCACGCCGTTGGAGGGCGCCTCGCGGGCGACGCGCGCGAGGACGAGCCAGGTGACCAGGCGCCCGGCGAGCACCGAGACGAGCAGGGCCGCGACGACGACGCCGACCGCGGGCCAGTCGACGCTCACGCGTCGGCCCCGGGCGCGGTGGGGGCTGCGGCCGGCGTGGTGGGGGCGGCGGCGGGCGTGGCGCCGTCGTCCACACGGCCGGTACGCCCCCACGCGGCCATGGCCTCGGTGAGGTGGGCCGGGGCGAGGAGGAGCAGCGGGGTGAGCTCCTCCCAGCCGGGCTCCTTGGTCCGGCGCGCGTAGGCGTCGTGCGCCGCGTCGACGGGGTTGGTCGTGTCGAGCCCCGCGCCGTCGGTCCCCATGAGGCTGAGGTGGTACATCCACACCGAGCCGTCCGCCTCGGTGTGCTTGAACGTCGCCTCGACCACGGCGCGCTCGGCGGGCAGGGTCTCCAGGCACTCGTCGTAGCGGTCGTGGAGCATGTGCATCCACTCCCCCAGGCGCTCCTCCGCGCCGTCGAGCAGCCTGGCCCGGCTCAGCTCCAGCCGCAGGCCGGCCGGCACGGAGGGCGGCATCGGGTGGCCCGGCGCCTCCGGGGCGGCCGGGCGGAACGGGGTGTAAGGCTCGGGCTCGCTCATGGCGGCAGTGTGCCAGCGCCCGCCGACGTCGGGGCGCACGCCGGCCACCATCAGGCCGGCGCCCCCGCGCTCCCGCTCTCCTCGAGGAGCCGCGCCGCCAGGGGGTGGAGCCGGCGCTCCTCCTCCCAGAGGGCGACCCGCAGGCGCTGGCTGACGGCCTGCTCGCTGATGCCCAGGTCCGCCGCGACGGCCCGCTGGGTGGCGCCGCCGGCGAGCCGGTCGACGACGTCCCAGCCGGCCCTCGTCCGGCGGTTGCGCACCGCGACGAGCATCTGGAGGACCGCCTCGGCGTCCTCGGCCCGGTCCGGGCGCGGCGCGTCGACCGCCAGCGGGACCGTGACGGTGCGCCCGCGGGCGCGTTCGACGGCCGTGCGGGCGTGGATGAACGCGGGCCCGGAGCTCTCGCGGCTGGTCCCCGCCAGCGGCAGGTCGACCGGCCCCGCGCCGATCCCCACGCTCCAGCCGCCGAGGCGCTGCACGTGGAGGGCGAGCGCAACGGTCGCCGCGGCCTCGGTGAGGACCCCCTGGACCTCGTCGCCCACCGTGCGCTCGAGGGGCAGGGCGAAGGGCGTGCGCCCGCCGGTCCAGGAGTCGACGTCCCGGAGGAGGCCCGGGACGCCGTCGCCGCGGGAGCGGCTGGCCTTCTGGTCGATCGTCACGACGAACATGACCCAAGGTTACAGCCTTGAGGCGCCCGGTTCAAGGCCCTGTCCTTGATGGGGCGACATCAAGCCGCGCTACCGGTCGGTCGGGCCCCCCGGCGCCACCGGGTCGTCGTCCTCGGGCGGGAGCGGGTGGGTGACGAGGAACCGGGTGGCGACGACGAGGCCGCCCCACAGCACGACGACGGCGAACACCATGAGGAGGATCGCGGCGAGGCTCATCGGGTCCGCCTTTCGTCGACGTCGACGGGTTCGGGGATGAGGTCGTCCACCGGCCGGCGCCACCGCACGAGGCTGAGCACCACCGCCACCACGGCAATGAGAGCGAGGGTCCCCCACCCGGCGATGGTGATGAACGTCCACGGGTAGCCGCTGTACGGCTCGCTCAGACGGTCGACGAACGCGGTGGCCACCATGAGGGCGAGGAGCACGGGGGCGACGACGGCGATGAGCACGCGCCACCACAGACCGATGCGGACCGTGGAGAAGGCGTTGAGGTGCGCGTTGAGCTCGGGGAGCTTGCGCGCGCCGTACGTGACGAGGAGCGCCATGAGGAGCGCCGAGATCACCACGCCGAAGTTGTTCACGTAGTAGTCGACGGTGTCGAGCACGGCCAGGCCCGACGTCGTGGAGTAGAGCGCGACCGAGAGGACCGCCGCACCGCCGACGACGACGAGCGTCGCGGCTCGCCGGGACAGGGCGAACTTCTCCTGCAGCGCGGCCGAGGGCACCTGAAGGATCGAGATGAGCGAGGTGAAACCGGCGAGCGTGAGCGAGAGGAAGAACAGCACCCCGAACAGCGGCCCGCCGGGCATGCTCGAGATGATCTCCGGGAAGGTGACGAACGAGAGGATCGGGCCCGTGAGGCCCGGGAGCTCCTCGAAACCGACCCCCTGGGCGACGGCCATGAACCCCAGCGTGGCGAAGACCCCGATGCCGGCGAGGAGCTCGAACGAGGAGTTGGCGAACGCGGCGACGAGACCGGTCGGAGCGAGGTTCGACCGGCGCGGCAGGTAGCTCGCGTAGGTGAGCATGATGCCGAAGGCGATGGACAACGAGAAGAAGATCTGGCCGTACGCCGCGAGCCACACGCTCCCGTCGAGGAGCGCGGACCAGTTCGGGGTGAAGAAGGCGTCGAGGCCGCTGAGCGCGCCCGGCAGGAAGAGTGCGCGGACCACGAGGGCGCCGAAGAGCACGACGAGCAGCGGCATGGCGACCTTGTTCACCGCCTCCAGGCCGCGTCGCACCCCGAGGAGCATGACCACCAGCGCCACCACCCACAGGCCCACCATCGGCCAGAAGATCCCGCCGACGACGTCGCCGGTGACGGTGGCGCCGGCGTCCTGGAGGAAGTCACCGGTGAAGAAGCCGGCCGGGTCCTCCCCCCACGCCTCGGTGACGGAGAAGCCGACGTACCGCACCGACCACGCGAGGATGACGGTGTAGTACGTCGCGATGACGAAGGCGACCGCGACCTGGAACCAGCCGAGCGCCTCGAACCTTCGGCCGAGACGCCGGAACGCCGCCGGCGCGGAGCCGCGGTAGCGGTGCCCCAGGGAGTAGTCGAGCAGGAGGATCGGGATGCCGGCCGTCAGCAGCGCGACGAGGTAGGGGACGAGGAAGGCGCCTCCCCCGTTCTCGTACGCCACGCCCGGGAAGCGCCAGATGTTCCCCAGCCCCACCGCGGAGCCGATGGCGGCGAGGAGGAACCCGTACTGGCTCGACCACTGCTCACGGCCCTCGGCCACCCCGCCGCCCTTCGCTGCGCCCTTGTGCGCCATGGCCCCTCCTCCGTGTCGGCGTCCACGTCCGCCGCACAGTAGCGGGCGCGCCCGCCCCCGGCATCCCGGCCCGCCCGTCGCGGACCACGGCACCCCCGTCGCGGACCACGGCGCGGGCCCGAGGACCGTGGTGCCCCGGTCACCGCGGTGGCAGGCTGAGGCCATGCCCACGGATCCCAAGGACGTGCTCCACCGCTACCTGCAGGAGGCCCGCGACGCGCTGCTGTGGAAGCTCGACGGCGTGTCCGAGTACGACGCCCGCCGCCCGCTCACGCCCACCGGGACGAACCTGCTCGGGCTCGTCAAGCACGTGAGCCTGTGCGAGGCCGACTACCTCGGCATGGTCTTCGGGCGGCCCCTGCCGGACCGGCCCGCGTGGATGGACAGCGACGAGCCGAACGCCGACATGTGGGCGCGTCCCGACGAGTCGCGCGAGGAGCTCGTGGCCCTGTACCGCCGGGTCTGGGCGCACGCCGACGCCACGGTCGACGCGCTCGGGCTGGACGCCGTGGGCGAGGTCCCCTGGTGGGGGCCGGCGAGCCGGCACGCCCCCCTGCACCGGATCCTCGTCCACCTCGTCGCCGAGACGCACCGGCACGCCGGCCACGCGGACATCGTCCGGGAGCTCGTCGACGGCTCCGCCGGCCTGCGCGTCGACGCCGACAACCTCCCCTCGCACGACGCCCCGTGGTGGCGGGAGTACCGCGCGCAGGTGGAGCAGGCGGCGCGGGAGGCGGCCGACGCGGCGGGCGAGCGTCCGTAGCCGGCGCTCCCCCGCCCCGTCAGGCCGGCAGCGCGATGCGCGCGTACGCCGCCTCGAGCAGCGCCGGGTCGGGCCCCTCCAGGCGCCCGGGCCGGCCGACGCCGTCGAGCACGACGAAGCGCAGCCGGTTGCCACGCGCCTTCTTGTCGCGGTGCATGACCTCGAGCAGCTCGGGCCACCGGTCACCCCGGTACCCCAGGGGCAGGCCCAGCGTGCCGAGAATCTCCCGGTGCCGGGCGACCGTGCCCGCCGGGAGCCGCCCGGCGAGGCCGGCGAGCTCGGCGGCAAAGACCATCCCCACCGACACCGCCGCCCCGTGCCGCCACGCGTAGTGCTCGGCGTGCTCGATGGCGTGGGCGAGCGTGTGCCCGTAGTTGAGGAACTCGCGGCGGCCGGCCTCGCGCAGGTCGGCGGAGACCACCTCCGCCTTGACGGCGATCGCCCGCTCGACGAGCTCGCGCAGCACCGCCGAGCCCGGGTCCCGCGCGGCGCGGCCGCCGTCGGCCTCGACGAGGTCGAGGATCCGCTCGTCGGCGATGAAGCCGGCCTTGACCACCTCCGCCAGGCCCGCGGCGTGGTCGGCCGCGGGCAGGGTGGCGAGCGTGTCGAGGTCGCACACCACGCGCACGGGCGAGTGGAAGGCGCCGACGAGGTTCTTGCCCTCGGGGGTGTTGATGCCGGTCTTACCGCCCACGGCGGCGTCGACCATGCCGAGCAGCGTCGTCGGCACCTGGACGACGCGCACGCCGCGCAGCCAGGTGGCGGCGACGAACCCCGCGAGGTCGGTCGTCGCGCCCCCGCCGAGGCCGACGACGAGGTCCTCGCGGGTGAAGGCGGCCTGGCCGAGCCGGCTCCAGCAGGCGGCGGCGACGTCGACGGTCTTGGCGTGCTCGGCGTCGGGCACCACGGCGTGGTGGACGGCGTGGCCGTGCCGCGCGAGGTCGTCGCCGAGGCGCTGGGCGCGGTCGGTGAGCACCTCGGGGTGGACGAGGAGGACCCGGCGGGGCTCGTCGCCGACGGCGGAGACGACCTCGCCGTCCAGCCCCCGGCCGACGACGACGTCGTAGGGGTGCTCGGCGCGCACCTCGATGCGGGTCGCGGTCACGGGCGGGCCCCGAGCGCGGTGAGGATCTGTGCGGTCACCTGGTCGGGGGTGAGCCCGTCGGTGAGGACCGTGACGGCGGCGAGCCGGGAGTAGGTGGGGCGGCGGGCGTCCATGAGTGCCTTCCACCGCGCGCGGGGGCTGTCCACGAGGAGCGGGCGCGCGCCGGCGAGCCCGACCCGGGGCAGCGCCTTGGCCATCGACACGTCGAGGAAGACGACCGGCAGGCCGGCCAGGGCCTCCTGCGTGCCCGGGTGCAGGACCGCTCCCCCGCCGAGGGCGAGGACGCCGTCGTGGGTGCGGAGGGCGTCGACGACGGCGGCGTGCTCGAGCTCGCGGAAGTGCTCCTCGCCGGAGTCGATGAAGATCTCGCTGATCGGCCGGCCGGCCCGGCGCTCGACCTCCTCGTCGGTGTCGAGCAGGCGGACGCCGAGCGCCGCGGCGAGGCGGCGGCCGACGGTCGTCTTCCCGGCGCCCGGCGGGCCGATGAGCACGGCGCGCACGCGCCCGGTGTCCTGGGGCTGGGCTGGGTTCTCCACGCCCCGAGGGTATCCGGGGCGGCCGCGCGCCCGTGCGCCGGGCCGCCCTCCGGGCGCGAGGGGTGCCGAACGTTCGGCACCCGGGCTCACCGCATCGTCTCCGGGATGGCCTCGAGGTAGGCGCGCAGGTTGCGCGTGCACTCGGCGACCGAGTCTCCGCCCACCTTCTCCAGCAGCGCCTCGGCGAGCACGAGCGCCACCATGGCCTCGGCGACGACGGCCGCGGGGGCGACGGCGCACACGTCCGAGCGCTGGTGGATCGCCGTCGCCGGCTCCCCGGTCACCGTGTCGATGGTGCGCAGCGCCCGCGGGACGGTGGAGATGGGCTTCATCGCGGCGCGCACCCGGAGCACCTCACCGTTGCTCATCCCGCCCTCGACGCCGCCGGCGCGGTTGGTCACCCGGTGCAGGCGCTCGTCCTCGCCCCGGACGATCTCGTCGTGCGCGGCCGAGCCGCGGCGCGCGGCGGTGCGGAACCCGTCGCCGATCTCCACGCCCTTGATGGCCTGGATGCCCATGACGGCCGCGGCGAGGCGGGCGTCGAGCTTGCGGTCGCCGTGGACGTAGGAGCCCAGGCCCGGCGGGACCCCGTAGGCGAGGACCTCGACGACGCCGCCGAGGGTGTCCCCGTCCTTCTGGCAGGCGTCGATCTCCGCGACCATCGCCGTCGACGTCGCGGGGTCGAAGCACCGGATCGGGTCGGCGTCGAGGGCGACGACGTCGTCGGGCCCGGGGACGCGGGCGTCGTCGGGGACGGCGACCGGTCCGACGGCGACGACGTGGGAGACCAGCCGGACCCCGGCCACCTGCTCGAGGAGCGCGGCCGCGACGGTGCCGAGCGCCACCCGGGTGGCGGTCTCCCGGGCGCTGGCGCGCTCAAGGACGGGCCGGGCCTCGTCAAGGGCGTACTTCGCCATCCCGACGAGGTCGGCATGCCCGGGCCGGGGCCGGGTGAGGGGCTTGTTGCGGGCCTGCTCGCGCGCGTCGCCCGTGCCGGCGTCGACGCCGAGCGCGGCGTCCGGCACCGGGTCGGCCGACATGACGGTCTCCCACTTGGGCCACTCGGTGTTGGCGATCTCGATGGCGACCGGCCCGCCCTGGCTGAGCCCGTGGCGCACCCCGCCGAGCAGGCGCACCGCGTCCTGCTCGAACTTCATCCGCGCGCCGCGCCCGTACCCCAGCCGGCGACGCGCCAGGGCCTCCTGGACGCGCGCGGTCGTGAGGGCCACCCCCGCCGGGAGACCCTCGATGATCCCGACCAGCGCCGGGCCGTGCGACTCCCCTGCGGTCAACCACCTGAGCATGGCGGCATCCTCCCACGGGGCCGGCGAGGGCCGGGCCCGCGTCCCAGCACCGCGCGGGCCGTCGCGGCCCGGCCCGGGGGCGCCGGTCAGCGCGCCAGGGCGCCCTCGAGTGCCGCGCGCATCGCCGCCACCGGCGCGGGGCGCCCGCTCATGAGGCGGACCTGCTCCGCGCCCTGGTGGAGGAGCATGCCCCAGCCCGGGGCGACGAGCCCGCCGGCCGCGGCCCACGTCGACGCCAGCGCGCTGGGCCACGGGTCGTAGGCAACGTCGAGCAGCACGGCGCCGGGGCGGGCGGCCGGACCGGCGCCGAGGACCGCGGCCAGCTCGTCCGCGCCGCCGGCCGGCAGCGTGGAGACGACGACGTCGGCCCCCGCGACCGCCGCCGCGGCGTCCGACCACGGGCGCAGGGTGACGTCGACCCCCATCCGCCGGCCAGCCTGGAGCGTGCCCGCCGCCCGCGCGGCGGAGCGCGCCACGACGACCGGCGCGGTCGCGCCCAGCTGCCCGAGCGCGGCGAGCGAGGACGCCGCGGTGGCACCGGCCCCGAGGACGACGGCGGTGCGCGGGCGCCACCCGTCGGGGGCCGCCTCCCGCAGGGCGGCGACGATGCCGTAGACGTCGGTGTTCGCGCCGACGAGGATCGGCCGGCCGCCTCGCGCGCCGGGCTGGACGAGCACGGTGTTGACCGCACCGACCACCTCGGCGAGCTCGTCGACGACGTCGAGGTGGCCCAGCGCGGCGTGCTTGAGCGGCATGGTGAGCGACAGGCCGGCCCACTGGTCGTCGAGCGCGGCGAGGAGGCCGGCGAGGTCCTCCTCCCCGGCCTCGGCCCGTCCGTAGACCCAGTCCAGCCCGAGCGCCCGGTACGCCGCGTGGTGCAGCACGGGCGACAGGGAGTGCGCGACCGGCCGCCCGAGGACGGCGGCCCGCCGGGCACCGGGCGCGAGCGCGTCGCGCGGCAGCTCGCCGTAGGTGGGCAGACCGGTCACGCTCAGCCCTCGTCGCTCGACGGGTGCTCCTCGAGCCACCGGTTGAGCGCCGCGCGGTTCGCCTGGTGCTCGGCGTAGTCACCGGTGAACAGCGTCTCCCCCGAGTCGAGGTCGACCGTGACGAAGTACAGCCAGTCCCCCGGCGGCGGGGCGATGACCGCCTCGACGGCGGCGGCGCCCGGCGCCCCGATGGGGGTCGGCGGCAGGCCGGGGTGCAGGTAGGTGTTGTAGGGGTTGTCGTCGTCGAGGTCGGAGCGGGTGGGGATGCCCCCGGACTTGCCGACGCCGTAGAGCACCGTGGAGTCCATCTGCAGCCGGCCGTTGACCTGCTCCGTGTCCGCCAGCCGGTTCTCGATGACGCGGGCGACGCGCCCGTAGTCCTCGGCGAGGAAGACCTCGTGCTCGACGATCGATGCCTTGGTGAGGACCGCCTGCCGCTCGGCGGCGGGCACCGCGAGGGCGTCCAGCGTGCTCACCGTCTGCTCGACCATGGTGCGCAGGATCGTCGTGGCGTCGACGGAGGGCTGGAAGGAGTAGGTCGCGGCGGCGAACCACCCCTCGGGGTTGCCCCCGGCCTCGGCGGGCAGCCCGATCGCGGCGGGGTCGGCCGCGGCCGCCTCGACGTCCGCGAGCGGGAGCTGGGTGACGGCGGCGATGCGCTCGTAGACCTGCGTGGCCCGCCAGCCCTCGGGCACCGTGATGGTGACCTCGGACTTGTTGGCGGGGTCGAGCAGGGCGGCCACGGCGTCGGCCGCGGCCATCTCCTCAAGGAGCACGTAGGTGCCGGGCTGGATCCCGGAGGCGGCCGGGTTGGCGGTGAAGGCGGTGCTGAACGCCCCGGGGCTGGCGACGACGCCCGCCTCGGTGAGCATCTCGCCCATCTCCGTGCCCGAGGTGCCCGGCTCGATGACGACCTCGACGCTGCCGGACCCCGGGCCGGGGAAGTCCGTGGCCTCCGGCGCGGGACGGTCGGTGAGGAGCGGCCGCAGGACGAAGAACGCCGCGACGGCGAGCCCGGCGATGAGGAGCAGGCTGAGCACCACGGCGATCGCCGTGCGCTTGCGCCGCTGCCGGCGCCGCTGCGCGCGCTCGCGCCGCTCCGCGCGCCGCTGTTGCTCGGAGTGCGACGGCGAGGGCTCCGCCAGCTTCTGGTCGAACAGCTCGCTCACTTGGGGGACTCCTCCGTGTGCCTCTCGTCCTCGGCGGACACCGGTTCACCCACGGGCTCACCGGTGCCACGTTCGGCGTCCAACGCGGACTGCAGGATGAGGACGGCGGCCACCTGGTCGACGACCTCCCGGTGCCGACGGCCGGGACGCCCCGCCGTGTGCAGCGCCTGGTGGGCGCTGACCGTGGTGAGGCGTTCGTCGACCAGCCGGACGGGCACCGGCTGACAGACCCGTGCTATCCGCCCAGCGTACTCACGTGCGTTCAGTGCTCCCGAACCCTCCGCCCCCGAGAGGTGACGCGGCAGGCCGACGACGATCTCGATCGCCTCCTCCTCGCGGGCCAGCTCGGCCAGGCGGGCCAGCTCGCTGCCGTCGCGGCGCCGGGCAAGGGTCTCCACCGGCGTGGCCAGCAGGCCGGAGCGGTCCGAGCGGGCCACCCCGACCCGGACCGTCCCGACGTCGACGCCGAGCCGCACCCCGGCGCGCGTGGTCACGCGCCGACCGTCGCCGTGACGTCCTCGGCGACGGCGGCCAGCGTGGCCGTCAGCGCCCCGGCGTCGGTGCCACCGCCCTGCGCGAGGTCGTCCTTGCCGCCACCGCCGCCACCGAGGCGCTGGGCGGCCGAACGGACGAGGGCGCCGGCGCGCACGCCGGCGTCGCGGGCCGCGGCGTTCGTGGCGATGACCACGAGGGGGCGGGCCTTGCTCACGGCGCCGACGGCGACCACCGCCGGGGCGGAGTCCCCCAGGCGGGAGCGGACGTCGAGGACGAGGCTGCGCACGGCGTCCGGGGAGGCGACCTCACCGGCGTCGGCGGTGACCACGCGGACGCCGGAGACCTCGTGGGCCCCGGCGGCGATCTCGCCGGCCCGGGCGAGCAGCTGCGCCTGGCGGAGCTGGCCCAGCTCCTTCTCGGCCGCCTTGAGCTTGGTCATGAGCGCGGTGATGCGCTCGGGCAGCTCCTCGGAGCGCCCGCCGACGAGCCCGGTGACCTGGCTGACCAGGGCGTGCTCCTTGGCCTGGAACTCGTAGGCGCCGGCCCCGACGAGCGCGTCGACCCGGCGCACGCCGGAACCGATGGACGCCTCACCGAGGAGGGTGACGAGGCCGAGCCGGCCGGTGCTGGCCACGTGGGTTCCGGCGCACAGCTCGCGCGACCAGTCCCCGCCGATGGACACCACACGCACCCGGTTGCCGTACTTCTGGCCGAACAGCGCCATGGCGCCGGCGGCGAGGGCGTCGTCGATGTCCATCACCTGGTCGGTGACGTCGAGGTCCTCCGCCAGACGGGTGTTGACGCGCTCCTCGATCTCCCCGAGGACGGTGGCCGGGACCTGGGCGCCGTGCCGGAAGTCGAACCGCAGCCGCGACGGTGCGTTCTCCGAGCCGGCCTGCGTGGCGTGGTCGCCGAGGTGCTCGTGGAGCGACTTGTGGACCATGTGGGTCGCCGTGTGGGCGCGGGCGATGGCGTGCCGGCGCGCGGTGTCGATGCGCGCGACGCCGGGCTCGTCGAGGGTGACGGTGCCCTCGGTGAGGCGCCCACGGTGCACCGGCAGGCCCTTGATGGGCGCCTGGACGTCGTCGACCTCGATGATGGCGCCACCGGCGAGGGTGATGGTGCCCTGGTCGGCGAGCTGGCCGCCGGCCTCGGCGTAGAACGGGGTGCGGTCGAGGACGACCTCGACCTCGGCGGGCGCCGTGGCCAGCGGCGCGGGCTGCCCGTCGACGAGCAGGCCGGCGACGGTCACCTCCGCGACGGCGTCGGTGTACCCGAGGAAGGGCACCTCCCCGCCGAGGCGCGTGAGGACGTCGCGGTAGACGCCCGTGTCGACGTGCCCGGCCTTCTTCGCGGCGGCGTCGGCGCGGGCGCGCTCGCGCTGGGCGGTCATGAGCCGGCGGAAGCCGTCCTCGTCGACGCCGACGCCCTGCTCGGCGGCGATCTCGAGGGTGAGGTCGATGGGGAAGCCGTAGGTGTCGTGGAGCGCGAAGGCGCGGTCGCCGCTGAGGCGCGCGCCCTGGGCCTTGGCGGCGGAGACGGCGGTGTCGAGGATCGTCGTGCCCGCGGTGAGGGTGCGCCGGAACGCCTCCTCCTCCTCGTAGGCGACCTGGGAGATCCGCGAGAAGTGCGTCTCCAGCTCGGGGTAGGAGCCCTTCATGGCGCCCATCGAGGCCGGGAGCAGGACGGGCAGCGTCGGCTCGTCGACGCCGAGCAGGCGCATGGCGCGCACGGCGCGGCGGATGATCCGGCGCAGGACGTACCCGCGCCCGTCGTTGCCCGGGCGCACGCCGTCGGAGATGAGCATGAGGGCGGAGCGGACGTGGTCGGCGACCACGCGCATGCGCACGTCGTCGACGTCGGCCGAGTTGCGGCCGAGGCCGTAGGTGCGCCCGCTCATCTCCTGCGCGGCGGCGATGACCGGGTAGACCTCGTCGATCTCGTAGAAGTTCTCCTTGCCCTGGAGCAGGAAGGAGAGCCGCTCCAGGCCGAGGCCGGTGTCGATCGCCTTCTGGTCGAGCTCACGGACCAGGGGGTAGTCCTTGCCACGGCCCTCGCCGCGCAGGTACTGGTCGAAGACGAGGTTCCAGATCTCGAGGAACCGGTCGCCCTGGACGTCCACCGCCGGACCGCCGTCGGGCCCGTAGGCGGGGCCCCGGTCGTAGTGGATCTCCGAGGTGGGGCCGGCCGGCCCGGGCTGCCCGGTGTCCCAGAAGTTCTCCGCGCGGGTCTGCTTCTGCACGCGCTCGGCGGGCAGGCCGATCTGGCGGCGCCAGATGTCCTCCGCCTCGGCGTCCTCGTCCCAGATGGCCACCCACATCTTGTCGCCGTCGAGGCCGTAGCCGCCGGCCTCGAGCGGGGAGGTGAGGAGCTCCCACGCGTAGGTGATCGCCCCCTCCTTGAAGTAGTCGCCGAAGGAGAAGTTGCCGGCCATCTGGAAGAACGTGCCGTGACGGGTGGTCTTGCCGACCTCCTCGATGTCGTTCGTCCGGATGCACTTCTGGACGCTCGCCGCGCGGGGCCACGGGGCGGGCTGGGTACCGATGATGTAGGGGATGAACGGCACCATCCCGGCGATGGTGAAGAGGATCGAGGGGTCCGGCGAGATCAGCGGGGCGCTCGGCACGACGGCGTGGCCGCGCTCGGAGTAGTAGTCCAGCCAGCGGGTGCGGATCTCGGCGGTGCGCATGAGTCCTCGGTTTCGATCGGTGGGACGGTGGGGGTACCGGCGGGGCGGTACGGCCTCCGGGCGGGCCCGGGGCCTACGGGCGGTGCGTGCGCCGCCAGCGGGCGTCGGCGAGCTCGGCGTCGGTGGGCAGGAGCCCGGTGCGCAGCTCGGCCTCACGGGCGGCCATGTCGGCCCGGAACAGGGCGAGGCGGCGGCGTGCCTCCGCGCGGGCGGAGGTGACCACGCGGGTCACGGAGCGGCGGGTGGCCGGGACGGCGAGGACGACGGCGGTGGCCGCGACCGCGCCGAGGGCGAGCACGCGCGGCACGTCAGGCCTCCCGCGAGGGGCGGACGAGGCGGCGCACGGCGTAGGAGAACGACGCCAGCTTGATGAGGGGCGCGCCCACGGTGGCCGAGACGAGCGTCGTCACCGCGGAGACGTTCTGCGAGACCTCCGCGGCGGACGTCGTGATGACGTCCACCTTGCCGAGCTGGGCGTTGCTCGCCGCGATCGTCGCCGCCGCCTCGTCGACGACGGGCACGGCGTGCTCGGTGATCTGGCGGACGGAGTCCGTGGCGGCGTCAAGGACGCGACCCAGCTTGAGGAGCGGGACGGCGAGGAACGCCACGAGCACGACGAAGGCGAGGGCGGCAATGATCCCGGCAATGTCACCGATGGACATCCGTGCTCCTTGGGTGGGGGGAAGGGGCCGGTGCGAAGGCTACCGGTGGACGACGGCGCCCCGGGAACCGGCAGGACCGGCGCCCGGGGCGCGTCGAGGAAGGACCGGCGTCAGCGCGAGTAGTACTCGACGACCAGCTGGACGTCGCAGGTCACGGGGACCTCGTCGCGCTTGGGGCGACGGACGAGCTCGGCGCGCAGCTTCTCGACCTGCACGTCGAGGTAGGCCGGGACGGCGGGCAGGACGTCGCGGTGGGCGCCGGCGGCGGCCACCTGGAACGGCGTCATGACCTGGCTCTTCGGCTTGACCTGGATGACCTGGCCGGGCTTGACCCGGAAGGACGGGCGGTCGACGAGCTTGCCGTCGACGAGGATGTGGCGGTGCACGACGATCTGGCGGGCCTGGGCGATCGTGCGGGCGAAGCCGGAGCGCAGGACGAGGGCGTCCAGGCGCATCTCGAGGAGCTCGACGAGCGCCTCACCGGTCATCCCGCTCTCGCGACGGGCCTCCTCGAAGGTGCGCTGGATCTGCACCTCACGCAGGCCGTACTGGGCGCGCAGACGCTGCTTCTCCTTGAGCCGGACCGCGTAGTCGGACTCGGTGCGGCGACGGGCGCGGCCGTGCTCGCCCGGCGGGTAGGGGCGCTTCTCGAAGTACTTGACCGCCTTGGGCGTCAGCGCGAGGCCGAGGGCCCGGGACAGCCGCACCTGGCGGCGCGAACGGCTCTGGTTGTTCTTGCTCAACGAAAACACTCTTCCTGTCGTGGGAACGTCACGCCGGGCGGACGGACGTCCGTCGGCGCGGGATCGACCGTCGTGGCCATGACCCCAGGTGGTCGCCGCGCGCAGTGCGCCGGGCAACCGGTCGATCTTATCAGGCTCAGCCCTCGCCCCTCAGCCCTCGCCCTTCAGCAGCGCCCGGATGCGATCGAGCCGGGCGCTCACCTCCCGCTCGTGGCCGTGCGTCGTCGGCGTGTAGTAGCGCGCGGTGGCGAGGGTGTCCGGCGCGTACTGCTGGGCGGCGATGCCGTGCGGGTGGTCGTGGCTGTAGCGGTACCCCTCGCCGTGCCCGTGCCCCTTGGCCCCCGCGTAGTGGGCGTCGCGCAGGTGCGGCGGCACCGTCCCGGCCTTGCCGGCCCGCACGTCGGCGATCGCGGCGCCGATCGCCTTGTAGGAGGCGTTGGACTTCGGCGCCGTGGCCACGTGCACGACGGCCTGGGCGAGGACCAGCTGAGCCTCGGGCATGCCGATGAGCGCGACCGCCTGGGCGGCGGCCACGGCCGTGGTGAGCGCGGTGGGGTCCGCCATGCCGACGTCCTCGGACGCGGCGATGATGATCCGGCGGGCAATGAACCGTGGGTCCTCCCCCGCGACGATCATCCGCGCGAGGTAGTGCAGGGCGGCGTCGACGTCGGATCCCCGCATCGACTTGATGAAGGCGCTGATGACGTCGTAGTGCTGGTCGCCCGCCTTGTCGTACCGGACGGCGGCGACGTCGACGGCACGCTCCACCGCGGACAGCGTGATGCGCGGCTCCCCCGAGGACGCCGCGGTGCCGGCGGCCGCCTCGAGGATGGTGAGGGCCTTGCGCGCGTCGGCGCCGGCGAGGCGCAGGAGGTGGGACTCCGCGTCCTCGTCGAGCTCGAGCGTCCCGCCGAGGCCGCGCTCGTCGGTGAGCGCCCGCCGCAGCAGGACCCGCACGTCGTCCTCGGCCAGGGGTCGCAGCGTGAGCAGGAGGGAACGGGACAGCAGGGGGGAGATCACCGAGAAGCTCGGGTTCTCGGTGGTCGCGGCGATGAGGGTGACCCAGCGGTTCTCCACCGACGGCAGCAGCGCGTCCTGCTGCGACTTGGAGAAGCGGTGCACCTCGTCGATGAACAGGACCGTCTCGCCGGCGCCGGTGACGAGCCGGCGGCGGGAGTCGTCGACGACGGCCCGGACGTCCTTGACGCCGGCGGTCACGGCGGAGAGCTCGACGAACCGGCGGCCCGACGCGTGCGCCACGAGGTAGGCGAGCGTGGTCTTCCCGGTGCCGGGCGGGCCCCAGAGGATCACCGACGGCGGCGCGATCCGGGAGGCCTCGGCCGGCTCGACGAGGCGGCGCAGCGGCGAGCCCGGCTCGAGCAGGTGCGCCTGCCCGACCACCTCGCCGAGCTCGGCGGGGCGCATCCGCACGGCCAGGGGTGCCCCGGCGTTCACGCTGGGCACGCCGGCGTCGTCCGCACCTGCGGCGTCGAAGAGGTCCACGCCCCGAGGGTACGCACGCCGGTGGGGCGGCCGGCGCCGCAGCGGCGCCAGCGCGTGCCGGCCGCGGGTGCGAGGATGAGCGCCGTGTTCGACCGACTGGGCCGCACCGTCGCCCGCCACCCGCGCACCACCGTCCTCGCGTGGCTCGCCCTCGCCCTGGTCTCCGTGCTGCTCGCCGGCGGCCTCACGGGCGAGGGGCTCTTCGCCCGCCTGCAGACCGGGGAGCCCGCCGCCCCCGGCTCCGACAGCGAGCGTGGCCGGGAGATCCTCGACGAGGCCTCCTCCGCCGGGGAGGAGATCAGCCTCCTCGTCGAGGGCGTCGACCTCGCCGACCCGGCGGTGGTGGCCGAGATCACCACGGCGCTCCAGCCCGTCCACGGGGACCTCGCCGACCTCGACGGCGTCGCCGAGGTGGTGAGCCCGTTCGTCCTGCCCGGGGGCCTCGAGCACCCCGCCGCCGGGTCGCTGGTCGCCGCCGACCAGGACGGCTTCCTCCTCTCGGTCACCCTCGAGGAGGACCTCCCCGACGCCGCCGCGGTGCACGACGCCGTCGTCGAGCGCCTCGACGAGGTGCCCGCCGACCTCGCGGACATGACCGGCGGCGACGTCGAGGTCCTCACGTCCTCCCCCACGCTCATCGCCGACGCCATCGTCGGTCAGGTCCAGGAGGACCTCGTCCGGGGCGAGGTCGTCGCGCTCCCCCTCGCGCTCCTGCTCATGGTGGTGGTCTTCGGTGGGTTCCTTGCCGCGAGCATGCCGCTGGTGGGGGCGCTGGCCTCGATCGCCGTCGGCCTGGGTGCCCTGCTCGGCTTCACGTACGTCATGGACATCGACTCCTACATGATCAACGTCCTCACGGTCGTCGGTCTCGGCCTGTCGGTGGACTACGGCCTCCTCGTCGTCTCCCGCTACCGGGAGGAGCTGCGCCACGCCCTCGCTGCCGAGCCCGCCGCCGACGACGACGACCGGCGGCGGCGCCGCGCGGGCCGCGACGAGGCGGTCACCGCCGCGCTGGGCCGGACGCTGGCCACCGCGGGCCGCACGGTGACGTTCTCCGCCGTCACCATCGCCCTCGCCATCGCCGGCATGGTCTTCATGACCCCCGAGCTCATCCGCGCGCTCAGCGCCGCCGGCGTGACGATCGTCGTGCTCTCCGTGCTCGCGTCGATCACCCTCGTGCCCGCCCTGCTCTCCCTCATCGGTCGCCGCCTCGACCGGCCCTCGGTCCTCTCCCGCGTGCCGGGCCTGCGGCGCGTGGTGGGCGGCCTGGGCGATGTCGCGCCGGAGGAGGGGGTCTTCTCGCGCATCGCCCGGTTCGTCCACGCCTACCCGTGGCCGGTGCTCCTCGGGGTGCTCGCCATCCTCGTCGTCCTCGCCAGCCCGCTGCGCTCGTTCGACATGCGCTCCTCCGGCGTGGAGCTGCTCCCCTCCGAGTCCGACCAGCGCGACTTCATCACGTCCCTCGTCGAGGACTACCCCGCGGCCGAGGCGCCGGCGGTCGTCGTCGTCGTCGACGGGACCGAGGAGGAGGCCGCGGCGCTGGCCGAGGAGGTCGCCGCGCTCGACGGCGTCACCGCGGTGGGCCCGCCCGCGCCGGCCGGCGAGTACACCACCCTGGGCGTCCGCCTGAGCACCGACGACCCCGGCGGCGCCGAGGCCGCGGCGGTCGTGAGCGAGATCCGCGACCTCGACGCCGAGGTCGAGACGTGGGTGACCGGGCAGAGCGCCATCCAGAAGGACTTCAACGACGCCCTCGTCGACGGCATGCCGTGGGTGATCCTCTTCGTCGCCGCGGCGGTCCTCGTCCTGCTGTTCCTCATGACGGGGTCCGTGCTCATCCCGATCAAGGCGCTGCTCACCAACGCGCTCTCGCTCGCCGCGTCGCTGGGCATCACCGTGTGGATCTTCGTCGAGGGGCACCTCGCGGACGTGCTGGGCTTCGAGCCCGTCGCCGGGCTCGAGGCGACCGTGGTGCCGCTCATCATCACCTTCGGCTTCGGCCTGGCGATGGACTACGAGGTGTTCCTCCTCGCCCGGATCAAGGAGTTCTGGGACGCGGGCCTGCCCAACGACCTCGCGGTCGAGCGCGGCCTGCAGCTCATGGGCCGCATCATCACCTCGGCGGCCGCGATCATCATCGCTGTGTTCGCCGGGTTCGCCTCGGGCGACCTCATCGTCATCAAGCAGGTGGGCCTGGCCCTCGCCGTCACCGTCCTCATCGACGCGACGCTCGTGCGGCTGCTCCTCGTGCCCGCCACCATGACGCTCCTGGGGAAGTGGAACTGGTGGGCCCCGGCGCCGCTGGCGCGCCTGTACGAGAAGGTGAAGATCGTCCACTGAGCCCAGGCGGGCCTACGCCCGTTCGCGGCGGGGGCGTCAGCCCTCCGGGGCGAGGTTCTCCACCTCGTGCCCGACGCGGTACCCGAGCCGGGTGTACACCCGCCGGGCCGCGTCGTTGTCGGCCCAGATGCCGTAGTGCACGTAGGGGCGCTGGGTGAGGCCCCACCGGGTCACCGCGGCCATCATCGCCGAGGCCACCCCGCGCCGGCGCCAGCGCTGGTCGGTGCCGAGCCCGGAGAGGTGGATGCCGCCGTCGTCCGGGGCGTGCACGGCGACGACGCCGCGCAGCAGGCCGTCCTCGTCGCGGTACCCCCACCACGCCAGCGCCTGGTCGCCGGGATCCGCGCTGGTCTCGGGGTAGGCGACCGCGAGGCAGGCGCGCACCTCGTCCTCACGACCGGTGCCCATGGGGGCCACCCGGTCCTCGCCCGGCTGCGGCGCCGGCGGGGTGGTCGACCACATCCAGTCCCACCCGCGGCCCGTCACCAGGGCGTACCGCGCCCGCACCTCCGGCGGCACGAGCGCCCAGGTGCCGCGGGTGAGCATCGCGGACGCGGGACCGCCCGCGTCCGCGGCCGCCTGGACGAGGAGCTCCGCCAGGGCGTCGGGCCGGCCCGTCCCCACGAGCTGCACGCGCGCCGCGGGACGTCCCGGCTCCCGCGCGGTGCCCTCCCGGCGCACGCGCAGCAGGGTCGCGTCCGGCGTCTCCCAGGCGCGCTCCTCGTCCCAGCGGTGCGCGTGGGCGCGCAGGAACAGGTGCCGCTGCACCTCAGCCCTCGTCGGTCGCCGTCTTGGGCTTGGCGTCGACGCCGGCCTCGCGGCGCTGCTCCGGCGTGATGGGCGCCGGCGCCTGGGTGAGCGGGTCGTAGCCGCCCCCGGACTTGGGGAACGCGATGACGTCGCGGATCGAGTCCGCGCCGGTGAGCAGGGAGACGATCCGGTCCCAGCCGAACGCGATGCCGCCGTGCGGCGGGGCGCCGTAGGCGAAGGCGTCGAGGAGGAAGCCGAACTTCTCCCGCGCCTCCTCCTCACCGATGCCCATGACGGCGAACACGCGCTCCTGGACGTCCCGGCGGTGGATACGGATCGACCCGCCGCCGATCTCGTTGCCGTTGCACACGATGTCGTAGGCGTAGGCGAGCGCCTCGCCGGGCGACTCCTCGAACCGGTCGATCCACTCCGGCGTCGGGGAGGTGAAGGCGTGGTGCACCGCGGTCCACGACCCGGACCCGACGGCGACGTCGTCGTCCTCGCCCGTGGGCTTGAACAGGGGCGCGTCGACGACCCAGAGGAAGGACCACTCGGAGGAGTCGATGAGGCCGGCCCGGCGGCCGATCTCCAGGCGGGCGGCGCCGAGCAGGGCGCGCGCCTCGGAGGGGCGGCCGGCGGCGAAGAACACGCAGTCGCCCGGCTGGGCGCCGACGGCCTCGGCGAGGCCGGCGCGCTCGGCCTCGGAGATGTTCTTGGCGACGGGCCCGCCCAGGGTGCCGTCCTCGGCGATGGTGACGTAGGCCAGGCCCTTCGCGCCGCGCTGCTTGGCCCACTCCTGCCACGCGTCGAACGTGCGACGGGGCTGCGAGGCGCCGCCCGGCATGACGACGGCTCCGACGTAGGGGTTCTGGAAGACCCGGAACGGGGTGTCGGCGAAGTACGCGGTGAGGTCGGTGAGCTCGAGGCCGAACCGCAGGTCCGGCTTGTCCGTGCCGTAGCGCGCCATCGCGTCGGCGTAGGTCATCCGCGGGATCGGCCCGGGGATGTCGTAGCCGATGAGCGACCACAGGGAGGCGAGCACCTGCTCGGCGACGGCGATGACGTCGTCCTGGTCGACGAAGCTCATCTCGACGTCGAGCTGGGTGAACTCCGGCTGGCGGTCCGCGCGGAAGTCCTCGTCGCGGTAGCAGCGGGCGATCTGGTAGTAGCGCTCCATGCCGGCGACCATGAGGAGCTGCTTGAACAGCTGGGGCGACTGCGGCAGGGCGTACCAGGCGCCCGGGGACAGGCGGGCCGGCACGAGGAAGTCGCGCGCCCCCTCCGGCGTGGAGCGGGTGAGCGTCGGGGTCTCGATCTCCACGAAGTCCTGGGCGTCGAGGACGCGGCGGGCCGCGGCGTTGGCCTGGGCGCGCAGGCGCAGGGCGTGCGCCGGTCCCTGGCGGCGCAGGTCGAGGTAGCGGTACTTGAGCCGGACCTCCTCCCCCACCTGCCCGCCGTCCTCGGCGTGCGCGGAGACCTGGAAGGGCAGCGGCGCGGCGGTGTTGAGGACGACGACGTCCTCGGCGATCACCTCGATCTCGCCGGTGGGCAGCGCCGGGTTGGCGTTGCCCTCGGGGCGCAGCGCGACCGCGCCGCGCACCTGGATGACGTACTCGCTGCGCAGCTCGTGGGCGACGTCCTCGTCCCGGATGACCACCTGGCAGATCCCGGAGGCGTCGCGCAGGTCGATGAAGGCGACCCCGCCGTGGTCCCGTCGGCGATCCACCCAGCCGGACAGGGTGATGGTGGTGCCGGCGTCGGCGGCGCGCAGGGAGCCTGCGGTGTGGGTGCGGAGCACGGGGGTCCTTCCGGTCGGGAGCGGGCGCACCGCGAGACGGGCGGGCGCGGCCACGATCCTAGTCACCCGGGGCCGCCGCGGCCCTCCCGCACTCCGCGGCCGGCCGCCGACGCGCGCGGGCTCAGGCCGGGGTGTGCGGGACCTCACCCCGCCCCCCTCTCGCCTACGGATGCCGACGACCGCTACGCTGGGGGTTCACTGGAGTGCACTAGACCGCCACCAGGCCCCGAGCGGATGTTCGCGCATTGAGTACCGGGCCCTTCTTGTTGCGGACGTGAGTCGCCGACCTGGCGACCCGCACTCCGCACCTCACGACGGGTTCCCCTTGACTGCCACCATGCCCTCGCACGCCTCCGCTGACCTCTCCGGCGCCGACTTCTCCGAGCTCGACATCACCGTCCCCACGACGTTCGCCGACCTCGGGCTGCCCGAGCACCTGCTCTCCGCGGTGCTCGACCTCGGCTTCACCATCCCCACCGACATCCAGGCCGAGGCCATCCCCCGCCTGCTGTCCGGCCGCGACGTCGTGGGCATCGCCCAGACCGGCACCGGCAAGACCGCCGCGTTCGGCCTGCCGCTGCTCGCCGCCGTGGACGCCAACCGCGCCAGCGTCCAGGCGCTCGTGCTGGCCCCGACCCGCGAGCTCGCCGTCCAGGTGAGCGACGCCATCGCCTCCTTCGCGGCCCGCACGCCGAAGCTGCGCGTCCTGCCGATCTACGGCGGCTCGAGCTTCACGCCCCAGCTGCGCGGCCTGCGCGAGGGCGCCCAGGTGGTCGTCGGTACCCCGGGCCGGATCATCGACCTCATGGAGCGCGGCACCCTCGACCTCTCGGGCGTGCGCTTCCTCGTCCTCGACGAGGCCGACGAGATGCTCCGCATGGGCTTTGCCGACGACGTCGAGAAGATCGCCGCCAACGTCCCCGCCAGCCGCCGCACGGCGCTGTTCTCCGCGACGATGCCGGCCGCCATCAAGAAGGTCGCCGCCACCCACCTCACCGACCCGGTGCGCGTCGCGGTCTCGCGGCCCTCCTCGACGACGGCCACGGTCCACCAGACCTTCGCCGTCGTCCCCTTCCGTCACAAGATCGGCGCGCTGGCCCGCGTCCTCGCCGTGAGCGACGCCGACGCCGCCATCGTCTTCGTGCGCACCAAGTCCGCCGCCGAGGAGGTCGCCCTCGAGCTCGCCGGCCGCGGTATCCAGGCCGCCGCCATCTCCGGCGACGTCGCGCAGCGCGAGCGGGAGAAGCTCATCGACCGCCTGCGCTCCGGCACCCTCGACGTCCTCGTCGCCACCGACGTGGCGGCCCGTGGCCTCGACGTCGAGCGCATCGGGCTCGTCGTCAACTTCGACGTCCCCCGCGAGGCGGAGGGCTACGTCCACCGGATCGGCCGCACCGGCCGCGCCGGGCGCAGCGGCGAGGCCCTCACCTTCCTCACCCCCCGTGAGCGCGGGCGCCTGTCGCAGATCGAGCGGCTCACCGGCACCGCCCTCGAGGAGATCCGGATCCCCTCCCCCGCGGACGTCTCGGCGCACAAGGCCAACGTCATGCTCGCCGACGTCGAGGCCCGCCACGCGGCGGGACGCCTCGACCTGTACCGCGAGCTCATCGCGGTCCACGAGGCGCAGCACGGCATGGACGTCTACGAGCTCGCCGCGACCCTGCTCGCCATGGCCATCGGCGACGGCGGCCCGGGCACGGACGTCGTCGAGGCGCCGACCACCGAGTCGAGCGAGTTCGTCCAGGCGCGCTTCGACAGCGGCTCGGACCGCGAGCACGTCGCGGGCCGCGGTCGCTCCGGCGGCGCCCGGTCCGCCGGCACCGGCCCGCGCTACCGCGTCGAGGTCGGCCACCGCGACGGCGTCCAGCCCGGCGCGATCGTCGGCGCCATCACCGGCGAGGGCGGCCTGCGCGGCTCCGACCTGGGCAAGATCGACATCTTCCCCAGCTTCTCCCTCGTGGAGATCAACGCCGAGCTCGACGCCGAGGCGTCGCGCCGGATCGGTGCCGCCCGCGTCGCCGGCCGCCCGCTGCGGATCCGTCCCGACGCCGGACCCCGCCGCCCCCAGCGCGACGGTGGCCGGCCCGAGGGCCGCACCGAGCACCGCGGCGGCGGGCACCGTTCCGCGCACTGACCGACCCGCACGCTGAACGCCCCCGTACCGCCTCGCGGTACGGGGGCGTTCGTGCGTGTCAGCCCCGGGCGGTGCGCAGGGCGACGACGACGTCGTCGTAGCGCTCGAGCTCGTCCGCCAGGGGGACGAGGACGCCCCGCTCGACGGTCGCGTCGACCGCGCGGGTGAGCTCGCGGCGCACCGTCGCCGCCCGCCGCGAGGCGCGCCAGCGCGCGAGAAGGCGGCCGAGGACGGCGAGGAGGACCCCCGCCGCGACGCCCCCGAGGAGGAGCGCCGTCGGCCACGGGAGGGGGCCCGCCATCGGCGTCTCGGGGACGGGGAGCCGGAGGTACCCGGCGCCGGCGAGCCCACCGAGCCACAGGGCACCGGCGATCGCCGCGGTGAGGAAGAGCACCTGCAGGGCGCCGAGGGCGCGCCACCAGCCCGGGGTGCGCTCGGTACCCACGTCGGCGCGCGCCACGGTGCGGTCGAGCTCGTCGACCAGCCCAGGGACCCACCCCTCGGCGTCGGCGAGGACCTGGGAACGCCACCGCGGCGGCAGGTGCCGCGTGCTCGACCACACGAGCTCGTGGACGTCCGCGTGCACGGCGGCGCTGTGCGCGGACGACACCGGCGGCAGCGAGGTGGGCGCGGTGCCCGCGCCGTCGAGGTGGAGGCGGCGCAGCGGGTCGGGGCGCAGCCGGGCGACCCACCGCAGCGGCGGCCAGCCCACGTGCCGCACGGCCCGCCGCACGTAGGAGCGGCGCACCGCCTGCGCGACGGTCTCCACGCCGGCCGCCCGCGCGGCGGAGCGAACGAGGCCGTCGGCGGCCCGCGCGGGCACCGGGCCGGGGCGCGAGGCCGTGAGGTCGGCCCCGGACGCGGCGGCGATGGCACCCGCCGCGGTGGCGACGTCCGCGCCGAGGCGGGCTCGGGCCGCGCGCCCCTCGCGGGCGACGGTCGCCAGCCGCGCGGTGAGGTCCGCGAGGCCCGCGCCGGTCCGGGCGGACGCGAGGAGCACCTCCACCGAGCCGAGCCCGTCCCGGGCGAGGAGCTCGCGCAGGTGGGCCACGACGCCGTCGACGTCGTCGGGGGCGAGCCGGTCCACCTGGTTGAGGACGACGAGGCTCACCTCGGCGTGCTCGGTCATCTGCTGGAGGTACTCCTCGTGGATGACGCCGTCGGCGTACTTCTGCGGGTCGACGACCCAGACGAGGACGTCGACGCGCTGGGCGAGCCGGGCGGCGACGGCCCGGTTCTCGGCCGACGTGGAGTCGATGTCGGGCAGGTCGAGCAGCACCAGGCCGTCGAGGTCGCGGTGCGCGCCGCGCTCGACGCGGTCCGGCACGTCGAGCCAGTCGAGGAGGTCCCCCGCGCTGTCCTCGCCCCAGACGACGGCGAGGGGGCGCCGGGTGGTGGGGCGGCGGGCGTCCACCCGGGCCACGTCGGCGCCGACGAACCGGTTGAGCAGGCTCGACTTGCCGGAGCCGGTGGCCCCGAGGAACGCCGCGACGGTGAGCCCGGCGCCGAGGCGCTGGCGCTCGGCCGCGCGCTCGAGGACGTCCCGCGCGGGGGCGAGGACCTCCTCGGGCAGGCGCCCCTCGGCGCGCTCGACGGCGTGGCCGAGCTGGCCGAGCCGGGTCCCGAGGTCGGGTTCCGGGGCGCGCCGCCTCACCGGGACATCCCCGCGGCGTGCAGCCCGGCGCGGACGCGGTCGATGGCGGCGGCGACGGCCACGGGCGCCTCGCGGTCGATGCCCAGGGCGTCGAGCCGGCCCGTGTGGGCGTACGCCTCCTCGGCGAACAGCCGGCCCGTCCGCCGGCGCAGGTCCTCGCTCGCGGCGGCGGCCATCTCGCGCACGGCCTGGTCGCCGAAGACCATCTCGAGGACCTTCTGCCCGACGACGGCGGTGCCGCCGGCGACGCCGAACTCCGCGCCGGTGATGCCGCCGGAGAGGGCGAAGACGACGAGCATGAGGCTCACGCCCGAGACGTTGACGCCGAGGGAGAGCATCCGGGCGCGGGTGCGCCGGTCCTCGCCCTCGGTGCGGACGCGGTCGAGGATCCCCTGCTGCCAGGCCCGGACCTCGACCTCGACGCGTTCGGCGAGCCCGGCGCGGGCGCCGGCCGGGTCCGCCAGGGCGGCCTCCGGCGCGTCGAGGAGAGCCCGGCCGGCGGGGTCGGCCTGCCAGGCGCGGCGGGCGTCGAGCGCGGCGCGCTCGGCCTCGGCGACGATGAGCGTGACGAGGCCGGACTCCACCGCCTCGGCGACGCGGGTCTGCGGCGCGGGCCGCCCGCGGAAGGCGTCGGTGATGCGGTCGCGCAGGCGCCCGATCGAGGCCTCGAGGCTGCGGAACCACTCCCCCGTGCCGACGAACTCCTGCCACCGGGCGAGGACCTCGCCGCGCAGCAGCGTGCCGTCGGCCGTCGTGTCCATCACGCGCTCCACGGCGGCGGTGTAGGCGTCGTGGACGGCGTCGGCCAACGCGGTGGCCTCGGCCACCTGCTCGCCGGCGGCACCGGCCACCTCCTGGGCGCGGCCCAGCGCCGCGCCCACCGCGCCGAGCAGGGTCTGCCGGGCCACCGCGGCGCGCGTGTGGGCGTCCGCGGCGAGGCCCTGCAGCCAGGAGCGGACGTGGGCGACGTCGGCCTCGGGGAGCATGCCGCGGGTGTCCCGGGCGGTCTCGGAGACGACGAAGAGCGGCGCGTGGGCGAGGTTCTCGGTGACGAGGTGCGCCGCGAGGTCCGCCCGCACGTCCGCGGCGTCACCGGGGGGCACCCGGTCGAGGACGATGCCGACGACCACCCGGCGCGCGGCGGCCTCGCGCAGGAGCGCCCAGGGGACGGCGTCGGCGTACCGGGCCGCCGTGGTGACGAAGAGCCACAGGTCGGCCGCCGCGAGGAGCTGCGCCGCGAGGGCGCGGTTCTCGGAGACGACCGAGTCGATGTCGGGGGCGTCGAGGAGCGCGAGCCCGGGCGGGACGCTGTCGACGGCGCGCAGCTCGAGCTCGGCGTGCATGGCCTCGCCCGTGCCGCCGGGCGCGGCGGGCCGGTCGGCGGCCCGCACCCGGGCGAGGTGCGGGAGGATCCGGCCGTCCTCGAACCAGGCGGCGTCGGCGGGGTGGTGGACGAGGACCGGGCGCCGCGTCGTCGGGCGGATCGCCGACGCGTAGGACACCTCGGCCCGCACGAGGGAATTGACCAGGGTCGACTTGCCCGCACCGGTCGACCCGCCGACGACGGCGAGCAGGGGCGCCTCGAGCGAGGCGAACCGGGGGATGACGTAGTCGTCGAGCTGGTCGACCACGCCGGACCGCAGGGCGCGCGACGCCGGGACGCCGGGGACCTCGAGCGGCAGGCGCACGTCGGCGAGGAGGGCGCTGAGGGCGCGCAGGGCGCTCACCGCCTCGGGCGCGCCGGGCTGGCCCGCCGCGCCGTCGGCCGGTGCGGTGCTCATGACGTCCCGCGCTCGGCCGCGACGACGCGCGGCCACAGGTCGTCGGCGGGCGGGCGCCACGTCTGCGCGTCCGCGCCCACCTGGTCGCCGCTGCGGATGTCCTTGACCTCGTCGCCGTCGGCGCCGGGGAACCACACGTACGGGATGCCGCGGCGGTCCGCGTGCCGGATCTGCTTGCCGAACTTCGCCGCGGCCGGGGCCACCTCCACCGGCACGCCGCCGGCGCGCAGGCGCGCCGCGACGGCGTCGCTGGCGGGGCGGTCCTCCTCCGAGGCGACGGCGACAAGGACGGCGGCGGGCACCGCGCGGGTGGCGCGGGCGAGGTCCGCGCTGAGGATGCGCGCCACCAGCCGGCTCACGCCGATGGACAGCCCGACGCCCGGGTAGGTCCGGGAGCCGTCGGAGGCGAGGGAGTCGTACCGCCCACCCGAGCAGATCGAGCCGAGGTCCTCGTGACCCACGAGCGTGGTCTCGTAGACCGACCCGGTGTAGTAGTCGAGGCCCCGGGCGATGGACAGGTCCGCGACCACGACGCCCGGGGCGCGCTCGGCGGCGGCGGTGACGAGCGCGACGAGCTCACCGAGCCCCTCCTCGAGGAGGTCGGTACGCACCCCCAGCGCGCGGACGCGGTCGGCGACGGACGCGTCCGTCCCGCTGATCGAGGCGAGGTCGAGGGCGGCGCGGGCCTGCTCCGGGGTGGCGCCGGCGTCGCGCTGGAGGAGCTCGGCGACGGCGTCCGGCCCGATCTTGGCGAGCTTGTCGATGGCACGCAGGGCGCCGTCGACGTCGTCCAGGCCGATGCCCTCGTAGAACCCCTGGGCGATCTTGCGGTTGTTCACCGCGATGCGCACCGGCGGGATGGGCAGGGCGCTCAGCGCCTCGGCCATGACCAGGGGCAGCTCCACCTCGTAGTGGAACGGCAGCGTGTCGGCGCCCACGACGTCGATGTCCGCCTGGGTGAACTCCCGGAAGCGCCCATCCTGGGGCCGCTCACCGCGCCACACCTTCTGGATCTGGTACCGCTTGAAGGGGAACGCGAGGGTGCCCGCGTGCTCGAGTACGTACCGGGCGAGCGGGACGGTGAGGTCGAAGTGGAGCCCGAGGCGCTTGTCGCCGGCGTGGTCGTCCCCCGCCTCGCCCTGGAGCCGCGAGAGGACGTAGACCTCCTTGGACGTCTCCCCCTTGCGCAGCAGCTCGCCGAGCGGCTCGACCGCGCGCGTCTCGATGCCGGCGAAGGAGTGGAGCTCGAAGGTACGGCGCAGGACGTCGAGGACGTGGGCCTCGACGGCGCGGTCGGCGGGGAGCCACTCGGGGAATCCGGACAGGGGGGTAGGACGTGCCATACCGGTGATCTTCCCACCTCGTCACGGGGGTCCGCGAGGCGGCGCGGGTGATCTCAGACGCGCAGGGCGGCGGCGAGGTAGGGGTTCGCGGCGCGCTCCGCGCCGACCGAGCTCGTGGGACCGTGCCCGGGCAGGATCGTCGTGCTGTCGGGGAACCGGGCGGCGATCGCCCGCAGGGTGGCGTTGTGGGCCTGCGGATCGCCGCCGGGCAGGTCGGTGCGCCCGACGGAGCCGGCGAAGAGCACGTCGCCCGTGAGGACGACGTCGGCGTCGGGCGGCGTCCCGTGGGGCCCGGGCTCCCCTCGGGCCGCCCCGACCAGGACGAGCAGGGTGCTCCCGGGCGTGTGGCCCGGGGCGGGGACGGCCTCGACCACGACGCCGTCGACGAGCTCGTGCCGCCCCGGGGCCAGAACCGCCGGGTGGGCCGGGGTGCGCCAAGGGGTCGCCGCCAGCGACCGGAACAGGTCCACCATCGGGCTCCCGAGCCAGGCGGCCGGGTCGTCGAGGCGGGGCAGGTCCGCCTCGGCGACGAGGACCGGGGCGTCCCCGGCGACCTCCGCGGCGTCCCACAGGTGGTCGGGGTGGCCGTGCGTGACGGCGACGGCGCCCACCACCAGGCCGTGGCGCTCGAGCGCGCCGCGTACCACCCCCGCCGAGCCGGCCCCCGGGTCGACGACGAGCGCGGGGCGCCCCGGCCCGGCGGCGACGACGTAGCAGTTGGCCTCGAGCACGGGCGCGAGGACGCGCTGGATGAGCATGACCTCACCGTAGGGCCGGTCCGGCCGACAACCGGCCCGCGAGACGGCGGAACGCGCGCGACGGACCCGCCTAGACTGTCGGCGATCAGTCGTCGCGATGACGCACGTCACGTCGTCGCTCGTGAGGAGGTCGGATGACCCCGAGCAGTAGGCAGCAGCGCGAGTACGAGCGTCGCCGCGTGGAGAAGTGGCAGGCCCGCCAACGGGCGAGGCAGATCCGGCGGCGCCAGCGTCTCGTCATCGGCGGCGTCCTCGCCGGGGTCGCGGTGGTGGGCATCGTCGTCGCCCTGCTCCTCCTCAACCGGCCGGACGACGGCGCCGACCCCGCGGCCACCGCCACGGCCACGCCGAGCGCCACGCCGAGCGCCGCGCCGACGGCGTCCGCGGAGCCCCTGCCGACGACGGACCCCCAGCTGTACGACGCGGCGCCCGACCCCGCCGAGGCCGAGGGCCGCACGTGGGAGGCGACGCTGACCACGAGCGCCGGGGACATCGGGATCGAGCTCGACGGCGCCGCCGCCCCGCAGGCGACGGCGAGCTTCCTCCGCCTGGCGCGTGACGGGTTCTACACCGGCACCGCGTGCCACCGCCTGCTGCCCGACTCGCTCCTGCAGTGCGGCGACCCGACCGCCACCGGGACGGGGGGCCCGGGGTACGGCTTCGGGCCGATCGAGAACGCGCCCGAGGACGACCTCTACCCCGCCGGCACCGTCGCCATGGCGCGCCAGGGCAACAACGGCGAGTCCATGGGCAGCCAGTTCTTCCTCGTCTTCGAGGACGTCACCCTGCCGTCCGACGACGCGGGCGGCTACACCGTGTTCGGCCGCATCACCAGCGGGCTCGAGCTCCTCCAGGAGGTCGCCACCCAGGGGACCGTACCTGGCACCGAGCAGCCCGTTGTCCCCGTCACCATCGAAGGAGTGACCGTCCAGTGACCGAGCAGACGACCCAGCCCGCCGAGGAGCGCCCCGACGTGACCGAGCCCGACGCGGTCACCCCCGCCGACGCCGCGCCCGCGGACGCCCCGGACGCCGACGCCCAGGACGCCGACGCCCAGGACGCCGACCTTCCCGCAGACGCCCCGACGGCCGAGGACGCTCGGACCGACGTCGAGGAGGCCGCGGCTCCGCTGACGGACGAGGCTGACGTGGCCGATGACGCCCCGGTGACCGACGAGGCTCCCGCTCCGCTGACGGACGAGGCTTACGTGACCGACGACGCCCGGGCTCCGGTGGTGGACGAGGCTCCGGCTCCGCTGATGGACGAGGCTTACGTGGCCGACGACGCCTCGGTGGCTGGCGAGGCTCCCCTGGCGGACGAGGCTCCCTCTCCCGTGACCGACGAGGCCGCTACGGCCGAGGCCACGCCCGCGCAGGTCGACGCCGCAGACGCGCTGGCCTCGGTCAGCGCGGTGGAGGCCGGACCCGCGCCGGCGCCGGAGGCTGTCGACGCACCGGACGCACCGGACGCACCCGCGGGGGAGGCGGCCCCCGCCGAGGCGGAGCCCGCCCCTGAGGCGGACGCCCCGGCCGCCGAAGCCGAGGCCCCGGCCACCGACGCCGGTCCGACCGAGGCAACCGACGCCGGTCCGACCGAGGCACCCCACGCCGCTGCCGACGCCACCGGCGCGGGCGAGCCCGTCGAGGACGCCCAGGCGACCGCACAGCCGGCCCCGGCCGCAGGCCCGCCCACCGACCGTCCCGACGGCCGTCCCACCCCGCGCGTGCTGGCCCGCCCCGCCGCCCGACGCCCCGCACCCGGGGCCGGCGGGACCGCACCTGCGGTCCCCGTCCCGCCCGTCGACGCGCACGACGCCGCCGCCGCGGCGGCCTGGGGCCGCGTCGACCCGGACGGCACCGTCTGGGTCCGCGAGGCCGCCGGGGAGCGCAGCGTCGGCCAGTACCCCGGGGCCGACACCGAGGAGGCCCTCGCCTTCTACGTCCGGCGCTTCCTCGACATCCAGGCCCAGGTGGCGCTCTTCGAGGCCCGCCTGCCGCACCTGTCGACCAAGGAGATGGACCAGACCCTCAAGACGCTGCGGGACAGCCTCGAGGCGCCGACCGCGGTCGGGGACCTCGACGGCCTGCGCGCCCGGGTCGAAGGCCTGGCCCAGCGGGCGGCGGAGCGTCGCAAGGAGCTCGCCGCCGAGCGCGAGGCGGCCAAGGCGCAGGCGCTGACGGAGCGCACCGCCATCGTCGAGCGCGCCGAGGAGATCGCCGGCACCGACCCGGCCCGCCTCCAGTGGCGGGCCAGCGGGGAGGAGCTCCGCGCCCTCCTCGACCGGTGGAAGTCGGCACAGCGGTCCGGACCGCGCCTGGACCGTCCCAGCGAGGACGAGCTGTGGAAGCGCTTCTCCCACGCCCGTACGACGTTCGACCGGCACCGCCGTCAGTACTTCGCCGAGCTCGACGCCACCCAGGGCCAGGCCAAGGCCGCCAAGGAGAAGCTCGTCGAGCGCGCGGAGGCGCTCTCGGGGTCCACCGAGTGGGGGGCGACCGCAGCCGCCTACCGCGGGCTCATGGACGAGTGGAAGGCCGCCGGCCGGGCGAGCCGCAAGGACGACGACGCCCTCTGGGCGCGCTTCCGCGCAGCCCAGCAGGCGTTCTTCGACGCCCGCAGCGCCCAGAACGCGAAGGTCGACGAGGAGTTCGGGCAGAACCTCGAGCGCAAGCTCGAGCTGCTCACCCAGGCCGAGGCCCTGCTGCCCGTCACGGACGCCGGGGCGGCCAAGAGCGCGCTGCGACGCATCCAGGACGCCTGGGACGAGATCGGCAAGGTGCCGCGGGCCGACGTCCAGCGGGTCGAGGCCCGGATGCGGGCGGTCGAGCAGGCCGTCCGTGACGCCGACGAGGCACGCTGGCACAAGAGCGACCCCGAGAAGAAGGCCCGGGCCGAGGGCGCGGCCGCCCAGCTCCAGGAGGCCATCGTCGGCCTCGAGCAGGAGGTCGCGGCGGCCGAGGCCTCCGGGGACGAGCGGGCCGCTGTGCGCGCCCGCGAGGCCCTCGAGGCGCGCCGGCTCTGGCTCGACCAGGTGCTGCGGGCGGCGGGCGAGGGCCACTAGCCCCCACCCGCTCCCCACGCCGCGCGATCCACACCCGCCCCGCACCCGTCCCGCTCCGAGCGGGGCGGGTGCGGCAGCGTGGGGCCATGAGCTCCCTCGACTGGCTCCGCCCGGCCGCTCCGGAGCCCGTGCTCGCCTGCTCGCTCGACGACGCGGGCCTGCGATGGGCGGCCCTCGACGGGCTGCTCGCCCCCGCGGGACCGGGCGGCCTGGCCGCCACCGACCTCCTCGCCGGTCCCACCGGCCGGGCGGACGCGCTCGCGCCGGGGCTGCCGCCGGGTGTGGCGCTCGCCCGCGCGTCCGCCGTCTGGGTCCACACGGGCCGGCACCGGCCGACCGTCACGGAGGTGCTCGTCCCGCGCGGACGCCGGTGGCACGCCCCGCACCTGCGCGTCCACACCCAGGGCATCGACCCGGGCGACCTCGTCCGCGTCGGGGCCGCGCTCGTCACCTCGCCGGTCCGCACGGCCGCCGACGTCGCCCGGTGGACGCCCTGCCCGGCGGCGACGGCCCAGCTCGCCGACCTTCTCGCGACGGGCGTCGACCCGGCGGAGGTCACCGACCACCTTGAGCACCACCGGCACGAGCCCCATACCCGGCGGGCGCGGGAGCTTCTCGCCGCCGTCAGTGCTCGGCCGCGGGCTCCATCCGGGCCCCGGTGAGCCGGTAGACGTCGAAGACGCCGTCGATGCGACGCACGGCCGCCAGGACGTGACCCAGGTGGGACGGCTCGGCCATCTCGAAGACGAACTTCGACAGCGCCACCCGGTCCCGGCTGGTCGTCACCGACGCGGAGAGGATGTTCACGTGGTTGTCCGACAGGACGCGCGTGACGTCGGAGAGCAGCCCGGACCGGTCGAGGGCCTCCACCTGGACCTGCACGAGGAACGTGCTCTGGCCGTGGGGCGCCCACGAGACGTTGACCATGCGCTCCGGCTGGGACCGCAGCGACTCGAGGTTGCCGCAGTCCGTCCGGTGCACGGAGATGCCCGAGCCGCGGGTGACGAACCCCGTGATCGGGTCCCCGGGCACCGGGGTGCAGCAGCGGGCGAGCTTGACCCACACGTCGACGTCCTGCATGCCCTCGACGACGATCCCCGGGTCGCCTGTGCGCGGGCGGGCCCGGTGCTCGCCCGGCATGGTGGCCTCGGCGAGGTCCTCCTCGGCCCCGGACTCCCCGCCCATCGAGGCGACGAGGCGCTGGACGACGCTCGTGGCGGAGACGTGGCTCTCCCCCACCGCCGCGTACAGCGCCGAGACGTCGGCGTACCGCATGTCGTGGGCGAGCGCCGTGAGCGAGTCGTGCGACATGAGGCGCTGGATGGGCAGGTTCTGCTTGCGCATCGCCTTGGCGATGAGCGCCTTGCCGGCCTCGATCGCCTCCTCGCGGCGCTCCTTGGTGAACCAGGCGCGGATCTTGTTGCGCGCGCGGGGGCTGGTGACGAAGTTCAGCCAGTCGCGGCTCGGCCCGGCGGTCTCCGACTTCGACGTGAAGATCTCGACGGTGTCGCCGTTCTCCAGCGTGGACTCCAGCGGCACGAGCCGCCCGTTGACGCGCGCCCCCACGGTCCGGTGGCCCACCTCGGTGTGCACCGCGTAGGCGAAGTCCACCGGCGTGGCGCCCGGCGGCAGGGCCATGACGTCACCCTTGGGCGTGAAGACGTACACCTGGGAGCCGGAGATCTCGAACCGCAGCGAGTCGAGGAACTCCCCCGGGTCCGCCGTCTCCCGCTGCCAGTCGACGAGCTGGCGCAGCCAGCTCATCTCGTTCCCCGTCGAGGCCTGCGGAGCCCCGCGGCCCTCCCGGGGCGCCTCCTTGTACTTCCAGTGCGCGGCGACGCCGTACTCCGCCCGGCGGTGCATGTCGTAGGTGCGGATCTGGATCTCCACCGGCTTGCCGCCCGGCCCCACGACCGTGGTGTGCAGCGACTGGTAGAGGTTGAACTTCGGCATGGCGATGTAGTCCTTGAACCGCCCCACCATGGGGTTCCACCGCGCGTGCATCGTGCCCAGGACGGCGTAACAGTCACGCACCGACTCCACGAGCACCCGGATGCCGACCAGGTCGAAGATGTCGTCGAAGTCGCGGCCCCGCACGATCATCTTCTGGTAGATCGAGTAGTAGTGCTTGGGCCGGCCGGTGACCGTCGCCTTGATCTTGTTGGCGCGCAGGTCCGCCTCGATCTGCTCCCGCACGGTCGCGAGGTACTCCTCGCGCGCGGGCGCCCGCTCCGCGACGAGGTGGACGATCTCCTCGTACACCTTGGGGTAGAGCGTGGCGAAGGAGAGGTCCTCGAGCTCCCACTTGATGGTGTTCATCCCGAGGCGGTGCGCCAGGGGCGCGTAGATCTCGAGCGTCTCGCGAGCCTTGCGCTCCGCCGACGAGGAGGAGACGTACTTCCACGTGCGGGCGTTGTGCAGGCGGTCGGCGAGCTTGATGACGAGCACGCGGATGTCGCGCGACATCGCCACGACCATCTTGCGGACCGTCTCGGCCTCGGCCGCCTCGCCGTAGGTGACCTTGTCGAGCTTGGTGACGCCGTCGACGAGGAGGGCGATCTCGTCCCCGAAGTCCGCCCGGAGGTCGGTGAGGCGGTAGTCGGTGTCCTCGACCGTGTCGTGGAGGAGCGCCGCGGCGAGCGTCGACGGCGTCATGCCCAGCTCGGCGAGGATCGTGGCGACCGCGACCGGGTGCGTGATGTAGGGGTCGCCGCTCTTGCGCTGCTGACCGCGGTGGGCGCGCTCGGCGACCTGGTAGGCGCGCTCGATGACGCCGGTGTCCGCCCGCGGGTGGTTGGCGCGCACGGCGCGCAGCACCGGCTCGATCGCCGGCGAGCTGGTGTGGCCGCGCCCGCCGAGGCGCACGAGCCGTGAGCGCACGCGGGAGCCCGGGACGACCGGGTCGCCCTGGGCCGGCTGCGTGCCGGTCACGATCTCCTCTGCCACCCGGCAATTCTAGGCACCTGGGCGCCCATGCCGCGCCAGGAGATGATCAGTAGCGCAGGATGCTCTCGAGCGGGTACCCCGTGATCTTCGAGCGGCCCTCGAGCGCGACCAGCTCGATGAGCATCGCCAGCCCGGCGACCGTTCCGCCGGACCGCTCGATGAGGTCGATCGCGGCGGCCGCGGTACCACCCGTCGCGAGCACGTCGTCGATGATGAGGACCCGCGAGCCCTCGGCCACGGTCTCCGAGCGCAGCTCCAGGCGCGCGGTGCCGTACTCGAGGGAGTAGTCGACGCCGAGGACCGGGCCGGGGAGCCGGCCGGCCTTGCGCACCGTGATCATGCCGACGCCCAGCGCGTGGGCGAGCGGCGCGGCGAGGATGAACCCGCGGGACTCGAGCCCGGCGACGGCGTCGATGGTGCCGCGGTAACGCTCCGCCAGGCCGTCGACGAGCGCCGCGAAGGCGGGGCCGTCGGCGAGCAGCGGGGTGATGTCGCGGAACAGCACGCCCGGCTCGGGGAAGTCGGGGACCTCGCGGACGTGGCTGCGCAGCAGCTCGGCGAGCTCGTCAGGGGTCATCGGCGCGTCTTCTTCCGTCGTGGTTGGGCCGCCCGGCCCTGGTGCCGCCCGGGCACCACGGCCTCCTCCGCGGCGTCGGGCTCGGCGGTGGCCGTACTCGCCGCCGACGCGGTGCGCGCCGACGTGCCGCGGCCGGTGCGGGCGCCGGTCCCGGCGCCGTCGCCCCGGGCCGCCCGCGCCGCCCGGCGCTCGAGCACCGCCGCGGTGTGGGCGCGCGTGCGTGCGTCGCGCTCCTGCAGCGCCGCCTGCAGCGGCGCCGCGACGAAGACCGACGACAGGGTGGAGACGATCATGCCGACGAAGAGCGCGAGAGCGATGTCGCGCAGCGTCCCCGCCCCGAGGAGCAGCGCCCCGACGAAGAGGATCGAGCCCACGGGGAGGATCGAGGTGAGCGAGGTGTTGATGGAGCGCACCAGCGTCTGGTTGACCGCGAGGTTCGCCGCCTCGGAGTAGGTGCGGTCGTCCTGCTCGTCGAGGCCCTGCGTGTTCTCCCGGATCTTGTCGAACACGACGACGGTGTCGTAGAGGGAGTAGCCGAGGATCGTCAGCAGGCCGATGACGGTCGCCGGGGTGACCTCCCACCCGACGAGGGCGTAGACACCGACGGTGAGGACGAGGTCGTTGAGCAGCGCGACCATCGCGGAGGCGGCCATCCGCCAGCTGCGGAAGTACAGCGACAGGACCGCGGAGACGAGCAGCAGGAAGATGACGAGTCCCTGGACGGCCTGCCGGGTGATGTCCTGGCCCCACGTGGGGCCGACGAAGCTCGAGGTGACGTCCTCGACCGGCACGTCGTAGGCCTCGGCCAACCCCTCGCGGACCGCGGTGGTCTCCTCGGCGGTGAGCTCCTGGGTCTGCACCCGCACCGACTCGGCGCCGACGGTGGTGACCCTGGCGGCCTCCCCCTCGCCGACGGTGTCGACGACCTCACGCGCCGGCTCGACCTCGAGCCTCGACGTGCCCGTGACCGTGAACTGCGACCCGCCGCGGAACTCGATGCCGGCGTTGAGGCCCTTGACCGCGACGAGCAGGACCGAGACGAGGACCAGCACGGCAGCGGCGAGCAGCCACGTCCGGTAGCGCTGGACGATCGGGAAGGACCGGCGACCGGTGTGCAGGTCGTTGCCGAGCGTGGACAGGCGGGACATCAGCGCTCCTCCCCCGTGCTCGTGCTGACCGGCTCGTCGCTCGTGCGGTCCGGCTCCGCCGCGCGGGCGGCGGCCTCGCGCTCGGCCGCGCGCCGCTCGGCGATCGTCATCCGGCTCGCCCCGGCGGGCGAGGGGGCCTCGGCCGTCCGGCGCGGCCGCGGCGCGCGCGGCGCCGGGGGCGGTGGGGCGCTCACGGCGCCGAGGCTCTCGGGGTTGAGGCCGGACAGGCGGTGCCCGCCGCCGAAGAACCGGGTGCGGATGGCGAGCTCCATGACGGGGTGGGTGAAGAAGAAGACGACGAGGAGGTCGATGGCCGTGGTGAGCCCGAGGGTGAAGGCGAACCCGCGCACGCCGCCGACGGCCAGGAAGTACAGGACCACCGCGGCGAGCAGGGTGACGAAGTCGGAGATGACGATGGTCCGCCGGGCGCGGGCCCATCCCTCGCGCGTGGCGGAGACCAGGTCCCGCCCCTCACGGATCTCGTCGCGCATGCGCTCGAAGTACAGGATGAAGGAGTCCGCCGTGATACCCACCGCGACGATGAGCCCCGCGACGCCGGCGAGGGAGAGCCGGTAGCCCTGCAGCCAGGACAGCAGCACGATGACGCCGTAGGTGAGGATCGCCGCGAGGACCAGGCTGGCCACCGCGATGACCGAGAGCCCGCGGTACTGCCACAGGAGGTACGCCGCGACGAGGACGAGGCCGACGACGCCCGCGATGAGGCCGTTGCGCAGGTGCTCGGTCCCCAGGGTGGCGGAGATCTGCTCCTCGCTCTGCACCTCGAAGTTGAGCGGGAGCGAGCCGAAGTTCAGCTGGTTGGCCAGGGCCGCCGCGCTCTCCCGGTCGAAGTTCCCGGTGATCTGCGCCTTTCCGTCGGGGATGACGCTCATCGTCGGCGCGGAGATGACGAGGCCGTCGAGGACGATGCCGAGCTGGTTCTGCGGCGCGGGCAGGGAGACGAGCCGCTGGCTGGACTCGCGGAAGAGGCGGGTGCCCTCGCCGTTGAACTCGAGGTTGACCGCCCAGGCGCCGGTCGTGGCGCCCGTGGAGGTGGTCTGCAGGCCGGAGCTCGCGGACGCGATGTCGGTGCCCTCGACGTCGGCGGGGCCGAGCGCGTACTTCACCTGGCCGTCGGAGCCGCAGGACACGACGGGGTCCGCCGGGTTGCGGACATCGCCGCCGACGAGGTTGTCCGGGTCCGTGCAGTCGAGGGTGTACAGCTCGTACACCAGCTGCTCGGTCATCCACGCGGTGTCGCTGTTGCTCGTCGGCTCGGTGACGGGCTCCGTGGACAGCTCGCCGTCACCGTCGGTGTCGGCCGCGGTGCGCGCGGCGGCCTCGATCTCCTCGGGTGCGGCCGGGGCGCCGTCGGTGGGCGCGGGCGTCGGCGCGGCGGGGTCCTCCGCGACCATCGCCGCGGGGTCCATGGGCGTGGGGGCGACCACCGCGAGCACGGGACGGAAGCGCAGCTGTGCCGACTGGCGCACGAGCTCCAGCGTCTCCGGGCTGGGGGTGCCGGGCAGGCCGACGACGATGTTCGCCTGTCCCTGGCGGGTGATCTCCGCCTCCGCCACACCGGAGGCGTCGACACGCTGGCGGATGATCTCGATCGCCTGGTCGATGTCCTCGTCGGTGATCTCCGCCTCCCCACCCTCGGCGCCCTCGTCCAGCTTCGGGGTGAGGATCAGCTGCGTCCCGCCCTCGAGGTCGAGGGCGAGCTTGGGCGTGAAAGAGGCGTTCCCCGGCGCGACCTGGGTGCCGACGGCCACCGCACCGAAGATCGCCACCACGAGGATGAAGAGGATGACGAGCGTGCGGACGGGGCGCGGCTGGGCAGGCGGCCTGACGGACTTGTCGGCCAACGGTGTCTTCTCTCTGGCGGCGGTGGTCGGGACGGGTCAGCTCGCGGGCGTGCGCGGCCCGTCCTCGTCCCGGCGGCCGTCGGCGGGCGGGTCGAGGAGCGAGGAGGCGTCGTCGGGGACGACGGGCGTCGGGCCGGCGGGCGTCACCGGGCCGACGGTGGCGGTGCCGACGGCGGCGACCGTGCTGCCCGAGGCCGGGGCGGCGGTGGCGGGGTCCTCGAGCACGTCGTCGTCGGCAAGGACGTCGGCGTCCTCGTCCTCGACGACGGCGAACGGCGGGTCCGCGAGCATCGCGATGGCGGAGCGCTTCCACATCGTCTCCACGCCGGGCGTGGACTCGAGGGTGATGACGTCGCCGTCGATGTCGACGATGCGCCCGTAGAAGCCGGAGTGGGTCATGACGTTCTGGCCAGCCTCGAGGCTCGACCGGAACTCGTTGGCGGCGGCCTGCTGCTTACGCTGGCCGCGGGTCATGAGCCACATCATCCCGATGAACAGGACGATGATGATGATGAACTCCACGGCGGACACAACCCCTCGACGACGACTGAGACCGCTTGAGTCTAGGTGACACCGAGGGGTGGGGGGAACGTCACGTCCAGAGGGCGCCGTCGTCCGGCCGCGCGAGCCCGAGGTGGTCGTACGCGGCCGCGGTGGCGACGCGCCCGCGCGGGGTGCGCGCCACGAGGCCCTCACGGACGAGGAACGGCTCCGCGACCGTCTCGACGGTCTCGGGTTCCTCCCCCACCGCCACGGCCAGCGTCGTCAGGCCCACCGGCCCGCCGCCGAACCGCTCGCACAGCGCGCGCAGGACCGCGCGGTCCAGGCGGTCGAGCCCGAGGCCGTCCACCTCGAAGACCCGCAGCGCCCCGTGGGTGGCCTCGAGGTCGAGCGCGCCGGTGCCGCGCACCTGCGCCCAGTCCTGGACCCGGCGCAGCAGCCGGTTGGCGATCCGGGGCGTCCCGCGGGAGCGGGAGGCGAGCTCCCGCGCGGCCTCCGGGTCCAGCGGCGCGCCGAGCAGTCGGGCGCTGCGGTGGAGCACCTGCTCGAGCTCGGCCGGGGAGTAGAACTCCAGGTGCCCGGTGAAGCCGAAGCGGTCGCGCAGCGGGGCGGGCAGCAGCCCGGCGCGGGTGGTCGCGCCCACCACGGTGAAGCGCGGCAGCGTCAGCGGGATCGCGGTGGCCCCCGGGCCCTTGCCGACGACGACGTCGACCCGGAAGTCCTCCATGGCGAGGTAGAGCATCTCCTCCGCCGGCCGGGCCAGGCGGTGGATCTCGTCGATGAAGAGGACGTCGCGCTCCTGGACCGAGGAGAGGATCGCGGCGAGGTCCCCCGCGTGCTGGATGGCCGGCCCGGAGGTGAGCCGCAGCGCCCCCTCCGCCTCGTTCGCGATGATCATCGCGAGGGTGGTCTTGCCGAGGCCGGGCGGGCCCGACAGGAGCACGTGGTCCGGGGCGGTGCCGCGGGCCCGGGCCGCGTCGAGGACGAGGGAGAGCTGCTCGCGGACGACCTCCTGACCGACGAAGTCCTCGAGGCGCCGCGGGCGCAGCGCCGCCTCCGCGGCCCGCTCGACCTCGTCGGCGCCGGCGGTGAGGACCTCGTCCTCAGCCACGGCCCGGTCCCCCGAGGCGCTGGAGCGCCGCGCGCAGCACGGCGGACACCTCCGCCGGGGCGTCCTCGACCTCGAGCACGGCGGCGACGGTGTCCGTCGCCACCTTCTGCGACCAGCCGAGCGAGACGAGCGCGTCGACGACGTCGGGCATCTCCGCACCGGGCTCGACCACGGGGGCGGCGGCCGTCGCGCCCAGCGGCGGGCCGAGCTTGTCGGCGAGCTCGAGGACGATGCGCTGGGCGCCCTTCTTCCCGATTCCGGGCACGCGCTGGAGGGCGGCGAGGTCCTCGCCGGCCACGGCGCGGCGCAGCCCGTCGGGGGTGTGCACGGCGAGCATGGCGAGCGCGAGGCGGGGCCCGACGCCCGAGACGCCCTGGAGGGTCTCGAACACGTCGCGCTCGTCGTCGTCGGCGAAGCCGAACAGCGTGAGGGAGTCCTCGCGGACGACGAGGGAGGTCGCCAGCCGTGCCTGCCGGCCCGGAGCGAGGGCGGCGAGGGTGGCCGGCGTGGCGTGGACGAGCATGCCGACCCCGCCCACGCGGACAACGGCCCGGTCGAGGCCGAGGCCCTCCACCTCACCGGTGACTGACGCGATCATGACCCTCCGCTCGGCTCGCCCTGTGCGAACGCCTGTACGACCAACCTACCGTCTGGGGGCGACAGCACCGGCGCGGCGCGCGTCGCGCTCGGCCTGCGCCCACAGGCGCTGGGCCGGCGTGAGGCCCTCCCCCACGGCGCGCGGGAGGGTGTCGGCCCCGCCGTACCCCGCGCGCACGGCGCTCCCCGCGCCACCCCCGCGCCAGGCATGGCAGATGGCCAGCGCCAGGGCGTCGGCCGCGTCCGCCGGCCGGGGCGCGACCGCGAGGCCGAGGATCCGCATGACCATGTGCTGGACCTGCGCCTTGTCGGCGCGGCCGTTCCCGGTGACCGCGGCCTTCACCTCGCTCGGCGTGTGGAGGGCGAGCGGCAGGCCGGCCCGGGCGGCGGCGAGCATGGCCACCCCGGCCACCTGCGACGTCCCGGTGATGCTCCGGACGTTCGCCTGGGCGAAGACCCGCTCGACGGCGACGACGTCGGGCCGGTGGCGGGCAAGCCACTCGTCCAGGCCCTCGGCAACGGCGAGGAGACGCAGGTGGGGCGCCTGGTCGGGCGGGGTCCGCACCACGCCCACCTCGACGAGCTGGACGCCGCGGCCGGCGCTCGCCTCGATGACACCGAGGCCGCACCGCGTCAGGCCGGGGTCGACTCCGAGGACACGCACGGCCCCACTGTCGCAGGCCCCGCGCCGGGCGTGGGCCTGCGACACACCGGGCGCCCGCTCACTCCTCGTCGAGCGCCGCCATGACCTCGTCGGAGGCGTCGAAGTTCGCGAAGACGTTCTGGACGTCGTCGCAGTCGTCGAGGGCGTCGATGAGGCGCAGGACCTTGCGGGCGCCGTCGACGTCCACCTCCACCTCCATCGAGGGGACGAACTGCGCCTCGGCGGAGTCGTAGTCCAGGCCCGCGTCCTGCAGGGCGGTGCGGACGGCGACGACGTCGGTCGCCTCGGAGAGGACCTCGAAGCTGTCGCCCAGGTCGTTGACCTCCTCGGCGCCGGCATCGAGGACGGCGGCGAGGACGTCGTCCTCGGTGAGGCCGTCGCTCTTCGGCACGGTGACCACGCCGCGGCGGTTGAAGAGGTAGCTCACGGAGCCCGGGTCGGCGAGGTTGCCGCCGTTGCGGGTGAAGGCGACGCGCACGTCGGACGCGGCGCGGTTGCGGTTGTCGGTGAGGCACTCGACGAGCACGGCGACGCCGCCGGGGGCGTAGCCCTCGTACATGATGGTCTGGTAGTCGGCGCCGCCGGCCTCGGCGCCGGAGCCGCGCTTGACCGCCCGGTCGATGTTGTCCGCGGGGACCGAGGACTTCTTCGCCTTCTGGACGGCGTCGTAGAGCGTCGGGTTGCCCGCGAGGTCACCGCCGCCGGTGCGCGCCGCGACCTCGATGTTCTTGATGAGCCGCGCGAAGAGCTTGCCCCGCTTGGCGTCGATCGCGGCCTTCTTGTGCTTGGTGGTTGCCCACTTGGAGTGGCCCGACATGTGCGCTCCTCGCTTCGGTAGTACCGGGGCAGGCCCGGACCCGCCGGAGACCCACGCCTACGCGGCCCCGCGGACGATGTCGATGAAGTGCGCGTGCACGCGCACGTCCCCACCGATCTCGGGGTGGAAAGCGGTCGCCAGCAGGACGTCCTGCCGAACCGCCACAATCCTACCGGCGGCGGGTCCCGATCCCACACGCGCGAGCACCGCGACGTCCGGGCCGGCCTCCTCGACCCAGGGCGCGCGGATGTACACGGCCCTCAGCGGTGCGTCCCCGGCGGCGAGGCCGGGGGCCGCCAGGTCCTCCTCGAAGGAGTCGACCTGGCGCCCGAACGCGTTGCGCCGGACCGTCATGTCGATGCCGCCGACGGTGCGCTGGTCGGTGGCCTCGAGGGTCCGCTGGCCGGTGGCGTCGAGGGTCCGCTGGTCGGTGGCGTCGACGGTCCGCTCGTCGGTGGCGTCGACGGTCCGCTCGTCGGTGGCGTCGAGGACGCGGTCCGCGAGGAGGATCATCCCCGCGCACGAGCCGTAGACCGGCAGGCCCTGGCGGATGAGCGCCCGCAGCGGCGCGGCGAGGTCGAACGCGCGCAGCAGCTTGTCCATGGTCGTCGACTCCCCGCCGGGGAGGACGAGCCCGTCGACGGCGCCGAGCTCGGAGCGGCGCCGGACGGTGACACCGCGGGCGCCGCCGGCCTCGAGTGCGGCCAGGTGCTCGCCGACGTCGCCCTGGAGCGCGAGGACGCCGATGGTGGGTCGGGAGGTCACGCGCGCCAACCTAACGCCGATTCGCTCGAGCGCTCGGGCGTGCTCAGCCCTCATCCGCTCCCCCCCACCCCCATTTACTCGAGCGCTCGGGGGTGCTCAGCCCTCATCTGCTCGACCAAATCTGGTGAACGGTGCGCGCGGGGGCCGAGATGAGTTCTCCACAGCGGCTCGTCCGGCCCGGCCGTCCACCGCGACGAGCCACGCACCGACGCCGCGCACAGCCCCGCCACAAGCCTTAGGACATGACCTCGACGGTGTCGGTGGACCCGGCGGAGGCGCTGCGACGGCGGGCAGTCGCCGGTGTGTTCACGCGCGTGATGGCTGTGGAGTGCGGCTTCACGCGGGACGCCGTGCGGTGGCGGATCGCGACCGGACGCTGGGTGCGGGTGGCGGGCGACGGCTACGCGCCGGCAGAGATCGCCGACGACGACCGCTCGTACGGGGCGACCCTACGCCGCGCCGTCGCCGCGACCCTGACGTGGCCCGATGCAGTCATCGCCTACCGCACGGCGGCCGCGATCTCCCGCCTCCCCGTCGCACCGTGCGACCACACGCACGTGATCCTGCCGTCGCGTCGCGCCAGCCGTGCGGGTCTGCGGGTCCACCTGGTGCCGCCCCCGTTCGGCCGTGACCTCACGCGGTTCGACGGCTTCCGGACCACCACGCGCTCCGGCACCATCGTCGACTGCCTGTCGCTCCTGCCGCGTCGCGAGGCCGAGAGCCTCCTGGCGTGGGTCCGCAGCCGCGAGCTCATCACCGTCCGGGCCCTCCAGCAGGCGTGCACCGAGCGCCACGGCCGCTGGGGCATCACCCAGCTCCGTGAGCTCACCGCCATGGCGGCCCGTGGAGCGCTGAGCACCGGGGAGCTCCGCCTCCACGAGGTGCTGAGCGCCGGCGGGCTCACCGGGTGGGAGCCGGACCAGCCGATCGTCGTCGGCGGCCGGATTATCGCGCGTGCTGACGTGCTGTTCCGCGACGCCCGCGTCATCGTCGAGCTCGACGGCCGAGCGTTCCACGCGGACTTCCAGGGCGACCGCCGTCGGATGAACGCACTCGTCCTCGCCGGCTACACCGTGCTCCGGTTCACCTGGGCTGACCTCACGGACAGGCCGACAACAGTCGTCGCCCAGGTAAGGGCAGCGCTCCGCCGGGTGGCGCCGACCGGCCGATGACCCGGCCGTCGGCGCGCCACTGCCGGACTTGCTCGAGCCCACGGGCGTGCAGCACGCCCGATCGCTCGACTAAGTCGGGAGGAGCGGGCCGGGAGGAGAGGGCCGGGGCGGGCCGGGACGGGGCTTCTGGGAGTCCGGGAGGCGAAGAGCTCAGACGTCGTGCTCCTCGAGGTGCGGGGTCCGGCCGTCCCACCCGACGAGCAGCCGGCGGAGCCTCTCGGGCAGCGACCGCGGGTAGACGACGGCGCCCGCGGCGACCGCCGCGTCGAGGTCGTCCAGGTGCCACCAGCGCATCTCGTCGAGCACGTCGCGCTCGAGCGCGGTCCAGCCGGCGTCGTCGAGGTGCGTCACCTCGGCGCGGGCGAGGAAGAACTCCTCGTCCTGGCGGCAGGTCACCCGCGCGAAGTCGAAGATGGCGCTGCGGGACAGGACCGGGCCGACCAGCTCCGCGGGGTCGATGACGAGGCCGGTCTCCTCCCTGAGCTCGCGCACGGCCCCCGCGCGCGCACTCTCCCCCGGCTCGAGCCCGCCGCCGACCGTGAACCACCAGGACCGGCTGGTCTCCCCCGCGTCGTGCCCGCGCACCAGCAGGACCCGGTCCTCGCGGTCGAGCACGATGACCCGTGCGGCGCGGCGGAACGGCACGCCGTCAGGACCCGGAACCCACTCCGGGCCCAGGCCGTACGCGTCGGCCTCACCGGCGCCCGGCGCGGCGTCGGCCTCACCGGCGCCCGGGGCGTCCTCCAGGCGCGCATCGTCCGGTGTCACATTGGCCTCGCTCACGCCGACGAGCCGTCCGGTCCCGCCGACGAGCCGTCCGGTCCGGCCGGCGAGCCGTTCGGTCGCGACGGCGTCCGTGCCCGGCATCCGCGAGTCACCAACCGCGCTCGGCCAACCGGTGCGGCACCGGGATCTCGTCGACGTTGATGCCGACCATGGCCTCGCCGAGCCCGCGGGAGACGTCGGCGATGACGTCGGGGTCGTCGTGGAACGTCGTTGCCTTGACGATGGCGGCGGCGCGCTGGGCCGGGTTCCCGGCCTTGAAGATGCCGGAGCCGACGAAGACGCCCTCGGCGCCGAGCTGCATCATCATCGCGGCGTCGGCGGGCGTCGCGATCCCGCCGGCGGTGAAGAGGACGACCGGGAGCTTCCCCGCGCGCGCAACTTCGGCCACGAGCTCGTACGGCGCCTGGAGGTCCTTCGCGGCGAGGTACAGCTCGTCCTCGGCGAGCGTCGTGAGGCGGCGGATCTCGGCGCGGATCGTGCGCATGTGGGTTGTCGCGTTGGAGACGTCGCCGGTGCCGGCCTCGCCCTTGGAGCGGATCATCGCCGCGCCCTCGGTGATGCGCCGCAGCGCCTCGCCGAGGTTCGTGGCGCCGCACACGAAGGGGACGGTGAATCGCCACTTGTCGATGTGGTGGGCGTAGTCCGCGGGCGTGAGGACCTCGGACTCGTCGATGTAGTCGACGCCGAGGCTCTGGAGCACCTGCGCCTCGACGAAGTGCCCGATGCGCGCCTTCGCCATGACCGGGATCGAGACCGACGCGATGATGCTGTCGATCATGTCCGGGTCGCTCATCCGGGACACGCCGCCCTGGGCCCGGATGTCGGCCGGGACGCGCTCGAGGGCCATGACGGCGACGGCGCCCGCGTCCTCGGCGATCTTCGCCTGCTCGGCGGTGACGACGTCCATGATGACGCCGCCCTTGAGCATCTCCGCCATCCCGCGCTTGACCCGCGCGGTGCCGTGCTGGGGTGCGGACGTGCTCGGGCCGGGGTCGCTGACGGGCTGCTCTGACACGAAAGACCTCGCTGGTCGGCTCGACGGTGGGCGGGGCCACTGTAACCACGCCTCCCCGGGGGCGACACCAGCGTTCACCCCGCACGGCGGCGCGGCGGACCAGGGTTCGCCCCGGCACCGGCCGCCGTCGCCGAGCGGCCCGTCAGCCGCGCCCGACGGCGCGACCCGTCAGCCACGCCCGACGGCGCGGCCCGTCAGCCGCGCCCGACGGCGCGACCCGTCAGCCGCGCCCGACGGCGCCGCCCGTCAGCCGCGCTCGACGGAGCGGCCCGTCAGCCGCGCTCAGCGGCGACGGCGGTCGATCACGCTCAGCGCCGACGCTCCGGGGCCACGCTCACCGGCCGCGGACCGCGGCGGCGCCGAGGAACTCCTGACGGTCGGCCGTGATCCGCTGGAGCAGCGCCCGCTCGTCCTCGGCCAGGCGAACCCCCGCCCGCCCGCTCGCCGCCTGCTGCCGCGCGAACGCCAGGCGAGTGGCGGAGCGCTGGAAGGACCTCATCGCCGAGCCGGCCGTGCCCCCCAGGGTCTTCGCCCAGCTCTGCGCCTGCCGCCGGGCGGAGAACGACGTGAGCATGCTCAGCTCCCCCGGCGTGAACCAGCCGGCCCGGCCGTACTCCGCGAGCCGGGCGGTGAGGACCTTGCGCTCCTGGCGGCGCAGCCAGAGCACGAGGAGCACCACACCGATGAACAGCGGCACCTGGAAGACGATGTAGAGCGGGAGGAAGTTCTCGGTGCTGGCGCTCCCGTTCCACCACGCGTGCAGCGCGACGGCGACGACCCAGCCCACCGGGAAGGCCACGATCCATGCCCCGCGCCACCGTGACCGCGCCGCCAGGCCGAGGGCCACCCCGATCGCGGCGGTGAAGAGGACGTGCGCGAACGGTGACATCACGCCGCGCATCGCGAACACCGCCGGCAGGAAGTCGAGCGACCGGCCGAAGTAGAGGATGTTCTCGACGAACGCGAACCCGGCGGCGACCGTGGCGGCGTAGACGATGCCGTCGACCGGGCCGTCGAAGTAGCGGCGCCGCGTCCACAGCAGGACGAGGACGCCCAGGCCCTTCGCGGTCTCCTCGACGAGCGGGGCGACGACGACGGCGGCCGTGGTCTCCGCCGCCGTCACGTCCCCGGTGTTCGCGTACAGCGCCATCGCGGCGGCGGTGTTGATGATGAGGGAGACGAGGGTGGACACACCCGCCCCCCAGAGGAGGGCGAAGAGCAGGGCGAACCTCGGTTCGGGCTCCCACCGGTCCACCCAGCGGATCCCGAGGAGGACGCCGACCAGCGGGATCAGTGCGACCGCCGAACCGACGAGGGCACCGTCGATGCCGGTGGTCTGGGCGATGGTGCCGACGGAGACCAGGGTGATGATCCCGAGGACGACGAGGACGATGGCGCCGCCGACGGACCAGCTCCGGCGGTTGCGCGGAGCGGCCCACAGCGGCGTCGCAGGGACGGGCGGTCCGGACGTGCCCCACGGCGCGGTGGGCCGCACCTCGGTGTACGTCGGTGCGGCGTAGCCGTACTGGGAGGGCGCGTAGGGCTCAGGGGACCGGCCAGGTCCGAGTGACGACATGCGCGCCAGACTAGAGGGTCGGGGACGCGCCCGGTTCCCCGTTCCGGCGGGTCCTGCGGCCCCGGTGCGCGGCCCGGTCAAGCGCCGACGGCGCCCGGCGCGCGCCACCCCGTCAAGCGCCGACGGCGCCCGACCCGCGCCCCGGTCAGGCCCCGGTGCGCCAGGCGGACGGCGGCACGTCGTCCATGTCGAAGGCGGCCGGCATCGGGGCGTGGCCGGCGAGGCGGAGCGTGCGCACGAGCGGCCGCGACCTCATCCGTCGCACCTCGGCGACGTGGGCGTTGTGGAAGCGTCGGGCGATCTCGAGGCGGTACCACGCGTGCTCCAGCCGCCCGAGGGCGTCCCCGGCGGCCGGGTGGTCGGCGAGGTCGGTGATGTCCTCGTGGCCGGCGAGCACCGCTCTCAGCGTGCGGGAGAGCTCGCTCTCGACGAGGGCCCGGTCGACGTCGGGCACCGTCGGGGCGTCGTCGTCCGGGGTCCCCTCGAGGCCGTCGTGGACGACGCCGGCCGGGGCGCTGGACGCGGCGCGGCGGGCGACGTCGGCGACGAGGATGGACTCGACGGGGTCGAGCGCGCCGGACGTGGCGAGCTCGAGGGCCGCCGAGGCGCGCTGGGCGAGCTGCGCCTCCAGCGTCGCGCGCGAGCGGAGCACCTTGCGGTGCAGGCGGTCCACCCGGGACGCCTGGATCCACAGGATCCAGCCGACGACGACGGCGGCGAGGAGCGCGACGAGCGCCCAGCCCTCCCCGCTCATCGCCGGCCCCCGGCGGTGGTCTCGTCGATGGCCGCGCGCAGTCGGCCGATCATCGTGCGCGAGCGCGGGTCCTCCTGGACGCGCACGGGCGCGGTCGCGGTGACCATCTCGTACACGGCGAGCACCTGCCCGGCGACGACGGACCAGTCGTAGCGCCGCGCGCCGGCCACCCCGGCGCGCCGGACGGCGTCGGACGCCGACCGGTCGCCGAGCACGCCGAGGAGGGTGGCGCCGAGCGCCGCCGGGTCCCCCACCGGGAAGAGCGTGCCCAGGTCGCCGTTGCCGAGGACCGCCCGGAACGCGGGGATGTCGCTGGCGACGACGTGCGCGCCGGCGCTCATCGCCTCGACGAGGACGATCCCGAAGCTCTCCCCGCCGGTCTGCGGGGCGACGTAGAGGTCGACGGAGGCGAGGAGCGACTCCTTCTCGGCGTCGCTCACCGGGCCGAGGAAGGTGACGGCGTCGCCGTAGCGCTCGACGGCGGCCCGGTGCTCGGCCACGTCGCCGCGCCCGGCGACGAGGAAGCGCGCGCCGGGGATGGCCGCGAGGACGGTGGGGACGGCGTCGAGGAAGATCTGCAGGCCCTTGCGGGGCTCGTCAAGGCGTCCGAGGAACGCGATCGTCGGCCGCTCCGGCGTCCCCTCCCACGCGGGTGCCTTGGGGGCGTCGACGAAGCGCTGCGTGTACACGCCGTTGGGCACGACCACGGCGTCCCCGCCCAGGTGCTCGACGACGGTGCGTCGCGCTTCCTCGGACACGGCGATACGCCCGCTGATCTTCTCCAGGAGCGGCCCCACGAGCGGGGAGGCGACCTGGAGGGCGCGGGAGCGGTCCATCGCCGTGTGGAAGGTGCCGACGATGGGCCCGTCCGCGATCCACAGCGCGAGCATCGACAGGCTCGGGGTGATGGGCTCGTGGAGGTGCAGGACGTCGAAGTCGCCCTCGGCGAGCCAGCGGCGGGCGCGGGCCGCCGTCACAGGGCCGAAGTTGAGCCGGGCGACGGAGCCGTTGTAGGGCACCGCCACGGTCCGTCCCGCGCTGACGACGTAGTCGGGGACGGGCGTGGTCTCCTCGGCGGGCGCGAGGACGCTCACCTCGTGGCCCCGGCGCAGGAGCTCCTCGGCGAGGTCGCGGACGTGGAACTGCACCCCCCCGGGGACGTCGAAGGAGTAGGGGCAGACGAGGCCGACGCGCATCAGGCCACCCCCGCCCGGGCCAGCCGCTCGGGGTCGAGGTCGGCGACGAAGACCTTCTGAAGCATGTGCCAGTCCTCAGGGTGCTCGGTGATGTACTCGCCGACGATGTCGACCCAGGCTTGCGTCATGAGGCGGATGGCCTCGTCCTTGGAGGCGCCCGCCGGTCGGGCGATCTCGTCGCTGAACACGACGCGGATGCCCCACCGGCTGCCCGCCGCCTTCCGACGGGCGCCGTGCAGGCGCTCGTAGAAGATGCTCGCGGCGTACAGCGGCCGCCCGGTGGCGACCGCGAGGGCGGCGGGGCCGGCGGCGATGCGCGCGGGGTGGCCGACGAGGTCGACCTCGACCCCGCCGCGGGACAGGTCGCGGTCCGCGAGCAGCGGGATGACCGCCGCCTCGCTGCGGGCGCGGCGCAGGAGCTCGCGGAACGTGGATCCGTCCTTCTCGAGCGGGATGATGGTCATCCCCAGGCCCTCGCGGAAGGTGAGGAACTCGGTGAAGAGCTCCTCGGGCTGCAGCCGCTCGGCGACGGTGACGACGTGACCGAGGTAGTGCTCCGCCCACGCCCCGGCGAGGTCCCAGTTGCCGCTGTGGGTGAGGGCGACGATGACGGACCCGCCATCCGCCAGGTGGGCGCGCAGCGGCTCGGTCCCCTCGGCGCGGACCCGTTGGCCGCGCTGGGCGATGTCGACCGCGGGCAGGCGGATCGCCTCGTCGTAGTAGCGCATGTACGAGCGCATGGCCACCCGGGACAGGCGCCGTAGCTCGCCCGCGGAGGCGGCCGGACGCACCCGCGCGAGGTTCGCCTCGAGCTGGCGCACCCCGGTGGTCCGGCTCGCCCAGGCGACGTCGGCGGCGAGGGTGAAGGCGGCGCGCGTCACCGGGACGGGCAGCCGGTGCGCGAGGTGGGCGATGCGGACGAGGGTGGCGCCGTCGATCCTCATGCGCCCGCGCCCGTCCGCGTGCCGGCCGCGGCGCCGGGGCGGGACTGGCGGTAGACCGCCGCCATCCGCTGGCCGACGGTCCACAGGCTGGCGAGGGCGAGGAGGCCGAGCGCGACGGTGAGCACCCACGCCGGCAGGCCTAGCCCGACGGCGAGGACCGCCGCGAGGACGACGAAGAGCCGGTCGGCGCGCTCGGCGATGCCGCCGGTGGCGCTCATGCCGAGCGACTCCGCCCGGGCGCGGGCGTAGGGGACGAGCGATCCGAGCACGAGGCAGGCGAGGGCGAGCGCGACGGTGACGTCGTCGTCCGCCCGGACCGCCCAGAGGACGAGCCCGGCGAAGATCGCCGCGTCCGAGACGCGGTCGAGGGTGGAGTCGAGGAACGCTCCCCAGGGCGTGGAGCGGCCCGTGAGCCGGGCCATCTGCCCGTCGATGCTGTCCGCGAGGACGAGGACGGCGATGACAAGCGGCGCGACGACGAAGTGGCCCGCCGGCAGCAGCCACAGGGCCACCGCGGTGACGGCGACGGTCCCGGTGACCGTGACGGCGTCGGGGCTCACCCCCGCGCGGACGAGGAGGCGCGCGACGGGACCGAAGACGGCGGTGGCGAAGCCCCGGCCGCTGGTGCTCAGCACGGGGCCTCCCCCGCGCCCCACGCCGCGGCGAGCAGCTCGCGTGTGCGCCCGAGAACCTCGGGCAGCGCCTTGGTGCGGGCGATGATAGGAAGGAAGTTCGCGTCGCCGCCCCACCGGGGGACGACGTGCTGGTGGAGGTGGGCGGCGATGCCCGCCCCGGCGACGGCGCCCTGGTTCATCCCGAGGTTGAACCCGTCCGGGCCGCTCACCGCGCGGATGACGCGCATGGCCTGGGCCGTGAGGTCCCCGACCTCGGTGCGCTCGGCGTCGGTGAGCTCGGTCCAGTCGGCCACGTGCCGGTAGGGGCACACGAGCAGGTGCCCGGGGTTGTACGGGTAGAGGTTGAGCACGACGAACGCCGTCCGGCCACGGTGGACGACGAGGCCCGCCTCGTCCTCGCCCTGCGGGGTGCGGCAGAACGGGCACTGCTCCGCGGACGGGTCCTCGGGCTTGTTCTCGCCGCCGACGTAGACCATGCGGTGAGGGGTCCACAGGCGCTCGAACTCGTCGGGGACCCCCGGGTGCCCGGCCGCCGGCTCGGGGACGGGCGCGGCCTCGTCCACCCCTACACCTGCTCCCGGGAGGCGATGGCGGCAAGGATGATCTCGATCGCCTCGCTCACGGGCACGCCGTTGCGCTGCTCGCCGTCGCGGTACCGGAAGGAGACGGCGCCGGCCTCGGCGTCCTCCCCGCCGGCGATGAGGACGAACGGCACCTTCTCCTTGGTGGCGTTGCGGATCTTCTTGTTGAACCGGTCGTCGCTGTCGTCGAGCTCGGCCCGCACGCCGCGTGCCCGGAGCTGGGCGACGACGTCGGCGAGGTAGTCGTTGAACGGCTCGGCGACGGGCACGGCGAGCACCTGGACGGGCGCGAGCCACGCGGGGAACGCGCCGGCGTAGTGCTCGAGGAGCACGGCGAAGAACCGCTCGATCGACCCGAACAGGGCGCGGTGGATCATCACCGGCCGCTGGCGGGAACCGTCGGGGGCGGTGTACTCGAGGTCGAAGAGCTCGGGGAGGTTGAGGTCGAGCTGGACCGTGGACATCTGCCAGGTCCGCCCGATGGCGTCCTTGGCCTGCACGGAGATCTTCGGGCCGTAGAACGCGGCGCCGCCCGGGTCCGCGACCAGCTCGAGGCCGGACTCCACGGCGACCGCGCGCAGCGTCTCGGTGGCCTCCTCCCACAGCTCGTCGCTGCCGACGAACTTCTCGGGGTTCTTCGTGGAGAGCTCGAGGTAGAAGTCGTTGAGCCCGTAGTCGCGCAGGAGGTCGAGGACGAAGGTGAGCGCGGCGCCGATCTCCGACCTCATCTGCTCGCGGGAGGCGAAGATGTGGGCGTCGTCCTGGGTGAAGCCCCGGGCGCGGGTGAGGCCGTGGATGACGCCGGACTTCTCGTACCGGTAGACCGTCCCGAACTCGAACATCCGCAGCGGGAGCTCCCGGTAGGAGCGCCCCCGCGAGCGGTAGACGAGGATGTGCATCGGGCAGTTCATCGGCTTGAGGTAGTAGTCCTGGCCGGCCCGGCGGACGTTGCCCTCCTCGTCGATCTCCTCGTCGAGGTGCATCGGGGGGTACATGCCGTCGGCGTACCAGTCGAGGTGCCCGGAGGTCTCGAACAGCCGCGCCTTGGTGATGTGCGGGGTGTTGACGAAGGAGTAGCCGGCCTCGATGTGCTTGCGCCGGGAGTACTCCTCCATCTCGTTGCGGATGATCCCGCCCTTGGGGTGGAAGACCGCGAGGCCGGAGCCGATCTCGTCGGGGAAGGAGAACAGGTCCAGCTCGGTACCGAGGCGGCGGTGGTCGCGCCGCTCGGCCTCGGCCAGGCGCTCGAGGTGGGCGCGCAGCTCGTCCTTGGTGGGCCACGCGGTGCCGTAGATGCGCTGGAGCTGGGGGTTCTTCTCGCTGCCGCGCCAGTAGGCGGCGGCCGAGCGCATGAGCTGGAAGCCGTTGGCGATGAGGCGGGTGCTGGGCAGGTGCGGCCCGCGGCACAGGTCCTTCCACACGACCTCGCCGCCGCGGCGGACGTTGTCGTAAATCGTGAGCTCGCCCGCGCCCACCTCGACGCCGGCCCCCTCGGCGGCCGCGTCGGCGCCGCCGCCCTTGAGGCCGATGAGCTCGAGCTTGTAGGGCTCGGCGGCCAGCTCGGCGCGGGCCTCGTCGTCGGTGACGACGCGGCGGACGAACGTCTGGCCCTCCTTGACGATGCGCTGCATCGCCTTCTCCAGCGCCTTGAGGTCCTCCGGCGTGAAGGGGGTCTCGACGTCGAAGTCGTAGTAGAAGCCGTCGGTGATCGGCGGGCCGATGCCGAGCTTGGCGTCGGGGTTGACCTGCTGGACCGCCTGGGCGAGGACGTGCGCGGTGGAGTGGCGCAGGATCGCCAGCCCGTCGGGGCTGCCGATGGTCACGGACTCCACGGTCGCGCCGGCGGGGAGCGCGCCCAGGTCGGTGGCGAGGTCCCGCAGCTCGCCGTCGACGCGCAGCGCGACGACGTCACGGCGGTCGGCGAAGAGCTCGGTGCCCGTCGTTCCGGCGTCGACTCTCTGGTCGACGCCGTCAATGACGTAGTGCTCGGGCACAGGGGACTCCTTCGGTGGACGACGGTTGCGATCGTACCGACGTTCGCCGGCCCGCCGCCCCGACGACGCGGCCGGGCAGCCTCAGCGACGTGCGGCGTCGCGGATGGTCGAGGCGACACGCCCGGCACCGAAGCAGCGCACGGTGAGGCCGGCCCCGGTCACCGAGGTGATGTCGATGATCTTCGTCACCACCCCGAAGCGGACCTCCACCCCGGTGATGTCGCGCAGCGGCACGTGCCGGTCGGTGGCGGGGTGCAGACGACGGTTGACGTCGTTCGGCGAGAAGAAGACGCCGTCCGTGGTGACGGTGACGTAACCGCCGACCCACAGACCCTGGTGGCGCCGCCGGAACCGCTCAAGGGTCCGCTCGGTTGCCGCGGTGGCGATGCGCGTCTGCCACCGGGACCCGCGCAGGCCGAGAGGGGTCCGGGAGAGGACGATCTCGTCGAGGTCCGGCACCGGGGTATCGATGAGCGCGTTCGCCGCCTGCTGGAGCAGCACTGTCGACACCGGTGGTCCCGTCGCTGGAGGTACGGCCGCGGAGACGACGACGGCCCGGTCTGCCGAAGCAGCCGGGCCGTCCGCGGTGGTGGGCGATACTGGGTTCGAACCAGTGACCTCCTCGGTGTGAACGAGGCGCTCTACCACTGAGCCAATCGCCCGCGGTGACCGATGTTAGCGCACCGGAAGGGGTGGCTGCGAACCGCCGTCAGGGGTCGAGGTCGTCGGCGCGGCGCTGGGTGAACAGCTCGGCGACCGCCGTCGTCAGCGGCCCCGGGGGCAGCTCCCGGTCGTCGACGGCGGCCACCGCCACCACGCCCCGCAGGCTCGAGGTGATGGCCAGGTGCCCCGCCCGGTGGACGACGTCGAGCGGCAGGGTCTGCTCGGCGACGGCGATGCCGGCCTCCCGGGCCCACTCGAGGACGAGGTCGCGGGTGACGCCGCCGAGGCAGCCCGAGGCCAGCGGCGGGGTGAGCAGGACGCCGTCGTCCTCGACGAAGACGTTGGAGGAGGAGCCCTCGCACAGCTCACCGCGGGTGTTGGCGAGCAGCGCCTCCGCGCCCCCGCGCTCCCGGGCGTACGCGAGGGCGAGGACGTTCTCGGCGTATGAGGTCGCCTTGATCCCGACGAGCGGCGAACGCTCGTTGCGCACCCAGGGGACGACGACGAGGCGCACCGGCGCGGACCCGGCGGGGGGCGCGGCGGCGGCGGTGACGAGGAGCGTGGGCTCCCCCGCGCCTCGGGCGGACCCCATCGGACCCGGCCCGGCGGTCCACGTGATCCGCAGCCGCCCGTCGACCGGGCCCAGCGCGGCGGCGAGGTCGGCGACGGCGTCCCGCACGCGGTCCGGGTCGGGTGCGGGCAGCCCCATGCCGGTCGCCGAGCGCACCAGGCGGTCGACGTGGCGGGTGAGCGCGAACGGCGTGCCGCCCACGAGGGCGCACGTCTCGAACACCCCGTCGCCCACGGTGATCCCCCGGTCCAGCGCGGACACGACCGGTGTGTCGGCGTCCAGGACCGCGCCGTCGTGCCAGAGCAGCGTCGTCATGGCGCGAGCCTGCCACGGGTGGGCGGGTGGCCGCCTGCCGCTCTCACGCCGCCTTTCGCTCCCCGACCCTGCCCGCTCCCCCCTCCCCCCTGGTGATCATGCAGAAACGCTGGACGCCACCCCTGCCCGCACCCTCCCCCGTCGTGATCATGCAGAAACGCTGGGCGCCGCTCCGGCGTCGGGGTCGGTACCGCTGGACGCGAGCGCGAGGAGGCGGGCGGCCTTGAGCTCGGTCTCGGCCCACTCCTCCTCGGGGTCGCTGCCCCAGGTGATGCCGGCGCCGGTGCCGAACCGGAGCGTCCCGGGCGCCGCAGCGTCGGCGGGCGGCTCCCACCAGAAGGTGCGGATGCCGACGGCGAGCTCGGCCTGGCCGCTGTCGGCGTCGATCCAGCCGACGGCGCCGCAGTACGGCCCGCGGGCGACGGGCTCGAGCTCCGCGATGAGGCGCAGGGCGCTGGACTTGGGCGCCCCGGAGACGGACCCCGGGGGGTGCGCGGCGGCGAGGAGCCCCGCCCACCGCCGGGCCGGGTCGTCCTCGGTGAGCCGGCCCCGCACGCGGGAGACGAGGTGGACCAGACCCGGGTGGGCCTCGGTGCGCAGCAGGTCGACGACCTCGACGCTGCCCGGCGCGCACACACGCTGGAGGTCGTTGCGGACGAGGTCGGTGATCATGACGTTCTCGGCCCGGTCCTTGGGGCGCAGGAGGTCGGCGGTGGGCGCGGTGCCCTTGATCGGACCCGACTCGACGTAGCCGTCGGCGACCCCGAGCGAGAGCTCCGGCGAGGCGCTGACCACCCACACCGGCGGATGACCGGAACCCGCCGGCACGTGCACCATCCCGCCGTAGGGCGCGGGGTTGCCGACCGCGAGCCGTGCGGCCAGCGCGGCAGCGTCCGGCTCGGCGTCGGCGCGGCCCAGCGGGGCCGAGAGCACGCGGCAGATGTTCGCCTGGTAGACGTCGCCCTCGCGGATCGCCTCGCGGGTGCGGCGGACCGCATCGGTGTAGCGGCGCCGGTCCATGGAGGTGCGCCAGGAACCGGGGTCAGGGCCGGACCACGGCGCGCCGGGGTGGTCGGGCGGCTCGAGGGCATCGGGCGCGCTGCGCTCGACGTCCGCGAACCGCCAGGCCCGCGCGGGTCCGTCGAAGTCGGCGACGACGGCCCACCACCCGCCGTCGCGCAGGACCTCGGGCGTCGCCCGCAGGTCGGCGCACTGGACCGCCCCACGCGCCCGGACCCCACGGAACTGGGCGACGGCGTCGTCGGCGCGGTGGTGGGTCACGACAGCACGCTAGTCGCGCGGGGTGACCGCGCCGGGTCCGGTCCGCGGCAGCCGCCTCCCCGCACCGGTGGCGAGGCGCCCCCCCCCCGCATCGGCGGTGAGGTCTGCGGCGACGGTGCGCCACGGCACGGTGGTGTGGCCCGCGGCGCCCTGGCGGAGCAGGCTGTGCGGCGTGAGGCACCCGGCGCCGCGCTCCGCGGCGCGACGACGCGCACCACGGGAGGACGACCATGACGGCGCTGGACGACATCCCGCCCGGGCCGTACGTCGCCCTGGGCGACTCGATCTCGATCGACGACTACGCCGGCGGACCGGGCCGCGGGGGCGCCAGCCTGCTGGCCCGGAACCGCGACGGGGACTTCCCGGCGTGGGCGGGCGCGGATCTCGGGCCGCGCCCGTGGTCCGTGCTTGCCACCGATGGCGCGACGACGGACACGCTGCTCGACCGGCAGCTCCCCGCGCTCGCCCGGTTGGCCGATCCCCCGGCCGTGGTGACGGTGACCATCGGTGGCAACGACGTGCTCGGCAGCTACGGCAACACGGCCGCTGCGCTCCGGACGGTCCGCACGGTCGGGGAACGCCTCGACGACGCGCTGGGCCAGATCCGCGCGTCCACGCGCGCCGGTGCGCGGCTCGTCGTCGGCACGGTCTACGACCCCAGCGACGGCACGGGCGACGCCCCCGCCGTCGGGCTCCCGCCATGGCCCGACGTCGTCAGCGTCCTCGACGAGCTCAACACCACCCTGCGCGCCGCTGCCCGCCGGCACGGGGCCCTCATCGCCGACATCCACCAGCACTTCGGTGGCCACGGCCTCGCGGCAGGCAACCCGGCGTCCCCCGACCCCCGGCCGGACAACCGCGAGCTCTGGTACTGCCAGGTCATCGAGCCCAACGCCTGGGGCGCGCACGGCGTCCGCGCGGCGTTCTGGGAGGCGCTCGGCGGCCCCCTCCCCAGCGACTAGGGGCGGCCGAACGGTGGCCCGGCCGGCAAACGGCCGCGGACTCTACCGACGACGGCGCACCTCGGGCGGCATACGGACCGGCGCGTCGCCCGTCGGACACGTCACAGCGTCTTGGGCGGTAGCCAGTTGGACTCTTCGGCAAAACCTCCGCTAAAGTTCAGGACGCACCACCGAGAGCGCAAGCGATCGAGGTTGCACGCGGATGTGGCTCAGTTGGTAGAGCATCACCTTGCCAAGGTGAGGGTCGCGGGTTCGAGTCCCGTCATCCGCTCGGAAGCACCACCACCCGGTGGGCATCCAGTCTCAGGGTGGCGTGGCCGAGAGGCGAGGCAGCGGCCTGCAAAGCCGTATACACGGGTTCGAATCCCGTCGCCACCTCGGTTACACCACAGTTGAAGATGGGCGATTGGCGCAGCGGTAGCGCGCTTCCCTGACACGGAAGAGGTCACTGGTTCGATCCCAGTATCGCCCACCAGCATCACCGCAGGTCAGAAGGGCCGTCCGGAGGGATCCGGGCGGCCCTTCTGCTTGTCCCCAGGGCTCGTACCCCCACGTGTACCCCCACCGCGCTGGGAGAAGAGTTTGCGGCGAGTGGCGAAGTTTGCGGCGTGCGGGACTGCCTACGTGCGATGGCGATCCGACGCGGAGCTCAAAGAGGCGACGGAACGGGTGTCGCCGGCTCGACACACGCTCATGTTGACGACCGAGCACGTGTCTGGACTGCCGCCGTCGTGTCCGGATCCTCAGCAGCGGACGTAAGGGACCCTCGCGGTAGCTGTCCGGACGAGGGGTCGGCGCTTCTTCACCACCCTCTCCTAGCATGGTGACCGTGATTGCCCTGGCCCGGATGTGCCCCGGCGACGTCCCCGACCTGGTGGAGTTCCTCGCCAGAGCCGACCTCACCCTCAGTGGCTTGGACGACCCCGACGTACGCCTGTGGCTCCTGCGCGATAGCTCCGGGCAGGTCCACGGCAGCGCCGGCTATGAGCTGTCCAGCGACGAGCGCCACGCGCTCATTCGCAGCGTGGCCGTCGAAGAACACCTGCGAGGACACGGCACCGGGCTGGAGCTGGCGGGCTGGGCCCTGCAACACGCTGCCGCCGAAGGCGCCCGGCACGCCTGGTTGTTCAGCCGACGCTCCGGTCCCTTCTGGCAGCGACTTGGCTTCACTGCAGCCGACCGCGACGAACTGGCTGAGGTCCTCTCGAACACCCGTCAAGTCAGCCTCTTCCGCGAAAGCGGTCAGCTGCAGCGTGAGGTCGCCTGGGCACGTCCTCTTGACCACGACGCGTCGAGCTACTCCAGCGCAACAACGACCGAGGTTCGGTGACCGCGCCCACCTCGTCTATGCATCCGGTCATGGCGCGCTGAGTGCGTGGCCGCGCTCAAGCCGATCTACGTGTGCTGCGGTCCGGGGCGTGACGACGTTGCAGACGTCGTAGTGCTCAGCGTCGCGGCCGTCCGGCGGTAGGTCAGTGGCCGGGTGAAGTGGTGAGCCGTGATGTCCATTCGCTCCCGGAGGTAGAAGCGGGGGCGGCGTGCCGCTGTACGCCGGAGTCGAGCTCGACCGCGTCGCAGCCCAGTTCCCGTCCCCGTTCCGCCAAGGCGGCAAGCAGAGCTGCACCGTGACCGCGTGAACGCTCCGCGGCCGCCGTGGCCAGGTCGTCGACATAGAGCTTGCGGATCGCGCTCGTGCTGGCGATGACTCTCCAGCCGGCGACCGCCACGCGCCGGTCGCCTTCGAACGAGTCGCGGCCGCAACTCGCACCCCAACGGCGTAGGCAGCGTTCGCGGCGTGCGGGTCTGCCCATGCCCGAGGCCTCCGGGTGGGCCCAGCTCGAGGACGCCAGTCTGGTGTCGCGCGGCCCGCTCGTGATCGACGGTCGGCCACAGGAGTCCTCGACCTCATCAGAAGTCGGGGATGCGCGCGCGGGAGGTTCACGACCATGCTCATGGCGGCCACCGCCACGTCATCGGCAACGTGCCATCGGCGGCAGCGGCCACGGGATTCCGGGGTGACCGAACACGGAGTTCGCGGCTTGACGTGGAGCGGTGGCGGCCGAATGCCGGAGCCTATGCACGCTCGCGCGCTCAGTGCCGGCGGCCTCGCCCGCAGTGGTCAAGGCGCGCAAGACATTCTGCCTACATGGCGCGGTCCCTCCATGGATCTGAATCCCCATGCGAGACTCCCGCGGTGACGCAACACCTCGAACGCATGCTCCGACACGTGGTGCGTGACACGTTCGACGAAGACGTGGAAGCGGTCTGGCACACCGACGGCGCACGAAACGTTAGTCGAGTGACTCTCAGCGCGGAGCACGGGGCGGGACGGCGCACCGTAGAGATCTCAGCGTCGACCACCGGGCTGTTCCAGATTGACATCCGAGATCTCGACGTGGGCGCGATCCTCATTGAGGATGACGATGACAGCTACATGGAGTCGATCGTTCGTGAGCTCGCTCTCGTCGCTCGCGCGTACTTGTCTGGCGAGGGCCGAGTCCGCCAGCGGCGAGGAATGCTTCGCACACGGTCGGTCATGGCGATCACCGTCAACGGGAACGAATGGACCTTGGGGCGGAGCACGTGCTCCGTTCACTATCCACAAGATCCCTCGGCCCAGGGAACCCACCACTGAGCCGGAGCGACAGCGCTTCGAGCCCGCAAGCGATGGAGTAGCGGTCCTACCGGCGCAAGCGAAGAAGAACTCATCCGCGATCAACGGCGGCCAGAGATCCCCCGTGGTGACGGCGGATCACCGGCAGCGCGCAGGACCCGCGCCAGCCGCGGGCTACGGCACACTGCCCACGTGATCACGCACACCACACCGGACCCGGGCGGCCGGCGCGCGGCAACCGCCGTCCCCCCGCGCCCCCTCGCCCACGGCAGGCGCCTCGAAGTCGGTGGGCTCGTCGTCACGTTGGCGGCCGGGGCCGTGGCCGCCGGTGACTTCTGGTGGTCGTGGTGGACCGTGGCGGCGTGGATCCTCGCGTACGCGGGTGGCGTCCTCGTCGCCTTCGCCGGCGGGGTACGCCGACATGCCGCCGGGCTCGACGAGGGCAGCCTCATGATGCGCGCGTTGCACCTGTCCGGCTGGCTGACGATCGTCCTTGGCGTCGCCATCAGCACGGTCAACCTCGCGGGCACGCTCGGCGACCCCGCGGTGCTCGGCTGGTGGACCCCGCTGGTCAACGTCATCGGCGCCGCGCTCGTCGGGGCCGGGGTCGGCGTCCTGCTCGTCGACTGGTGGGTGCGCCCGCGCGGTCGCACGGGTCCCTACCGCCCCTGGTAGTCCTGCCCCTGATCGACCTTCCCCCGAAACCCCTGCGCCGCCGGGGGTGCCCGGCCAGACTGCGCCTGTGCTCACTTCGACGACTGGCCACCGCGGCGGGTGGTACCGCGCCGACGACCTCGAGGCGTCCCCGCTCCCCCACACGAAGCGGACGGAAGCGGCGGGGATCACCGCCATCCTCCTCGCGCTGGCCATCGCCGCGGTCGCCGGGTGGTCGTGGTGGTCGCTGCTGGCGGTGCCTCTCGCCTTCGCAGGAGCCACCGCCACCCAGGTCGCGGGCACGGTGCGCAAGGCGTCGGCGCGGCGGGACCGCGGCAGCCCGGTGTGGCTCAGCGGGGGCTGGAGCGGGTGGGGCATGGTCGCCCTCGGCCTGGCCATGGGTGGGCTGGAGGTGGCGCGCGTCATCAACGGGATGGAGGACGACCAGCCGTTGTCCAGCCGCCTGCTGACGATCTGCGGCCCCCTCTTCGCGGGGCTCGGTGTCGGCATGGTCCTCGCCGCGCGCTGGATCCGCCCGCGCGCGGGTGCTCGGCCCAACGAGCCGTAGCCGCCCGCGCCGCTCCCATGGGCGACGGCGGGTCCCCGGTTCCGCACCCGAAAAGCAGGTCACCTACCCGCCCGCTGGTGGAGACTGCGCGGATGACCATCGACCCCGGCGTACGAAGCGGCCGCTACCGACCGGAGGACGTCGACGTCGCCCCGCTCCCCCGCGCGCGAGGCCTCATCGCCGCGGGAGTCGTGGCGCTCGTCCTCGGAGCGGTCTTCGTCGTGGCCGCCGGGGGGACCTGGTGGACGTGGTCCGCCTGGCCGCTCCTGCTCGCCGGGAGCCTCCTTCTCACCTTCGCCGGAAGGGTGCGTAGGCAGGCGGCGCGCCGCGTGCAGGATCAGCCCGTGCAGGTCTCCTCGCCCGCCTCAGGGTGGGGCATGGTCGCCACCGGGCTCGTCCTCGCCCTGGCCGCTCTCCTCTGGCTCGGCGAGGGCAGGCCGACGTGGCCCGTCGTGCTGGTGACCATGGCCAGCGCGACGCAGACGGGGGCCGGGGTCGGCACGGTGCTCGCCACGCGGTGGGTACGGCCACGGCCCGGCGCCTGGCCCGTCCACCGCTGACGGTCCGCCGTCGTCCGCGAGCGCCGCCGGGTCCCGTACGGCCCCCGCGAGCGCCCCGCGCCCCTAGGCTCCCCGTATGAAGATCATCATCCCGGGCGGGACCGGTCAGGTCGGCGGCATCCTGCGGCGCTCGCTCGCGGCCCGGGGCGACGACGTCGTCGTCCTCAGCCGCCGGCCGGAGCAGCTCGAGCCCGGCGTCCGGCACGCCGTGTGGGACGGCCGCACGCTGGGGCCGTGGGCGGCAGAGCTCGACGGCGCCGACGCCGTCGTCAACCTCGCGGGCCGGACGGTCAGCTGCCGGTACACCGACGCCAACCTCCGCCAGATGATGAGCTCGCGCGTGGACTCCACCCGCATCGTCGGCGAGGCGATCGCCCGCGCGGAGCGGCCCCCGGCGACCTGGCTGCAGATGAGCACCGCGACCATCTACGCCGACGCCGGCGCCCGCCCTGACGACCGGCCGCACGACGAGGCAGGCGGAATCATCGGCGGCGAGGAGCCCGATGTGCCCCTGTACTGGGAGTACAGCGTGCGCATCGCCCGGCGGTGGGAGGAGACGCAGGCGATGGCCCACACCCCGGCCACGCGCAAGGTGTCGCTGCGCACCGCCATGGTGATGACCCCCGACCGCGGCGGCGTCTTCGACTACCTCTCGTGGATGGCCCGCCTGGGGCTCGGCGGGGCGGTCGCCGGCGGCCGCCAGTACGTCTCGTGGGTCCACGGCGACGACTTCGTCCGCGCGGCGGAGTTCCTCCTCGCCCGCGCGGACCTCGATGGCCCCGTCATCGTCGCGGCCCCCGACCCGGTCGAGCAGCGGGACCTCATGCGGTCCCTGCGCACCGCCTGGGGGCGACCCTTCGCGCTGCCGGCGACCCGGCTCATGGCCGAGGTCGGCGCGTTCGCGCTGCGCACCGACACCGAGCTCCTGCTCAAGAGCCGCCGCGTCGTCCCGGGCCGGCTGCTCGACGCCGGGTTCACCTTCGCCCACCCCACGTGGGACGACGCCGCCCGCGACCTGGTCCAGCGGGCCCGCGGCGAACGACGGCGAGGCGCGCCCGCGGCGGCCTGACGACGCCGGTCCGTCAGTGCCCCGCAGGCTGCCAGCGGCGCACGTTCTCGAGGTGCTCCTCCGTGATCGGCAGGTCGACCGGGAGCTGCTGGTCGCGCAGGACGAGCACAAGGAACGTCTTCTTCCCCCGCACGATGCTCGGGCGGACCTCGACGACGTCGTCCCACCGGTACGTCGTCGTGCCACGCGGCCCCACCAGGTGCAGCCCGGCGCGGTCGGCGCGGACCCGGAGGGCGAGGTGCAGCCCCGCCAACATCAGGCACACGACGCCATTCGCGCCCTGCAGGAGCGGCGTCACGAGGTCCCAGCCGCTCCTGACCCCGGCGACGGCGGCCCCGCCGCCCGCTGCGGACAGCAGGAGGGCACCCAGGATGCTGAACCCGATCGCCCACTGGCGCCGTCGCGCGGGGAACCAGGTCTGCGACGTCGGCTCCTCCGTCGACTGCGGAGCCGCTCCCCCGGGCCGCCGGTCCTCCTCGTCGCTGAGCATGGAGCGTCCCCGGGCTCAGAGCCCGGAGCCCATGACGGCGCAGCCGCCGAGGACGACGGCGGAGAGGGCCAGGGCGGCCGGTGCCTTGCGCATGTGTCATCGACCCCTGTCGCGGTGTGATGCGGGCAGCCTAGGGGCGCCGAACCGGTCTCCGGGGCCGAATGCAACGCCACCTCGAGACGGCCATTCCCCCAGAGGTGGGTGCCGAAGCCCGGTGTTACGTTGCTCGTCCCGGGCCGCTCACCGGCCGACGCCGGGCCGAACCCGACGCCCGCCCGGGCCACCCACTCGCCGCACGGGAGGACCACCATGCGCGGAGTCGTCATGCACGCACCGGGCGACGTGCGCGTCGAGGAGCGCGAGGACCCCACGATCCTCGAGCCCACCGACGCCGTCATCCGGCTGAGCGCCACCTGCATCTGCGGGTCCGACCTGTGGCCCTACCGCGGGATCGAGGCGGTGACGCGCCCGAGCCCCATGGGCCACGAGTACGTCGGCGTCGTCGAGCAGGTCGGGGACGCCGTGCGCACCGTGAAGGCCGGGGACTTCGTCGTCGGCTCGTTCGTCGCCTCCGACAACACCTGCGAGATCTGCCGGGCCGGCTACCAGAGCCGCTGCGTGCACTCGGTGATGATGGGCGGGATCGGCAGCCAGGCCGAGCTGCTGCGCGTCCCGCTCGCGGACGGCACCCTCGTGGCCACGCCCCGGACGCCCACCGACGCGGAGCTGCCGAGCCTGCTCGCCGCCTCGGACGTCCTCGGGACCGGCTGGTTCGCCGCCGTCGCGGCGGAGGCCGGCCCGGGCAAGACGGTGGCGGTCGTCGGTGACGGCGCCGTCGGGCTCCTCGGCGTCTTCGCCGCAAAGCACCTCGGCGCCGAGCGGATCATCGCCATGAGCCGCCACCCCAGCCGCCAGGAGCTCGCCCGCCGGTTCGGCGCCACGGACATCGTCACCGAGCGCGGCGCCGCGGGCGTGGCCGCGGTCAAGGAGCTCACCGGCGGCCTCGGCGCGCACAGCGTCATCGAGGCCGTGGGCACCCAGGAGTCGATGATGCAGGCCATCCGCTCCACCCGCCCCGGTGGCCACGTCGGCTACGTGGGCGTGGCGCACGACGTCGAGCTCCCCGGCCCGGAGCTCTTCTTCGCCGAGGTCCACCTGCTGGGTGGGCCCGCACCGGTCCGGCGGTTCCTCCCGGAGCTCATCGACCTCATCATGGCCGGCGACCTCGAGCCCGGCGCCGTCTTCGACCTCACCCTCCCGCTCGAGCAGGCCGCCGAGGGCTACCGGGCCATGGACGAGCGCCGCGCGACCAAGGTGCTCCTCACGTTCTGACCGTCCCTCCGCCCCGGCGCCTGATCAAGAAGTCCGCCGGGACGGGCGCGTCGCGCCCCCGCTCCCGCGCGGGTACGGCACGATCGGCGCGAACCGAGGAGGCACAGATGCGGGCAAAGCAACGCAGGACGGCACGGACGGACGCCGCGGGGGTCGCGGGGCCGGCCGCCCGCGCCACGACGTCGGAGCGCACCACGACGTCGGAGCGCAGCACGGCGTCGGAGCGCAGCACGGCGGCGGGGCGCAGCACGGCGGCGGGGCGCGCCACAGGCTCGCCGGCCCGCCCGGCCGGTCCCGGCTCCCCCGGGGAGGGCGCGCGGGTCCCAGGGAGGACCACCCGCGTGCTGCTCGACCCCGGGAACGTGTGGCGCATCGGCCTCGTGGTCATCGCACTCATCGTCCTCGTCATCGTGGCCCAGTTCGTACTGGAGCGGGGCAGCTCGCTGATTTTCATCGTCGTCATGGCCTGGTTCGCCTCGCTGGCGATGGAGCCGGCCGTCGCCTGGCTCGCCCGGCGCATGCCCCGCGGCGCGGCCACCGGCCTCACGTTCGCCGGGATCGTCCTCTTCCTCGCCGTCTTCTTCGCCCTGTTCGGCCAGCTCATCGTCGAGCAGGTGACTAACCTCGTGCAGAGCGCCCCCGAGGCGGCCCGCAGCCTGCTCGACTGGGTCAACCAGCGCTTCGGCACCAGCTACAGCTTCGAGGACCTCACGCGCAACCTCGACCTCTCGTCCGAGCGCCTCGCCGGCGTGGCCGGCGAGCTCGCCGGTGGGCTGTTCTCCATCATCGGTTCCATCGCCGGCGGCGTCGCGAGCTTCTTCATGTTCGCCCTGCTCCTGTTCTACCTGTCCGCCGACGGCCCGCGCCTGCGTCGCTGGATCGCCTCGCTCTTCCCGCCCCGGATCCAGAAGACCACCGTCGTGGTGTGGGACACGACGGCGGAGAAGACGGGCCGGTACGTCGTCGCCCGGCTCACGCTCGCCGCCGTCAACGCCACCGCCAGCGCCCTCGTCTTCCTCGCCATCGGCCTGCCGTCGTGGCTGGCGCTGGGGCTGTGGACCGGCCTCGTTGCCCAGTTCGTCCCGGCCATCGGCACGTACATCTCCATCGTCCTGCCGACCCTCGTCGGTCTGCTCAGCCCCAACCCCTGGCTGGGCGTCATCGTCGTCGGGTGGGCCGTCCTCTACCAGCAGGTGGAGAACCTCACCATCGAGCCGCGGATCAGCGCCCGCGCCGTCAACGTCCACCCGGCGGTGAGCTTCTCCTCGGTCATCCTCGGCACCGCGATGTTCGGCATCGCCGGGGCGCTGCTCGCCATCCCGGTGGTCGCCATGCTCCTCGCGCTCCTCGACCTGTACCGCACCCGGTACGACCTGCTGCCCGAGCTCACCGAGGAGACTCCGCCCGGGAAGCCGGCGGGCGCGAAGCCGGACCCCGCGGAGCCGGCGCCCGCGACGTAGCCCCTAGGCGAAGAGGATGCGCCCGGCCGCGGCGCGACCGGGGGGCGTGCGCAGCCCGGCGAACGCGCCGGTGGCGACGGCCGTCCCGCGCACCCCGGCCAGCGCCCGCCGCATCGCGAGCCGGCTGCGGAAGCGGGACCGCAGGGCGGCGCCGTCGTAGCGCGCGAGGGCGGAGCGTCGCCCGCTGCGCAGCGCCTCGTCGAGGACGTCGACGGCGTGCGCGGACAGCCGCAGGCACGGGTCGAGCCCGCCCGCGGTGAGCGGGGAGACGGCCCCGGCGGCGTCCCCCACCAGGAGCCCGTAGGGGCCGGCGATGCGGCGCAGCACCCCGCCCACCGGGATGGGTCCCCCGCGCCGCTCGACGTGCCGCGGGCGCTCGGTCCCGGCCAGGCCCGGCGCGACGGCGGCGAACCGCCCCAGCGTCTGGCGCACCCCGGCGGTGAAGCGCTGCGGGTAGCCGGCGACGCCGACGTGGGCGTGCTGCCCGTCGTTGACCACCCAGGCGAGGTACCCGGGGGCGAGCGACGGGTCGACGACGCAGTGGAACGTCGGCTCCCCGCCCGGGGCGACCGGGTAGACGTCCTCCGCCCCGACCAGGAGGCGGGTGTTGCGGTCGAGGCCGAGGTCGCGGGCCACCCGCGACCGGGCGCCGTCGGCGCCGACGAGGAAGCGGGCCGTCACCGCCGTCACGCCCCGTGGGCCGCCGCCCGGGCCGCCCGGGCCGCCGAGCAGCACCGCGCCGCCCTCGCGGCCGAGGTACCGGGTTCCCAGCGCCAGCCGGACGCCGGCGGCCCGGGCCTCCTCGGCCGCCCACGCGTACAGCCCCGCCATGTCCGCCACCCGAAACTCGTCGCGGCGGCTCACCAGCGTCACCGGCCGGCGCAGCCCCGGCGGGTACAGCACCACCCGCCGGATCGGCGGACCGAGGAGCGCGGCCGGCAAGGCGAAGTCCTCGAGCGTGCGCCGCACGAAGATCCCGGTGGTGCGGATCGCGCCGGTGAGGACCGGGCGCCGGTCGACGAGGAGGACATCGTGCCCCCGCCGGCCCAGCTCGGCCGCCGTGTACAGCCCGGCCAGCCCGGCCCCCACCACCACCACGTCGACGTCCATGCGGCGACCGTAGGGCGGCGCCTCGCGTCCCGGGGCGGGCGCGGCAGGACCCTCACACCATCAGCACAGGTCCCGCACACGACGGGCCCACCGCCTCACGCCGGGGCCAGCTCCAGCTCGTAGGCGTCCCCCACCCGCTGGAAGCCGATCTTGGGGTAGTAGGGCTCGACGGTGCCCGGCGCGGTCACCACGCGGCGGTACCCCGCCTTCGGCAGGACGCCGCTACGGCGGAAGACGAACTCCCCGGGCGTGAAGTCGCGGTAGCGCTCGGTGACGTAGTCGAGCTCGATCTGGGCGACGCGGTCGCCCGCGTCGCGGAGGATGACGTACCCGACGGTCTCGTCACCGGTGACGACGAGGTACGCCTGCGAGCCCGGGGGCACCCCGTGGAACCCCGGGTGGTAGGTGGCGATGTCCGCGCGGTGCACCTCGAGGAGGTGCGCGAGGTACCCGCCGTCGGCCTCGGTCTCGATGACGTCGTAGGTGCGGTCGGAGTGCCGGTAGCGCAGCAGCCGCGTGAGATTGATCACCTGGACGGCCGCGAGGACCACGTTGAGGGCCACGACGGGCCACACCCCGAGCACCCCGTTGTAGAAGACTTGCACGACGCATCCGATGAGGTTGTACACCCGCAGCCGCACGATTCGCTGCTGCATCATCGACCACACGACGATGGCGGAACCCAGCCATCCCACCACTTCGAGGGCTGTCTGCATGCCCGGATCGAGGTCGAGCATCGCGCGCCTCCGCGTCGTCGCGTCCGGCCTGCGAGGACCGGTGGCGGCCCATGCTACGGACCTCCCGCCGCCGTGGCGTCGCAGCGCGCGAACGATCATCCAATGAGAACCTATCGCCCATGCAGATCTGGCCTGGACGTCCCTACCCGCTTGGCGCCACCTTCGACGGCACCGGCACCAACTTCGCCCTCTTCTCCAGCGTCGCCGAGCAGGTAGAGCTCTGCCTCCTGGACGACGACGGGACCGAGAAGCGCATCGCCTTCACCGAGGTCGACGGGCACGTCTGGCACGGCTACCTGCCTGGCGTGCAGCCGGGCCAGCGCTACGGGTTCCGCGTGCACGGGCCCTTCGACCCCTCGCAGGGCCTGCGGTGCGACCCGAGCAAGCTCCTCCTCGACCCGTACGCCAAGGCCATCGACGGTCAGGTTGACGGTGACCCGTCGCTCTACTCCTACCGCTTCGACGACCCCTCGCAGCGCAACGAGGACGACTCGGCCCCGCACACGATGACCTCCGTCGTCATCAACCCCTTCTTCGACTGGGGCCACGACCGGCCGCCGGCCCACGAGTACCACGACAGCGTCATCTACGAGGCACACGTCAAGGGCCTCACCCAGCTCCACCCCAGCGTGCCCGAGGAGTACCGGGGGACGTACCTGGGCATCGCCGACCCGGCGGTCATCGAGCACCTCACCCAGCTCGGGGTCACCGCCATCGAGCTCATGCCGGTCCACCAGTTCGTCAACGACCCCCACCTGCAGGAGAAGGGGCTGAGCAACTACTGGGGCTACAACACCATCGGCTTCTTCGCGCCGCACAACGCCTACTCGGCCTACGGCACCCGCGGGGAGCAGGTGCAGGAGTTCAAGCAGATGGTCAAGGCCCTGCACGAGGCGGGCATCGAGGTCATCCTCGACGTCGTCTACAACCACACCGCCGAGGGCAACCACCTCGGACCCACGCTGTCCTTCCGGGGCATCGACAACGGCTCGTACTACCGCCTCGTCGACGAGGACCCGGTCCACTACTTCGACACCACGGGCACGGGCAACTCGCTGCTCATGCGCTCGCCCCACACGCTGCAGATGATCATGGACTCGCTGCGCTACTGGGTCGAGGAGATGCACGTCGACGGGTTCCGCTTCGACCTCGCCTCGACCCTCGCCCGCGAGCTGCACGAGGTCGACCGGCTCTCGGCCTTCTTCGACATCATCCAGCAGGACCCGGTCATCTCCCAGGTCAAGCTCATCGCCGAGCCCTGGGACCTCGGCGAGGGCGGCTACCAGGTGGGCGGGTTCCCGCCCCTGTGGACCGAGTGGAACGGCCGCTACCGCGACACGGTGCGCGACTACTGGCGCGGCGAGCCGTCGACGCTCGCGGAGTTCGCCAGCCGCATCACCGGCTCCTCCGACCTCTACGAGCACTCGGGCCGACGCCCCGTCGCCTCCATCAACTTCGTCACCGCGCACGACGGCTTCACCCTGCGCGACCTCGTCACGTACAACGAGAAGCACAACGAGGCGAACGGCGAGGACAACAACGACGGCGAGTCCCACAACCGCTCGTGGAACGGCGGCGAGGAGGGGCCGACCGACAACGAGGAGGTGCGGCAGGTACGCGCCCGCCAGCAGCGCAACTTCCTCGCCACGCTGCTGTTCTCCCAGGGCGTGCCGATGATCGCCCACGGCGACGAGCTCGGGCGCACCCAGCAGGGCAACAACAACGTCTACTGCCAGGACAACGAGCTCTCGTGGGTGGACTGGGACCTCGACGAGGAGCGCACCGCGCTGCTCGACTTCACCCGCCGGCTCGTGCGGCTGCGCGCGGACCACCCCGTGTTCCGCCGCCGCCGGTTCTTCGCCGGTGTGCCGGCGCACGGCGGGGAGTCCGAGATCGGCGAGATCGCTTGGTTCTCCCCCAGCGGCGAGCACATGCGCGACGAGGAGTGGAACAGCTCCTACGCCCGCTCGATCATGGTCTTCCTCAACGGCCAGGCGATCCCCGAGCCGGACGGGCGGGGCGCGCGGATCGTCGACGACTCCTTCCTCGTGCTGCTCAACGCCGACGCGGGGCCGGTGGAGTTCACCATTCCCGAGGCCCAGTACGCGACCCACTGGCTCGCGCTCCTCGACACCAACTCCACCGTGCAGCCCGGCGACGAGTTCACCCCCGGGGACACCATCACCGTGACCGGCCGGAGCGTCATCTTCCTCATCGCCCCCCTGGAGGAGCCCTCGTGAGCCTGCCCCGCGCCGAGTCGGCCTCCAGCGCCCACCTGCCCGCGGCGGGCAAGCGCCTGCCGGTGAGCACCTACCGTCTCCAGCTCGGGCCGGACCTCACCTTCGCCCAGGCCGAGGCGGCGGTGCCCTACCTCGCCGACCTCGGCGTGAGCGAGCTCTACCTCTCCCCCATCCTCCAGGCGGCACCCGGGTCGACCCACGGCTACGACGTCGTCGACCACGACCGCATCTCCGACGTCATGGGGGGCCGGGAGGCCTTCGAGCAGCTGAGCCGCACGGCGCACGCCGCCGGGCTCGGCGTCGTCGTCGACGTGGTCCCCAACCACATGGCCGTGCCCACCCCCGCGTGGCACAACCGGGCCCTGTGGTCCGTGCTCAAGCACGGGCCCGCGTCGCCGTACGCGCCGTGGTTCGACGTCGAGCTCGACGACGACCGTTCCGGCATCCTCATGCCGGTCCTCGGCCAGCGCATCGGCGCGGTCCTCGCCGCCGGCGAGCTGGTCCTCGACCGGGCCGTCATCCCCACCGAGCCCGAGCTCGGCGAGCAGGCGGTCCTGCGCTACTTCGACCACATCTTCCCGGTCCGCCCGGAGACCGAGCAGCTGCCGCTCGCCGAGCTCGTCGAGCGCCAGTTCTACCGCCTGTCGTACTGGCGGGTGGCCGACGAGGAGCTCAACTACCGCCGGTTCTTCGACGTCGGCACCCTCGCCGCCATCCGGGTGGAGGACCCCGAGGTCTTCGACGCCTCGCACGCCCTCCTCCTCGACCTCATGCGCGCCGGGCACATCGACGCGTTCCGCATCGACCACCCGGACGGCCTCGCGGACCCCCGCGGGTACTTCCAGCGCCTGTCGGAGGCGACCGGCGGGGCGTGGGTGGCGGCGGAGAAGATCCTCGAGGGCGAGGAGGAGCTGCCCGCTGACTGGCCCGTTGCCGGCACCACCGGGTACGACGCCGCGTGGCGCATCCAGGCCTTGCTCACCGACCCCGCCGGGGCCGTCGGGCTCGGCTCGCTCATGCAGCAGCTCACCGGAGACGCCCCCGGCGACCTCCCCGCGCTCGTCGAGACCTCCAAGCGGCAGATCGTCGCCACCTCGCTGTACGCCGAGGTGCACCGCCTCACGACCATCCTCTCCGAGCTGTGCGAGGGGGACGTGCGTCTGCGCGACCACACCTTCCGCTCGCTGCAGGACTGCGTCGTGGAGCTGCTCGTCGCCTTCGACCGGTACCGCGCGTACGTCGTGCCCGGCGAGCACCCGCCGGCGACGAGCGAGCGGGCCGTGCTCGAGGTCGCGGAGGTCGCGCGCGGCCGCCTCGAGCCGGACCGGCACGACACGCTCGACGTCGTCGTCGACCTCATCCTCGGGCGCGAGGTCGGCAGCGCCGGGCGCACCCGCGAGGCGCGCCGCGACGAGCTCGTCGTGCGCTTCCAGCAGACGTGCGGCGCCGTCATGGCCAAGGGCGTCGAGGACACCGCCTACTACCGGTGGACCCACCTCGTCAGCCTCTGCGAGGTCGGCTCCTCCCCCGACCACTTCTCCATCAGCCCGGACGAGCTCCACGGCTGGGTCGCGGGCATCACCGCCTCGCACCCCGCGACGATGAGCGCCGGCTCCACCCACGACACCAAGCGGGGCGAGGACGTGCGCTCCCGGCTCGGCGTGCTCTCCGAGCTCCCCGGGCCGTGGACGGCGCTCGTCACCGCCCTGCGGGAGGCCACCGAGCCGATCCGGCCGGCCGACCTCGACGGCCGCACGGAGAACCTCCTGTGGCAGACCCTCGCCGGCACGTGGACCGCCGAGGGACCGATCAGCGCGGAGCGGCTCACCCAGTACCTCACCAAGGCGGTGCGTGAGCAGAAGTCGTGGACCACGTGGACCGACCCGGCCACCACGCGCGAGGAGGAGCTCCTCGCCTACGCGACGGCGCTGCTCACCCACCCCGACGTCGTCGCCGCGTTCGAGCAGTGGGTCGCCCAGACCGACCGCCACGTCCGCGCCGCCGTGCTCGGGGCCAAGCTCGCCCAGCTCACGCTCGTGGGTGTGGCCGACGTCTACCAGGGCAGCGAGATCACCCAGACCTCGCTCGTCGACCCGGACAACCGCCGGCCGGTGGACTTCGCGGGCCTGCACGCCCGGCTGGGTCGCCTCGACGCCGGTCAGGGCCCGGGTGACCTCGACGAGACCAAGCTCGCCCTCACCGCGGCCACCCTCCGCCTCCGGCGGCGCCACCCGGACGCCTTCGTGGGCCCGGACGCGCGGTACGCGCCCCTGCCCACCTCGACCGGCCACGCCGTCGCCTACGCCCGCTCGGACTCCGGCGGCCCCCGGGCCGTCGCCCTCCTCACCCGGCTCAGCGTCGGCCTGGACGCCCTCGGCGGCTTCGGGGAGAGCACCGTCGTCCTGCCCGAGGGACGCTGGCGCGACACCCTCACCGGCACTGTCGTCGACGGCGGCACCCAGCGCCTGGCCGACCTCCTCTCCCGCCACCCCGTCGCCCTCCTGGAGATTGCGTGACCACCACCGCCACGGCCCACCGACCGGACCAGAGCGGCACCGCGCCCCTGCGCGTCTGGGCGCCCGCCGCCCGCACCGTCGAGCTCGACGTCGCCGGTGAGCGCACGCCCATGCGCGCCGAGGACGGCGGTTGGTGGGCCTCGGCGCCCGTCGCCGCCGGCACCGACTACGCCTTCCGGCTCGACGGCGGCGACCCGCGCCCCGACCCGCGCAGCCCCTGGCAGCCGGCTGGCGTCCACGGCCCCTCGCGCGCCTTCGACCCCACCGAGCACGCGTGGTCCGACGGCGACTGGGCCGGCCGGTCCTCGCTCGGGGCGGTCATCTACGAGCTCCACGTGGGCACGTTCACTCCCGAGGGGACGCTCGACGCCGCGGTGGAGCGCCTCGACCACCTCGCCGCCCTCGGCGTCGACATGGTCGAGCTCATGCCCGTCGCCGCGTTCCCCGGGCAGCGCGGCTGGGGGTACGACGGCGTGGCCCTGTACGCGGTGCACGAGGCCTACGGCGGCCCGGCGGCGCTCCAGCGCTTCGTCGACGCCGCCCACGCCCGCGGCCTCGCCGTGTGCCTCGACGTCGTCTACAACCACCTCGGCCCCTCGGGCAACTACCTCGGCGAGTTCGGGCCGTACTTCACCGACCGCCACGAGACCCCCTGGGGCGCAGCGGTCAACCTCGACGGGCCGGACGCCGGCCCCGTCCGGGCGTTCATCGTCGACAACGCGCTGCGGTGGATGCGCGACTTCCACATCGACGCCCTGCGCCTGGACGCCGTCCACGCCCTCATCGACGACTCGGAGCGGCACATCCTCGCCGAGCTCTCCGACGCCGTCGCCGCCCTCGAGGCGAGCGTGGGCCGGCCGCTGTCGCTCATCGCCGAGTCCGACCTCAACGACGCCGTCATGATCACCCCGACCGACCAGGGCGGCCGCGGGATGACGGCCCAGTGGGACGACGACGTGCACCACGCGCTGCACGCGTTCCTCACCGGGGAGCGCCACGGCTACTACGTGAGCTTCGGGCCGGCGCAGGTGCTCCGCAAGGCGCTCACCGACGTCTTCGTCCACGACGGGGAGTTCTCCGAGTTCCGCGACCAGGTCTGGGGCTCGCCCGTCCCGGCGGACGTCGACACCCGCCGGTTCGTCGTCTTCGCCTCCGACCACGACCAGGTGGGCAACCGCGCCGTCGGTGACCGGCCCACCCGCGTCCTCGACGGCGGCCAGCTGGCGATCTCGGCCGCCGTCGTCCTCCTCGGCCCGTACACGCCCATGCTCTTCATGGGCGAGGAGTGGGGCGCGCGCACGCCCTTCCAGTACTTCACCGACCACACCGAGCCCGAGCTGGGCGCCGCGGTGAGCGAGGGCCGCGCCCGCGAGTTCGGCTCGCACGGCTGGGCCGAGCTCTACGGCGGCGAGATCGAGGTGCCCGACCCCCAGGCGCTCGTGACGTTCGAGGAGAGCCGCCTGGACTGGGCGGAGCCGGACTCCCCCGACCACGCCCGCCTGCTCACCTGGTACCGCGACCTCGTCGCCCTGCGCCGCGCCGAGCCCGACGTCGACTCGGGCCGCCGCGCCGCCGTCGACGTCGCCGAGGACGAGTCGTGGCTGGTCATGGACCGCGGGTCGCTCGCCGTCGTCGTCAACGCCTCCGACGCCCCGCAGGACGTGCCCGTCCCGCGCGAGGCGACCGAGGTGCTGCTCGCCTGGGAGCCGGCCACGGCCGGCGGCCGCACGGTGCGCCTGCCCGGGCACGGCGTCGCCATCGTCCGCCTGGCCTGACCTCCCTGGTGCGGCGCGGGCTCCGGCCCGCGCCGCATCAGTAGTAGCAGGCCAGCGGCCCGTTGGGCCCCGGGACGACGGTGACCGGGGTGTCGAACACGCGGGTGAGGACCTCGTCGGTCATGATCTCGGCCGGCGGACCGAACTCGACGACCCGCCCGTCCTTGACGGCGCAGATGTGGTCCGCGTAGTGCCCGGCGAAGTTGATGTCGTGCAGCACGATGACGATGGTCCGCCCGAGCTCCGCCGCGGCGCGGCGCAGGTGCTTCATCATCTCCACGGAGTGCTTCATGTCGAGGTTGTTGAGCGGCTCGTCGAGCAGGACGTACTCGGTGGCCTGGGACAGCACCATCGCCACGTACGCGCGCTGGCGCTGGCCGCCGGAGAGCTCGTCGAGGTAGCGGTGCTCGAGCTCGCGGAGCTGGAGGAAGTCGATCGCCTCGCTGATGATCGCCTCGTCGTCCTTGGTGAGCCGTCCCTTGGAGTGCGGGAACCGCCCGAAGCCGACGAGCTGGCGGACCGTGAGCCGCGTGATGAAGTGGTTCTCCTGGCGCAGGATCGACAGCACCTTGGCGAGGTCGCCCGACTTCGTGCTCGAGACGTCGTACCCCGCGACCTCGATGACCCCCTCGTCGATCCCGAGCAGCCGCCCGATCATCGTGAGCAGCGTCGACTTCCCGGCGCCGTTCGGGCCGATGAGCGCCGTGACGCCGCAGGCGGGGATCTCGAGGTCGACCGGGCCGATCGTCACCTCGTCGGAGTAGTCCTTGCGAACCTTGCTCAGGGTGATCACAGGCGGCCCTTCCGGAGGACGACGAGGAGGAAGACGGAGCCGCCCACGAGCTCGATGATGATCGAGACGACGCCCTGCGCGTAGAAGACGTGCTTCATGACGAAGTAGGCGCCCGCGAGGACGACGAAGCCGAGGAGGGCCGCCACCGGGAACACCCGGCGGTGGTCGTAGGTGTCGGCCAGCTGGTAGGCGAGGGTGGCGACGAGGAAGCCCAGGAAGGTCATCGGCCCCACGAGCGCCGTCGAGACCGCCATGAGGATCGAGACGAGGAGGAGCACCTTCATCACCTCGGCGCGGTGCCGGATGCCGAGGTTCTGGGTGATGTCCCGCCCAAGGGCGACGACGTCGAGGCGGCGCGAGCGGGCCAGCAGCAGCCCGCCGGCCACGAGGACCAGCGGGATGGCGACGGGCAGGTACTCGGCGTCCGCGTTCGCCATCGAGCCGAACATGCGCGCCGAGAGGACGTCGAACTCGCTCGGGGACAGCAGGCGCCGCATGAAGCTCGACACCGCTCCCAGGCCACCGCCGATGACGATGCCGACGAGCAGCATCACGTGGAGGTTGCCGTACCGCCCGGAGAGCAGCCACCCGTAGAGGGCGACCGCCAGCCCCACCATGACGGCGATCTGCAGGACGAACTGCGGCAGGCCCTGGAGGGCGACGAGGCCGGCGATCCCGAAGAAGTAGACCGAGGCGGTCTGGACCGCCACGTACAGCGACTCGAACCCCATGATCGACGGCGTGATGATCCGGTTGTTCGTCACCGTCTGGAAGGCGACGGTGGCCATCGCCTGGGAGACGGCCACGACGGCCATGACCACCACGGTGACGACGCGCATCCGGGCGATCGTCCAGAAGCCGTCGGAGCCGGCCGGCATGGGGTTGTCGACGGTGATCATGCCGACGGCGAGGCCGAGGGCGAGGACGACGAGCACGGACAGGACGATGCGGTAGCGCAGGCGGGCCCGCCGTGAGGGCAGCGGCCCCGACTCGCGGGACCGTCCGGCGTCGCCGGCGCGCACCGCCGGCACGGCCGGCGGTGCGGCCGGGGTCGCGGACGTCATGTCGGTCGCGGTGAGCGGTCCGGTCACGAGGTCCTCCCGGGGGTTCGCGGCGCCCGGGCGCGGGCGCGGCTCACGCACGGCGCCGGCGGAGCAGGAGGGCGACGAACACGACCGCGCCGACGACGCCGAGGATGAGGGACACCGGCACCTCGAACGGCATGATGATGACCCGGCCGATGAGGTCGCACACGGTGACGATGGCGATGCCGATCAGCGCGACCCACGGGAGGTTGCTCCGCAGGTCGTCTCCGCGGAACATCGAGACGATGTTCGGCACGATGAGGCCGAGGAACGGCAGGTTGCCGACGACGACGGTGACGACGCCGGTGGCGACAGCGATGAGCACCGTGCCGAGCAGGACGATGCGCTGGTAGTTGAGGCCGACGTTGGTGGCGACCTCCTCGCCCAGTCCGGCGACGGTGAACCGGTCGGCCGCGACGAAGACCGCGACGACGACCAGGGCGACGATCCACAGCGCCTCGTACTGCCCGCGCAGCACGGAGGTGAAGCTGCCGGCGAACCAGACGCCGAGCTGCTGGAGCATGTCGGTCTGGAGGGCGATGTAGGTGGAGATGGACCCCACGACGGCGCCGAGCATGATGCCGACGATGGGCACGATGAGGGAGGAGCGGAGCGAGACCCGCCGCAGGAACAGGAAGAAGACCATCGTGCCGACGAAGGCGGCGAGGACCGCGCCCCCCATGCGGGCCGTGATCGAGGCACCGGGGACGAGCACCATGACGGCGAGCAGGCCCAGGCCCGCCCACTCCGTGGTCCCCGTCGTCGTGGGCTCGACGAAGCGGTTCTGGGTGAGCAGCTGCATGACGAGGCCGCACATCGACATCGCGGCACCGGCGAGGACCAGGGCGATGGTGCGCGGGATCCGGGTGATGGCGAACATCTCGCCGCCGCCGTCGTTGCCGACGATCTCGTAGACGCCGGTGAACAGCGACAGGACCAGGAGGAGGCCCACGACGAGCACGCCGACGACGAGCATGGGGTCGAAGAGCCGGTCCGGCTTCTTGGGTACCCGGGGAGCGGTTGCTGTGGTCACGCCGGACTCCGTCATCGTCGCCGCCGTCGTGGGAAGGGCGGGACGGTCGCCGACCGTCCCGCCCTTCCTCGCCGTCATGGTCAGCTCGACGCCTCGAGCGCGTCCGCGAAGGCGGTGAAGAACTCGGTGTACGTCTGGATGCCCTCGTTCGTGTACGTGTCGGCCGGCATGTAGATGACGTTGCCCTCGCGCACCGCGGTGACGTCGGCCAGCGCCTCGGAGCCTTCGATGATCTCGCTGCCGGGCGTGTAGGCCGGGTCGTCGGCGGTGACCGCGGCGTCACGGTCCATGACGATGATCCAGTCCGGGTCGGACTGGGCGATGGCCTCGACGGAGATGTCGTCGCCCTGGTGGTCCTCGCTGCCCTCCGGCACCTCGAGGGCGGGGGTCAGCCCGACGATGTCGAACATGGGGCCGATGGTGCGCCCGGCGCCGGGGGCGACGTAGCCGATCTCGCCGCCGGAGGTGATGACGCCCATGACGGTGTCCTCGGGGTCGTACGCGGCGGTGACCCGCTCGATGGCGGCGTCGAGGTCCGCGGCGAGCGCCTCGGCCTCGGCCTGCTTGCCGAAGATCTCGCCCAGGGCCATCACCTGGCGCTTGAGCTCGGCGTCGAAGGGCTCGCCGTCGCGGGGGTCGAGGGACAGCACGGCCGCCCCGGGCGCGAGCGAGGCGAAGTCCTCGTGGAACTCGGCGAACCGCTGACCGTTGATGATGAGGTCGGGCTCGACGGCGACGACCGCCTCGAGGTTCGGCTCACGGTGGCTGCCGAGGTCGATGATGTCGTCCTGGTTGGCGAACTCCACGGTGTCGGGTGCCAGCGCCAGGGCGGCGGCCGAGAGCTCGACGCCCCAGGCGGCGAGGGTCTCGAACGTGCGGTTGTCGGTCGCGACGACGGACTGCGGCGGGAGCGCGACGGTCTGCGTGCCGTTGTTGTCCTCGATCTCGACGCTGCTCGGCGCGCTCGTCGTCGCGGTGGACCCGGCGGACCCGGTGGGCTCCTCGGCGGACTCGGCGGTGCCACCGCACCCGGCGAGGAGGAGCGCAGCGGCGGCGGTGACGGACAGCGCGGCGAAGGGGCGGCGAACGGAGGAGGTGCTCACGGGGATCCAGTCGGTAGGAAGGGCAACCTAACGAAGGGGAGCCTAACCGAGAATTACGGAACGGTCATGTAACCAAAATGGTCGTGAGGCAGCACCGCGTCCGCTCGCCGTAGGCTCGCGGCACCGACCACCTGGAGGAACCTGTGACCGAGACCGTGCTGATCCTTACCGAGGACGCCCTGGCGCCCACGGACGTCCGCCAGATCGTCGACCTGTACACCGTCGAGGAGCCGCAGTTCCAGGTCCTCGTCCCCGCGGACACCGAGCGCAACGTCCTCGTCGAGGTGATCAACCACCTCAGCCTCCTCGAGCTGCGCGAGGCGTGGGACACCGTCGTCGAGGGCGACCCGGACGACGCCGAGGCCCGCACCGAGGCCTCGGAGGCGCTGAGCCGCTCGCTCGCCGAGCTGCGGGCCGCGGGCGTGCGGGCCGACGGCGCCGTCGTCTCGGACGACCCCCTCCCGGCGCTCACCCAGGCGGTGAACACCTTCCGCGCCATGGCGGTCGTCGTGGTCACCCGTCCGCGTGCCCTCGACGACACCTTCCGCCGCGACTGGGCCTCGCGGGCCCGCGAGGCCCTGGGCGTGCCCGTCCTCCACCTCTACACGGGCTCGAGCATCGTCGGCTGAGCGCGACCCGCGGCGCGGACGGTGCCGTCCGCGCCGCCGGGGTCAGTCCTGGGCCGCCGGCCCACCGTCGGAGGGGGCAGCGGCGGGTGCGCCGGTATCGGCGGCGCCGCCGCGCCCGCGCAGCCGCCCGACCAGCCGGCGGGCGGCCCCGGGCAGCTCGCGGGCCAGGCGACGGGCGGCTCGCTTGGCGGCCAGGCCGCGCTCGAGCGCCTCGTAGCGGGCAGGCGCCACGGGCAGGTCCCACGCGGGGGCGACCTCGGTGACGTTCTTCTCGAACTTCGTCTTGAACTGGGTGAGCCCGTTGAGGCCCGGGAAGCGCTCCGAGCCGGCGCCGGCGAGGTCGTAGCGGGTGACCCCCTCGGCGGCCAGGGTGCGGATGATGTGCCAGTGGAGGAGGTCGGCGGCGTAGGCGCCGCGGGCCTCGGCGTTGGACGCCCCGACCGAGTACAGCGCCTCGCCGTCGTTGACGACGACGAGGGCCCACGCGAGCACGCGCCCCTCCCGCCGCACCACGAAGACCCGGGCGTGCTCCGCGCCGAGCGTGCGCAGCATGTCGAGGTAGCGCCGGGCCGGGTGCGGGCCGAAGCCTTCCCGGGCACCGGTCTCGACGAGCACGTCGTAGAGCTCGGCGAACGCCGCCTCGTCCAGGCCCGTCTCCTCCGCCACGGCGAGCGAGTCGTCCTTGAGCGCCTTGCGGATGGCGCGCCGCCCCTGCTGCTTCATGGCGGCGAAGATGTCCTCCTCCTCGCGGGCGAGGTCGACGACCACCGTGCGGTCGTAGGTGATGCCCTGGAGGACGTCGCGCAGGTCGTCGGCGGCGTGGTGCGCGTGGAGCCGGACGAACGCCACGCGCGGCGCGGCGCGGCGCAGGGCCGCGACGAGCCGCTCCCGCAGCGCGCGCTCGAGCTCCGGCGTCGGCTCCGTCAGCCACACGGGGCCGTTCTTCGCCCAGAGGTAGCGCACGCCGGCGGGGCCGTCGACCTGGGTGAGGGAGAGGACGGCGACCACCTCGCCGCCTGCCTGGAACGCCAGGCGGCCCCAGTGCTCGCGGCCGGGGACCACCTCGTCGAAGTCCGCCCACACGAGCGCCTGCTCGATGGGCAGGGCCGTGCCCGCGGCCAGGCGGGTGTAGGTCTCGTCGTCGACCGGCGCCAGCGCCGTGCCTGCCATGTTCTCGCTCATGCCTGCTCCCCCGCGTTCTCGTCTGCCGCTGCCGTCGTCGCCGCGTCCGGCCGTCGCGCGGCCCCGAGCGCCCGCCGGGCCGCGCCGAGCGCGCCGCGCGCGGTGGGCACGGCCTCGCGGACCGCGCGCACCCCGGCCCGCTTGAGCGCCAGCGCGCGGGTGAGCGCGGCGTAGCGCAGCGGGCGGACGGCGACGTCCCAGGCGCCGTCGACCGCGGTGACCTCCGGGGTGAACTTGGTCTTCATCGTCGTCAGCGACTCCAGCGACGGCGCCCGGTCGGAGCCGATCCCCATGAAGTCGAAGGTCCGCACACCCTCGTCGCGCAGCGTGCGGATGATCTCCCAGTAGAGCTGGGTGGCGGCGTCGGAGGCGCGGCCGGCGGCGGAGCTCGCCGCGTAGTAGGCGGTGGCGGCGGCGTCGTGGACGGTGACGATGACCCACGACTCGATGGCGCCGTCGTGCCGCCCGACGAAGACCCGGGCGGCGCCCGGCCCGAGCGCGTCGAGCATCGTCGTGTAGACGCTCGCCGGGTGGATGCCGAACCCGTCGCGCTCCGCGGTCTCCTGCAGGACGGCGTAGAGCTCGGCGAAGTCGTCGGCCGTCAGGCCGGTCTCCTCGCGCACCTCGACGGGGTGCTCGCGCTGGCCCTTGCGCAGGTCCCGGCGGCCGCGCTTCTTCATTCCGGCGAGGAGGTCGTCGTCGGAACGGCTGTCGAGGTGGACGACGACGGTGCGGTCGTAGGTCACCGACTGGAGGAGCTCGTGGAGGTCGTCCGCGCCGTGCCGGGCGTGCAGCCGGACGAACGCGATCCCGGGGTCGACGGCGCGCACCCCGGCGACGAGGACGGTCCGCAACGCGCGCTCGAGCTCGGCGGTCGGCTCGCACATCCAGACCGGGCCGTGCTTGGCCCACAGGTACCGGAACCCGCGCCCGCGGTACTCGGAGAGCGCGATGACCGCGGCCGGACGGCCGTCCACCTCGAAGGCGAACCGCTTCCACGGCCGGCGGCCGGGCATCGCCCGGTCGTAGGCGTCCCACACGAGGGACTGCTCCACGGGCACGACGACGTCCGCCGTCAGCGCCGCGAACTCCGTGCCGTCCAACGGTCTCAACCTGCTGCTCATCACCCGGTGCACCTTCCCTCGTCGGCCACCCACCCTACGGTGACGCCACGCCGGTGCCGCGGTCACGGCACGCAGGACGCCGGTCACGGCACGCGGGACGCGGGCTCGTCGCACGCGGGCGCCCCGCCGGGCACGGCCCGGCGGGGCGCCCGGGAGCGCGTCGGTCAGGACGTCGGGGCCGCCGTGGGGGCGGCGTCGCGCCGCTCCGCCTCCTGCGGGGCGTCGGCGGCGACGGCGGCGCGGTCGCGCCGCACCTGGTCGACGCTGATGCCGTAGTAGGCGGCCTGCATGATGTCCTTCATGTCCTCGAGCATCGGCAGGCGCGGGTTGGCGGGGGCGCACTGGTCCTCGAACGCCCGCATGCCCAGGGCGTCGAGCGCCGGGATGAACTCCGTCTCCTCGATGCCCATCTCGGCGAACGAGGACGGCATGCCGAGCTGCCGGCGCAGGTCCTCCACCGCCCGGGCGTAGGCCTCCACGCCCTCCTCGGGCGTGGCGTGGGGCAGGCCGAGGTGCGCGGCGATCTCGGCGTACCGCTCGGGCGCCACGTAGGTGCCGTACTTGGGCCAGCTGTTGAGCTTGGACGGGACCTGGCCGTTGTAGCGGATGACGTGGGGCAGGAGGACGGCGTTGGTGCGGCCGTGGACCTGGTGGTAGGTCGAGCCGACCGTGTGCGCCATGGCGTGGACGACGCCGAGGAAGGCGTTGCCGAACGCCATCCCGGCGATGGTCGAGGCGTTGTGCATGCTCTCGCGCGCCTTGCGCACGGTGCCCGGGTCGATGCCCTCGCGCGCGCCGTTCACCGAGGTGGCGATGTTCGCGAAGATCATCTTGATGGCGTGGAGCGCGAGCCCGTCGGTGAAGTCGTTGGCGTAGACGCTCACGTACGCCTCGGTGGCGTGGGTGAGGGCGTCGAAGCCGGAGTCCGCCGCGAGCGTCGCCGGCATGTCCCGGGTGAGCTCGGGGTCGATGATCGCGACCGACGGGGTGAGGGCGTAGTCCGCGAGGGGGTACTTGTAGCCCGTCTCCGGGTCGGAGATCACCGCGAACGGCGTCACCTCGGCGCCGGTGCCCGAGCTGGTGGGGATGCACACGAGCTTGGCCAGCTCGCCCAGCGCCGGGAACCGGAACGCGCGCTTGCGCACGTCGAGGTACTTCTCCCGCAGGTCCTCGAAGCGCACCTCGGGGTGCTCGTAGAGCAGCCACATCACCTTGGCCGCGTCCATCGGCGAGCCGCCGCCGAGCGCGATGATGGTGTCGGGCCGGAAGGCGCGCATGCTCTCCGCGCCCTTGCGCACCGTCCCGATGGACGGCTCCGGCTCCACGTCGTCGATGATCTGCAGGGCGACCCGCTCGGGGCGGCGGCCGAGGACGTCGAGGACCCGGTCGACGTAGCCCAGGCGGGTCATCGTGGCGTCGGTGACGATCGTCACCCGCGTGATGCCCTCCATGTCGTAGAGGTAGCGGATGGCGTGCGGCTCGAAGTAGGTCTTCGCCGGCACCTTGAACCACTGGAGGTTGTTGTTCCGCCGGGCGATGCGCTTGATGTTGATGAGGTTCACCGCCGAGACGTTGTTGGACACCGAGTTGCGGCCGTAGGAGCCGCAGCCCAGCGTGAGGGACGGGATGAAGGCGTTGTAGATGTCGCCGATGCCGCCCAGGGAGGCCGGCGCGTTGGTGATGATCCGCACCGCCTTGACCCGGGCGCCGTACCGGCGGATGAGGTCGGTGTCCGTGGCGTGGATGACGGCGGAGTGGCCGAGACCCTCGAACTCCACCATCTCCTCGGCGTAGCGGATGCCCGCCTCCGTCGACGGCGCGCGCAGGACGGCGAGGACGGGGCACAGCTTCTCCCGGGTCAGCGGCTCGTGCGGGCCGACGCCCTCGACCTCGACGAGGATGATCGAGGTGTCCTCGGGCACGGTGAAGCCGGCCTCGCGGGCGATCCATGCGGCGGACTTGCCGACGACGGCGGCGTTGAGCGTCGCGCCGGAGCAGCTCTCCTCCCCCGCCCGGACCCCGAAGATCAGCTCCTCGAGGAGGGCCTTCTCCTCGGCCGTCGCGCGGTGCGCGTGCAGGCGCTCCATGCCGGCGATCGCCCGGTCGTAGACGGCGTCGTCGAGGATGACGGCCTGCTCGGAGGCGCAGATCATGCCGTTGTCGAAGGACTTGGACAGCACGAGGTCGTTCGCCGCGCGCTCGACGTCGGCGCTGGCGTGGACGTAGGCGGGCACGTTGCCCGCCCCGACGCCCAGGGCCGGCTTCCCGCACGAGTAGGCGGCGCGGACCATGCCGTTTCCTCCGGTGGCGAGGATGAGCGAGACGCCGGGGTGGCGCATGAGCGCGTCCGTGGCGGCCATGCTCGGGCTCTCCACCCACTGGATGCAGTGCTCCGGGGCCCCGGCGGCCACCGCGGCATCGCGGACGATGCGGGCGGCGGCGACCGAGCACTCCTGGGCGCCGGGGTGGAAGGCGAAGATGATGGGGTTGCGGGTCTTGAGGCAGATGAGCGCCTTGAAGATGGCGGTGGAGGTGGGGTTCGTCACCGGCGTGACGCCGGCGACGACGCCCACGGGCTCGGCGATCTCGACGATGCCGGCGAGCTCGTCCTCCCCCACCACGCCGACCGTGCGCATCCCCCGCATGGAGTGCGTGACGTGCTCGCACGCGAAGATGTTCTTCGTCGCCTTGTCCTCGAAGACCCCGCGGCCGGTCTCGGCGACCGCCTTCCGGGCGAGGCCGCCGTGCTCGTTGAGGGCCGCCACCGACGCCTTCTTGACGATCCGGTCGACGTCCTCCTGCGTGAGGGACTGGTACTGGTCGAGCGCGGCGAGGCCCCGCTCGACGAGCTGGTCGATGCTGGCGATGTCCACTGTCGCTCCCGGTGTCGGTCGTTCGGCGTAGACACCAGCATCACCCCCGCCGGGGCCCGGATCCTGAGGCTTTGGGCCTACGGCCCTAGGTCCCAGGCGCCGTTCAGGCCTGCGGCGCGGCCAGCTCGACCGACCGCAGCCGCTGCTCCACCGACGGGGTCTGGTGGGCGACGATGAGCTCGTCCGCGCCCGAGTGGGCGGCGAACTCGGTGAGGTACTCGCGCACCGCAGCCGGGGTGCCCACGGCGGTGTACTTGAGCATCTGGGCGAGCTGCTGGCCCTGCGGCGAGGCGAGGATGGCGTCCGCCTGCTCGTCGGTGACGGTGCGGTCCGGCCCGATGAGGAGCGAGACCCGCTGGCGGCGGACGACGGCGAGCTGCTCCTGCGCCTGCGCCTCGGTGTCCGCGGCGAGGACGTTGACCCCGGCGATGACGTACGGCGCGTCGAGCTGCGCGGAGGGCTGGAACTCCCGGCGGTAGGCGGCGACGGCGTCGTGCAGCGCCGCCGGGGCGAAGTGCGAGGCGAACGCGTAGGGCAGCCCGAGCGCCGCGGCCAGGTGGGCGCCGAACAGGGACGAGCCGAGGATGTACAGCGGGACGTCCGTGCCCGCGCCGGGGGTGGCGTTGACGCCGGGGATGAGCGTGTTCCCGGTGAGGTAGCCCTGGAGCTCCTGGACGTCCTGGGGGAAGGCGTCGGCGGACATGGGGTCACGGCGCAGGGCCCGCAGGGTCTTCTGGTCGGTCCCCGGCGCGCGCCCCAGACCGAGGTCGATCCGTCCCGGGTGCAGCGTCGCCAGCGTGCCGAACTGCTCGGCGATGACCAGCGGGGAGTGGTTGGGCAGCATGATCCCGCCCGACCCGAGCCGGATGGTGCTCGTGTGGGCGGCGACGTGGGCGATGAGCACCGCCGTCGCCGAGGAGGCGATGGTGGGCATGTTGTGGTGCTCGGCGTACCAGACCCGCGTGTAGCCCGACCGCTCCGCGAGCTGGGCCAGGGCCACGCTCCCCTCGAGGCTGTCCCGGGTGGTCTCGTTCGCACCGATGGGGGCAAGGTCGAGGATGGAGAGCGGGAGGGTCATGGTGGCCTTTCGTTGTGCGGGTGGTGCCCGTGGCGGGCGCGCTGAGGCGACAACCGGGCGCGGGCCGCCGTTATTTCTCCTCTACGGTGGGCGCGGAGGTGGTCGTGGTGTCCGCGCTGGAACGGGTGACGCCGGCCCTGGCCTGCCCGGTGTGCACCGCGGGGCTCACCCTGGGCGCGGGAACGCTGCGCTGCAGCGGCGGCCACGCCTTCGACGTCGCCCGCCAGGGCTACGCCTCCCTCCAGCGCGGCGGCGCCCCGGCCGTGACCGGGGACACGGCCGCGATGGTGGCGGCGCGCGACGCCTTCCTCGGGCGCGGCCACTACGCGCCCCTCGCGCGGGCGCTGCGGGACGCCGTCGCCGGCGTGACCGACGACGGCCTGTGCGTCGACCTCGCCGGGGGCACCGGGTACTACCTGCGGGCGGTGCTCGAGGACCGGCCGGGCCTCCTCGGCCTCGACCTCGACCTGTCCAAGCCGGCGCTGCGTCGGGCCGCGCGCGCCCACGAACGGCTGGCCGCCGCGGCGGCGGACGTGTGGCAGCCGCTGCCGGTGCGCACCGGCGCCGCCGCCGTCGTGCTCAGCGTGTTCGGGCCGCGCAACGGCCCGGAGATCCGCCGGGTCCTCACCCCCGGGGTCGGCCGGCTCCTCCTCGTCGCGCCGACGCCGGCGCACCTGGGCGAGCTCGTCGGCCCGCTGGGCCTGCTCGCCGTCGACCCGCGCAAGGCCGAGCGGCTCGACGCCCGCCTGAAGGGGCTGGAGCAGGTCACCGAGACCGCGGTGACCTACCGGGCGTCGATGGGCCACGCCGACGTCGCCGAGCTCGCCCTCATGGGCCCGAGCGCCCACCACGTGGCGGCCGACGAGCTGCGCGCGCGCGCCGCAGCCCTGCCCGACCGCGTCCACGTCACCGTCTCGGTGACGCTCTCCTCCTTCGCCGCCGCCTGAGCCCGCGGGGGCCGGCCACGCACGCCGGTTCCGCCTCCCCGACTAGATAGCCGCGCCCAATAGGTAGACAGGCATACTAGATAGCCATACGATCTAGCCATGACGACACAAGCCTGGCCGAGCGAGTGGCTGCGCGGCGTCCTCGAGGTGTGCGTCCTGCGGGCGGTGGCCGAGGCCCCCACCTACGGGTACGCCATCGCCGCCGACCTCGAGGCCGCCGGGCTCGGCTCCATCAAGGGCGGCACGCTCTACCCGCTCCTCACCCGGTTCGAGAAGGCCGGCGTCATCGCGCCGGAGTGGCGCACCGGCGAGGGGGGCCCGGCCCGCAAGTACTACGCGCTCACCGACCGGGGCCGCACCGAGCTCGCGGAGCTGTCCGCGCGCTGGTCGGAGTTCGCCCGGACGGTCACCGACCACCTCGCGCCCTCCCCCGACCGCGGCACCCCCGCTGCCCCACCCGCGGGCCGCGACCACCCCGGCGCCCCGGCGCCCGCCCCCTCCCGAAAGGCCTCCTCATGACCAGGAACGACAACGCTCTGGACAGCGCGTGGGAGAGCGACTTCATCGTCGAGCTCCGCCTGCGGGACGTCGACGGCCACGCGATCGGCGACGCCCTCGAGCAGGTCCGGTCCCACTGCGCCGAGAGCGGGCAGAGCGCGCGCGAGGCCTTCGGCGACCCGGTGGCCTACGCGCGGACCCTCGACCTGCCGGCCGAGCCCCTGGGCCTCGGCGTCGTCATCGCCCGCAGCGTCGCCGCCATCGCCTCGATGTTCCTCACGCTGTGGGGCTTCACCGCGTGGCTGGACGGCGAGGGCTTCACCCTCACGCTCGGCCACGTCGCCGTCGTCGCCCTGCTGGTCGGCGCGGTGCTCATGCTCCCGCGCCTGCTCTCCGTCATCGTCCGGCACCCGTGGTGGTCGGGGCTCGTCATGGGCGCGGTCGTCGCCGGGACGGTCGTGGTCCAGGTGCTCCTCACGCAGCCGCTGGTCGTCCTTCCCACGCCCGTCGTCATGGCCGTCGGTGCCGCCGGGCTCCTCGCGACGTCCCTGTGGGAGGTGCTCTCCGCCGACGCCGACGCGGACCCCGTGGTCAGCCCGGTGACCGGGCGCGAGGACGAGGACACCCGCGCCGGTCGGATCATGGCCGCCCTCACGCCGTGGCTGCTGCCCCTCGCCACCGTCGTCCTCATGGTCCTGCTCGCCGTCCTCGACCGGCTCACCTGAGCGAGTGCGCCCCGGAGCCCCTCAGAAGCCCGTCTCGGTAGGCCGCGGGTAGTACCGGCGGAAGTCCCGTACGAGGTTGAGCGTGCTCAGCGCGCGGTAGCGCCGGCGCCGCAGGTTGCGGTCGGCCGGGTAGTCCAGCGGGTGCGCGAACCCCTCCGTGCGCCGCACCTGGGCGAGGCGCTGGCGCAGCGCCGGGTCGGGCACGTACCGCCGCACGAGCGACCAGGGCAGGTAGGAGTACACCCCGACGTGCTGGTGAGCGGCGTCCGCCGGGTCGCCGCCCGGGCCGGGCCGCCCGCCGCTCGCGGCGACGTCCGGGCAGTAGTCCTCGACGACGGCCCGCGCCGGGTTCCGCCCGGCCACGTTGACGTAGTAGTTGGGCCGCCCGATCCGGGGGTTGAGGTCGAGGAAGCGACCGCGCCCGTCCCGGGGGTCGACCTTGATGTCGAAGTTGGCGAAGCCCGTGAAGCGCAGCTCGCGCAGGATGGCGGCCGCCTGCTCGGCGAGCCCGGGCTGCGGCACCGTGAGGATGGTCGCCGAGTTGCCGAGCATGGTCGGCGCGTGCAGGCCGAGGATGAGCTGGCCGGACGCCATCATCGTCACCCGGCCCGTGCGGTCGACGTAGCACGTGACGGTCCGCCCCCACGTGTCGTCCCCCGGGACGAGCTCCTGGACGACGACGACGTCCCGGTAGCCGGCGGCCGCGATCCGGCCCAGGACGGCGGCGGCCTCGGCTGGGTCGGCCGCGCTGTACACCTTCTTCTTCCCCGGGTAGCTCATGAGGAGGTGCTCGGCGCTCACCGCCGGCTTGAGGACGACCGGGAAGGTGAGGTCGAGCGCCGGGGGCGCCCAGCCCGGCGCCCCGGCCCCGGCGAGGTCGACGCTGCGCGAGGCGGGCACGGGGATCCCCAGGCGGCGGCAGATCCGGTCGAGCTCGACCTTGTCGCCCGCGGCGGCCAGGACGTCGTCGTCGGCGAAGGGGACGACGTAGCGCTCGGCGAGCACGGCCCGGTGCCGCCGGACCAGGTCGATCTCGTGCTCCGCGTTGACCATGAGGAGGTGCTGCTCGCCGGGGTGCGCCGCGGCGACGTCGAGGAGCGCCTGGACGATCCGCTCCTCGCTGGAGCCCTGGCCGGTGAAGACCGCGTCGATGATCCGCGAGTCGTTGATCGGGCCGCGCGGGGAGTTCGCCACGACGGTCGAGCGCACGCCGTATGCCTCGTGGAACGACCGGGCGATGGAGTACACCCCGAGGTCGGTGCCGAGGATGACGGGTCGTAGGCGCGGGGCGGGCACGGGGCCTCCTTCTCAAGCGGCGCTCCCCGGGGTGCCCGGGGGCCCGCGGAGTCTATCGCCGCCGCCCGGCGCGCCTCCGTCCCGCGCCCCCGCCGACGCCTAGCCTGGCCGGGTGAACACCGACGGGCCCGCGATCCCGCAGGACTTCGAGGCGGCGCTCCTCAGCCTGCGCGGCCTGCGGCAGCGCCCCGAGCTCCACCTCGAGGAGGTGCCGGCGCCCACCCGGATCGCGCCGTACGCCCTGGCGCTCACCGGCGAGGTGAACGAGACCCGCGACCCGGACACCATCCTCGGCTCCGGCCGGTTCGTCGTCCTCCACGACCCCGAGGGCCAGAGCGCGTGGGGCGGCACGTTCCGGGTCATCGTCCTCGCGCGCGCCGAGCTGGAGGACGAGCTCGGCACGGACCCGCTGCTCGGGGAGGTCGGGTGGGCCTGGCTCACCGACGCCCTCGCCGAGGAGGGAGCGCGGCACGAGCGGCTGTCGGGCACGGTGACCCGGGTGCTGTCGGAGAGCTTCGGCGGCCTCGAGCTGTCGAGCCGCGCCGTGGAGATCGAGGTGCGCGCGTCGTGGACGCCGTCGACGACGGACCTCGGACCGCACCTGGCGGCCTGGGCGCGCCTGCTGTGCTCAGCCTGCGGCCTCGAGCCGCTTCCCGAGAACGTCACCGCGCTCGGCCGGCGGCACTGACCGCCGTGCCCGGTCCGGGACATACGGTAGGGGACATGGAACCCATCGCCGACGCCGAGCCGCTGCGACCCCTGCTCGAGCCGGCCGACGGCGTCCCCGACGTCACGAGCACCCCCGAGGCCCTCGCGGAGGTGACCGCCGCGCTCGCCGCCGGCACCGGACCGGTCGCCGTGGACGTCGAGCGCGCCTCCGGGTACCGGTACGGGCAGAGTGCCTACCTCGTCCAGCTGCGCCGTGAGGGGGCGGGCACCGTCCTCATCGATCCCGTCCCCCTGCGGGACCTCAGCGAGCTGGGCGCCGCCCTCGCCGGGACCGAGTGGGTGCTGCACGCCGCCAACCAGGACCTGCCGAGCCTGCGTGCGCTCGGCCTGGTGCCCGACGCCCTCTTCGACACCGAGCTCGCCGCCCGCCTCCTCGGCCGCGACCGGGTGGGCCTGGGCCACATCGTCGCCGAGGAGCTGGGGATCACCCTGGCGAAGGAGCACTCGGCGGCGGACTGGTCGACGCGGCCGCTGCCCGCGGACTGGCTCCGTTACGCCGCCCTCGACGTCGAGCTCCTCGTCGAGCTGCGCGACCGGCTCGCCGCCGACCTCGCCGCGGCCGGCAAGCTCGAGTGGGCGCAGGAGGAGTTCGAGGCGGTGCGCACCGCTCCTCCGGCCCCGCCGCGGGTGGACCCCTGGCGGCGCACCTCGGGGATGCACACGGTGCGCACCGACCGGGGCGCCGCGGTCGTGCGCGAGATGTGGCAGGCCCGGGAGGACCTGGCCCGGCGGGTGGACCGCTCCCCCGGTCGGGTCCTGCCCGACGCCGCCATCGTCGCCGCCGCCCATGCGCTGCCCGCCAGCGAGGCCGACCTCCTCGCCCTGCCCCCCTTCACCGGCCGGGGCGCCCGCCGGCACGCGGCGCACTGGTGGGGCGCGGTCGAGCGTGCCCTCGCCCTGCCCCGGGACGAGCTCCCGCCCCGCCGCGCCCCGGGCGACCCGACCACACCGCCGCCCCCACGCGCGTGGGCGGCCAAGGCGCCCGACGCCGCGGCGCGGCTCGAGGCGGTCCGGGGCGCGGTCCGTGGCCTCGCGGCCGAGGTGGCCGTCCCGCAGGAGAACCTCCTCGCCCCGGCGATCCAGCGCCAGCTCGCGTGGACACCACCCGAGGCGACCGAGTCCGCCGTCGCCGAGGCGATGACGGCCCTCGGAGCGCGCCGCTGGCAGGTCGGCCTGCTCGCGGCGCCGGTGGCGGCAGCCCTCACGGCGACGGCGGACTGAGCCCGGGGGACCCGCTACGGTGATAGGTGATACCGACAGTGCCGTCTATCACCGGAGCGCCGATGTCCCCCGCCACCAGCCCCACGCCCGCCCCCACCACGGTGACCGCCGAGGACGTCGACCTCGGGACCGGCACGCTCGCGCTCGTGCGCCTCGTGCCGCCCGACGGGCGCCCACCCACGCTGGGGGTGCACACCCTCGAGGCGTTGCGGGCGACCCTCGCCGAGGTCGCCGCCCGGGCGCATGCGGGTGAGCTCGTCGCCGTCGCGCTGACGGGCACCACGGACGCCTTCGCCGCGGGCGCGGACCTCGACGTCGTCGCGACGGTCACGGATGCGGCCGACGCCCGCCGGATCGCCGAGGCGGGCCACGCGGTGGTCGCCGCGCTCGGCGACCTGCCGGTGCCGACGTTCGCCCTGGTGGGCGGCCTCGCACTCGGCGGCGGGCTCGAGCTCGCCCTGGCCTGCACGTACCGGGCGGCGGCGGCCGACGTCCGCGCGCTCGGGCTGCCCGAGACCCAGCTGGGGCTCGTCCCCGGCTGGGGCGGGTGCTCCCTGCTCCCCCGGCTCCTCGGCCCCGAGGCCGCCCTCCAGGTCATCATCGACCAGCCCCCGCGGCGGGCGCTCCTCGACGCCCAGGGCGCCCTGGAGCTCGGCCTCGTCGACACCGTGCAGCGCCCCGGCGAGGACTTCCTGCCCGGGGCCCTCAGCTGGGTGGTCGAGGTGCTCACCGGCGCCATCGAGCCGCCGCGCCCCGACCGCACGGCCGACGCCGCCGCGTGGGACGCCGCGGTGGCGGCCCGGCGCGGCGCCGCCGACCGGCGCGCCGCCGGGGGCGCCCCGGCCGCGGCCCGCGCGCTGGCGCTCGTCGAGGCCGCCCGCACGGCCACCCGGGCCGAGGCGTTCGCCGCCGAGGACGACGCGCTCGTCGAGCTCATCATGTCCGACCAGCTCCGGGCCGGTCTGTACGCCCAGCGCCTCACCCGCCGCCGGGCCAAGGCCCCGACCGGGGCGCCGGCGGCCGAGCTGGCGCGACCCGTCCGCCGGATCGGCGTCATCGGCGCCGGCCTCATGGCCAGCCAGCTCGCCCTGCTCCTCGCCTCCCGGCTGCGCGTCCCGGTGACCATGCGCGACCTCGACGCCGACCGCGCCGAGGCCGGGCTCGCGGCGGTGCGCGCCGGTGCGGCCGGCCTCGCCCGGTCCGGGCGCCTGACGCCGGCCGACGCCGAGGCCGTCGTCGCCCGGGTGCACGCCACGACGGACCTGGCGGACCTCGCGGACGCCGACCTCGTCATCGAGGCCGTCTTCGAAGAGCTCGACGTCAAGCGCGCGGTGTTCGCCGAGGTGGAGGGCGTGGTCCGGCCCGACTGCATCCTCGCCACCAACACCTCCGCGCTGTCGGTCACGGCGATGGCCGACGCCCTCGCCCACCCGGCCCGCCTGGTGGGGCTGCACTTCTTCAACCCGGTGGCGCAGATGCCGTTGGTGGAGGTGGTGCGGGCGCCGCGCACCGACGACGCCGCGTACGCCACGGCGTTCGCGGTGGCCGCCGCCTGCCGCAAGACCGCCGTGGCGGTCGCCGACGCGCCGGGCTTCGTCGTCAACCGGCTCCTCGTCCGGCTCCTCGGCGAGGTCCTCGGGGCCTGCGAGGAGGGCACCTCCCTCGCCGACGCCGAGCGCGCCCTGGCGCCCATGGGTCTGCCCATGGGCCCGTTCCCGCTGCTTCAGCTCGTCGGGCCGGCGGTGGCGGCGCACGTCCTCCACACGCTGCGCGCGGAGCTCGGCGACCGGTACCCCGCCTCACCCGGCCTCGACCGCCTCGTCGCCGAGGGCGAGCCGCTCGTGGCCTTCGAGGGCCGGCCGAGCGCGTCGTCACGGGTGCGGCCCGAGATCGCCGGCTACTTCGGCTCCCGCCCGCTCGCGGAGCCGCTCGACGCCGACGGCGTCCTCCACCGCGTCCAGGAGGCGCTGGCGCAGGAGGCGGGCGCGCTGCTCGCGGACGGCGTCGTCGCCGGCCCCGAGGACGTCGACGTGGCGATGATCCTCGGCGCGGGCTGGCCGCTGCACAACGGCGGCCTCACCCCCTACCTCGACCGGAGCGGGGCGTCCGAGCGGGTGCTGGGCCGCCGCTTCCTCGCCCCCGGCGTCGCGAGCCTGGCCGCCGCCGGCTGAGCCGTGCGGGGCCACCCCCGGGAGGGGTGGCCTTGCCCCGCGCGCGGTGACGCCGGCACAGGCCGGCGGGTCGTCAGGACGTGGCGCGCCGGGCGAGGAGACCAGCGCCGGCGACGGTGAGCAGCCCGACGAGGAGGGCGAGCGCCGCGGGGTCGGCGCCGGTCTCCGGCAGGCGTCCGCCGCCGTCCGAGGGGGCCGACGGAGAGTCGGGCGTGGCGCTCGCGGTGCCGTACTCGTTGGTGACGAGGACGTGGGCCGTCTCCTCCTCGACGACGGTCACGGGGTCCGGGTCGACGGCGCTCGACAGGAGCACGGCCCCGGGTGTCTCCCCGGTCCCGGTCTCGGTGACGGTGCACTCGGTCCCGGCGGGGACGTCGGTGATCTCGACCGCCGCGTGGACCCCGGCGTCCAGCCCCGCGGGCAGCTCGACCACGGTCTCGCTCGGGCCGTCCGGCGCCTCGCACGTCACCTGGAGCGTGATGGGCCCCTGGTGGCCCGCACGCGGGCCGGTGATCGACTTGCTCACCTGGAGCGCTCCCACCGCGACGGCGTAGTCGTTGGTGACGGTGACCGCGGCCCCCGAGTCCGCGCTGACGACGACCGAGGCGGGCTCCACGGACGTGGCGGAGACCGCGACCCGGCCGTTGTCGCCGTCGTCGCGCTCGGTGACGGTGCACTCCCCCTCGGCCGGCAGCCCGGAGACGGTCTGCGGGTGCGCGCCCGCGGCGGTACCCGCGGGCACCGTGACGGTCCGGGTGAGCGTGTCCTCGCTCCCCGGGAACGTGCAGACGACGTCGAGGAGGACGTCGGACTGGAGCCCCGCCCCGTCGCCGGTGATGACCTTGGTGAGCTCGAGCGAGCCGGCGGCGTAGGGCTCGAGGACGGCCTGGGCGCGGCGGACCAGCGAGGTGGGCTCGGCGAGGACGAGCTTCTGCGCGTTCTGCCGGCCGGGGTTCGTGCCGTCGTAGACGTAGACAGTGCTCTCAAGGACCGTCAGCGCGCGTTCGAGGACGAAGTACTGCGGCGTCTCGGCGGAGACGCTGCGGGCCCACAGCTCGGCCCCCGGCTCGACCACGGCCCCGTCCGGCAGCGCCGCCGTGCCCTCGGGGTCGGTGAAGACCTCGACCCCCACCGACCGCAGCGTCGCGGGCCCGTCCGCGGTGACGGTGAACGGGCCGACGATCTCGCCGGTCGCCGGCGCGCGCATGACCTGGGGGGTCACCTCGAACGCCGGCTCGACCGGCTCGGCGCGCGGGCCGTTCGTCAGCGCGTCCGCGACGATCGCGGCGACCCACGGCCGGAGCGGCTCGTCGGCGTCGACGACGTAGTCGTCCGTGAAGTACCAGATGGCCGCCTGGACCGCCGCGGCGCGCTCGTCCACGGTGGGGGCGGCCGCCGGCTCGTCGGTGGCCGGGTAGTACCCGTCGAGGATGTACGCCACGTAACCGAGGTTGGGGACGTTCGCCTCGTCCCACGTCGCGCGCACGTAGTTGATCCCCACCTGAGTGGCCACGTTGATCTCGATGCAGTACGTGAGGGCTTCCTGCCCGGTGAGGGTGTCCGTCGCGATGATCGTCCCGATGAAGGACTTGTCGTTGCGGGTCGACCCCAGGGGCGGCGCGTCGGGATAGCCCGCCAGCGGGTCGAAGCCTTCGGGCGCGGTCGCGCCGCGCACCGGCGCCCCCGCCTCGACGCCGGTGATGGTCAGATCGGTCATGTCCCCGCGCGGGCCCGTCGCCACGCCGTCGGGGTCGAAGCTTGCCTGGGCCGTAGGCCCGAGGGCCAGGACGACCAGCACGGCGGTCGTCACTGCCGCGCCCAGCCGGGCGAGCACACCCCTGCGGCGCACTACATGGTCGTCGGTCCCTGCACGCATCAGTGTTCCCCCCGGTACCGATCGAGCGCGTGGCGACAGACTCTCACCGAACGGGCGAAGGGGCCATGCCTGGGCCGCCCGTCCTTCGGCGCGACTCGCTCAGAAGACGGTGAGGCCGCGGGCGCGGAACTGCCCGCGGACCCGCTCGACGGTCTCGGCGGTCGGTGCCGGGGTGTCCTCGAGCTGGTAGTCCAGCCCCAGCCGGTCCCACTTGTCCCGCCCCATCTGGTGGAAGGGCAGCACCTCGACCCGGCTCACCGTGGACAGGGACGCGACGTAGGCGGCGACCGCGGCGACGTTCTCCACGGCGTCGGTGAGGCCGGGGACGAGGACGAACCGCACCCAGATCTCCGTGCCCCGCGCCGCCAGCCGGCGGCCGAACTCCAGGGTGGGGGCGAGCTCGCGCCCGGTCGTGCGGCGGTACGTCTCCGGCAGCCCGGACTTCACGTCGAGGAGGACGAGGTCGACGTCGTCGAGGAGGGCGTCGCTGGCGTGCGCCCCGAGAAAGCCGGAGGTGTCGATCGCCGTGTGCACCCCGAGCTCCTTGGCGCCGCGCAGCAGGCGGGCGAGGAACGCGGGCTGCATGAGCGGCTCCCCGCCGGAGACGGTGAGGCCGCCCCCGGTGGCCCGGAACACCGGGACGTACCGCTTGACCCGCTTGAGCAGCTCGGTCACCTCGACGGCCTCGCCGTCCTTCATCTTCAGGGTGTCCGGGTTGTGGCAGTACAGGCACCGCAGGGGGCACCCGGCGAGGAAGACCGTGAGCCGGGTGCCGGGGCCGTCGACCGCGGTGACGAGCTCCCACGAGTGCAGGGAGCCGATGTCACCGGCGCGCACGGCCGCGAGATGCTCCGCGTGGGACATCTCCCCCGCCGTCGCCAGCCCGGCGGTGCCCGCCGCCGGCCGCAGCCGCGGGACGGCGTCCTCGGGAACGGCGACGTACTCGCCGTTGAGGCCGTCAGGCGCGACGACGCCGGGCAGGCGCAGCGTGGTGCCCACGCGGGCCTCCCCGGCGTCGTCGTGCGCGGCTGCGGTCACAGCGTGCCGTGGAACGTCCGGGAGATGACGTCGAGCTGCTGCTCGCGGGTGAGGCGGACGAAGTTCACCGCGTAGCCCGACACCCGGATGGTGAGCTGGGGGTAGTTCTCCGGGTGCTCCATCGCGTCCTGCAGCGTCTCGCGGTTGAGGACGTTGACGTTCATGTGGTAGCCGGAGGAGCCCATGTAGGCGTCGAGGAGGCCGACGAGGTTGGCCACCTGCTCGTCCTTGGTCCGGCCCAGCCCGGAGGGCACCACGGTGTTGGTGAGGGAGATCCCGTCCTGCGCCTCGTCGTAGGGCAGCTTGGCCACCGACAGCGCCGAGGCGAGCATCCCGTGCGTGTCGCGTCCGTTCATCGGGTTGGCACCCGGCGCGAACGGCTCACCGGTGCGGCGCCCGTCCGGGGTGTTGCCGGTGTGCTTGCCGTAGACGACGTTCGAGGTGATGGTGAGCACCGACTGGGTGTGCACCGCGTTGCGGTAGGTGGGGACCGCCCGGATCTTCGCCATGAACTTCTCGACGATGCTCCGCGCGATGTCGTCGACCCGGTCGTCGTCGTTCCCGAAGCACGGGAACTCCCCCTCGACGTCGTAGTCGACGACGAGGCCGTCCTCGTTGCGGACGGGCCGGACCGTCGCGTACTTGATCGCCGACAGCGAGTCGGCCGCGACGCTCAGGCCGGCGATGCCGCAGGCGAGGGTGCGCAGCACGTCCTTGTCGTGCAGCGCCATCTCCAGGCGCTCGTAGGCGTACTTGTCGTGCATGTAGTGGATGCAGTTGAGCGCGTCCACGTAGGTCTCGGCGAGCCAGTCGAGCAGGTCGTCGTAGCGGGTGACGACGTCGTCGTAGTCGAGGACGTCGCCCTCGACCGGCTTGCGCACCGGCGACACCTGGCGGCCGGAGACCTCGTCACGGCCGCCGTTGATGGCGTACAGGAGCGCCTTGGCGACGTTGACCCGCGCGCCGAAGAACTGCATCTGCTTGCCGATGGCCATGGCCGACACGCAGCAGGCGATGCCCGCGTCGTCCCCCCAGGCCTGGCGGATGAGCTCGTCGGACTCGTACTGGATGGCCGAGGTGTCGATGGAGACCTGGGCGCAGAACCGCTTGAAGCCCTCGGGCAGCGCGTCCGACCACAGCACGGTGAGGTTGGGCTCCGGGGCCGGGCCGAGGTTGTACAGGGTCTGCAGCATGCGGAACGACGTCTTGGTCACCAGCGGGCGGCCGTCCACGCCGATCCCACCGATCGACTCCGTCACCCAGGTCGGGTCGCCGGAGAAGAGGTCGTCGTACTCGGGGGTGCGCAGGAACCGCACGATGCGGAGCTTGATGACGAAGTCGTCGATCATCTCCTGCGCCTGGGACTCGGTGAGGACACCGGCGGCGAGGTCCCGCTCGATGAAGACGTCGAGGAAGGTCGAGGTGCGCCCGAGCGACATGGCCGCGCCGTTCTGCTCCTTGACCGCGCCGAGGTAGGCGAAGTACAGCCACTGGATCGCCTCGTAGGCGCTGGCGGCCGGGCGGGAGATGTCGTAGCCGTAGGAGGCGGCCATCTCCTTGAGCTCGGTGAGCGCGCGGATCTGCTCCGCGTTCTCCTCACGGTCGCGGATGACGTCCTCGGTGGAGCGCTGGGCGTCGAGCTCGGCCCGGTCGGCCTTCTTGGCCGCGATGAGCGCGTCGACGCCGTAGAGCGCGACCCGGCGGTAGTCGCCGATGATCCGGCCGCGGCCGTAGGCGTCCGGCAGGCCGGTGATGAGGTGGGAGCTGCGGGCGGCGCGCACGTCGGAGGGGTAGACGTCGAAGACGCCCTGGTTGTGGGTCTTGCGGTACTTGGTGAAGATGTCGCGCAGGACCGGGTCGACCTCGTACCCGTAGGTCTTCAGGGAGGTCTCGACCATCCGCCAGCCGCCGTACGGCATGATCGCGCGCTTGAGCGGGGCGTCCGTCTGCAGGCCGACGACGATCTCGTTGTCGCGGTCGATGTAGCCGGGGCCGTGGGCGGTGATGGACGACGGCGTCGTCGCGTCGACGTCGTAGACGCCCTTCTCACGCTCGGCCGGGAACATCTCGCTCAGCCGCGCCCAGATGCCGGTGGTGCGCTCGGTGGGACCCGCGAGGAAGGCGGCGTCGCCCTCGTAGGGGCGGTAGTTCCGCTGGATGAAGTCGCGGACGTCGATGGTCTCCTGCCAACGGCCGCCCGTGAACGTGCGCCATGCGTCGTTGCTGGACTGGGACTGCGTCTCGGGAACGGTGGTGGCCATGCCATGCCTCCTCGTCGTGGTGGTATCTCCCACGCTAGGCCGCGCCCCCCGGCGCCGCGTGGGACCTAGGCCGCAGGACCCCGGTGGGCCCGGTCACAGGACGTGACCGGCCCGGGCGGCGGGCGCCCGCTCAGCGGCCCAGGGCCGCCCGGTGCTCCGGCGTTCCGGCGCGCAGGGCGGCGACGGCGGCGGCCGCGTCCCGGGCGACGTCCTGGCCGCGCAGGTGGAAGTCCTCGACGAGCTGGGCGCGCGTTGCGTGCTCGAGGAAGGCGTGCGGGATGCCGTGCACCTGGACGCCCACGGCGTGCCCCGCCTCGGCGAGGGCGTCGCGGAGCGCGGAGCCGATGCCGGCGGTGGCCAGGCCGTCCTCGACGACGACGACGAGGTCGTGCGTCGCCGCCAGCGCGGTGAGGTCGGGCGGCACGGGCAGGACCCACCGCGGGTCGACGACCGTGGAGCCGATCCCCTGGGCGGCCAGCGCGGTGGCCGCCTCGACCGCCGTGCCCGCCATCGCACCGACCCCGACGAGGAGGACGCGCGCGTCCTCGCCGTCGGCCATGTGGCGCGCCAGGACGTCGAGCGTGCCCTCCTTGCCCACCGCGGGCAGCGGCTCGGGGAGGGCGCCCTTCGGGTAGCGCACCACCGTGGGGCCGTCCTCGACGGCGACGGCCTCGCGCAGCTCGGCGCGCAGCGTCGCCTCGTCGCGCGGGGCGGCCAGGCGCAGGCCGGGCACGCTGCGCAGCAGGGCCATGTCCCACATGCCGTTGTGGCTCGCGCCGTCGTCGCCGGTGAGGCCGGCGCGGTCGAGGACGAAGGTGACCCCAGCCCGGTGCAGCGCCACGTCCATGAGGAGCTGGTCGTAGCCGCGGTTGAGGAACGTCGCGTAGAGGGCGACCACGGGGTGCAGGCCGGCGAAGGCCATCCCCGCGGCGGAGGTGATGGCGTGCTGCTCGGCGATGCCCACGTCGAAGACGCGTTCGCCGAACTCCTCGGCGAACGGCGCGAGGCCGACGGGGGCGAGCATGGCGGCGGTCACGGCGACGATGTCGCTGCGCTGCCGGGCGATCTCGACGATCTCCTCGGCGAACACCGACGTCCAGCCGAACCGGCTCGGCGCCACGGGCAGGCCGGTCTCGGGGTGGATGACGCCGACGGCGTGGAACCGGTCGGCGACGTCGGACTCGGCCGGGACGTAGCCCCGGCCCTTCTCGGTGATGGCGTGGACGATGACCGGGCCGCCGAACGCCTTGGCCCGGTGGAGGGCGAACTCCATGGCGGGGATGTCGTGGCCGTTGACCGGTCCGATGTACTTGAGGCCGAGGTCCTCGAACAGGCCCTGGGGTGCCAGGACGTCCTTGACGCCCTTCTTCAGCCCGTGGAGCGCGTCGTAGGCCACCCGGCCGGGCGCGCCGCTGGCCTGGAGCGTGCGCTTGCCCCAGCCGAGGACCTTCTCGTAGCCGCGGGCGGTGCGCAGGGCGTTGAGGTGGTGCGCGAGCCCACCGATGGTGGGGGCGTAGGAGCGGCCGTTGTCGTTGACGACGATGACCAGGCGGCGGTCCTGACCCTCGGCGATGTTGTTGAGCGCCTCCCAGGCCATCCCGCCGGTGAGGGCCCCGTCACCGATGACAGCGACGACGTGGCGGTCGCGCAGCCCGGCGAGCTCGTGCGCCTTGGCGATGCCGTCGGCCCAGGACAGGGCGGTCGAGGCGTGCGAGTTCTCCACGACGTCGTGGTCGGACTCGGTGCGGCTGGGGTACCCGGACAGGCCGCCGCGGCGACGCAGGTCGGAGAAGTCCTGCCGGCCGGTGAGCAGCTTGTGCACGTAGGCCTGGTGGCCGGTGTCGAACACGAGGCGGTCCCGCGGGGACTCGAACACGCGGTGGAGCGCGATGGTGAGCTCGACGACGCCGAGGTTGGGTCCCAGGTGCCCCCCGGTGCGGGAGACCTTCTCCACGAGGAACGTCCGCATCTCCTCGGCCAGCGCACCCAGCTCGGCCCGCGACAACCGCCGCAGGTCGGCCGGGCGCCGGATGCGCTCCAGCTGGCTCATGGTGTCTCCCGTCCCGGTGCGACGTCGACGCACCGACGTCCACTGTAGATCCGCACCGGCCCGGGTGCGAGAACGGCACGGCCCAGGTGGGACCTGCCTCGGCCCGGCGAGGGCGGACCGTCAGGCGCTCGCGCGGTGCAGCTCGCTCAGGCGCCCGAGCGGTACAGGTCGGTGAGGGTGCAGATCTCGGAGCCGTGGTGGATGAGCTCCCGGTTGAGGTGGAGCACGAGGTGGCCGAACGGGGACGCGGCGTCGACGGGCGTCGCCTGGCTCAGGCCGACCGTCATGACGTCGGCCTCGTCGAGCCCGGCGACGCCCTCGCTCCACGCCCCGACCCAGTGCGCGAGCTGGCCCACGGCCGCGCGGACGTCACCGGAGTACTCGAGCTCGTCGCACCGGCGTCGGCGGGCGCCGAACGTCCACTCCCAGCGCTCGAAGAAGACCTCCGTGAGGTGTGCGACGAGCCAGGCGACGGTCCGGGTACCCCCACCGTCGGGCTCGGCGGGCCACTCGACGACCCACTCCCCCGCGCCCGCGGCGCGCGCGGCGCGCTCCTCTCCCCGGCGCACGACGCGGAGCGCCCGGGGTGCCGGCTCCCACTCGAACTCGGCCTGGGTGAGCGTCGACAGCCGGGCCGAGAGCTCCGTCCAGGAGAACCCCAGCTGCCCGCGGACCATGGCGAGCACCGACGGCTCGCTGAGGATGGCCCAGTCGAACTCCGGCTGCCCGTACCCACCGACGAGGACGTCGCTCATGCGCCCGACGCTAGCGCCGGGCCGCCCGCGGGGGAACCCCCGCGGGCGGCCCGGCCGCTCGTACCGCTCAGGCCTTGACGAGCGAGCGCAGCACGTACTGGAGGATGCCGCCGTTGCGGTAGTACTCCGCCTCGCCGGGGGTGTCGATGCGCACGACGGCGTCGAACTCGACGGCGGAGCCGTCCTGCTTGGTCGCCGTCACGTGGACGGTCGACGGCGTGACGCCCTCGTTGAGCGCGGTGACGCCCGAGATGTCGAACGTCTCGGTGCCGTCGAGGCCGAGCGACTCGGCGTTCTGGCCGGCGGGGTACTGCAGGGGCAGCACGCCCATGCCGATGAGGTTGGAGCGGTGGATGCGCTCGAAGCTCTCGGTGATGACGGCGCGCACCCCGAGCAGCGACGTGCCCTTCGCCGCCCAGTCGCGGGAGGAGCCGGAGCCGTACTCCTTGCCGCCGAGGACGACGAGCGGGACGCCCGCCTCGGCGTAGGCCTGCGCGGCGTCGAAGATCGCCTCCTGCTCACCGGTGAGGAGGTTCTTCGTGTACCCGCCCTCGACGCCGTCGAGGAGCTGGTTGCGCAGCCGGATGTTGGCGAACGTGCCGCGGATCATGACCTCGTGGTTCCCGCGGCGCGAGCCGTAGGAGTTGAAGTCGCGGCGGGCCACGCCGTGCTCGGCGAGGTAGCGCCCGGCGGGGCTGTCCGGCTTGATGGAACCGGCCGGGGAGATGTGGTCCGTCGTGACGGAGTCCCCGAGCTTGGCGAGGACGCGGGCGCCGGAGATGTCGGTGACCGCCGTGGGCTCGGCGCTCATCCCGTCGAAGTACGGGGGCTTGCGCACGTACGTCGACTCCGTGTCCCAGGCGAAGGTGTTGCCCTCGGGGGTGTCGAGCGCCCGCCAGCGCTCGTCGCCGGCGAAGACGTCGGCGTAGTCGCGGGTGAACATCTCCTGGTCGATCGAGGAGTCGATCGTCGCCTGGACCTCGGCCGGGCTCGGCCAGATGTCGGTGAGGAAGACGTCCTTGCCCTCGGCGTCCTGGCCCAGCGGCTCGTGGGCGAAGTCGAAGTCCATGGTGCCGGCCAGGCCGTAGGCGATGACCAGCGGCGGCGACGCGAGGTAGTTCATCTTCACGTCGGGGTTGATCCGGCCCTCGAAGTTGCGGTTGCCGGACAGCACGGAGACGACGGCGAGGTCGTTGTCCTGCACCGCCGCGGAGACCTCCTCGGGCAGCGGCCCGGAGTTGCCGATGCAGGTGGCGCAGCCGTAGCCGACGAGGTGGTACCCGAGCGCCTCGAGGTAGGGCCACAGCCCCGCCTTCTCGTAGTAGTTCGTCACGACCTTCGAGCCGGGCGCCATGGAGGTCTTCACCCACGGCTTGACCTGCAGCCCGCGCTCGACGGCCTTCTTCGCCAGGAGCGCCGCGGCGAGCATCACCGACGGGTTGGACGTGTTGGTGCACGAGGTGATGGAGGAGATGACGACGGCGCCGTGGTCGAGCTGGGTCTGCGTGCCGTCCGCCATCGTCAACGGCACGTGGCGGTGCGGGCGCGAGCCGCCGTGACCGGGCGTCGCGGGGGCGCTGTCGGTGTCCGCGTGCGTGCCGGCGGCGATGGGGTCGGAGGCGGGGAACGTCTCCTCGACGCTCTCGTCGAGCCCGCTGGTCTCCTGCGGGCCGGCGTAGTCGAGCAGCGCGGAGGAGAACGCGTCCTTGGCCTCGGTGAGCGCCACGCGGTCCTGCGGGCGCTTGGGGCCGGCGATCGAGGGCACCACCGTGGCGAGGTCGAGCTCGAGGTACTCGGAGAAGACGGGCTCGCGGCTCGGGTCGTGCCACAGGCCCTGGGCCTTGGCGTAGGCCTCGACGAGGGCCACCTGGTCCTCGTCCCGGCCGGTGAGGCGCAGGTAGGCGAGGGTGACGTCGTCGATGGGGAAGATCGCGGCGGTCGAGCCGAACTCGGGGCTCATGTTGCCGATGGTCGCCCGGTTGGCCAGGGGCACCTGGGCGACGCCCTGGCCGTAGAACTCGACGAACTTGCCGACGACGCCGTGGCGGCGCAGCAGCTCGGTGATGGTGAGGACGACGTCGGTCGCGGTCGCGCCGGGCGGGATGGCGCCGGAGAGCTTGAACCCGACGACCTTGGGGATGAGCATCGAGACGGGCTGGCCGAGCATCGCGGCCTCGGCCTCGATACCGCCGACGCCCCAGCCGAGCACGCCGAGGCCGTTGACCATCGTGGTGTGCGAGTCGGTGCCGACGCAGGTGTCGGGGTAGGCCTGGGTGGCGCCGTCGACCTCGCGGGTCATCACCGTGCGGGCCAGGTACTCGAGGTTGACCTGGTGGACGATGCCCGTGCCGGGCGGGACGACCTTGAAGTTGTCGAACGCGGTCTGGCCCCAGCGCAGGAACTGGTAGCGCTCGTGGTTGCGCTCGTACTCGATCTCGACGTTGCGCTCGAAGGCGTCGGAGCGCCCGAAGACGTCGATGACCACGGAGTGGTCGATGACCATCTCGGCGGGGGCCAGCGGGTTGATCTTCGCGGGGTCTCCCCCGAGGTCGGCGACCGCCTCCCGCATCGTCGCGAGGTCAACGACGCACGGCACACCGGTGAAGTCCTGCATGACGACGCGCGCGGGGGTGAACTGGATCTCCGTGCTCGGCTCGGCGGCCGGGTCCCAGGTCGCCAGCGCCCGCACGTGGTCAGCGGTGACGTTGACGCCGTCCTCGGTGCGCAGGAGGTTCTCGGCGAGGATCTTCAGGCTGTAGGGCAGCCGGTCCAGACCCTCCACGGCGTCGAGCCGGAAGATCTCGTAGCTCGTGCCCGCGACGTCCAGCGCCGCCCTCGCTCCGAATGTGTCGACGCTGCTCACAGGTGCTCCTCAGGTGTTGCTCGGCGACGGTGACCGCCGCCATCGTCCCACGGGACCACGGCGGCGACCATTTATCTCGACATCAAGATACTTTGCCCGGGGGGCGCCGTCCACCTGTGGCGCCCGGCGCGTCGCCGGTCAGGCCCGCTCGAGCAGCGCGACCGCCTCGACGTGGTGGGTGTGGGGGAAGAGGTCGAGCCCGCGGACCGTGCGGAGGCGGTAGCCGCGGGCCGTGGCGACCTGCAGGTCGCGGGCCAGGGCGGCGGGGTCGCAGGCGACGTAGACCACCCGCTGCGGGGCGAGGTCCGCGAGGGCGTCCATCACCGCCGGCCCGGCGCCGGCCCGGGGCGGGTCGAGGACGACGCCGTCGACCGGGTCACCGCCGAGCGCCACCAGGCTCGCGGGGTCGACCCGCGCCTCGTGCAGCGCGGCGCCGGCGTGGGCGTGGAGGTTGCGGCGCGCGTCGGTCACCGCCCGGGGCTCGCTCTCCACGGCGTCGACCCGGCCGCTCTCCCCCACCGCCGTGACGAGCGGGAGCGTGAACAGGCCGGCGCCGGAGTACAGGTCGAGGAGGCGTTCCCCCGGGGTGGGCCGCAGCGCCCCGAGGACCGCGTCGACGAGCACCGGCGCGGCCCGGCGGTGAACCTGCCAGAAGCCGCTGGCCCGGACCCGGTAGGTGAGGTCGCCGAACGCCGTCGGCACCACCTCGCGCACGCTCCCCCGCGCGGGCCCGCGGCCGCTCGCCTCGGGCTCCCCGTCGACGAGGACGAGGGGGGCGCCCACGCTGGGGGCGACGACGTCGAGGCGCGTCCCGGGGCGCAGGTGCGACCAGCGGCCGGGGGCGAAGAGCCCGAGCTCGGCGATGGCGGGCACCGCCAGCGGCATCGAGGACAGCGGGACGACGTCGTGGCTGCGGTGCCGGAACATGCCCGCGGTGCCGTCCGCGTCGACGACGAGCTCGATGCGGGTGCGCGTGCCCAGGCCGCCCGCCTCGTCGTCGCCGGGCAGGCCCTCGACGGCGACCTCGCCCTCGAGGCCGTCGAGGTCGAGGTGGCCGATCCGGGTGAGCGCCTCGCGCAGCACGGTGGTCTTCCAGCGCCGCTGCGCGTCGAGCGCGACGTGGGCGAGCTCGCCGCCGCCTACCCCGCCGGGGCCGGCCTCCGGCCACACCGAGGGGACGCGGTCGGGCGAGGCCTCGAGGACCTCGACGGCGTCCGCTCGCCAGAACTGGCGGCGGGCCTGGGTGACGCGGGCGCGCACCCGCTCGCCGGGCAGGGTGTGCCGGACGAAGACGACGGGCCCGTCGGCGCTGCGGGCGACGCAGTGGCCGCCATGTGCGGGCGGCCCGACGACGAGCTCGACGAGGTCCGGGCCGGGCGTGCTCATCGGTGCTCCTGGGGGTCGGGGGTGCTGGTGCCGGGCGGCGCCGGGGCCGCGCCGGGGACGTCACCCGGGACGGACGGGCTCACCTCCGGCTCGGGCAGGGCGGCGGAGGCCTCCTCGCCCAGGGCGGCGCGGGCCGCGCGCTCGTCCTCCCCCTCGCCGGCGAGCTGCCACGGGACGGAGGCGAGGACGACGCCGGGCACGAAGAGGAGCCGGCTCTCCAGACGCAGCGCGCTCTGGTTGTGGAGCAGCTGCTCCCACCAGTGTCGCACCACGTACTGCGGGAGGTAGACGACCACGAGGGCGCGCGGAGTCTCCCGGCGCACCGACCGGACGTAGTCGACGACCGGCCGGGTGACCTCCCGGAACGGGGAGGCGAGGACGGTGAGCGGGACGGGCAGGTCGGCCTCGTCCCACGCGGCGCGCAGCCGCTCGGTCTCGGCCGGGTCCACGGCCACCGTCACCGCCTCGAGCGTCGACGGGCGGGTGGCCCGCGCGTAGGACACCGCGCGCATCGTCGCCTGGTGCAGGCGCGAGACGAGCACGATGGCGTGGACGTGCGAGGGCAGCGCCCGCGCGGCCGAGAGGTCCTCGACGACGAGCTGCGCGGCGACCCGGTCGTAGTGGCGGCGCACCGCCGTCATCGCGGCGTAGCACACGGCGATAAGGACGAGGGTGATCCAGGCGCCGAGGGCGAACTTCGTCACGAGCACCACCACGAGGACGACCGAGGTGAGGGCGAACCCGACGGCGTTGATGACGCGCGAGCGCCGCATCCGGGTCCGGCGCGCCGGGTCCACCTCGACGCGCAGCGCCTGGCCCCAGTGCCGGATCATCCCCAGCTGGCTCAGCGTGAAGGAGAGGAAGACGCCGACGATGTAGAGCTGGATGAGCCGCGGCACCGATGCCTCGAAGGCGACGATGAGGACGATCGCGGCCACGGACAGCGCGACGATGCCGTTGGAGAAGACCAGGCGGTCCCCGCGGGTGCGCAGCTGGCGCGGGAGGTACCCGTCCCGGCCGAGGACGGACCCGAGGACGGGGAAGCCGTTGAAGGCCGTGTTGGCCGCGAGGATGAGGATGAGGCCGGTGACCGCGCTCACGAGGGCGACGAGCAGGGGCACGTCGGCGAACACGGCGTGGGCGATCTGCCCGATGACCGGGTCCTGGTGGTAGTCCTCCCCCACCGGCACCCCGTCGCGCAGGAGCTGGCTCGCCGGGTCCTCGGCGAACCGGACGCCCGTGGCGTCGGCGAGGGAGAGGACGATGAGGAGCATCGTGGCCGAGATGGTCGCCAGCAGCGCGAGCGTCGTCGCCGCGTTGCGCGACTTCGGGGGCGTGAAGGAGGGCACGCCGTTGCTGATCGCCTCGACCCCGGTGAGGGCCGCGCACCCGGAGGTGAAGGCCCGCAGGACGAGGAACGCCCCCGCCAGGCCGGTGAGGCCGGCGTCGAAGCCGGGGTCGGCGAGCAGCTCGAGGTCGGCGCTGGGGGCGGCCGTGAGGTTCCCGGTGAGGTACTGCAGGCCCCCGACGACGGCGAGCAGCCCCACCGCACCCATGTACAGGTAGACCGGCACGGCGAACGCCCGGCCGGACTCCCGCATGCCGCGCAGGTTGAGCAGCGCGAGCACGACGACGAGGACGACGGCGACGCTCACCTGGTGCCCGCGCAGCGCCGGGGCGACGACGACGAGGTACTGGGCGCCCGCCGAGACGGAGACGGCCACGGTGAGGACGTAGTCGACGAGCAGGGCGCCGGCCACCGTGGTCCCGGCGCGCCGCCCGAGGTTCTCGGTGACGACCTCGTAGTCCCCGCCGCCCGAGGGGTAGGCGTGGACGGTCTGGCGGTAGGAGGCGACGACGACGAGGAGGACGACGACGACGGCCACCCCCACCCACGGCGAGACCGCGTAGGCGGTGATCCCCGCGAGCGAGAGGGTGAGGAGGATCTCGTCGGGGGCGTAGGCGACGGAGGAGAGGGCGTCGGAGGCGAAGACCGGCAGGGCGACCCGCTTGCGCAGCACGGTTCCGCCGAGCCGCTCGCTGCGCACGGGCCGTCCGACGAGCAACCGCTTCGACGCCGCGGCGATGTTGGGCACGAGCGCCAAGCCTAGGCCCCCTCGTCCACCCCGCGCGGAGTACGGTTCCCCCCGTGCACTTCGTCATCATGGGATGCGGCCGGGTCGGGGCGTCGCTCGCCACCCAGCTCGACGCCCACGGCCACTCCGTGGCGGTCCTCGACCAGAACCCCGAGGCGTTCCGGCGCCTGCCTCCCGACTTCGACGGACGCCGGGTCACGGGCCTGGGCTTCGACCGCGACGCCCTCGCGCAGACCGACATCGAGGAGGCGTACGGGTTCGCCGCCGTCTCCAACGGGGACAACTCCAACATCCTCGCCGCCCGGGTGGTCCGCGAGACGTTCGGGGTGGGCAACGTCGTGGCCCGCATCTACGACCCGCGTCGCGCCGAGGTGTACGAGCGGCTGGGGATCACCACGGTCGCCACCGTGCGCTGGACGGCCGACCAGGTGCTGCGCCGCCTCATGCCCATGGGCGCGGTCGCCGAGCACCGCGACGCCTCGGGCCACGTCTCGCTCGTGCGCACCGACGTCCACCCCGGCTGGGTGGGCCTGCCGCTCACCCGCCTCGAGGAGGTCTCCGGCGCCCGCGTGGGGTACCTCACCCGGCTCGGGGTCGGCATCGTCCCCGGGGCGGGGACCATCGTCCAGGAGAACGACCTCGTCCACGTCCTCGTCGCCACCGAGCGCGTGGACGCGGTCCAGCGCGCGCTCGCCAAGCCCCCCGTGCGGGAGGCGTGATGCGCGTCGTCATCGCCGGGGCCGGCAGCGTCGGCCGTTCGATCGCCCGGGAGCTCCTCTCCCACGGTCACGGCGTCACCCTCATCGACCGCCAGCCCGCCGCCATGCGGGTCGCCAGCGTGGCCGAGGCGGAGTGGATCCTCGCCGACGCCTGCGAGATCTCCACGCTCGCCGACGCGCGCCTCGCCGAGTGCGACGTCGTCGTCGCGGCCACGGGTGACGACAAGGCCAACCTCGTCGTGTCCCTGCTCGCCAAGACCGAGTTCGCCGTCCCGCGGGTGGTCGCCCGGGTGAACAACCCCAAGAACGAGTGGATGTTCGACGAGGCCTGGGGCGTGGACGTGCAGGTCTCCACGCCGCGGATCATGACGGCGCTCGTCGAGGAGGCGGTGAGCGTCGGGGACCTCGTGCGGATCTTCACGTTCCACGCCTCCGGCGCGAGCATCCACGAGCTCACCCTGCCCGCGCACTCACCCGTGGTGGGGCGTCAGGTCCGCGACGTCGTCTGGCCGCCGGACACCGTCCTCGCGGCGGTCATCCGGGCGGACCGGCCGTTCGCGCCGACCGCGGACGACACGCTGGAGGCGGGCGACGAGCTGCTGCTCGTCCTCAGCGCTGGGGCGGAGCAGGATCAGGCGGCGCTGCAGCAGCTGCTGGCTCCCGGACCAGCACCCACGTCGCCCAGAGCGTGAGGGCCCACAGCGGCACCCCCATGACGAGCCGGGCGGTGCCCAGCCACGCGACCTCCGCCTGGAGGTAGAGGGGGAGCTGCGCGGCGAGGCGCGCCACGAACAGGGCGACCCACAGCCAGGTGGCGGCGGTGTAGCGCCGACGGCGCCAGGGGTCGGCGCGCCAGGTGCTCCCCTCCTGCCGCAGGAGCGCGACGACCACGCCGACGAGCGGCCACCGCACGAGCAGGGAGACGAGCAGGGCGGCCGCGTAGGCGGCGTTCGTCCACAGCCCGAAGGCGAAGTAGTCCTGGGCCTGCCCGGAGCGCCACGCCCACACGACGCCGACGCCGACTCCGAGCAGCCCGCCGAGCGCCTGGGTGATGGGCGTCCCGCCGACCAGGCGCGCCACGACGAGCACGAGGGCGACGGCCAGCGAGGCGACGAGGGGGGCCGTGAGGCCCCCCACCGCGACGAACACCGCGACGAATACCGCGCCGGGCGCGACGGACTCGAGGACGCCGCGCAGGCCGCCGATGGACTCGGCGAGCGAGAAGTCCTCCCCCACCACCTGGCGCACGCCGCCGCGACCGGCCGGCGTCGCCTCGTCCGGCGGCCCCTCGGGGGCGCTCATGCGTCCTGGCCGAGGAGCTCGTAGGCCGGGTTGAAGATGGTGGGGCGGTCGGCGCCGCCGAAGACGATGCCCTCGGCGACCAGCCGGCGGCCGGCCTCGATGCCGGGGATCTCCCGGCGGCCCAGCCACACGAGGTCGATGCTGCCGGAGCCGTCGTAGAGCCGGGCGCGCAGGGAGACGACGCCGTCCCGCGGACGGTACGTCACCGCGGTGAGAATGCCCGCGCAGCGGACCCGCGCGCGGGCCCGGGCGTCGCGGATCGGGGACGCGTCGTGGCGGGCGGCCGCCTCCCGCTCGTCCTGGGCGTCGATCTCGGCGCGCGAAGCGACGAGGCGGGCGAGGAGGCCGGCCCGCGGAGCGGCCAGCGGGCCGGCCCCGTGGCGGTTCACCGGGTCTCCGTGATCTCCGGCCCGCGGGTGAGCGGGTCGGGCAGCACCGGCGGCTCGCCCGCCGTGGCGGGCGCGGCGGCGTCGGTCGCGCCCGGCATCCGCAGGGCGAGCACGTCCCGCGGGGCGCGGGCCTCCTGACCGCGGACGACGACGATGTCGGCGAAGACGTCCTCGAGGAGCGTGGCGGCGTCCGGGTCGACGGCCGCCCGGCCGCTGAGCACGCCGCGGAGGAACCACCGGGGACCGTCGACGCCGATGAACCGGGCCGGGCGGTGCCCGGTGCGCCCGTCGGCGGTGCGCACGGGCAGGCGGGCGAGGAGCTCGGGACCGAAGGGCCCCTCGACCTCGTCGGCGGTGCCGCCCTGCTGGGTGACCGAGGCGGCGATCTCCGTCCGGAGCTCCTCCCACAGGCCGTCGGTGCGGGGCGCGGCGAGCGCCTGGACCTGCAGGGACGATCCGGCGGCGGTGAGGCTGGCGGCGACGACCTGGCGGGAGGTCTTCTCCACCTCCATGCGGAGCTCGAGGCCGGGGCGGGCGGGGACCCGCAGGGCGCCGAGGTCGAGGCGGGCACCGAGTCCGGGCACGTCGGAGACGTCCCAGGGACCGCGCTCGTCGTCGGGTCCGGCCGTGGTCGGCTCAGACGACGGCTCCGACGTGGGCGTCGCGTCGTCGGGCTCGGCGTCGTGCTTGCGCCGCCGGAAGATGGGGCTCATCGGGGACCTCCTTCTGTGCCGGCGGGCGGCGTCCACCCACCGGTTGATCCGAACCCGCCGTCACCTCGGGCCGAGGTGGGCAGCTCGTCCACGGGGACGAAGCGCGCCTGGGCGACCTGCTGGAGCACGAGCTGGGCGATGCGGTCGCCGCGGGCGAGACGGACGGGGGCGTGCGCGTCGGTGTTGAGCAGCGTCACCATGATCTCGCCGCGGTAGCCCGCGTCGACGGTCCCGGGGGCGTTGACGATGGTGAGGCCGTGGCGCGCGGCGAGGCCGGAGCGCGGGTGGACGAACGCCGCCCAGCCCTCGGGCAGCGCGATCGCCACGCCGGTGGGGACGGTGGCCCGCTCCCCCGGCGCCAGGACGACGTCGGTGCGCGCCCGGAGGTCCGCGCCGGCGTCTCCCGGGTGCGCGTACGAGGGCGCGGGCAGGTCGGGGTCGAGCAGGCGGACAGCGACGTCGATACTCACGGGCACCGACTGTACTGACTCCGGGCGGGGTCCTTGCCCCCGGCGCTGCCCGGCGGACGCCACCCGGCTGGCACAGTGGTCCCGTGGACAGCGCACCCCTGTTTCGTGAACGGCTCACGCCGACGCCCCCCGTCCTGCTCGTGGGGGCGCTGCTGGGCGCCGCGCTCGGGCTCGTCCTGTGGCCCTTCGCCCCGCCCTGGGTGGCCGGCGGCGTGGGCGTCGTCGCCGCCGTCGCGGTCGTGGCCGCGCTCGTCCTCACCGCCCCGGTGGTCGCGGTGCGGGACGGGCGGCTGCATGCCGGGCGGGCGCACGTCGACGTCCGGTTCCTCGGCGTGCCCGAGGTGCTCGACGACACAGAGCTGCGCCGGGCCCTGGGGCCCGGCGCAGATGCGCGCGCGTACGTGTGCCACCGTCCGTGGGCGCGGGCCGCGGTGCGGGTCCCGCTCCTCGACCCGGCCGACCCGGCGCCGTACTGGCTCGTCGCCAGCACCCGCCCGGGCGATCTCGCCCGGGCGCTGCGAGCGTCGGCTCAGGCCGCGCACTCCGAGCAGACGAGCTGGCCGCCGTCCTCGTAGGCCAGCTGGCTGCGGTGGTGGACGAGGAAGCACCGCGAGCAGGTGAACTCGTCCGCCTGGCGCGGGAGGACCCGCACGGAGAGCTCCTCGCCGCTCAGGTCGGCGCCGGGGAGCTCGAAGCCCTCAGCCGCCTCGATCTCGTCCTCGTCGACCGCGCCGGAGTTCTTCTCGGCCCGTCGGGCCTTGAGCTCCTCGATGGAGTCCTCGGAGAGGTCTTCCTCGTTCTTGCGCGGTGCGTCGTAATCGGTCGCCATGAAGACGTCACGCTCCGGTTCTGGTGGGTCGTTGGTCGGTCAACCTCAGCAACGCAGCAGAGCGCACGTTGTTCCCGAGGCACCCGGATTGTGCACCATCGGGCTGGGCGGCGCCGCATCAGCAGGGCCTTGGCGGCCCCAGCGTGGCGAACGCCTCAGCCGGCGACGCCGGTCCGGGCGCCCGCGATCGCGCCCGCGAGGGACGCGGCGAGGTCGGGATGGGCGGCGATCGTCATCCCCGGCCCGGCCGGATCGTCGCCCAGGCCGCGGACCACGCCCCCGACCTCGCTGACGAGGAGGGCGCCGGCGGCCATGTCCCACGGGTTGAGGTACTCCTCGTAGTGGGCGTCGAGGCTCCCGGCGGCGACGTGGCACAGGTCCACGGCCGCCGACCCGAGCCGACGGATGTCGCGCACCTGGGGCAGCAGCTCGGCGACGACGCGGCCCTGGGCGGCACGTCCTGCGGCCGAGTAGCTGAAGCCGGTGCCGACGAGGGCGCGCTCCAGCGGCGGCGGACCCGCCAGGGGCGCCAGCCGTACGCCGTCGGCGAACGCGCCCGCGCCGCGCCCGGCGGTCCAGGTGCGCCCCAGCGCGGGGGCGTGGACGCACCCGGCGAGCAGCGTCCACGACGCCGGGTCGGGCGGGCCGGCGACCACGGCGACGCTCACGGAGTAGTGCGGCAGGCCGTAGAGGAAGTTCACCGTGCCGTCGATGGGGTCGATGACCCACGTGAGGCCGGACGTGCCGGGGCGGGTCTCCTCCTCCTCACCGAGGATGGCGTCGTCGGGCCGGGCCGCGGTGATCTCGGCGCGCAGGAGCCGCTCGGCCGCCTCGTCCACCTCGGTGACGACGTCGACCGAGCTCGACTTCGTGCGGGCGACCGTCACGGTCGTGGTGCGGGCGGCCTCGGCCACCACGCGGCCGGCCTGCCGGGCCAGCCGCTCGGCGAGCTCCATGAGGGCGGCGACGTCGACGCCCGGCGGCAACCCGTCCCCCGTGCCGCGTGCGTCCCGGTCGTGCGTTCCCATCTGGTCCTCCTTCGTCGCGGCGTACCCCGGCCATGATGTCCCTCACCCCCGCCGGAGGCGAACACACCGGACCCAATGCGCGGCCGGGGCCGGATCGGGTGGCACCCTCGGTACATACCCTCGAGGGAGGACGACATGGTCGAGCTTGAACTGCTCGGGTTGCACAGCGATGGCGAGCACCTCACGCTCACCGGCCCGAACGGGCAGCAGTACCGGCTCCTCGTCGACGACGCGTTACGCGCCGCCGTCCGCCGGGACCGCGCCCAGCTCGAGCAGCTCCGGGCGGCGGGAACGTCGCCGCTGCGCCCCAAGGACATCCAGGCGCGCATCCGCGCCGGCGCGAGCGCTGCGGACGTCGCGGAGGAGGCGGGTCTGCCGGTCGAGCACGTCCGGCGGTACGAGGGCCCGGTCCTCGCCGAGCGGACCTGGGTGGTCGAGCAGGCCCGACGCTTCGCCATCGGCCGGTCCGAGGGGGCACCCGAGCTGGGCGACCTCGTCGTGGACCGCCTGGCCGCGCGCGGTGTGACCACCGGTGACCTCGAGTGGGACGCGGTCCGCAGCGCGGGCAAGTCCTGGGAGGTCCTCGTCCGCTTCGTCGCCGGGGACCGCCGGCGGGAGGCGCGCTGGGAGGCGGACCTCACGTCCCGCGCCGTCCACGCGCTCGACGACGAGAGCCGGTGGCTGTCGGAGACGGACCTGAGCACCCCGCCCAGCGCCGCCCGGCGGCACCTCGTCCCCGTGCCCGTGCGGCTGTACGCGCCCGAGCCCGAGACGGACCTCGGTCCCGCCATCGCCGCCGTCGACGCCACCCTCCACCTGGGCGGCGACCCGCAGCCCGTGGAGGAGGACCCCACTGAGGGCCTGCTCGCCGAGCTCAGCGCGAGCCGCGGCACGCGTCAGGAGCTCGACCTCGGGATCGAGGACGACATCCTCGGAGCGCTCGACCTGCCGCCCGCGGCGCACCCGCCGGCCTCGCGGGCCGAGCACGCCGGGGACGCGCACGTGCTGTCCCTGCCGCCCCGTGGGCCCGACCGCCCCGTCCGGCCCGAGACACCGCGCCCGGAGGAGCACGCACCGGCCGAGGAGCCTGCGGAGCGTCGCGCCGAGGCGCCCGCGCCGACCGCCGAGGACCCCGCCGGGCAGCCGGAGCAGGCCCCGCGGCGCGCGCGCACCAAGGGGCGGCGCACGAGCGTCCCGAGCTGGGACGAGATCGTCTTCGGCGCCAAGCCCGAGTGAGCGTGCGGCGGGGCACCGCCGCACGCCCGCACGTCCGGCCCCTCCCCCCCGGGAGGGGCCGCACCGCGTCCCCAGGGGCCTTGCACGCCGGTCAGACGACCGTGCGCACCAGCGGGACGAGGACCTCGTCCGGCGTGAGCGAGCCATGCACGCCGACCAGGGCGATGGACTCCGCCGTCTGAGTGCGGGAGTCGACGACGGCGCGGCGCTCCCGGGCGGCGACGACGATGTCGCCGAGGACCGAGCGGTGCCGCTCGGCCACGTCGCCGAACAGCCCGGCGGCCTCGGCCTCCTCCCGCAGGAGTACCCACGCGGTGTCCCCGAGGACGTCGCGCCAGCGCTCGGCGACGGCGGCGGCCGTGCCCGGGCGGGTGTGGACGTGCACCGCCCGCGGCTCCCCGGCGACCACCTCGACGTCCTGCGCGAGACCCGGCGTCTCGGCCACGTCGATGCGGGAGTCCGGCCCCAGGTCGACCATGCCGTGGTCGGCGGTGACGAGCAGCAGGGTCCCGCGCGGGAGCTCCCGCGCCAGCCGGGCGAGCTCGGCGTCCATCGCCTCGACCTCGTCGCCCCACTGCCGCGACCCCCAGCCGTGCTGGTGGCCCATCTTGTCCACGTCGCCCCAGTACAGGTAGACGACGTCGGCGTCCCCGGAACGCAGGAGCGCCGTCGTGACGTCCACGCGGGCGGCGAGGCTCCCCGCGGCGAGGAACCGTGGGCCCCGCAACGCGGCCTCGGTCAGGCCCGAGCCGACGAACCGGGCGGGCCCGACGGAGACGATCGACGGCCCCTGCCCGCCGAGGCGCTCGGCGAGCGTGGGGACCTGCTGCCACTCGCGCGGGTGGACGGCCGTCTCCTCCCAGGAGATGAGGTTGAGGAGGGCGCCGTCGGCCGGGTTGCGCACGGTGTACCCCAGCATCCCCGTGGTGCCGGGGACCTCGCCGGTGCCGAGCATGGTGAGGCTCGTCGCCGTGGTCGAGGGGTAGCCGCTGGTGAGGGTGAGGGCATCGGGCAGCTGGGAGCGCAGGAAGGGGGCGTGGCCGCCGCGCTCGGCGAGCATCTGCGCGCCGAGCCCGTCGACGAGGACGATGCACACGCGCCGCGCGCGAGGCAGCCCGAGGAGCTCACGGTCCTGCGCGGACGTCCGACCGGCGCTCGTCGTCGGGGCGCCGACCGCGTCCAGCGCGGCCGGCAGGACCGCCCGCAGGCACGCACCGGCATAGTCGGGCAGCGTGAGCCCGTCGGGAACGGTCATGCCCGGCCCACCGTCGCGGCGGAGAGGTCGCGGGCGAACTGCAGGGCGCGGGCCAGGGCGCGGGACCCCTCCGCCTGCTCGCTCACCCGCACGACGACGTCGTCGGGGCTGAGCAGCCCGGTGTAGCCGTGGTCGGCCTCGCACGCCGGGTCGTCGCACGCCATCGGCTCGAGGTCGAGGCGCTGGATGGCCCCCCAGCCGACGGCGACGGTGAGCTCGGTCACCTGCATGCCGCCGCGCGTGCGGGCCGGGTCGGCGACGCCGTGGGTGAGGGCGACCGAGGAGATCCGGTGCAGGGGCACCGCCTCCGTGGTGGCCGAGGCCGACGGCACCTCCCCGGCGGTGTCGTCGACGTGGGCGATGACGAGCCGGGTCGGCGTCAGCACGAGTGCGGTGAGGTGCCGGCGCACCTCCGTGTCGAAGGTCGTCTCGGGGTGGACGAGGAAGGAGATGACGGGCTCGCCGGCGAGGGCGACCTCGAGCACCCGGGCCACGAGCTCCGGGTAGTACCCCGCCCGGTCGAGGTCGGACCGCAGCTGGTCCGCGAGGTTGGACGTCATGTCGGGGATGGCCACGGCTCCATCTTGGCACCTGCGGACCCCGACCCGGGAAGCACCCGTCGGCCGCCGTCCGCGCGCCCGGGCCGGGACACCTCCACGACGGCCGACAGGACCGACGCCCCCGACCGCGCGACGAGGACCGGGTTGAGCACCAGGCGGGCCACCTCGGGCAGGTCGTCGGTGAGCACCGACACCCGCCCGAGGACGTCCTCGAGGGCGGCGACGTCGAGGACCGGCAGGCCGCGGTGGCCGAAGAGGCGGGGGGCGGCGCGGACGGAGCGCACCATGTCGGCGACGTCCACGTCGGTGAGCGGCGGCACACGGAACGCGACGTCGCCGAGGAGCTCGACGGCGTCCCCGCCGAGGCCGAAGGACACCACGGGGCCGAAGAGGGCGTCCTCCACGCCCCGCACGACGCAGGCGACCCCGGCCGGGGCCATCACCTGGACGTCGAAGGCCGCCCCGGGCCCGGCGATCGGCTCGAGGTGCGTGCGCATGGCCCGCATCGCCTCGCGCAGCTCGTCGGGGCCGGTGAGGTCGAGCCGGACCCCGCCGAGGTCGGCGCGGTGGCGCAGCACCTCGTCGCTGGTCTTGAGGGCCACGGGCCAGCCGAGCCGCTCGGCGGCCGCCACGGCCTCCTCGACGTCGGCGACGCGCTCCGCGGGCAGGACCGTGAGGCCGTAGCAGGCGAGGAGCTCGGCGGACTGCTCCGGGGCGAGCCGGGCGGTCTGCCCGGGGCCGAGGTCCCGGACCGTCGGCGCGAGGAGTGCGCGCGCCCGGCCGGGCGCGATCCCCGGCGGGTCGACGAGCTCGCCCCGCTCGCTCGTCGTCCACCGGGCGTAGCGCACGGCGCCGGCGAGCGCCGCGACGGCGTCCTGGACGGACGCGAAGGTGGGGACGGTGCGCGCGGTGCCGTCGGGCCCGGGGGCGCTCAGCCCGGCGGTGACGCCCACGGGGCCGTCAAGGTAGGCGAGCACCGGGCGGCCGTCCCGCGCCGCGGCGGCGGCGAGGACGCGGGCGATGGCGTCGTCGGCCGCCCCCAGGGGCGGCACGTGGACGACGACGAGGGCGTCCCAGTCGCTCCGGCGCGCGACCTCCTCCAGGGCCGCGGCGTACTCGCCGGCCCCGGCGAGGGGCGCCAGCGCCGGGTGGACGTCGACGACGTCGAGGCCGTGGGCGCGGGCCGCGCCCCCGACGAGGGAGGTGAGCGGGCCGGAGTTGGCGAGGACGCCCACGCGCCCGCCGGCGGGCAGGGGCTGGGTGGCGAAGAGCTGGGCGAGGTCGAGGAGCTCGGGGACGCCGCGGGCGCGCAGCACCCCGGCCTGGTCGAGCAGCTGCGCGAGGACGCGCTGGGGCTCCCGGGTGGTCCGTACGGCGTGCCCCGGGGGGACCACCTGGCCGGTCTGCCCGGACACGACCGCGATGACCGGGCGGGTCGCGCTGAGCCGGCGGGCGATGCGGGAGAACTTGCGCGGGTTGCCGATGGACTCGAGGTGGACGGCGGCGACGGCGGTGCCCGGGTCGTCGAGCCAGAACTGCATGGTGTCGTTGCCGGACACGTCGGCCCGGTTGCCGGCGGAGAGCAGGCTGTGGACCCCCAGCCCGCGCCGCTGCGCCGTCGCGGCGAGGATGGACCCCGCGGCCGCCGACTGGCAGAAGATCCCCACCCGTCCGTCCGGCAGCCCCGGGCGCAGGGTGACGTCGAGGCGGCCGCCCTCCCCCGCCGCGACCAGCCCGAACGAGGCGGGGCCCACCAGGCGCATCCCGTACGCCCGGGTGCGCCGCAGGAGCTCGCGCTGGAGCCGCTCGCCGGCCGGGCCGGTCTCGGCGAAACCGCCGGAGAGGACGACGACGGCGTGGGCGCCGAGCCGGCCGCACGCGTCGACGGCGGCGAGCACCTCCTCCTCCCGGCCGGCGAGGACGGCCAGGTCGACCGGGCCGGTGACGTCGGCGAGGCGCTCGTACCGGGCCGGGCGCGGGCCGGGCGCGTCGCCCGCGCCGTCGCCGAGCCCGTCGCCCGGGTCCACCGCGACGAGGTGCGCGGGGCCGGTGAACCCGCCCGCGAGGAGGGAGGCGGCGGCGCGCTCGGCGAGGACGTGCTCCGGCCCACCGAGGCCGACGACGAGCACCGACGACGCCGAGAGCAGGGCCCGCATGCTGTGCGACTCGGCGCGCTGCTCGCGCTCGGCCATGACGGACCACGAGCGGCCCGTCTCCTCGATGTCGAAGGAGACGAGCAGGACGCCGTCGTCGAGGACCTGCGTCACCTCGTAGCCGGCGTCCCGGAAGACGCCGATCATCCGGGAGTTGGCGGGGAGGACCTCGGCGGTGAAGCGGAGGATCCCCCGTTCGCGCCCGGCGGCGGCGAGGTGCTCGAGGAGGACGGAGCCGAGGCCGCGGCCGTGCTCGGAGTCGGCGACGTAGAACGCCACCTCGGCCTCGGTGCCGTCGTCGATCCGGTCGTAGCGGCCGACCGCGAGGATCTCCTCGCCGCTGGTGAGCACGAGCGCCACCCGGTCGTCGTGGTCGACGTGGGTGAAGCGGTGGAGGTCCCGCTCGCTGAGGCGCTCCATGGGCGCGAAGAAGCGGTAGTACACCGACATCGGCGACTGCCGCAGGTGCATCCGCTGGAGGGCGTCGGCGTCGGCCGGCCGGATGGGGCGGATGTGCATGGGGACGCCGTCGCGCAGCACGACGTCCGCCTCCCAGTGCACCGGGTAGGGCGCGACGGCGTCCTCGCTCATGCCGTCAGCCTAGGGGGACGGCGGGGCAGGCCGCCGGGACGTCCTTCCCGGCGTCCCGCGGATCCGTCGTCCACCGTCCGGGCGAGGCGCGTCGGGCCGGGCGTCCTCGTCGGGGACAATCGGGGCATGCCACGCCGCACGTCCACTCCCGCTGCGCCCGTCCCGGAGCACATCGTCGACATCGACGTCTCCGCGGAGATGCAGGGGTCGTTCCTCGAGTACGCCTACTCGGTCATCTACGCCCGGGCGCTGCCCGACGCCCGCGACGGCCTCAAGCCGGTCCAGCGGCGGATCCTGTTCATGATGGACCAGATGGGCCTGCGCCCCGACAGGGGCCACGTGAAGTCCGCCCGCGTCGTCGGGGAGGTCATGGGCAAGCTCCACCCCCACGGGGACACGGCGATCTACGACGCCCTCGTGCGGATGGCGCAGCCGTTCTCGCTGCGGGTGCCGCTCGTCGACGGCCACGGCAACTTCGGCTCGCTCGACGACGGCCCGGCCGCCGCGCGGTACACCGAGGTGCGCCTCGCCCCGGCGGCGCTGGTGATGACGGCGGGCCTGGACGAGGACGTCGTCGACTTCGTCCCCAACTACGACAACCAGCTCACGCAGCCCGAGGTCCTGCCCTCCGCACTGCCCAACCTGCTCGTCAACGGCGCGTCCGGGATCGCGGTGGGCATGGCGACGAACATGCCCCCGCACAACCTCGTCGAGGTCGTCGCGGCCGCCCGGCACCTCATCGCCCACCCCGACGCCACCCTCGAGGAGCTGTGCCGCTTCGTGCCCGGCCCCGACCTGCCCTCGGGGGGCAAGATCGTGGGGCTCGAGGGCGTGCGCGACGCCTACGCCACCGGCCGCGGCAGCTTCCGCACCCGCGCCACGACGCACATCGAGTCGATCACGGCCCGCCGGCGCGGCATCGTCGTCACCGAGCTGCCCTACCTCGTCGGCCCCGAGCGGGTCATCGAGAAGATCAAGGAGGCCGTCCAGGCGAAGAAGCTCCAGGGCATCGCCGACGTCGCCGACCTCACCGACCGCGAGCACGGCCTGCGCCTGGTCATCGAGGTGAAGAACGCCTTCAACCCCGAGGCGGTCCTCGCCCAGCTCTACCGCTACACCCCCATGGAGGAGTCCTTCGGGGTGAACAACGTCGCGCTCGTCGACGGCCAGCCGCGCACCCTCGGGCTGCGCGAGCTCCTCGACGTCTACGTCCGCCACCGGATCACCGTGGTGCGGCGCCGCACGGAGCACCGCCTGGCCCGCCGACGCGAGCGCGCCCACCTCGTCGAGGGCCTCCTGCTCGCCATCGCCGACATCGACGAGGTCATCGCCGTCATCCGCGGCTCCGACGACGCCGAGGTGGCTCGCACGCGCCTCATGACGGTCTTCGACCTCTCCGAGCCGCAGGCGGACTTCATCCTCGCGCTCCGGCTGCGCCGCCTCACGAAGTTCTCCCGCCTCGAGCTGGAGAACGAGCGCGACGCCCTCGTCGAGGAGATCGCCGCGCTGGAGGCGATCCTCGCGGACGAGGCGCGGCTGCGGACCGTCGTCTCCGACGAGCTCGCGCAGGTGGCGGCCGAGCACGGCACGCCGCGGCGCACCGTCCTCCTCGAGCACGCGGGCGGGCCGGCGACGTCCGCCGAGACGCTGCGCGGCTCCGCCGTCCCCCTCGAGGTCCCCGACGGGCCGTGCTGGGTCCTCCTGTCCGGCACGGGTCTGCTCGCCCGCGTCGAGGACGCGCCGCGCCGCGAGGGCCCCCGCAACGCCCACGACGCCATCCGCGCCGCGGTCCCGGCGACGACCCGCGGCCACGTCGGCGTGGTGACGAGCGCCGGGCGCATCGTGCGCCTGGAGGTGCTCGACGCGCCGGCGCTGCCGCCCACCGACGCCGCCCCCGGCCTGTCGGGCGGGGCGCCCATCTCCGAGCTCGTCCCGCTCGGTCCCGGGGAGTCCGTCGTGTCCCTCGCCCGTCTCGACGACGACGCCCCCACGCTCGCGCTCGCCACCGCCGGGGGGACCGTCAAGCGCGTCAGCCCGGCGGACCGTCCCGGCAACAAGGACGCGTGGGACGTCATCGCGCTCAAGGACGGCGACACGGTGGTCGGGGCGGCGCACGCGGTGGAGACCGACCGTCTCGTCCTCGTCAGCTCCGACGGCCAGCTCCTCCAGTTCGACGCCGCCGCGGTCCGCCCGCAGGGCCGGGGCGCGGGCGGCATGGCCGGTATCCGGCTCGCCCCGGACGCCCGCGTCGTTGCCCTGGGCGTGGTCGGCCAGGACGACGTCTCCCGCAGCCTCGTCGTCACAGTGGCCGGCTCCAGCCTCGCCCTGCCGGGGACCACGCCCGGCAGTGCCAAGGTCACGCCGCTCGACCGCTACCCCACCAAGGGGCGGGCGACGGGCGGCGTGCGGGCGCACCGCTTCCTGCGCGGGGAGGACAGCATCGTCCTCGCCTGGGCGGGCGTCGGTCCGGTCCGGGCGACCGGGGCCGGCGGGCAGGCGGTGCCGCTGCCCGAGCCCGACGAGCGCCGCGACGCCTCGGGCCAGCCGCTCGGCCTGCCGGTGGCGGCGATCGGCTGAGGCACCGGGGCGTGCCGGGCCGGAGGGCCGGCCCGGTGCGGCCCGGTGCGGCCGATGACCGGCGGGCCCGGCCCGCCGGTCAGGCGCCGAGCTCGAGCGTGTACAGCGTGGAGCCGCGCGTGGGCTCGTAGCCCAGGTGGGTGAACAGGCCGAACTCGCCCGTCGGGGCGGCCGCCTCGACCCCGAGGCCGGCGTACTCCATGCCGTCGGCGGCGTAGGCGCGCATCGCCGTCGTGAGCAGGGCCGTGGCGATGCGCTTGCCCCGCCACTCCCGGCGGACCCCGAGCACCTCGGTGTACCCCTCGCTCCACCCCTGGGCCGGCCAGTCGTGCTCGTACCGCCCGGAGATGAGGTACCCGGCCACCCGGGCGCGGTCGCTCGTGCGGTCGAGCGCGACGAAGCTCCACGCGGGGGCGAAGTGGGTGCGGCCCTGGACCCACGTCTCCGGGGTGTGCTCCTGCGCGCCCCACTGGTCACGGAAGGCGTCGTTGTGGGCACGCCGGACGGCGTCGTCGAGCTCGGGCGTCCAGGGCTCCACGCGCAGGCGCGAGGCGAGCTCCACGTCGGGGATGGGGGTCGACAGGTCGCGCCGCATCTCGGTGTACCAGCGCTGTGGGGTGAACCCGGCGCGACGCAGCAGCGCGACCGTGTCGTCCATGCCGTCCTCGACGTGGACAACCACCCGGCCGAGCCCCGCCGCGCCGTCGCTCAGCCGCTGACGGGTGCGGGCCACCTGCCAGGCGAGGAGCGCGGCACCGATGCCGCGCTGACGCCACTGCGGGTCGACGCCGCCCTCGGCGAGCGCACGTACCGGGCCGGTCGCGCCGGTGCGCATGCGGACCATGCCGAAGGCGCGGATCTGGCCGTCGTCGTCGAAGCCGCCGATGGTGTCGCGCGCGGGGTCGGTGCCTGCCTCGGCGAAGTTCTCGGCGGACTCCTCCTCGGTCGTGCGGTACGGCGGGTTGTCGTGCTCCTCGATGCGCGCGACGAGCGCGACCAGCGCGGGGTTGTCCGCGAGGCTCAGCGCCCGCCAGGCGAGCCCGTAGGCGGGCCCGGACAGGGGCGCGGGAGGGCCGAGGGGGCGCGGGGAGGCGTCGGACTCGGCGGGCATGGGCCGACCCTACGTCCTGCCCGGCTCAGGCCGGAACCAGGTGCTCACCTATGGCGCGCCCCACGTCCGCGGGGCGCCGTACGGGTCGTGGATCAGAGCTCGATGGTGTAGAGGATCCGGCTCGCCTGCGGCTCGTACCCCATCCGCTCGTAGAAGTGGTGCGCGCCGGAGGGGTTCTCGGTGTCGACGTCCAGCGCCGCCATGTCGAGCCCGTCCCGGTGGAGCGCCTCGAGGACGGCCGTGAGCAGCGCGCGGGCGACCCCCGTGCCGCGGTAGGGGCGGCGCACGCCGAGCAGCTCGGTGAACCCCTCCGTGTGGCCGAGCGCCTCCCACTGGTGCTCGTGGCGGGAGGTGAGCGCGTACCCGGCGATGTCGTCCCCGGCGAGGGCGACCATGCTCCACTCGGGGACGAGGTCGCGGTGGATGCGGGTCCATGACTCGGCGGCAACCGGCTGGGAGCCCCAGTGGTCGGCGAACGCCTCGTTGTGGGTGAGTCGCACGCGCTCGTCGAGATCGGGGGTCCAGGAGACGATCTGCATGCCCTCGGGGACCTCGACCGGCGGGATCGGGTCGCGCAGGTTCCGCCGCATGTCGCGGTAGACGCGCTTGGGGCTGAAGCCGGCGGCGGCGTAGAGGCGCCGGCGGTCGGCGTGGTGCTCGTCGACGTAGGCGGCGATCCGGCCCGGCAGCTCCGGGTCCATCTGCGCGAGCATCTGGCGGGCACGGCCGTCCTGCCAGGCGAGGAGCGCGCGGCCGATCCCCCGGCCGCGCCACTCGGGGTCGACGGCGGCGTCGATGAACACCCGCGCGTGGCTCTCGTCGCCGGGCGGGGCGTAGACGAACGCCGACGCGCGGAGCTCGCCGGCGCTGTCGAACCCGCCGAGGCTGTCGGCGACGATCCCCCGCTCCGGGCGCGCGAGGACGCTCTCGACGTCACCGGCGTCGACGCGCAGGATCGGGGTGTCGACGGCCTCGCAGCGCCGCGCCAGCGCGAGCACCGCATCGGCGTCGCCGGGCTCCAGGGGCCGCCAGGTGAGGCCGAGGTGGGCGGCGGGGAGCTCGACGTGGTCGGGGGCAGCAGCGCGGTCGGCGAGGGGGGAGGGCATGGCTCGATCGTAGTCGGCGGACCGGCCGCGGCCTGCGCCCGGGCGGGCTGTGCGGGCCGGGCGGGCCGGTCAGGCGTCGATGCGCTCCCGGTCGATCTCCCGGGCGCCGGCGACGATGAAGTCCTTGCGCGGGGCGACGTCGTTGCCCATGAGCAGCTCGAAGACCCGCTCGGCGTTCTCGATGGCCGCCACGTCGTTCATGCTCACCCGGCGCAGCGTGCGGTGGGCCGGGTCCATGGTGGTCTCGGCGAGCTGGTCGGCGTCCATCTCCCCCAGGCCCTTGTACCGCTGGATGGGTTCCTTGTACCGCTTGCCCGAGCGCTCCAGCTTGCGCAGGAGGGCGTTCAGCTCGGCGTCGGAGTAGACGTAGATCTTCTCGCCCTTCTTCCCGCCGGAGCCGCTCACCTCGACGCGGAACAGCGGCGGGACGGCCGCGAAGACGCGCCCGGCCTCGACGAGCGGGCGCATGTAGCGGAAGAAGAGGGTGAGCAGCAGGGTGCGGATGTGGGCGCCGTCGACGTCCGCGTCCGTCATGAGGATCACCTTGCCGTAGCGCGCGGCCTCGAGGTCGAACGTCCGGCCGGAGCCCGCGCCGAGGACCTGGATGATCGAGGCGACCTCGGCGTTGCGCAGGATGTCCCCGGGCGAGGCCTTCTGGACGTTGAGGATCTTCCCGCGGATCGGCAGCAGCGCCTGGAAGTCGCTCTGGCGGGCGAGCTTGGCGGTGCCGAGCGCGCTGTCGCCCTCGACGATGAACAGCTCGGACCGCTCGACGTCGTCGGTGCGGCAGTCGGCGAGCTTGGCGGGCAGCGTGGAGGTCTCGAGGGCGTTCTTGCGCCGGGAGATCTCCTTCTGCATCCGGGCGGACACGCGCGCGCGCATCTCCCCCACGACCTTCTCGAGGAGGACCGCCGCCTGGGTCTTCTCGGCGCGCTTGGTGGAGGTGAGGATCTCGGTGAGGCCCCGCTCGACGACGCGCGCGACGATCGCGCGCACCGGCGCGGTCCCGAGGACCTCCTTGGTCTGGCCCTCGAACTGGGGCTCGGGGAGCCGGACCGTGACGACGGCGGTGAGGCCGGCGAGGACGTCGTCCTTCTCGAGCCGGGGGTCCTTGGCGGTGACCTTGAGGCGCCGCGCGTTCGCCTCCACCTGCTTGCGGATGGTCTTGACCAGGCCCTGCTCGAACCCGGCGAGGTGGGACCCGCCCTTGGGCGTGGCGATGATGTTGACGAACGAGCGCACGTGCGTGTCGTAGCCGACGCCCCAGCGCAGGGCGACCTCGACCTCGCAGGTGCGCTCGACGTCCTTGGGTCGCAGGTGGCCGGAGCCGTCGAGCTGCTGGACCGTCTCGCGGAACGTCCCGGAGCCGGTGAGCCGCCACGTGTCGGTGACGCCGGCGTCGGGCGCGAGGAAGTCGACGAAGTCGGCGGCGCCGCCGTCGTGGCGGAAGACCTCCTCGACCGGCCCGCCCTCCCCCGGCGTGCCCGGCAGGCGCCGCTCGTCCCGCACGGTGATGGTGAGCCCGGGGACGAGGAAGGTGGTCTGGCGGGCGCGGTCGACGAGGTCCTCGTAGGAGAAGTGCGCCGTCGTCGGGAAGATCTGGCGGTCGGCCCAGTAGCGCACGCGGGTGCCGGTGCGGGCGCGGGGCGTCTTACCGACGACGGCGAGCTCGCTGCCGGAGGTGAACGGCTGGAACGGCGAGTCGGGACTCGGTCCGCCCCGGTCGGCGAACGTGCCGGGCTCCCCGCGGTGGAACGTCATCCGGTGGGTCTTGCCCCCGCGGTCCACCTCGACGTCGAGCCGGGCGGACAGGGCGTTGACGACGGAGGCGCCCACGCCGTGGAGGCCGCCGGACGCCGCGTAGGACCCGCCGCCGAACTTGCCGCCGGCGTGGAGCTTGGTGAAGACGACCTCGACGCCGCTGAGGCCGACGGAGGCGACGGTGTCCACCGGGATGCCCCGCCCGTTGTCGCGGACCTCGACGGAGGAGTCCGGGTAGAGGATCACCTCGATGGCGTCGCCATGTCCCTCGAGGGCCTCGTCGACGGCGTTGTCGATGATCTCCCACAGGCAGTGCATGAGGCCGCGGGAGTCCGTCGAGCCGATGTACATGCCCGGCCGCTTGCGGACCGCCTCGAGTCCCTCGAGGACGGAGAGGTGGCGCGCGGTGTACTGCTCTGGGGAGGCGGTCGACTTGGGAGGCACCGTCCGATCCTAAGGACTGAGCGGTCCTGTCCCCGGCTGCCGCGCGGGTCCTGGGGACGCCCGCGCGCCTCCGCTGGGAGCGAACCCCCGACGCCTGAGGGCATGGAACCGGCCCGACGGTGGTTACATGCTCATGTGAACGCCACGATGACTGCACCGCTGACCGCACAGGACCGCTGTGACCGCTGTGGGGCCCAGGCCTACGTCCGGGTCGCCCTCGCCGTCGGCGAGCTGCTGTTCTGCGCGCACCACGCCCGCCAGCACAGTGAGGCCCTCGAGGGGGTCGCGACCTCGATCCAGGACGAGACGCACCGGCTCCACGAGAAGTCCGAGGCCTGACCCGACCGCACCACACCGAGACGCCGGTGGCCGCCCGCTCCTGCGGGCCGGCCACCGGCGTCTCGGCCTTCCCGCAGTGCGGCCTCCCTGGCGCGCGGGATCAGCAGTCCTTCGCGTAGGCGGTCGAGCGCCGCGCCGCCGTGAAGCCCAGGCCCGTGTACAGGCGCAGGGCCCCCGAGGGGTTCTCCGCGTCGACGGCGAGGTCCGCGCGCTCCATGCCGTCGGCCCGGAAGGCGCGCATCGAGGCCGCGAGCAGCGCCGGCGCGATCCCCCGGCGCCGCCACGCGCGGCGCACGCCCAGGGCGTCGGTCCACCCGGAGCGGTACCCCTGGGCGGCCCAGTCCTGCTCGTAGGCCGAGGCCAGCGTGTACCCGGCGACCTCGTCGCCGTCGAGGACGACGAAGCTCCACTGCGGCCGGAAGGTGCGCCCGCCCACGCTCGCCCGCTCCCAGTCCTCCCGGGAGCGCGGCTCGCTCCCCCAGTGGTCGGCGAACGCCTCGTTGTGGGCGTGCCGGACGCGCTCGCTCAGGTCGTCGGTGTACGGCACCAGCCGCAGCCCGCCGCCGAGGGCGACGTCGGGGGCGGGGTGGGCGTCGTCGAGCGGGCGGGTCATCTCCAGGTACCAGCGCACGAGGCGGAACCCGGCGGCCTCGAGGAGGCGCCGGTGGGTCCCGACGTGCTCATCGGCATGGACGAGGATCCGCGAGGGGACGTCCTTGCCCGCGGCGGCGATCTTCTCCCGCCCGCGCCGCTCCTGCCAGGCGAGCACGTCCCGGCCGATGCCACGCCCGCGCCACTGGGGGTGCACGCCGCCCCAGCAGAACGCCCGCACGGCGCGGGTGTCTCCCGGGCGCACCTCGACGTGCCCGAAGGCCCGCGGGACGCCGTCCGCGTCGACGCCCATGAGCGTGTCGGCGGACGGGTCCTTCCAGGAGCCGTCGGTGAGCTGGTCGCGCAGGTCCTCGGCGGTGTACCGCTCGCCCGGGTCGTCGACGTCCTCGATGGCCCGGACCAGCTCGTGCCAGGCGGGGACGTCGTCCGGGGTGATGGGACGCCAGGTGAGGCCGAGCGCGGTGGACGGGAGTGCGGGGAGGGTCACACCGGCCCACGGTAGGCGCGCAAGGGCGGTGGGCCAAACGTTTTCGCGCCGGGAGGGATCGTCCGCACGCCCCGGGCTCCCCGCACCGGCGTCGAGTTCGCTACTTCGCGCCCAGTTCGCTGATTCATGCCGAGTTCGCCAGTTCTAGCTATCGAACTCGGCACGAACTGGCGAACTCAGCGAGTACCGGTGGGCCGAGTTCGACAGTTCACGCACCCTCGACCGATGCCCGCCGCCCTCCGCTCACAGCGGCGGGCTCCGCACCTCGGTCGCCCCGCTTGCGCACGCCCGGAGCCTCGGTGAGGGTGACGGCGACGTCGGCGAGCGCCGGCGCACGGCACGGCGGAAGGACCCCTCATGAGCGAGCCACTCCCGTCCCAGGCGACGGCCGACCACGCCCGCGCCCTCGCCGAGGAGGCCAAGCGCGCCGTCCTCGGGACCGAGGCGGACGCCGACGCCGCGGCCGACACCGACGTCGAGGACGACACCGCCGTGACGGTGGACCCGCACCCCACCCGCGAGGGCGGTGGCGAGGCCGACCTCAGCGCCCCCGGCGCGCCCATGCCCTGAACCGGCGCAGTGCGTTAGGTACCCCTGGTCGAGGCACGCACGCACGAGCCGTGAAGACCACTACGCCAGCGGCCTCACCGTGTTCGAGGGCCTAGCCGGTGAATCGGAGCTCGAGGCTCGGGTCGAGCGTCACTAAAGCGGGCTCGCCGTTGTAGTCCTCGAATAAGAGCCACCCGAACTCCTCATCCAGACCCCTGAACGCCGTCAACCATGTGCCCGACTGACCTTGCATGAGACCGGTGGTGCAGTTCTGGCCCGAGATATACCCAGGTTGATCGACCATTAGCATCTCGCGTCCCTGCAGATCAAAGGCGCGGAGGTCCATCGAGTACGGCCCGTGACATTCCTTCTCGACCGCCTCTGCGAGGTTGTTTGTCCAGGTGATATCGACATACCAGAGCCGCTCGCCCTCACCCGCAGTAAAGGGTTCCTGATAGTCCGCGGCGATAGAGTCGCGGCGTTCGAGCACATTCACGACGATGTCGGCGGACGGGCGCCTAATCAGTTCGCCCACAGGGTAGACCTCTGGAACGTCCGCCTCAGGCGTAGGCGGGGCTGGTGGTGCGGCGGGCCGGGACGGCGGCGACGACGGGGTGCTACGCGGCGCAGTCGACGCCGCGTCCCCTTCAGGCGACTCCGACACGAGCGGTTCCGTGGGGCGAGCGTTGGTCGCGTCTTCAGCGGTACACGCGCCCAGGGCAAGTGCAGCGGCCAGGGACAAACACGCAACGCCACGTTTCAAAATGCTCTCCTCGTGTGCTCCTACGCCGTCTGGGAGACGACCCAAACGGCGCCGACGTTGTTTGACCCTTGGGGCTCGAGCGGACATCCACCGGCCAGCAGCCAGCACGGTCACTCGCACACCACCCTGGCGCGCGGACGACGCTACCTGGTGCCTGGACTGTTGGGACCGTTCCCGCGAGACGTTCTTTTCCGGACACGACGCCCCTGCGTAAGAGTTCGACACAACAGGCGAGAGCTCGCCACTGCCCCGCGCGTGGGGCGGGGGCGTGGGGCGTGGGGCGTGGGGCGTGGGATCAGCGCAGATGACGACCCACCACTGCGTCTACTAAACGCGTGGGGCAACGCGCCTGCGGTACTCGGGTTCCACTCGGCGGTTCGCGCATGCCAGGGTCTTCCGCTTCCAACGGCCCTCGCCGCTCACCACGGCCGCGCCGCCCCGGCGGCGACACAGGGCGGCGCACTGGGGGCGCCCGTCCGCGATGCCGTTCTGGTAGTCGGTTCCCCCGGCTCAAGGGGTGGCTGCCGCCTGGACGGTGGCCTGACGAGCGTCACGACGGCGTGCCACTACCAGTCCTCTGGTGTTGAGAAAGTCTCCAGCAACGACCGGCGGCGAAGTGAGTGGGAATGTCTGATCTGGGCGTCCGCTCCAGGCTTCTCGAACTGTCCGTTGCGGATCGCGTTGCCGTCGCCGAGCAGGGTGTCTTGGCTGGCGCTGATCGACTGAGCTCCTTGAGGATCTCCCCTTGAGTCTCTCAAGCTGTGCCGACATGAGTTCGGTGCCTCCTCGGGAGGTGGCGGAAGCGTCGACGCTATCGCTGCACACCAAGCCTTGGCCGAGTGGCCATCTACGTCCCACCGCCGGTCGTCTCCGCGGAGCGGAAGCGACCCCTGGCTTAGCGCGGGCGTACGAGCGTCGTTCTCAACGTTCATCCCCGCGGTATCACCACTTGCTGTATGGCTCGAGGTGCGGGGTGAACGGTACATCGGGCGGCTCTACGGCCCAACCATGATTCCTCAGGACGTCTGCCGCTTCTCGTTGCAGGTCCCGGACTGCGGTACGGAACTGTCTCATCCGCCATCGTTGACGGCCACGTTCAAGAGCAGCTTCCCACCCGTCAACTGCATCGATGCCGCAGTCGCGGATAAGCACCTCCAGGAGATCCTCAAGACAGGGCCGGAATCGCTCGCCGCCCACCGGCAGATGCACACTCGACAGGTCGTGTGGCTTGCGGACCCGCCTCTGATCCGCGGCGTTTGCGATCGACAGGAGGTGAGAGAACGCCCCACGCTCGGCGTGGAACTGCCAATGGCAGACCGGGTCGGAGTGCATGTCGGCGCGGTACTCAAGTCGGATCAACGGGGTTCGGTCAAGTGTCGAGTACACCTTGAAGTCGGAACGCGTGGTCTTGAGGTAGTTACCCGAGTGATCGAGAGTCTGGTACATCGCGACTGATAGGTCTGCCAGGTGGGTGCCAGCGACGGCCAGGGGAATCTTCTGTGCCTCAGCATCCGCACCATCGGGGCGGACGGCGTACCGCTCGCCGTACCGCACCGAGACCATCGCTACTTCTCGGCCAAGAGCGTCCGCGAGAAGTTGCGCCACCTCGCCCGCAAACTCAAGGGAGCGTCCGGCGAGATCAGAAGTCATCGGCAGAGTCGTCGAGGAGAAAGCTGATCTCCTCGAGCTCAGATACTGCGTCCCACTCGTCGCCGGTCAGCGAGCCGCGCAACACCCTACGACGGAACTCGTCAAGGGACACACCCAGCTGCGCGAGCACGTGCTCACGACGTGCGACCAGTTCGTCCCGGCTCACTTCGATCGTCCGAGGTGCCATGATCGTGACCCTTCCTGTCCTCTTGCTCTTGCCCATGATGGTCTACCCGACCACTGACACGCATCAATTCAGCGGGCGTGGCCGTCATGCGGCAGCACCGCCGGCGATGGTTGCCTCATCACGGCGCTCTCGTAGGTTCGTTGCCCGTGGACAACTTGAACAGCGCCCGGAGCGGGCCGTCTGTCAGCCATCTAGTCGAGCTTGGGCGTCATGAGACCAATCAGGGGTCCGCAGCGGCCTCCCGTTCATCGACCAACAGGCGGCGCACCGGCGCGCGCCGAGCTGGCGGGAACGGTCAGGTGGCGGAGTCGCGTCCGGCCTCGAGCACTACCCCTTCGACGAGGACGCCGCCTGGCAGCCGAGCGACGTGCGCTCGACGACGGCATACGACGCCGCCGTGGGGCTCGTCACCGTGCTGGAGGCGGCGGCCGTGCCGCCCGGGACGGTGCACGAGCGCTACGACAACCTCGTGGTGCGTCTGACCTCGGCCGACCCCGGGCTCGTCGTCCCGGACCTCGTCCCGAACCCCTACGACTTCACGTTCCCCGAGCGACGCGGCAAGCGACCGGCCGGCACCGGGCACGCGAAAGGCCCGCGCCGTCCGGGGGACGACGCGGGCCTCACGGACGCGGATCAGTCGAGGTAGTCGCGCAGGACCTGCGACCGGCTCGGGTGGCGCAGCTTCGACATCGTCTTGGACTCGATCTGGCGGATCCGCTCGCGGGTCACGCCGTAGACCTTGCCGATCTCGTCGAGGGTCTTCGGCTGGCCGTCGGTGAGCCCGAAACGCATGGACACCACGCCGGCCTCCCGCTCGGAGAGCGTGTCGAGGACCATGTGGAGCTGCTCCTGGAGGAGCGTGAAGCTCACGGCGTCCGCGGGGACGACGGCCTCGGAGTCCTCGATGAGGTCACCGAACTCGCTGTCGCCGTCCTCGCCGAGGGGCGTGTGGAGCGAGATGGGCTCGCGGCCGTACTTCTGGACCTCGACGACCTTCTCGGGGGTCATGTCGAGCTCCTTGGCCAGCTCCTCCGGCGTGGGCTCGCGGCCCAGGTCCTGGAGCATCTGGCGCTGGACGCGGGCAAGCTTGTTGATGACCTCGACCATGTGCACCGGGATACGGATGGTGCGGGCCTGGTCCGCCATGGCGCGGGTGATGGCCTGGCGGATCCACCACGTGGCGTACGTGGAGAACTTGTACCCCTTGGTGTAGTCGAACTTCTCGACCGCACGGATGAGGCCGAGGTTGCCCTCCTGGATGAGGTCGAGGAAGAGCATCCCGCGACCGGTGTAGCGCTTGGCCAGGGAGACCACCAGGCGCAGGTTGGCCTCGAGCAGGTGGTTCTTCGCGAGGCGGCCGTCGTTCGCGATCCACTCGAGCTCGCGGCGCAGCTTGGGGGCCAGCTCCTCGCCGTCGTTGAGCTTCTCCTCGGCGAACAGGCCGGCCTCGATCCGCTTGGCGAGCTCGACCTCCTGCTCGGCGTTGAGGAGGGCGACCTTGCCGATCTGCTTGAGGTAGTCCTTGACCGGGTCCGCGGTCGCACCGGCGGTGACGACCTGCTGGACCGGAGCGTCCTCGTCGTCGGCGTCGGAGACGACGAAGCCCGTCTCCTCCTTGCCGTCGGCGGCAGCGGGCTCGGCGTCGGGCTTCTCCGTCGCCTTCTCGGCGTCCGGGACAGCCGCCAGCGCCGGCTTCTTGGCGCGGCTGGCCCGGGCACGCACCGGCTTGGGCGCGGGCTCCTCGACGACGTCCTCGACGAAGTCCTCCGCCGCGGCGATGATCTCCTCGTCCGGGATGATCGGCTCGTCCGGGGACGCGGCGCTCGTCGGGGTCTCGGGCTTGGCGGCAGCGGCCTTCTTCGCGGTCGGCTTCCTCGCGGGGGCCTTCTTGGCCGCGGGCTTCTTCGCGGCGGGGGTCTTCGCCGGGGCAGCAGGAGCCGCGTCGGGCTCCACCGCCACCGTGGTCTCCTGGCGGGTCGTGGCGGCCGCCTCGGCTCGGGAGCTGACGGGCGTGTTCTGGGCGAACGACGGCACAGAGAACCTTTCGGCGGGGACGGGAGAGTTCGGCGATCGGGCGTCGCGTCACTACAATTATAACCGTCGAGCGGACATTCGGCTCCGGCGCGCGGCCGGGCTGCGCGCGCCTCGATGAGGCGAGGTCCCCCCCGGTCGGTGCCGGGGCGGCACTGCGCACAGTCGTGTCAACCGCAGAGACGCCGTTTTTGTTCCTCGGCGACGGCGCGGCCGAGGGCCCCGCAGGGGCGATGCCCGGGGCGCTCAGCCCTTGGGCTGGTGGCCCGACGGGGCGTCGGGCTTGACCGCCATCACGGGGCACGGCGCGTCGAGGAGGATCCGCTGGGCGTTGGATCCCAGGAACAGCTTGCCCACCGGCGAACGACGCCGCAGGCCGATGACGATGAGCTCGGCGTCCAGCTCCTCGGCGGCACCGACGAGGTTCTCGGCGACGTCGGACGTGCGGCCGGTGCGGCGCACCTCGTAGGCGACCTCCGCCTCGTCGAGGAGGTCGCGCACGTGGTCGACCTCCGCCTCGATGGCGGCGTGGTCCTCGGGCCGCGAGCGCCGGGACATGACGACGACGAGCCGCGCGTCGCGGCGCTTCGCCTCGGTGACCGCAGCATGGAGCGCCGCTTCGCCCTCCGGTGTGGAGAGATAGCCCACGACGATGGTCATGCGTGCTCCGTCCTCTCCGGCCCACCGACCGGCGGGACCTCGGCAGGCTACCCGATGCGTAGCGGGACGCGGGCACGCGGGCGCTCAGTCCTCCCAGACCCATCCCGGCGGCATGCCCTGGGCGGTGGCGGCGGCGATGAGCTGGGCCAGGCGCTGGTCGCCGTCCTCGGCCAGCGCCTGGCGGGCCAGGACGTCGGCGCGCGCCCCGTCGCCGCCCCACCAGGCCAGCCAGGCGAGCAGGGTCAGGGCGGGCGCCGCCCGACCCCGCGGGGCGCACCGGGCGAGGCTCTCGAGGACCCTCTCCCCCGGCTGCGTCCGCACCGGTTCGGGCGGGAGCCCGCCGGGGTCGAAGACCTGGCTCAGGGCCCAGGTGATGGCTTCGGCGTCGTCGAGGTGGGCCGGCGGGGGGCCCACGAGGGAGAGGATGACGTCGTCACGCACGTACAGGTCGCTCAGGCCCACGAGCATTCGCCCGAGCTCGGGGACCGGCAGAGGGTCGCCCCGGCCGGCCGCGGCGAGGAGCCGCTCCCACCGCGAGCGCTCGCCCCGCCTCCAGGCGAGCAGCTCCCCCTCGTGCCGAGCGCGCTCGTCCGGCACCCCGAACGCGGCGCCGGGGGTCCGGCAGCGGTGACGCACCTCGGCGTAGTGCCGCTCCGCACGCGCGGCAGCACGGGCGGCGGCACGGCGAGCCGGCGCCGGGGCGTCCCGCTCGACGGCGAGGCTCGCGCGGTCCGGCGCGACGGCGTGCCCGTGGAGCACCATCGTGGCGCCCGTCTGGGTGTACTCGAGGTCGCGGAGCGGGTCGGTGTGCGGCGCGCACTCCACGTCCTCGCCCCACACGCCGTACCCGTCGGGACCGACCACCCAGGGCCCCGGCGGGTCGCCCCAGTCGACGAGGGCACGCAGGTGGGCGAGCGACCGTCCGACCGGCGTGTCACCCGCGAGGCTGGCCCGGTCCTCGGCGGTGTAGACGACGACGAAGGCGTCGTGCGCGCCGTCGTCGAGGAGGTGGCCGACGAGCCGCTGGGCGTACGCGGGCCCGTGGACCGCGTGGCCGGCGTCGGCGAGGTCGGCCCGGATGACGAGGCCGATGCGGTTGCGGGGACCGCGCAGCCCGAGGAGCACGAGCGACTCCCGGGGGACGAAGCCGAGGCGGTACGGGATGTAGGCGAGGACCTCGCGGGGCTCGCTGACCCGGAGCACGGTGGGGGTGGTGGTGTCCATGGCCTCATGCCACACCGTCGATGCCCCCGCCGGGGCGGCGCGGCGGGGCGTCGGTGGACGGCGCCCCACGCCGGTGGTCTGTGCAGGAATGGGCACCCGCCCCGCCCGTAGGCTGCCCGCATGACGACCTCACCGGTACCGACGGTGCCCTCCCTCGTCTCCGCCCGGGTGCTGGAGGCGCTGCGGGCGCACACCGCCCCGTTCGCCGGGCTCGGCGAGCCGATCGAGGACCTCCTGGCCCCGGCGCGCGACCTGCTCGGCGGCGGCAAGCGCCTGCGGGCCGAGTTCTGCGCCGCCGGGTGGGCGGGCTTCTCCGACGAGCCGGCCCTCGCCGGTTCCCCGCCGATCCTCGCCGGCGCGGCGATCGAGCTCTTCCAGGGGGCGGCCCTGGTCCATGACGACGTCATGGACGGCTCGCACACCCGCCGCGGCATGCCCGCCGTCCACCGCCGGCTCGCGGCCGAGCACGCGGCCGCCGGGTGGCTCGGCTCGGCCGACCGGTACGGCGAGGCCGGCGCGATCCTCCTCGGCGACCTCCTGCTCAGCGTGTCCTCGATGGAGATCGACCGCGCCCGCGCCGCGGTCGGCCCGGGGGCGAGCGCCCGCGCCCGCGAGGTGTGGGACCTCATGACGAGCGAGGTCGCCGTCGGGCAGTACCTCGACATCCGCTCCCAGGCACAGCCGTGGGCCGAGGACGGCGCCCCGGCCGTGGAGATGGCGCTCGAGGTGGTGCGGATGAAGTCCGCCCGGTACAGCGTCGAGCACCCCCTCACCCTCGGCGCCGCCCTCGCGGGCGCCGACGACGACGCCCTGGCGCGGCTGCGCGCCGTCGGCCTGCCGCTCGGCGAGGCCTTCCAGCTGCGCGACGACGTCCTCGGCGTCTTCGGCGACCCGGCGCTCACGGGCAAGCCCGCCGGCGACGACCTCCGCGAGGGCAAGCGGACGGTGCTGCTCGGCCTGGCGATGCACCGGGCTGACCCGCCGGCGCGCGAGCACCTGCGCACCCAGGTGGGGCGCGCGGACCTCACGTACGACGACGTCGCGCGGCTCCAGGAGATCCTCGTCGGCAGCGGCGCCGTCGCGGCCCACGAGGACCTCATCGCCGAGCGCCTGCGCGTCGGCCTCGCCGAGCTGGAGCGGGCGGACCTGCCCGACGCCGTGTCGGAGGAGCTCACCCGGCTCGCCGACGCGCTCGCCGCCCGCCAGGCCTGACCGCGCGCGGGGCTGCGCCACGCCGGCGCGCCCCCGCGCGCCCGGCCGCCTACCCGCGGGGCCAGTCCGCGCCCCGGCAGGCCTCAGGTCAGAACGCCAGCGCCTGCGCCACCCGCCGGACGGCGTGCACCTGGCCGGCCCGCAGGGCGGCGATGGGCGTGCTGCCGAGGGCCTCGTCCGGACGCAGGAGCCACCGGACGGCGTCCTCCTCGGAGTAGCCGGCATCGGAGAGCTGGATGAGCGTGCCGCGCAGCGCGGGCAGCGGGCCGGGTGCCTCGTCGGCCGCGTCGGTGCTCAGGAAGTCGGCGGGGACGAGGTACGCCGAGGACGGGCCGCGGCGCATCCCCGCGAGGCGCTGCTCGCGCACCATCGCGCGGACCTCGCGCAGCTGGAGACCGAGCGCGTCGGCCACCTCGGGGAGGGAGAGCCAGTGGTTCTGGGAAAGGTCGTCATCGGTCACCGCCCCAGCCTACGTACCCCTCCGCCTTTACGCGGACGGGGTTCCCGGATACTGTCGCCTCGATCACACACGTCACTTGCTCCCCAGCCGTCACATGCGTCACACGCGGCAGCGGAGCGCATCAGCTGGAGGATCCATGACCCAGTCCCGCCCGCGCAGCAGCGTGGCCACAAGAAACGCAGGGCGGGCGGGGATAGGGCTCGCGCTCGCCGCAACGACCGTCGCCGCGATGGCCGTGCCCGCCGGCGCCGCCACCCAGCCCGCCCGCGCCACCACGACGTCCACCGTCACGGCCGGCGCCACGGCGCTGGCCCTCCCCCGCGTCAAGGTGCCGTCGGCCCTGCCGACCGTCGCCCCCGCGATGACCTACCGCGTCCAGGCCGGCGACACCGTCAGCCACATCGCGCTGCGCACCGGCGCCAGCGTGTCCGCCATCGTCCAGGCGAACGGGCTCGACTCCCGCGCCTTCATCCGCGTCGGCCAGATGCTCCGGATCCCCGTCCCCGGCTCCGCCGCGCCGGTGGCCGCACCCGCCCCGAGCGGGACGGCCGCGCGGACCCACACCGTCGCCGCCGGCGAGACCGTCTCCGGCCTCGCCGCCCGCTACCGCTCGTCGGTCTCGGCCATCACGTCGGCGAACGGCCTCAACTCCCGCGCCCTCATCCGGATCGGGCAGCGCCTCACCATCCCGGCGGGCGGCTCCGCGGGCGCGCCGAGCGCCCCCGCCCCGGCTGCACCGGCCCCGAGCGCCCCGCAGGCGGGCGGCTCCCACACCGTCGCCTCCGGCGAGACCGTCTCCGGCCTCGCCGCCCGCTACGGCACGTCGGTCTCGGCCATCGTGTCGGCCAACCGGCTCAACTCCCGCGCCCTCATCTTCGTCGGGCAGCGCCTCACCATCCCCGGCGCCGGTTCCGGGACCGGCGCGGCGCCCGCCCCGACGTCGCCGTCCGCCGGGCCGCTGGTGCCCGACTCGTTCCTCGGACGGACCTACCCCCAGCAGGTCGTCGCCGCCGCGAACGCCAACAAGGCGACGCTCAACGCGATGAGCGTGCCGTCGCGCGCGGAGATGCAGTCGATCGTCGCGGCCACCGCCCGCGACATGGGGGTCGACCCCGCCCTCGCGCTGGCCATCGCCCAGGCCGAGTCCGGCTTCGACGCCAGGGCCGTCTCCCCCGCCAACGCCCTGGGTACCATGCAGGTGATCCCCAGCTCGGGCGAGTGGGCCTCGAACCTCGTCGGGCGCCGGCTCAACCTCCTCAACCCGCGCGACAACGTCGTCGCGGGCGTGGCGATCCTCCGCCAGCTCGTGCGCACCGCGCCCAACCAGTACCCGGCGATCGCCGGGTACTACCAGGGCCTGGCCGGCGTGCTCCGCGACGGCATGTACGCGGACACCCGCACCTACGTCGCCAAGATCAAGACCAACATGGCGCAGTACCGCTGATCACCCCCCGGACGCGCCGACCGCCGAGCCCTCGAGCCTCGCCGGTTCGGCGCGTCCTGGCACATAGACTCCCGACCGTGCAGCCCGCCGTCTCCGACCCGATGACCGGCCGTCTGGTCGACGGCCGGTACGAGGTCGTGGGCCGGATCGCCCGCGGGGGCATGGCCACCGTCTACCGCGCGGTGGACCGGCGGCTCGACCGGACGGTCGCCCTCAAGGTGATGCACCCCCACCTCGCCGAGAGCGCTGATTTCGTCGCCCGGTTCCGCCGCGAGGCGCGTGCCGCAGCGCGCCTGAGCCACCCCGGCATCGTCGCGATCTACGACCAGGGCTTCGAGGGCGACTCCAGCTACCTCACCATGGAGTTCGTCGACGGCCCCAACCTGCGCACGGTGCTGCGCGCGCGCGGCGCCCTCTCCCTCGGCGAGGCACTCGACCTCCTCGACGCGGTCCTCGACGCGCTGGCCGCCGCCCACCGCGCCGGCCTCGTCCACCGCGACGTCAAGCCCGAGAACGTGCTGCTCACCTCGGCCGGGCGGCCGAAGGTCGCCGACTTCGGGCTCGCGCGGGCGGTCACCGAGGCGACCGCCGCCTCGACGGGCACCGTCCTCGGGACGGTCGCCTACCTCGCGCCGGAGATCGTCACCTCCGGACTGGCCGACGCCCGCGCCGACGTCTACGCGTGCGGCGTGCTCCTCTACGAGCTCCTCACGGGCACCCAGCCGTTCGAGGGCGAGGCGCCCATCCAGGTCGCCTACCAGCACGTCCACACCGACATCCCCGCCCCGTCCGAGCGGGTCGCCTGGCTGCCGGCCGAGGTCGACGAGCTCGTCGCCGCCCTCACCGCCCGCACGCTCGACGAACGTCCCGCCGACGCCGGCGCCGCGCTCGACCTGCTGCGGCGCACCCGTGACGCGGTCGACGACGCCACGTTGGCCCGGGTCGCCGACGTCGCCCCCCGCGGCCCCGCCGCCGAGGCCGACGACCCCCACTCCACCCGTGTCACCCCGGTCCACGAGGTTCGCGGGACGGTCGCCCTGCCCATCGGCGCCATCGCCCGGCCCACGCCGGAGCCCGACCCCGCCGGTCCCCGGCGCCGCCGTCGACGCCGTCGCGCCGTCGCGCTGTCGGTCCTCGCCCTGGTGCTCGCCGTCGTCGTGGGTGGGTCGGCGTGGTGGTTCGTCGCCGGCCCCGGGGCCTACACGCCGGTCCCCGCCGTCGTCGGCCTGGACGAGGACAGCGCGGTCACGCTGCTCGCGGACGCGGACCTGGGGGTCGACGTCCAGCGCGAGCACCACGACACCGCGCCCGCCGGGGAGGTCGTCAGCGCGGACCCGGCGCCCGGGGAGCCGGTGCGGCGTGACGGCACGGTCCGGCTGCTCGTCTCCCAGGGCATCCTCATGGTCGAGGTCCCCCCGCTGGCCGAGCTCCCGCTCGAGGACGCCGTCGCGGCACTCGAGGAGGTCGGCCTCACGCCCGGCGCCGTCGAGGAGCCGTGGAGCGACGACGTCCCCGCAGGTGTCGTCATGTCCTCCGCTCCCGGTGCCGGGGAGGTCGTGCCCCACACCCAGCCCGTGGACCTCGTCGTCTCCGCCGGCCGGGAGCCGGTCGCGCTGGTCTCCGTGGTGGGAGCGACCGCGGAGACCGCCCAGGCGGACCTCACGGCGGCCGGGCTCACGCCCGTCGTCGCCGAGGAGTACTCCGCCGCCGTCGCGGCGGGCCGGGTCATCCGCCAGGACCCCTCCCCCGGGCCCGACGTCCAGCTCTACCGCGGCGACGAGGTGACCATCGTCGTCTCCCTCGGCCCGGAGCCGGTGCCGGTGCCCGACGTCGTCGGCCAACAGATCGGCGCGGCACGGACCACCCTCGAGGAGGCGGGCTTCGTCGTGGAGGTCGAGGAGATCCTCGGCGGCTTCTTCGGCACGGTGCGCAGCATGTCCCCCGGCGCCGGCGAGGCCCTGGTCCCCGGGAGCACGGTGACCCTCACCGTCGTGTGAGCGGGCTACTCCTGGTAGGCGTAGCGCTCCTCGCGCCACGCGTCCCCGCGCAGGTGGTAGCCGCGGGACTCCCAGAAGCCCCGCTCGGGCTCGGTGAGGTAGTTCCACCCCCGGACCCACTTGGGGCCCTTCCAGCTGTACAGGTGCGGGAGGACGAGCCGCATCGGACCGCCCCGCTCGTCGCTCAGCGGTGCACCGTCGTGGTGGGTGGCAAGCACCGCCCGGGGTGAGGCGAGGTCCTCGACCCGCACGTTCGCGCTGTAGCCGTACTCGGCGAAGACGAGGACGTGCTCGACGGCCGCGGCGGGCGGGAACGCCGTGAGGACGTCCCGCGCGGCGACGCCGGACCACCGCTCGTCCAGCGTCGACCAGCGCGTCGAGCAGTGCAGGTCCGCGACGACCTCGACCCCGCGCAGGCCGAGCACGTCGTCGAACGTGAGGGCGTGCTCGGCGCCGTCGGCCGTCGCCCCACCCACGGTGAACCGCCAGCGCTCCGGCCGACGGCGGGGCACCGGCCCGTAGTGCATGACGGGCGCCTCGGGGAGCAGGTGCTGCCCCGGGGGCAGGCTCCGCTCCGGTGGCACCTCGATGCCGCCGGGCCCCGCCCCCGCCCCCGTCACGTCACCCCCGGAGCATCTCCGAGACCGCGAACGCCATCTCGAGCGACTGCTGGTGGTTGAGCCGGGGATCGACGAGCGTCTCGTACCGGCGGCTCAGCGCGCCCTCGTCGATCTCCTCGCTGCCGCCGAGGACCTCGGTGACGTCGTCACCCGTGAGCTCGACGTGCAGCCCGCCGGGCACCGTGCCGGCCGCCTGGTGGGACTCGAAGAACCCGCGGACCTCGTCGAGGACCGTGCTGAACTGTCGCGTCTTGTAGCCGTTCGGCGAGGCGAAGGTGTTCCCGTGCATGGGGTCGCAGACCCACGTGACCGGGCCACCCTCGGCGCTCACGCGCTCGAGCAGCGGCGGGAGCACGTCGCGGATCCGCTCCGCCCCCATCCGCGTGATGAAGGTGAGGCGGCCCGGCTCGCCGGTGGGGTTGAGCTTGTCCATGAGCGCCAGCGCCGTCTCCGGCGTGGTGGACGGACCGAGCTTGACGCCCACGGGGTTGCGCACCCGGGAGAGCAGGTCGACGTGCGCGCCGTCGATGTCGCGGGTGCGCTCCCCGATCCACAGGAAGTGCGCGGAGGTGTTGTACGGCTGGCCGGTCCGGGAGTCGATGCGCGTCATCGCGCGCTCGTAATCGAGGAGCAGCGCCTCGTGGCTGGAGTAGAAGTCGACGGTGCGGAGGGCGTCGAAGTCGGCGCCCGCGGCGGCCATGAACCGGATGGCGCGGTCGATCTCGTTGGCCATGGCGTCGTAGCGCTTGTAGGCCGGGTTGGCCATGAAGCCGCGGTTCCACTCGTGGACGCGGCGCAGGTCGGCGAAACCGCCGCCGCTGAACGCCCGGATGAGGTTGAGCGTGGTCGCGGAGTAGTGGTAGGCGCGCAGCAGCCGACGGGGGTCGGGGATGCGGGACTCCGGCGTGAAGGCGTGGCCGTTGACGGCGTCGCCGCGGTACGCGGGCAGCGTGGTGCCGTCGCGCTCCTCGAGGTCGCTGCTGCGGGGCTTGGCGTACTGCCCCGCCATGCGGCCCATCTTGATGATGGGCAGGCTCGCACCGTAGGTGAGCACGACCGCCATCTGCAGGATCGTGCGGATCTTGTTGCGGATGTTGTCCGCGGTGGACTCCGCGAAGACCTCGGCGCAGTCGCCGCCCTGGAGGAGGAACGCCTCCCCGCGGCTCGCCGCGGCGAGCGACTCGCGCAGCTGGTCCGCTTCGCCGGCGAACACCAGGGGCGGGGACATCTCGAGCTCCGCGCGGACGGCGGCCAGCGCGGCGGCGTCGGGCCACGCCGGCTGCTGCGCGGCGCGCAGCTCCCGCCAGTGGTCGAGACCGGCGAGGACGTCGGGATCTGCCTGAACACTCACGCTGGCAAGGATAGGCGAGCGGCCCCCGCTCGCCCGCCACAGTCCAGCGGGTGGGCCGCAGGCGAGGCCGTCCGCCGCGCGGGGGTGCCTGCCGGGGCGGCGGGGGTGACCGCCTCCCACGTGGGGAGGCGGTCACCCCGCCGGGTCAGTCGGCGCTCACGCGCCGCCGGGCGAGCGCCAGGCCGCCGGCCGCGGCGAGCAGCAGCGCCAGCGCGGCGTACGCCGCGGCGGTGCCGGCGCCGGTGCTCGGCAGGTCACCGCCGGGCGCGGGCGCCCCGGTGGGCGCCGGCGTGGCGCCGTCGCCCGGCTGGTCGGGCGTCGGAATCACCGGCGCCGTGGGCTCCGCCGTCGGCGTCGGCGTGGGCTCCTCGGTGGGCGGCACCGGCTGGGCGACGTCCACCGTGAGCTCCGCGGCCGTGGCCCACGGCCGGTCGGCCACCTCGGAGAGCGCCACGAGGCGCACGTACCGGGCCTCGCTCACCTCGAACGGGATCCACCGCTCGTGCCGGCCGCTGCCCAGGCTCCCGTTCGAGACGGGCTCGCCCCAGGTCTCGCCGTCCGTGCTCACGTAGATCTCGTACTCGTCGATCTGACCGTTGTCGGCGTCCGTGCGCGGGTAGTACGTCAGCGCGCACACCCGCGTGAGCTCGCCGAGGTCGAGGTCGATGGTGTGCGGCGGGACGGGCTCGGCACCGGACCACTGCGTGTGCCAGAACGTCGTGAGGTCGCCGTCGATGGCGTTGACCGCGCCGGCGTCCTCACCCTCCACCTCCTCGCTGCTCACCGCGTGGATGCCGGTCGGGCTCGAGCCCGCCGGGGCGCAGGCGGCCTGCAGCGGGACGTCCGCCGTCGTCGAGGCCTCGGTGCCCGCGGTCCAGGTGACCGTCGCCGTGAGCGACGTCGACCGCGCCGCCGGGGCGCCCGGCCACTGCACGTCCACGGTGGTGGACGCGGACGTCCCCACGGGGATGTCCCCGAGCTCGACCTCGACGGGCTCGACCGTGCCGCCGTCGTCGACCTCGAGCTGCACCGTGAAGCCGGTGGCCCCCGCGGCGAACTGGTTGGCGACGGTCAGCGGGACGCTGACCCCGCCCTCGGCGTCGAGGAGCACGCGCTCGGGCGCCGTCACGGTGACGTCCTCGCTGCCGAGCTCGAGGAGGTCCGCGACGAGCACGTCGAGGACGCCGTCGCCCACCTTGACGCGGGCGTCGGCGGGCCACCGGTTCCGCAGCGGGTTGACGCGCACGTCCGCGGCGGCATCGGCGTCGGCCTGCGCCGCGGCGGCCAGGGCGTCCGCCGCGTCGCCGTCGCCGGCCATCCGGGTGCGGAGCGAGGCGACCGCGCCGGTGAGCGCATCGCCCCACAGGTCGGTCGCGTCGAGCCAGTTGGCGGCGTCGGCGACGAGGCCGTCGTCCGCCCCGGCCCGGATGGTCTCCGGGGCGGCGGCGAGGGTCTGCGCGTACTCGTCGAGCGCGGTGAGCGCCGCCGCGCCCTCACCCGCGTCCCAGGCCGCCCAGAAGTCCGCGGCCGCCTCGGCCAGGGCGGGGGCCTGCGGCTGCCAGGGCACGGAGCCGAAGGTCGGCGCCATCCGGGACAGGTCCGCGAAGACCTCCAGGGCGGCCGCCAGCTCGGCGTCGTCGTCGGCAAGGAAACCGATCGCGCTGCGCCAGGAGGCCTCGGCCTCGAAGGCGGTGTCGTTCCACGCGAAGTCGGCGACCGAGGCGACGACGAGCTGCGAGGCGTACGGCTGGTTCATCGGGTTGGACACGATGCCCGTGAGGTGCTCGGACAGGCCGTTGTCCCGGTGCGCGTACGGCCCGAGCAGGAGGCGGCCCGAGGTGTCCCCGAAGTCGTTGACCGGGTAGTTGTCCCAGAGGAAGACCTTGCGGTCGTACAGCCCGGCGACGGTCTGGGCGTCGGCGTTGGTGATGGAGCGCGGGACGACGTCCGTGCCCGTCCACTGGACGACGACGGCCGGGTCGAGCTCGGCGCGGAAGACGTCCTTGTACTCGGTGTCGGCGATGTCGCCGTACTCGGTGGGGACCATCTGGAGCGGGCGGGCGCCCTCACGCTCGGCGATCCAGGTGCGCTGGACGTCGTTGAGCAGGTCGACCTGGGCGGCCGCGGCGGTGGCCGGGCTGGGCGCACCGTAGGTGGTCTCGTCGGAGACGCAGTTCCAGCTCGTGTAGGCGATGTCGTCGAGCGCGATGTAGAAGGACCGCGCGCCGAGGTCGTAGATGGCGTCGAGCTTGGCCTTGAGGTCGGCGCGGTGCTCGGGGTCGGAGTAGCACATGGAGACCCCGGGCGAGACGGCGAAGGTGAACTGCACGTGGTGCGCGTTCGCCTGGTCGACGAGCTCGCCGAGCTGCGCCAGCTGGTCGGCCGGGTAGGGCTCGCGCCACTGGTCGCGGTGGTACGGGTCGTCCTTGGGCGCGTAGATGTACGTGTTCGCCTTGACCGAGCCGAGGAAGTCGATGTGCTCGAGGCGCTCTGCGTGGGTCCAGGGGCCGCCGTAGAAGCCCTCGATCGTCCCGCGCAGCGACATGGCCGGTGCGTCGGCGACGACGGCGTCGCGCAGGTGGGGGGCACCGTCGACGTCGGCGACGAGCTGGTCGAGGGTCTGGACGCCGTAGAACTGCCCGGCGCCGTCGCGCCCGGCGATGACCGCCCCGTCCGCGCCTGCGACGACGGCGTAGCCCTCGGCCGCGTCCGGCACGTCGGTACCCTCGTCGACGGCGTCCTCCCCGGCGGTGGCGAGGACGACGGCGAAGTCGGTGGGCGTGGTGCCGGGCTCGAGGACGTCGACGTCGGTGACGCCGTGGCCGTCGAGGACGGCGAGGAGCTCCGCCAGCGCGGCGGGGTCCGTCGTCGCCGTGGTGACGACGTCGACGCTGCCGAGCGCCGTCGCCCCCCCGGGGTAGCTCGCCCGGGCCGGTGTCGGCAGGACCTGCGGGGCGGGGAGGGCGGCGGCCGCGGGGACGGACGCGGAGGGCAGTGCGAGGGCACCGGCCCCGGCCAGCGCCAGGCTCACCCCCGACGCGATGATCGACCTTCTTCTCAAGGCACAACCTTTCATCTGGTCGCGTCGGCGCGAGGTGCGGCGGCGCCCGGCCAGTCTCTCGGGGCGCACGCGTGAGACCAAGCCCACAGCGATCGGGGTCCACACGTGTCGACGAAGGTCGAGCGGTACGAAGGTCGAGCGGTACGCGAGACGCCCGGCCCCTCGCCGCCCGCGTGGCGGGAGGTGAGGGACCGGGCGCCGGTGGCTCGGTGGAGCGGGTGCTCAGTGCTCCGCGGGGACGGCGGGGACGACGGCCTGGCCGATGTCGCCCATGAGGGTCTCGAACCAGTCCTGGGAGACGTCGAAGGCCTTGCCGCCGGCGATCCGGGGGAACTCGATGGCCCGGAGGGTGTCGTCCTGGCCCTCGTCGTGGCCGATGACGCCGGAGATGTCGGAGAGGGCGCAGTCGACGGCGAGGTCGGTCATCGTCTTGATGAGCGCGAGGTCCTCGTCGTTGGGAGCCGCGGAGCGCGAGAAGTAGCCGCTCTTCTGGACCATGACCTTCTCGGCGCCGATGAGCTGGGCGAACTGCTTGGCGAACCACTGCCCGGGGTTGATGGTGTCGAGCTTGACGTGGCCGAAGGGGTCGCGCTGGACCTCCTCGCCCTTGGCCTCGAGCTCGGCGATGATCTCGGGGACGCCCGCACCCTCGGACAGGAAGATGTTGACGTTGCCGATCTCGTCCATGACGGCGCGCAGGCGGGTGGCCTCGGCCTCGAGGTCGAGGGCGAGCTCCGGCAGGAACACGGCGTGGACGTCCCACCGCTCCTTGGACAGGCCGATGCTGGGGCTCCACTCCTGGGTGTCGAGCCACCCGCGGTACTTCGCCGCGGCGGCGGCGGTGAGCCACCCGCAGTGCCGGCCCATGACCTCGTGGACGATGAGCATCCGGGGGTTGGAGCGGTGCTCGCCGATGATGTTCTGGGCGAAGACGCTCGCCTGCTCGGCGGCGGTGATCGCGCCGAGGGACTGCCGGATCGGGACGATGTCGTTGTCGATCGTCTTCGGCAGGCCCACCACGGTCATGTGGTAGCCGTGCTCCTCGAGGTAGGCCGCGAGGTCGGCGGCGGTGGTGTTGGTGTCGTCGCCGCCGATGGTGTGGAGGACGTCGACGCCGTCGGCGCGGAGCTGCTCCGCGGCCACCTGGAGGGGGTTCTGGCCCTCCTGGACGAGCCCGCGCTCGACGAGGTTCTTGGCGTTGGTGAGCTTGACGCGGCTGTTCCCGATCGGGCTGCCGCCGAAGCGGTGGAGCAGGCCGGCCTTGGCGCGGGCCTCGTCGTCGACGACGACGCTGTTACCCGTGAGCAGCCCGTGGTAGCCGTACTGGTAGGCGATGATCTCCACGTCGGGGGCGACCTCGGTGTAGCGCTCGATGAGCCCTCCGACGGCGGAGGACAGGCACGGGGCAAAGCCCCCGGCGGTGAGCAGGGCGACGCGACGGACCGACATCGGCAACCTTTCGTTGGCAGGACGGGCCGCCGGAAGGCGGCCGTGCGGGGGGAGCCCCCGCGAGCATCCTAGTTGCGTCCCCCCGGACGGGCCTCGGGACCGGTGTCCCGCCCCGGCTCGCCGCCGTCGTCGGCACGCGCCGCGCCGGGCTCGGGCGCGTCGTCGGCGCCACCCGCCACGGTGGTGGGCGGCAGCTCGACGCCGGCGTCGGGAATGACCGGCATGCCGTCGGCGTCCGTGGCGACGGCGGGGATGCCGGCCGCCTCGAGCCGCTCCTTGCCCGCAGCCAGCTCCGCGTCGGTGGGCTCCGGCACGACGACGGCCGGTGCCGGTCGTCCGCCCGGTGCGCCGGGACCGGAGGCCGCGGCCTCCTTCTTCGCGGACAGGCGGGCCTTCATCGTCGAGGCGTAGACGTCGACGTACTCCTGCCCGGACAGCCGCATGATCTCGTACATGATCTCGTCGGTGATCGAGCGCAGGACGAAGCGGTCGTTCTCCAGGCCGGCGTACCGGCTGAAGTCGAGCGGCTCGCCGATGACGATGCCGATCCGGTGGAGGCTCGGGATCCGCTTGCCGATCGGCTGGGCGATGTTCGTCCCGATCATCGCCACGGGGATCACGGGTGCGCCGGACTCGAGCGCGAGACGCGCGACGCCGGTCTTGCCGCGGTACAGCCGACCGTCGGGGCTGCGGGTGCCCTCCGGGTAGATGCCGAAGAGGCCGCCCTCGCGCAGGCGCCGCACGCCCGTGGCGATGGCGGCCTCGCCCGCCTTGCCTCCGGTGCGGTCGACGGGGATGGTCCCCACGCCCCGCATGAACGAGGCCACCAGCTTGCCCTTGACGCCACGGCCGGTGAAGTAGTCCTGCTTGCCGAGGAAGACCAGCTCACGCGGGACCATGAGCGGGAGGAAGAACGAGTCGATGACGGCGAGGTGGTTGCTCGCGAGGATCGCCGGGCCCTCGGCCGGCACGTTCTCGGCGCCGCGCACCCACGGCTGGTAGAACACGCGCAGCACCGACCCGAGGGTCGCCTTCATCAACGAGTAGAACACGCACTCACCTCCGCGAGCTCACCCGGGCCGGTCCCGTGCTCGGAGCACTCTAGAGTGCTCAGCATGGCTGGACCTACCCGCGGCGGGGCCGGTGGCGACGATCCGGGCCGTGACGACATCGATGCGCAGTGGGCGGACCTCACCGCCCGACTCGGCGAGCTGCGCCTCCCGCCGCCCGCCGACGGCGAGGACGAGCCGGTGGCGCCGCCCGCGCGCCCGGCCCCCGACCTCGGTCCGCGGGACTACGTGCCCGGCGATCCCGGGCCCGACGACGAGGACGACGACCCGGGCCGCGACCTCGTGGACGGCTTCTCCCCGCCCGACCCGGACCCGATCTCCGGCGCGCACCCCGTCGTGGCGGTGGGCTGGTCCGCCGTCGTCACGGGGCTGGCGCTGCTGTTCGTGTGCGCGATCGTGTGGCGCACCGCGCCCACGCTGGTGTGGATCGGCGCGGTGGCGGCCCTCGTCGGCGGCGTTGGGCTGCTCCTGTGGCACATGCCCGCGCACCGGGACCCGGACGACTACGACGACGGCGCCGTCGTCTGAGCCGGGTCTGCTAGGCCGCCGGCGGCCGCCCGCTGGGGGCTGCCCGGGCCCGGCCGGCGGCTGACGCCGTCCGGATGCCCGCGCCGTCCGGATGCCCACGTGCGACGTACTGACGCACATACGCACCGGCGCCAGATGCACCGGCGCCCGGCGCCACCGCGTGAGCGGCGGGGCCGGGCGTCGCGCCTGGTGCGTCCGTGCCAGGCATCGCGCCTGGTGCGGCAGCGCGGGGTGCCGGGCGGGTCAGTGCCGGGCGAGGTCCGCCGCGCCGACGATGCCCGCCTCGTTGCCGAGGCGCGCGATCTCCAGCTGGGCCTCCGGGCGGAAACCCCGCGCCGAGAGCTGCGCGCGGAACTCCTCGCGGGCCGGCTCGAGGAGCAGGTCCCCGGACTCCGCCACGCCGCCGCCGATGACGACGATCTGGGGGTCGAGGACGGCGACCAGGTCGGCGATCCCGGCGCCCACCCAGTGGCCGAGCTGGATGACGAGCTCGCGGGCCAGCGGGTCCCCCTCCGCGGCGGCGGCCGTCACGTGCGGGCCCTTGACCTTCCCGCCGTCGGCGGCGGCGAGCTCCAGCAGGCGCTGGCCACGGCTGGCGTCGGTGATGATGGCGTTACGGGCCGCGCGGGTGAGCGCACGGCCGGAGGCGTACATCTCCCAGCAGCCCTCGTGGCCGCAGCCGCAGTAGTGGCCATTGGGCACCATGCGCATGTGGCCGATCTCCCCGGCCGCACCGAACGAGCCGCGCAGGAGCATGTCGTCGAGGACGATCGCGCCGCCGAGCCCGGTCCCGACGGTGAGCATGACCATGGACCGCGCCTCGCGCGCCACGCCGAAGCGGAACTCCGCCCAGCCCGCGGCGTTGGCGTCGTTCTCGATGACGATCGGCAGGTCGATGCCGAGCGCGAGGCGCTCACGCAGGGGGTAGTCGCGCCAGGCGATGTTGGGGGCAAACACCACGCCGTCCCGGCGGGGGCTGATGAACCCGGCAGCGGCCACACCGACGGCCCCGACGTCCCACTGGGCGCGGAGCTCCGAGACGGCCGCCACGACGGCGTTCTCGATCGCCGCGGGGTCCTGGGGGTCGGTGTCCCGCCGGGTGTGGGCGAGCAGGTTGCCGTCCTCGTCGACCACCCCCGCCGCGATCTTCGTGCCGCCGATGTCCACGCCGATGGTGTCCATGCTTCTCCCTGCTTTCCTGGTGCGTCGTTGCCCGGCAGCCCCACCACGCGCGATGAAGGGGACCGTATCGGTGAGTAATGGCGCGGCTGGGCACGGTTCTGCGGATATCGTGTCGCACATCACCGCCGCGCTACTGCCACTGGAGCCAGTATGGACGAGTTCCGCGTTCCCCTGCGTGTCACCACCGAGCCCACGATGAGCATCAGCGACCTCCTCATCGGCCACGCGCGCCACGAGCCGGGGCGGGTGCTCCTCGAGGAGCAGGTCGACGGCGCCTGGCGCCGTCACGGCGCCGCCGAGGTCCTCGCCGTCGTCGAGGCCACCGCGAAGGGCCTCATCGCCGCCGGGGTCGGGCCGGGCGACCGCGTGGCGATCATGTCGCGCACCCGCTACGAGTGGACGATCCTCGACTTCGCCATCTGGCACGCCGGGGCGGTGCCCGTGCCGGTGTACGAAACGTCCTCGGCGGACCAGACCCGCTGGATCCTCTCCGACGCCGCCGCGTGCGCGGTCGTCGTGGAGACCGCCGCCCACGCCGCCGTCGTCGCCGAGGCGCGGGACACCGATGGAGGCCTTCCGGAGCTGCGCGAGGTGTGGCAGATCGACGACGGCGCGCTGGCGCAGCTCGCCGCCCTGGGCAAGGACGTGCCCGACGCCGACCTCGCCGCCCGGCACGCGGCCGTCGGCCTGGCGGACCTCGCCACGATCATCTACACGTCGGGGACGACCGGTCGCCCCAAGGGCGCGATGCTCACGCACGGGAACTTCGTCGAGCTCACCCGCAACTCCGTCGCGGACCTCGCCGTCGTCGTCTCGAGCCCGGGGGCGCGGACGCTGCTGTTCATGCCCCTGGCGCACGTGTTCGCGCGCTTCGTCGAGGTCCTCGCCGTCGCCGCCGGCGTCGCGCTCGGGCACACGCCGGACACGAAGACGCTGGTGGCCGACATGGGCACCTTCAAGCCGTCGTTCATCCTCTCGGTCCCCCGCGTCTTCGAGAAGGTCTACAACTCGGCGGAGCAGAAGGCCGCCGCGGGCGGCAAGGTGAAGATCTTCCGGTGGGCGGCGCGCGTGAGCATCGCCTACTCCCGGGGCCTGGACTCCCCCGGCGGGCCCGGTGTGCGCCTCAAGGCGATGCACAAGGTCGCCGACGCCCTGGTGCTCAAGAAGATCCGTGGGGCCCTCGGCGGCAACGCGCAGTACGCCATCTCCGGCGGCGCCCCGCTCGGTGAGCGCCTCGGGCACTTCTTCCGCGGCGTCGGGCTGGTCGTGCTCGAGGGGTACGGCCTCACGGAGACGACGGCGCCGACGAACGTCGCGCGTCCCGGGAAGGTGAAGATCGGCACGGTGGGGACCCCGCTGCCCGGCACGGCGATCCGCATCGCCGAGGACGGCGAGATCCTCGCCTCCGGCATCCCGGTCTTCGCCGGTTACCACAACGACCCGGAGGCGACGGCGGCCGCCTTCACCGGTGAGTGGTTCCACACCGGCGACCTCGGCTCGATGGACGAGGAGGGGAACCTGGCGATCACCGGCCGCAAGAAGGAGATCATCGTCACCGCCGGTGGCAAGAACGTCGCCCCCTCGCACCTCGAGGACCCGCTGCGGGCCCACCCCCTGGTCTCCCAGTGCGTGGCGATCGGTGACCGTCGCCCGTTCGTCAGCATGCTCGTCACCCTCGACGCGGAGATGCTCCCCGCGTGGCTCAAGGCGCACGGGAAGGACGACATGCCCGTCTCGCGGGCCATGGCGGACCCTGACGTCCTGCGCTCGATCCAGCTCGCCGTCGACCGGACCAACACGAAGGTGTCCCGCGCAGAGTCGATCCGCCTGTTCCGGGTGCTCGAGCAGGACTTCACCGTGGAGAACGGCTACCTGACGCCGTCGCTCAAGGTGAAGCGGAACCTCGTCCTGGCCGACCACGCGGACCTCGTCGACCAGCTCTACGCCGACGCGGCCGCCGAGCGCGGGCGCGAGCAGGGCTCGGCGACGCACGCGTAACGGAGGCCTCGCGGTCCTGCGTGTCGCGGGCCCGGCCGGCCGGTGCGCTGGCTGGGCGCGCGCCGCCGGTCGCTGTCCGGGTCGGCGGCTGGGCGACGCACGCCTAGCCTGCCGCCGGTCTGGGCGGGGCTTTCGGACGCGGGGACGCCGCGTCCTCAGCCCGTCTCGGCGCGGACCATCCTCAGCGGCGGCACGAGCCCGGAGTCGGCGAGGACAGCGATCGCCGTCTGCTCGTCCTCCCCCAGCTCCGGCGTCGGCACCGCTCGTAACGAACCGCGCGCGCTTGCCGGCGGACCGACCGGAATGGTCAGAAACGTGACCACGCAGTCGTCGCAGGCGATGTCACGCATCGTGCAGCTATTGCAGTCGATCATCATGCTCGTGACCGTAGGACCGACCACTGACATTGCCCGGCGATGATCATGTGGACGGTTCGCGGGCTCGCGCACACACCGCTATTCGCACGGCACCGGCCGCCGTGCGCCCCTTACGCCCCGCCGCGCGCCCTTGAAGTGGTGCCGTACGCGTGGCCCACCACCCGGACGGCACCACTCAAGGGCGCACAGCCAAGATCATTAGCGGCCAGCCGCTCACGGCGACGCGTTGCTCCCATTCGAGCGCGTCACTCGCGGATCACCGGAGCGCGGGTAAAGCACCTGCTTGAGAGCACGAGCCATCGGCGCAGCGCCGGGGCCATCAGCGCTGAATGCACCGGGCGCCTCCTTTCCCGGCAGCAGGTCAGCGCCGCAATGGGTGAGATCGCGGTGCCTATAGCGCTGGAACCTCACCCATAGGGGCCGCCACCGCGGCGGGAGGAGATCCCGCCCCCCCGCCGTGCCGAGGCCGCCGCCCCGCACCCCCGCGCCATACCCCGCACCCCCCGCGCCCCGCCCCGGCGCCCCGCCGCGCAGCGTGGCGCGGATCGCTCCGCCCCGTAGCACCACCCCGGCGTGGCCCCGGCCGGGATGTCAGTGGCCGGTCGTAGCGTGCGGAACGTGGTTCAGACCTTCCTCCCTCACCCCCCGGGGGCCCGCCTGGCGCTCGAGGACGCCACTCGCGCCCGCACCGGTAGCCCGGTCCAGATGGGCCTCGACGAGCTCGGGACCCCGCTGTCCCAGACCACGTTCGTCGTCGTCGACCTCGAGACCACCGGCGGCTCCCCCACGTCGTCGGAGATCACCGAGATCGGCGCGGTCAAGGTGCGCGGCGGGGAGGTCCTCGGCGAGTTCCAGACCCTGGTGGACCCGGGCTCCCCCGTCCCGCCGATGATCACCGTGCTCACCGGCATCACGGACGCCATGCTCGTCGGCGCCCCCCGCATCGGCGAGGTGCTGCCCGCGTTCCTCGAGTTCGCCCAGCTCGGTGCGGGCACGGTCCTCGTCGCCCACAACGCCCCCTTCGACGTCGGCTTCCTCCGCGCGGCGGCGGACCGGATGTCGCTGCCCTGGCCCCGCGTCCAGGTGGTCGACACGGTCAAGCTCGCCCGGCGGGTCGTCACCCGGGACGAGGCCCCCAACAACAAGCTCGGCACGCTGGCCGCCCTGTTCGGTGCGACGGTGACGCCGGACCACCGCGCCCTGCACGACGCGCGCGCCACCGTCGACGTCCTCCACGCCCTGCTCGCCCGGATGGGCCCGCTGGGGGTCACCCACCTCGAGGACCTGGTCACCGCGTCCGACCCGGTCCCCCACCAGCGGCGACGCAAGTCGCACCTCGCGGAGCACCTGCCCGGCGGACCCGGGGTGTATCAGTTCCTCGGCCCGCGCCGCGAGGTCCTCTACGTGGGCACGGCCGTCGACATCCGGCGCCGCGTGCGCTCCTACTTCACCGCGGCCGAGAAGCGCCGGCGCATCGGGGAGATGGTCGACCTCGCGGAGGAGGTACGCGCCGTCCCGTGCACGACGGCGCTCGAGGCCTCGGTCCGCGAGCTGCGGCTCATCGCCGAGCACGACCCGCCGTACAACCGCCGCTCGCGCCGCCCTGAGCGGCGCCCGTGGGTCCGCCTCACGGACGAGGCCTTCCCGCGCCTGACGATCGTCCGCCAGGTCACGCCCGACGACGACGCCATCGGCCCCTTCAGCTCCCGCCGCGCGGCCGAGGAGTGCGTCGAGGCGATCCAGGAGGCGTTCGCGCTCCGGCGGTGCACGCCCCGGCTCCCGCGGCTGGCCCGCGCCGGGGCGAGCGCCTGCGTCCTCGCCGAGATCGGCCGGTGCGGAGCGCCGTGCACCGGAGCGCAGGACGTCCCGTCCTACGCCGTCGTCGCCGGGGCCGTCCGGGCCTGCCTGCGGGAGGACGCCGAACCGGTCGTCGCGGCCGTCCACGCCCGGATCGCCACCCTCGCGGTGCAGGAGCGGTTCGAGGAGGCCGCCGTCCAGCGCGACCGCCTGCGCTCCTTCCTCGTCGCTGCGCGCCGTACCCAGCGCCTGCGCCCGCTGTGGCGCTGCCCGGAGCTCGTCGCCGCCCGCCGCGCGGCCGACGGCGGATGGGAGCTCGTGCTGGCCCGGTACGGCCGCCTCGCGGGGACCTGCCTGGTCCCCCGCGGGGTCGACCCCATGCCCGCAGTCGAGGCCCTCGTGGCGACGGGTGAGGTGGTCGCCGCCCCTACGACCGCCATGGGGGCGGCGAGCTCGGAGGAGACCGAGCTGCTCGCCGACTGGATCGAGGACCCGGCCACCCGCCTGGTCCGCTGGGACGAGAGCGACACCCCGTTGGCGTGCCCGGTGCGCGGCGCGGCCCGTCACGCGGTGCCCGCCCGGGGGTGAGTGAGTGACGGCGGGGTGATCGATGCGGGGCGCGTGCCGACCGGGGCCGAACAACGGCGGCGCCACTTGATGCGGGTGGGCAGTCGGCCCGGCGAGGAATGCGTGTGTGAGCCGCGAGGGGCGAGCGGCCGCCCCTGTCGGCCGCGGCGCACCGCCCGGTCGTCGTCAGGCGCGCGCGTGGGAGATCATGGAGCGGCGCCGCCACGGCGCCGTGCCCTGACGAAGGAGAGACCATGATCACCGCGATCGTCCTCATCGACGCCGACGTCGCCCGTATCCCGGAGGTCGCCCAGGAGGTCGCCGAGCTGGACGGGATCACCGAGGTCTACTCGGTCACCGGCAACGTCGACCTCATCGCCCTCGCGCGCGTGCGGCGCCACGAGGACCTGGCCGAGGTCGTCGCCGACCGCATCGGCAAGGTCGAGGGCGTGCGCAGCATGCAGACCTACATCGCCTTCCAGGCGTACTCCACCCACGACCTCGAGCAGGCCTTCGCCATCGGTCTCGAGGACTGACCCGCCCGCGAAGCGGCCGGGGTCTTCCGGCGAGCCCGCCGGCAGCCGTCAGCGCACGCCGCGGCGGCTGAACTCGGCCCAGCGCTCGAGGGCACCGGCCGCGAGGCCGTCGTCCACCGCCCGGGCGGCGTGAGCCATCCCGGCCCGGAGCCGCTCGACGAAGATCCCGTCCTCGGCCCCGGTCCCGGGCAGGGAGGCGTGGGCGACGAGCGCCGCACCCGCGTTGAGGAGCACCGCGTCGCGGACCGGGCCGCCGCGCCCCGCAAGGATCTCGCGGGCGACGCCGGCGTTGAAGGTCGCGTCGGCACCGCGCAGGTCCTCGATCGTCGCGGGGGCGAGACCGAGCTCGGTGCGGGCGTCGAAGAGGTGCTCCGTGACCTCCCCGCCCTGCACGTGCCAGACCCGAGCGGGCGCCGTCGTCGTCAGCTCGTCGAGGCCGTCCTCCCCGCGGAAGACGACCGCGTCGACGCCGCGCCCCGCGAGGACGCCCGCGACGAGCGGGGCGATCCGGCGGTTGGCGACCCCGATGGCCGCGGCGCGGGGACGGGCCGGGTTCGTCAGCGGCCCGAGGACGTTGAACGCCGTCGCCACACCGAGCTCGCGCCGGACGGCGCCGGCGTGACGCATGGAGGGGTGGAACGTCTGGGCGAAGCAGAAGGTGATCCCGACCTCGCGGAACGCCTCCTCCACCTGCGGCACGGTCATGTCGAGGCGGACCCCGAGGACCTCGATGACGTCGGCGGAGCCGCTCGCCGAGCTGGAGGCACGGTTGCCGTGCTTGGCCACCGGCACGCCTGCGCCGGCGACGACGAGCGAGGCCATCGTCGAGATGTTCACCGTGCGTGCCCGGTCCCCGCCGGTGCCGACGATGTCGACGGCGTCGCGGGAGATGTCGACGGGCACGGCGTGGGCGAGCATCGCGTCGGCGAGCCCGGTGAGCTCGGCGACCGTCTCGCCCTTCGCCGCCAGCGCGGTGAGGAACCCGGCGAGGACGACCGGGCTGGTGAGACCGGACATCACCTGGTCCATGGCCCAGGACGCCTGGTCGACGTCGAGGTCACCGCCGGCGATGAGGGAGGAGGTGAGCTCCGACCACGTCGGGGTGGACGGCGCGGCGTTCTCCGCCGCCACGCTCATGCCTCCTGCGCGCGCAGGAAGCCGGCGACGACGCGCTGGATCTCGATCGGGTCGAGCGGCACCTGGACGACGGCGTCCGCCTGGCACGACGCGGCCAGCCAGGCGTCCTGCGGGCGGGCGGTGAGGACGAGGACCGGCGGGCACTGGTACAGCTCGTTCTTCAGCTGCTTGCTCACCGCCATGCCACCGGCCTTGGCGCTCTCGCCGTCGAGGATGAGCAAGGCGTAGCCCCCCTGCTCCGCCTCGCGGACGACCGCGCCGTGGGTGGCCACCTCCGTCCACCGGATCTTCGGCAGGTCCTTCGCGGCCCGACGGCCGACGGCCCGCTGCACCTGCTCCCGGGTGGTGACGTCGTCGCTGTACAGGAGGATGTCGACCACCTCGGTCGTCGCGTCGCTCGAGGCGTCGGTGTTCACGGGCGTCATCAAGGGTCCTCTCGGTCCGGTTCCCGGCTCCTCGCGCGGGTGCGGCGTCGACCGGACGCCGTCGGGTGCATCGTAGTGGCCACCTCCCGGCTCATCCCGCCCGTCCGAGCCCGTAGCAGCCCGGGCCCCCGCTGGGGCCGGTCCCGCCCGCGCCGGACGCAGTGAGCCCGGTCCTCACCTGGCCGCGGCACCGCAGGCCAGGACCTTGGTCACCCGCCGCGCGCGGGCCGCCGCAATACCATGGTGACGATCAACACGGGGCCCGATGTGGCGACTCGCGCCCGTCCGGGTGTCCCCAGCCGGTGGGTTTCGGGCCATAATGGCGAGGTGTCGTCGACAACGGCTGTCCCCAGCGCCCCGTCAGTGAGTGTCACCCGACCCAACGCGGTCTCGGTAGGCACCATCGTTTGGCTGTCCAGCGAGCTCATGTTCTTCGCCGGGCTCTTCGCCATGTACTTCACCCACCGCACGGTGTCGTCGGAGATCTGGGCCTCGGAGAGTGCCCACCTCGCCGTCCCGTTCGCCCTGGTGAACACAGCGGTGCTGGTGGCCAGCTCGATCACCTGCCAGATGGGCGTCTTCGCCGCCGAGCGGTTCCAGCCGCGGCGCACCGGCTCGCTGCTGGACGTGCGCCGCTGGGGCCTGCAGGAGTGGTTCACGCTCACCTACATCATGGGCGCCGTGTTCGTCGCCGGTCAGGTCTTCGAGTACGCCGAGCTCGTGCACGCGGGGCTGACGATCTCCTCCAGCCCGTACGGCTCGGTCTTCTACATCACGACCGGCTTCCACGCGCTGCACGTCGTCGGCGGCCTCATCGCGTTCCTCTTCGTCATCGGCCGCTCCTTCGCGGCCAGCAAGTTCGGGCACCTCGAGGCGACCAGTGCGGTCGTCGTGTCCTACTACTGGCACTTCGTCGACGTCGTGTGGCTCGCCCTCTTCTTCATCATCTACTTCCTGCGCTGACCCCGCGCTGCTCCCGACGTCCGAGACGAGGAATCCCACTGTGAAGGCTCTTGCCGCCAGCAGGAGGCACCGGTTCGCACCGGTGGTTCTCCTCCTGCTTGCCCTCCTGCTCACCGGCGTGGCGTACGCCACGCTCAGCCCCGGGTCGGCGTCCGCGTCGACCGAGGACTCCCGGGAGGAGATCGAGGCCGGCGAGGCGCTCTTCGCGGCGAACTGCTCGACGTGCCACGGCCTCGACGCGCAGGGCACGGACATCGCGCCGTCGCTCATCGGCGTCGGCGCCGCGGCGGTGGACTTCCAGGTGAGCACGGGCCGCATGCCCATGGCCGACGTCAGCTCACCGCAGAACGAGCGCAAGCCCCCGCAGATGAACGCGGAGCAGACCCGCCAGCTCTCGGCCTACGTCGCGAGCCTCGGCCCCGGCCCGGCCATCCCGTCCGACGAGCAGGTCGACCCGGCCCTCGGCAGCGCCGCTCGCGGCCAGGAGCTCTTCCGCACGAACTGCTCGATGTGCCACAACGCCACGGGCGCCGGTGGTGCGCTCAGCGACGGCAAGGTCGCGCCGAGCCTCTACGAGGCGACGCCCACCCAGATCTGGGAGGCCATGCGCACGGGCCCGCAGCCCATGCCCGCCTTCAACGAGGCGGCCATCGACGACGAGGGGGCGCGCGACATCATCGCCTACCTCATGGAACAGCGAGAGACGAGCCCCGCCGGCATCTCGCTCGGCAACATCGGCCCCGTCACCGAGGGCCTGTGGGTGTGGATCGTCGGTATCGGCAGCCTCATCGGTGCCGCTGTGTGGATCGGAGCGAAGTCCTCGTGAGCAGTGACAACCGTCCGTCGGACGCCGTCTCCCCCGCCGGGCGCGAGTCCGAGGGCGCGATGAGCACCGTCGTCGGCCACGACGGCGCCCCCGACCACTTCGAGAACCCCGGGCTCCCGCCGCACCACAGCCGGATGTCCGACCGGGACCCGCGCGCCGCCAAGCGCGCCGAGCGCCAGGTCGTGGTGATCTTCGGGATCTCGATCCTCGCGTCCATCGCCGCCCTCGTCGGCTACTTCACCATCCCGGTCGGCACCACCCTCGCCAGCATCCGGCTGTCCACGCTGGTCCTCGGCGTCGGGCTGGGCGTCGGCATGCTCGGCATCGGCGTGGCCGCCGTCCACTGGGCCAAGACGCTCATGTCGAACGTCGAGCACGTCGAGAAGCGCAAGGTCATCGGCTCCGACCCGGAGATCCGCAACACCGCCATCACCGACCTGCGCGAGGGCATCGAGGACGCCAACATCGCCCGCCGGCCCCTGCTCAAGGGCGCCCTGGCCGGCGCGGTCGCCCTGGCCCCGCTGCCCTTCCTCGTGCCGCTCATCGGCAACCTCGGCGGCGACTGGAACGTCGGCAGCTTCCGGCACACCGCGTGGCGCGAGGGCCGCCGCCTCGCCACGGACCCCGACGACGTCCCCATCCGCGCCGCCGACGTCACCGTCGGCTCGGTCTTCCAGGTGATCCCCCACGGCCTGCCCGACGAGGAGCACTACCTCGAGGAGAAGGCCAAGGCCATCGTCATCATGACGCGGCTCGACCCCTCCGAGCTCATCGTCCAGGAGGGCCGCGAGGACTGGCAGTACGAGGGCATCGTCGCCTACTCCAAGGTGTGCACCCACGTGGGATGCCCCGTCGCGCTCTACGAGCAGGACACCCACCACCTCCTGTGCCCCTGCCACCAGTCGACGTTCGACGTGGCCGACGGCGCAAAGGTGGTCTTCGGACCCGCCAACCGGGCCCTGCCGCAGCTGCCCATCACGGTGGACGACGAGGGCTACCTCGTCGCTCGCAGCGACTTCACCGAGCCCGTGGGCCCGAGCTACTGGGAGCGTCTCAAGTGAGCACCACGACGAAGGCGCCCACCGCGGCGCCGGCCGCACGCAAGGCGCCCCGCGGCGCCGCGGCGGCCGACTTCCTCGACACGCGCGTCGGCGCAGGCAAGCTCGTCAAGGAGTTCGCCCGCAAGGTCTTCCCCGACCACTGGTCGTTCCTGCTGGGCGAGATCGCCCTCTACAGCTTCATCGTGCTGCTGCTCTCGGGCACCTTCCTCACGATGTTCTTCGTGCCGAGCATGGCGCACACGACCTACCCCGAGGACGCGCTCCCGCTGCAGATGCAGGGCGTGGCGATGTCCGAGGCGTTCGCCTCGACGGTGCACATGTCCTTCGAGGTCCGTGGCGGCCTGCTCATGCGGCAGATCCACCACTGGGCGGCGCTCCTCTTCGTGGCGTCGATCGTCGCGCACATGATGCGGGTGTTCTTCACCGGCGCGTTCCGCAAGCCCCGCGAGCTCAACTGGATGGTCGGGTTCACCCTCCTCGTCCTGTCGCTGCTCGCCGGCTTCTCCGGCTACTCCCTGCCCGACGACGTCCTCTCCGGCAACGGCCTGCGGATCGCCGACGGCGTCGCGCGCTCGATCCCCCTCATCGGCTCGTACGCCTCCTACGCCCTCTTCGGCGGGGAGTTCCCGGGCACGGACATCATCCCCCGCCTGTTCACGGTGCACATCCTCCTCATCCCGGGCCTCATCCTCGCCCTCATCGCCGTGCACCTCATCCTCGTCGTCGTGCACAAGCACACGCAGTTCCCCGGGCCCGGCAAGACCGAGCGCAACGTCGTGGGTTACCCCGTCCTGCCCGTCTACGCGGCGAAGGCCGGCGGCTTCTTCTTCATCGTCTTCGGCGTCCTCGCCCTCATGGGCGCGACCATGGCGATCAACCCGGTGTGGATCCACGGGCCGTACGACCCCACGCCCGTGGGCGCCGGCGCCCAGCCCGACTGGTACATGCTCTTCCTCGAGGGCGGCCTGCGGCTCATGCCCGGCATCGAGGTGGTGCTGTTCGGCTTCACGATCCCGCTGAACATCCTCATCCCCGGCGTCGTCGTGCCGGGCCTGCTGTTCACCGCCATCGCGATCTACCCGTTCCTCGAGGCCTGGGTGACGCCGGACAAGCGCGAGCACCACCTCCTCGACCGCCCGCGCAACGTCCCGGTGCGCACCGCCCTCGGCGTGGCGTTCCTCTCGGTGTGGATCGTCCTCGCGCTCGCCGGCTCGAACGACATCATTGCGACCCACTTCGAGCTCTCCCTCAACGCCATCACCTGGGTGCTGCGGGTCGCGTTCTTCGTCCTCCCCGTGCTCTCCTTCTGGGCGACGAAGCGCATCTGCCTGGGCCTCCAGCGCCGCGACCGCGAGCTGGCCCTCCACGGCCACGAGACCGGGCGCATCGTGCGCATGGACTCCGGCCAGTACATGGAGGTCCACCAGCCGCTCACCGACGAGGAGCGCTGGGTGCTCGTCGACTACGAGGCGCACCGGCCCGTGGAGATCGGCCCGGCAGAGGACGCCCGAGGCGTGCGCCGCCCCGGCTACCGCCTCGACCGCCTGCGCCAGCGCGTCTCCGGGTTCTTCTACGAGGACCGCGTCGAGCCCGTCACCCCCGCCGAGCTCGCCGCCGCCCAGCACGAGCACGAGCTGCCCGCTCGTGAGGCCGCGCCGCAGATCGAGGACGAGGGTCCGCACGGCCGCTCCGAGCGGACCGCCGCCGCCGTCGGCGCGCCGGACCCCCGCACCGGGTCGTAGGTTGGAGCGGTGCGCCGGGTGCGTCTTCGGATGCGCCCGGCGCGGACCTCGGCGCCCCGCGCGTCTCTGACCCTGCACGAGGCGCCGCCGGCGCCGCCAACCGAAGGAGGACACATGGCCGAGTACACGCTCCCGGACCTGCCCTACGACTACAGCGCGCTGGAGCCCCACATCTCCGGCAAGATCATGGAGCTGCACCACGACCGCCACCACAAGACGTACGTGGACGGGGCGAACACCGCGCTGGCGAAGCTCGCGGAGGCCCGTGAGAGCGGCGACCACGCCCTGGTGAACCTCTACGAGAAGAACCTCTCGTTCAACCTCGGCGGCCACGTCAACCACACCGTCTTCTGGGAGAACCTCTCCCCCGACGGCGGTGGCCAGCCCGAGGGTGAGCTCGCCGCGGCGATCGTCGACCAGCTCGGCTCGTTCGAGGGCTTCCAGGCGCAGTTCGCCGCCGCCGCCACGGGCATCCAGGGCTCGGGCTGGGCGGTCCTGGCCTGGGACTCCATCGGGCAGAAGCTCGCGATCTTCCAGCTCTTCGACCAGCAGAACAACGTGCCGCTCGGCCTCACGCCGATCCTCATGCTCGACATGTGGGAGCACGCCTTCTACCTCGACTACCTCAACGTCAAGGCGGACTACGTCAAGGCGTTCTGGAACATCGTCAACTGGGCCGACGTCGCCGCGCGGCTCGAGCGCGCGCGCACGCAGACCTCGGGCCTCATCGTCACCGGGACCCTCTGAGAAGCACCCACGCTTGGCTGACAGGCCCGCCGCGCCCCTAGGGGTGCGGCGGGCTTTGCCGTAGCCGGAGCCGGTCCGCTCCCCCGGGCCGCCGGCGGCCAGCGCGACAGCCGGCGCCGCCGTCCGTCGCCCCAGCGCGCGACGTCCGCGCCGGACCTGGGTCAGCCGTGTGCGCCGCGCACGACCTCGTAGCGGGTGCTGGTCATGCCGGTGTCGGAGGTCGAGTTACCGCGGTGGACCAGCCGGATCTCGTGGGGCAGCTCGTGGAACAGCGGGAGCCCGCGGCCCATGACGAGGTGGCTGACTCCAGCGGTGAAATCGTCGTAGCCCTCCGGAGCGTGGTCCTCCGCCCAGCCCGGCACGTGGCGCGGCTCGGGCGGCGGGTCCGTCAACCAGGCCAGGTCACCGTCGGGCAGGGCGATGAACCCGTCCACGCTCGCCGCGATGAACACGGCCCCCTTCCAGGGCCGGTGCTCGGGCATGCCAGTGCCTCCAGGAGGTCGTGGACAACGGCGCCGGGGTCGGCCCGGACGCCGCAGGGCCCGGTCACCGCGTGCGGTGACCGGGCCCTGCGCGAGACAAGCTGAGCGTGAGCGTCAGTGCGCGTGCTGCCCGCGGGAGAACTCGAAGAGCTGGCCGACGAGGCCGACCACGCCCACCACGACGCCGACACCGAGCATCCACCAGGCGTCGACGGCGGGGCCGAGGAAGACAAGCATCGCCGCGACACCGAGCACGAGCGGCCACCAGCTGTGCGGTGCGTAGACGCCCATCTCACCGGCGTTGTCCTCGACGTTCGCCAGCGGGTCGTCCTCGGGGCGGGGGTCCACCCGCTTCGAGAGCATCCACAGGTACCCGCCGGCGAGCGAGTAGAGCCCCGCGAGCAGGAAGAACGCCGTCGTCCCCACGGACTCCCAGTCCGAGAGGAACCCGTAGACGATGCCGACCGGGACGAAGAACACCGGACCGGCGGCGAAGAGCAACGTCTCCACCCGCATGGGCTTGGGCGCTGCCGGCTCCTGCTCCCCGGGCGTGGTCTTGCGCTGGTCGCGCTCGGACTCCGCAGCCCTCATCGGACGTTCCCCTCCTCGTCGTCACGGCGCGCGCGCCGCTCGTCCGTCACACGCTCACGCACGGCGGTGCCCGTCGCGCGCTGCTCGCGCGCGCCCTCCTCGGCGTTCGCCTGGCGGCCCGTGCGCTCGGCGTCGCCGTACACGGCGTCGAGCATCCCCTGGTCGGGCTCGGCGTGATCCATCGCGGCGACCTCGGGGTGGTGCAGGTCGAACGCGGGGCGCTCCGAGCGGATGCGGGGCAGCGACGTGAAGTTGTGCCGCGGCGGCGGGCAGCTCGTCGCCCACTCGAGCGAGTTGGAGAAGCCCCACGGGTCGTCGACGAACACGGTCCGCGGCTGGCGGGCGGTCTTGTAGACGTTCCACAGGAACGGCAGCGTCGAGAGGGTGAGCAGCGCGGCGCCGACCGTGGAGATCTGGTTGAAGAACGTGAACCCGTCCTCGGGCATGTAGTCGGCGTACCGACGCGGCATGCCCTCGACCCCCAGCCAGTGCTGGATGAGGAACGTCGTGTGGAACCCGACGAACAGGGTCCAGAAGTGGACCTTGCCCAGCCGCTCGTCGAGCATCCGGCCGGTGAACTTGGGCCACCAGAAGTAGAAGCCGGCGAACATCGCGAAGACGACGGTGCCGAACACCACGTAGTGGAAGTGCGCGACGACGAAGTAGGAGTCGTGGACGTGGAAGTCCATCGCCGGGCTCGACAGGATGACGCCGGTGAGGCCACCGAAGACGAAGGTGACGATGAAGCCGAGCGACCACAGCATCGGCGTGTCGAAGGTGAGCTTCCCCCGCCACATCGTGCCGATCCAGTTGAAGAACTTGATGCCCGTGGGGACCGAGATCGTCATGGTCATGAGCGCGAAGAAGCTGAGCATGACGGCGCCGGTCGTGTACATGTGGTGCGCCCACACCGTCACGGAGAGCGCCGCGATCGCGATCGTCGCGAAGACGATGCCCTTGTAGCCGAACAGCGGCTTGCGCGAGAAGACCGGGATGACCTCGGAGATGATGCCGAAGAACGGCAGCGCGAGGACGTAGACCTCAGGGTGCCCGAAGAACCAGAACAGGTGCTGCCACAGCAGGGCGCCCCCGCTCTCCGGGTTGAAGATCTGCGCGTCGAGGATGCGGTCGGCGGCGAGCCCGAAGAGCGCCGAGGCGAGCACCGGGAACGCCATGAGCACGAGGATCGACGTGATGAGGATGTTCCAGGTGAACACCGGCATCCGGAACATCGTCATCCCGGGCGCACGCATGGTGATGACCGTGGCGATGAAGTTCACCGACCCGAAGATCGTGCCGAAGCCGGTCATGGCCAGGCCGAGGACCCACAGGTCACCGCCGACACCCGGCGAGAACGCGTTGTCCGACAGGGGCGCGTACGCCGTCCAGCCGAAGCTCGCCGCACCGCCGGGGGTGAGGAAGCCCGCGACGACCATGAGCCCGCCGAAGAGGAACATCCAGTAGCTGAACATGTTCATCCGCGGGAAGGCGACGTCCGGCGCGCCGATCTGGAGCGGGACGAGCACGTTGCCGAAGCCCACGAACAGCGGGGTGGCGAAGAGGAACAGCATCACCGTCCCGTGGATGGTGAAGAACTGGTTGTACTGCTCCTTGGACAGCAGGAGCATGCCGGGCTCGAAGAGCTCGAGCCGGATGAGCATCGCGAGGACGCCGGCAAAGAGGAAGAAGAGGAACGAGGTGATGAGGTAGAGGTAACCGATCGTCTTGTGATCGGTGGAGGTCACCCAGTTGATGACCGTCCGCCCGAGGCTCTGCCGCTGGGGGCGCAGGCCCGGCACGAGCTCCGTGCGGGTGTCTTCGATCGCGGCCATCAGTTGTTGCCCTCTCCTTCGCCCTGCTCGGGCACGCGCCGCTCGTCACCGGTGTAGACGCGGTCGAGCTCCTCACCGCGGACGCCGACGTTACCCGCCTCGCGCAGGTCCTCCATCTCGGCGTCGTACGTCTCACGGTCGACGACGGCGACGTTGAAGAGCATCTCCGAGTGGAACTCCCCGCAGAGCTCGGCGCACTTGCCCTGGTAGACGCCCTCCTGCTGCGGCGTCACCTGGAACGTGTTCGTCATGCCGGGGATCATGTCGAGCTTGAAGAGGAACGCGGGGATCCAGAACGAGTGGATGACGTCGCGCGAGTCCAGCGTGAACTCCACCGTCTCCCCCACCGGCAGGTACAGCGTGGGCAGCGTCTCCTCGACGCCCTCCTCACCGGTGAGCGAGATCCGGTCGCCCGAGTAGTAGACGCCGTCGTCGAGGTAGTTGAAGTCCCAGCTCCACTGCTTGCCGTAGGCCTGGATGTGGAGGTCCGCCTCCTCCTCCTCGACCGCGACGACGTCACCCGTGACGCGCGCGGAGTAGAAGAAGAGCACGCCGACGATGAGGATCGGCAGGATCGTGTACATGAGCTCGAGCGGCACGTGGTAGCGCAGCTGCACGGGCATGGCGTTGTCGCCCTTGCGCCGGCGGTAGGCGACGATGCACCAGATCGTCAGCGCCCAGACGATGACCCCGACGATGAGGGCGGCGATCCACGAACCCGTCCACAGGTCGATGACGCTGCCCGTCTTGTCGGTCATCCCCTCGTTGCTCGGGAGGAAGCCATTCCTCACCGACTCCGACGAGCAGCCGGCCAGCAGCAGCGCTGCGCCGGCGGAAAGGGCCACCAGACGCACGGGGCGCCTGCTGGTCGAGAACGGTGATCGCACGCTGGGGACCCTCCACGCAATGCTCAAACGAATGAGATCGGGCATGTCGGGCAAGCCCGACAGGGACCTTCGTCCCTCCTGTGCAGCCTACCGGTCCGCCCACCAGGCGCCTACGTGGAGCCGGCCGCGAGTCCGCGCCGATCACGTCACACCGCGCCCCGGTCCGGGACGCAGAACAGCCGGTGGGGTGCGTGTGCACCCCACCGGCTGTCGGCGTCGTCCTGCGCTCACCGGTCCCTGGACGCGGCGGCGGATCCGATCAGTGGAAGGAGTCCCCGCACGCGCACGAGCCCGAGGCGTTGGGGTTGTCGATGGTGAAGCCCTGCTTCTCGATCGTGTCGGCGAAGTCGATGGTCGCGCCCACGAGGTAGGGGACGCTCATCTTGTCGACGACGACCTCGACGCCCGCGAAGTCGCGGACCGCGTCGCCGTCGAGCAGCCGCTCGTCGAAGTAGAGCTGGTAGATGAGGCCGGAGCAGCCGCCGGGCTGGACCGCGACGCGCAGGCGCAGGTCGTCACGCCCCTCCTGCTCGAGCAGGGAGCGCACCTTGTTCGCCGCGACGTCGGTCAGCTCGACCTCGTGCGTGGTGGTGGCCTCGGTCGGTGCTGTCGTCTCGCTCATCTGGTTCTCCGCATCGTCTGGGCGTGGTGCAGGGGTAACGCTCGCTGGTCCCGATGTTGTTCCCAGCCTACGGCCGAACCGACCAGGTGCGAGCCAGGCGCTCGGCCCACGCCTCCAACGTGGCGAGGCCGGTGCTCGGCTCGACCGGGTCCAGCCGGTAGGTCGCGCTGATCCCGGCGCGCGCTGCCTCGCGCCGGCTCACGTGCACCTCCTCGGCCACGACGACGACGGGGAGGCCTTCGGCCAGGGCCGCCTCCGCCACCGTGGCGACGACGGACCCGACGAGCGTGCCGGGGTCGAGCTCCGCCGCGGCGGTGACGACGAGGTCGGCGCCGGCGACCGCGCGGGAGAGCCCGACGGCGCCCGCGACGACCTCCGCGCCGGGCAGCCGGCGGCCCCCGACGAGGGTGAGCGCCAGCCCGGCCCCGCCGCCGGCGCCCGACCCGGCGGCGCGGGCCGCACGCCCGGCGCCGAGGTGGCGGGCCGGTGGCGCGCCGGCGCCGGAGGCGAGACTGAGCACCTGGCGGGCCGGCAGCGCGGCCGCGCTCCGCTCGAGGAGGTCGGCGAGGTGCCCGACGCACCCGTCGAGCTCCTGCGCGTCGGCGGGTGAGATCCCCGGGCGCTCGGCGAGGAGCGCGCCGGCCCCGTGCAGGCCCAGCAGCGGGACGTCGTCGGCGGTGGCGAGGACGAGGTCGCGGCCCCGGAGGAGCTGCCCGACGGCGGCGAGGTCGGGGAGGTCACCCGGGGCCAGCGTCCCGAGGGCGCGGGCGCCGGCGAGCGACGTCTCGGCGGGCGCGGTGCCGGTGCCCGCGGCGGCGAGGACGGCCAGCGCCCCGGTCCCGGCGTCGTGCGCGGCCCCGGCACCGAGGCCGACGACGACGCGGCTCGCGCCGGTGCGCAGCGCCGCCAGGACGAGGTCGCCGAGACCGGCGCTGGTGCCGGCCTCGGCCCGCCGCAGCTCCTCCCCCGGCGGCGTGAGGTGGGTGCCGAGGACCTGGTCGGCCTCGACGTAGGCGGTGCCGCCGGCGTCGCCGGGGACGTGCAGGACGGCGGCCGGTACCGGCTCACCGAGGGGGCCGCGGGCGGTCAGCGGGACCAGCCGGCCGCCGCACGCGGCGTGGACGACGTCGACCAGCCCGGCCGACCCGTCGGACAGGGCCAGCCGGGTGAGCTCGTCACCGGCCGCGCGCCGCTGCCAGCCGCGGGCCAGCGCGGCCGCCGCCTGGACGGCGCTGAGCGGCCCGGAGAGCCGGTCGGGCGCGAGGAGGACGCGCACCGCGGCGCGGGCTCAGACCTGGCGCGCGAGGCGCGCCAGGAGCAGCGCCTCGGCGAGGACGACCCGCTCCAGCTCGCCGAGGTGAACCGACTCGTCCTCGGAGTGGGCCCGCGAGTCGGGGTCCTCCACGCCGGTGACGAGGATGGCCGCCTGCGGGTACGCCTCGAGGAGGTCGGCGATGAAGGGGATGGAGCCCCCGACGCCGATGTCGACCGGTTCGGTCCCCCACGCGGAGGTGAACGCCCAGCGCGCCGCGCGCATCGCCTCGGAGTCGGCCGGGGCCTGGAACGCCTGGCCCCGCTCCCCCCGCTCGACCCGCACCCGCGCACCGAAGGGGGCGTGGCTCACGAGGTGCTCATGGAGGGCGGCCTCCGCCGCGGCCGGGTCCTGCCCGGGCGCGATGCGCAGGGAGAGCTTCGCCCGGGCGCTCGGGGTGATCGTGTTGGAGGCGTGGTCGACCGTGGTGGCGTCGATGCCGATGACGGACAGGGCCGGCTTGGTCCACAGCCGGGCGGCGAGGGAGCCGGTGCCGGCCAGCGCGACGCCGTCGAGCACGCCGGCGTCGGCGCGCAGGTCGTCCTCCGGGTAGTCGACGGTGGGCGACGGCGCCGTGGTGAGGCCGGCCACAGCGACGTCCCCCGCGTCGTCGTGCAGCGTGGCGACGAGGCGGGACAGGAGGGTGAGCGCGTCGAGGACGGGCCCGCCGAACATGCCGGAGTGGACCGCGTGGTCGAGGACGCTCACCTCGACGACGCAGTCGACGAGGCCGCGCAGCGACGTCGTGAGGGCGGGGACGCCGACCTTCCAGTTGTTGGAGTCGGCGACGATGATGACGTCCGCGGCGAGCCGGTCGCGGTAGGTGTGGAGGAACCGGGAGAAGGTCGGGGAACCGACCTCCTCCTCGCCCTCGACGAAGACGGTGACGCCGACCCCGAGGTCGTCGCCGAGCACGCGCAACGCGCCGACGTGGGCGACGATGCCGGCCTTGTCGTCCGCGGCGCCGCGACCGTAGAGCCGCTCGCCCCGCTGGGTGGGCTCAAACGGGTCGCTGCGCCAGCCCTCGGGCTTGCCGGGCGGCTGGACGTCGTGGTGGGCGTAGAGCAGGACCGTCGGCGCCCCCTCGGGGCCCTCGCGGTGGGCGACGACGGCGGGCCGGCCCGGCCGGCCCTCCTCGTCATCGACACGCAGGACGTCGACCTGTTCCATCCCGGCCCCGCGCAGGAGCTCGGCCACGGCGGCGGCGCTGGCCTCCACCCCCTCGGGTCCGAAGGCCGCGGCGGAGACGCTGGGGATCCGCACGAGGGCCTCGAGGTCGGTGCGCACCTGGGCGAAGGCCTCGTGGGTGCGCTGGGCGAGCTCGTCGACGCTGGTCACGTCTCCCAGGGTAGGCCAGCACCGGCAGCGTCCGCCCGCTCGACTACCCTTCGTCAGGTGATGGAACGCCGCAAGAACGACGCCCCGGCCACCCCGGAGCCCGAGGGCGAGAGCCGCCCGGGCGCCAAGGGCGGCCCCACGCCCAAGCGCCGCGAGGCCCAGGCGCAGAACAAGCGCCCGCTCGTCGCCTCGGACCGCAAGGCGGCCCGCCGCGCCGACCGCGAACGACGCAACGAGCTGTACGCCCGCCAGCAGCAGGCGATGGCCACGGGCGACGAGCGGTACCTGCCCCAGCGCGACAAGGGACCGGTCCGGCGCTGGGTCCGCAACTACATCGACTCGCGGCGCAGCCCGAGCGAGTTCTTCCTGCCCATGGCGATGGTCGCCATCGTGCTCCTGCTCTTCGCGAGCCAGCTCCCCGAGGTCGCCGTCGTCGGGCTCGTCGTCATGTACGCCGGGTTCTTCATCGCCCTCGCCTTCGCGATCGGCTACACCGTCGCCGCCATGCGCAAGGTCAAGCGCCGCTTCGACGAGGACCAGATCCCGCGGTTCACCGCGATGTACGCCTTCACCCGCGTCTTCCAGCCCCGCTTCCTCCGGGCGCCCAAGCCCCAGGTCAAGCGCGGGGAGAGCGTGGAGTGAGCGGCGGCTCCCCCCTCTACCGGCTCCTCTTCCGCACCCTCGCGCTGCGCGCCGACCCCGAGCGCGCCCACCACGTGGGCCTGGGTGCCATCCGCGCGGCGGCGGCCGTCCCCGGCCTGTCGCACGCCGTGCGCGCCACCCTGGGGCGGCGCGCGCCGGAGGCGACGACCACCGCGTTCGGACGCCGGGTGCCGGGCCCGCTCGGCCTGGCGGCCGGGATGGACAAGGACGCCCGCACCGTCCTCGGGATGGACATGCTCGGCTTCGCCCACGTCGAGGTGGGCACCGTGACCGCGCACCCGCAGCCGGGCAACGAGCGCCCGCGCCTGTGGCGGCTGCCCGAGCAGGGCGCCCTGCGCAACCGGATGGGCTTCAACAACGACGGCGCCGCCGCCGCCGGCGCGGCCCTGCGGGAGCTGCGCCGCACCCGCCGGGGGCGCTCCGTCGTCGTCGGCGCCAACATCGGCAAGTCCAAGGTGACGCCCGCGGCCGACGCGGTGGCCGACTACGTCGCCAGCGCCCGGGAGGTGGCCCGCTGGGCCGACTACCTCGTCGTCAACGTGTCCTCGCCCAACACCCCGGGGCTGCGCGACCTGCAGGCGGTCACTGTCCTGCGCCCCATCCTCGCCGCCGCGCAGTCGGCGGCGGACGACGCCGCCGGCCGCCGCGTGCCGGTCCTCGTCAAGGTGGCCCCCGACCTCAGCGAGCCCGACCTCGACGCCGTCGCCGACCTTGTCCTCGAGCTGGGGCTGGCGGGCGTGGTCGCCACGAACACCACCATCGACCACGACCACGGGCCCGGCGGCCTGTCCGGCCCGCCCCTGCACGCCCGCTCGGTCGCCGTCGTCGCCCGGCTGCGCGCGCGGCTCGGCGCCGGCCCCACGATCATCGGCGTAGGCGGGATCACCGACGTCGAGGACGCTCGGCGGATGCTCCACGCGGGCGCCGACCTGCTCCAGGCGTACACGGCCTTCATCTACCAGGGGCCCGGGTGGCCGGGCCGGATGAACCGGGCCCTCGCCCGCGAGGCCCCGGCGCGCTGAGAGCCGCTCCGACGAGAGAGGCGCGCACCCGGGAGTCCCGCAGCCAGGAGGGTCGCTCAGCCGCCCGCGGTGGCGGCGATCCGCACGGGGCTCGACCGCCACAGCCAGACCATGCCCAGCAGGGGCAGGACGAGCGGCACGTAGCCGTAGCCCTGCCCGAACGCCGACCACACGGTGTCCTCGCCGAACAGCTCGGGCCGGGACAGGCTCAGGGCCCCGACGACGAGGACGCCGGTGAGCTCGAAGAGCACCGCCACCCACGCCGCCCGCCGGGCGCGCCGCCCGTTGTGGGCGAGCAGGACGGTCGCGGCGACGTAGACCACGGCGGCCAGGGCCGACAACCCGTAGGCCAGCGGCGCCTCCGAGGCGTCCCGCAGGAGCTGGACGACGGCGCGGGCCGTGGCCGAGATGGCGAAGACGGCGTACACCGCGATGAGCACGCGCCCGACGCCGTACGCCGGGCGGCGCCGGTCCTCGGCGGGGGTCGTCGACAGTCCTGCGCTCACGCGGACCACACCTGCCACACACGCAGCTCCATGACCGCGACCGTGAAGGCCGCCACGACGAGGACGACGGAGCTCCACCGGGTCCGGTCCGCCAGCGCCCAGGCCGCCGCCAGCGGCAGGACCATGAGGGCGACGACGAGGTAGCCCCACAGGGTCCACGGGTCGGCGACCGGGTGGCCGCCCGCCTGGCCGATGCCGGCGACGACCATCTGCACGAGGATCGCCGCCTCGACGACACCGCCGGCGATGAGCTGTCGCAGGATCACCGCACGGTCGCGGACGGCGAACAGGGCGGCCCAGAGGGCGAGGACGCCGGCCAACCCGGCCACGGCGACGACAGCAGCAAGCACGGGGCGAGCGTACCGACCTCCGGGACCACCGGACGCCCGCCCGGGGCTGCTCCCACCTGCCCGCCGTGCCGCCGCGCCGCTAGCATCGACACCGTGACCGAACTGAGCCTGAGCCCCAAGGACCCTGCCCGCAGCCACGCCGACGCCCTCGTCCTCGCGACGACGAGCGACGACGGCGCCGCCCGCCTCCTCGCCGACCACCTCCCGCGCGCCGTCGTGGACCGCCTCACCGCGCTCCTGCCCGCCCTCGGCGTCAAGGGCACCGCGGACGAGGTCCTGCGCATCCCCGCCGGCGACGGCCTCGCCGCCGACGTCGTCGTCCTCACCGGGCTCGGGCCGGTCGCCGCAGGCCGTCCGGGCGCCGAGGCGCTGCGCCGGGCCGCCGGTGCGGCCGTGCGCTCGCTCGCCGGCACCGCCGACGCCGTCCTGGCGCTGCCCGCGACGACGGCCGAGGAGGTCGGAGCCGTGGCCGAGGGCGCACTGCTCGGCGCGTACCGCTTCGACCGGTACCGCCGCACCGACCCGGCGCCGGTCACCCGCGTCGAGCTCGCCACGCCGCTGGCCCGCGACAAGGCCGCCAAGGCCGCCGTCGAGCGGGCGCGCGTGCTGGCCGACGCCGTCGCCGGTGTCCGCGACCTCGTCAACGCCTCCCCCCGCGACCTCTTCCCGCAGTCCTTCGCGGACGAGGCCAAGGCCGCGGCCAAGGGGACCAAGGTCAAGGTGAGCGTGCTCGACGAGCGCGAGCTCGCCGCCGGCGGCTACGGCGGCATCGTCGGCGTCGGCCAGGGCTCGCTGCGCCCGCCCCGCCTCGTCAAGGTCACCTACGCCCCCGCGCGCGCCAAGGCGCACTACGCCCTCGTCGGCAAGGGCATCACCTTCGACTCCGGCGGCCTGTCCATCAAGCCCGCCAAGGGCATGGAGACGATGAAAATGGACATGGCGGGCGCCGCCACCGTCCTCCACGTCGTCCTGGCCGCCGCCGCCCTCGACCTCCCCGTGCGGGTCACCGGCTGGCTCGCCCTGGCCGAGAACATGCCCTCCGGCAGCGCGCAGCGCCCCTCCGACGTCGTCACCATGCGCGGCGGGAAGACCGTCGAGGTGCTCAACACCGACGCCGAGGGCCGCCTCGTCATGGCCGACGCCCTCGTCGCCGCGTGCGAGGAGAGCCCCGACGTCGTCGCCGACATCGCCACCCTCACGGGCGCGCAGATGGTCGCCCTGGGCAACCAGGTCGGTGCCGTCATGGGCAGCGAGGACGTGCGGGGTGCTGTCGTCGCGGCCGCCGACCGCACGGGCGAGCAGTTCTGGCCGATGCCGCTGCCCACCGAGCTGCGGGACTCCCTGCGCTCCCCGGTCGCCGACCTCGCCAACATGGGCGACCGCTTCGGCGGCATGCTCGTCGCGGGCCTCTTCCTCCAGGAGTTCGTCGGCGAGACGCCCTGGGCCCACCTCGACATCGCCGGGCCCGCCTACAACGAGGGCTCGCCGCGCGGGTACACCCCCAAGGGGGGCACGGGCATGGGCGTGCGCACGCTCCTGGGCCTGCTCGAGGGCGCCGCGCAGCGCTGAACGGACGTCACGGGCCCGGCCGATCCTCGCGGCCGGGCCCGTTCGCGTTCGCGTTCGCGGCGGTGCGCGGGCCGGCATCGCGGGCGCGCGTACCGGCCGGCGCCGTCAGCCGCCGCGGCGCTGCTGCGCGCTCCACTCCCGCATGCGCGCCGGGTAGCCGGTGAGGTTGACGTCGTAGACGGGGATCTCCAGCGTCCGCCCCAGCTCGCGCGCCGCCTGCGCGTCGGGGACGCGGCGCCGGGTCCACTCCCCCGTGCGCGCGACGAGCACGAGGGTGGGCGGATCCACGTAGGTCGCGGGCTCGAGGTAGCCCTCGACGCCCACGCGGGTCGAGACGAACTGCCGGAAGTGCGCCGTCGTCTCGGCCTTCACCTCGGCACGGGAGGGCTCGCGCGTGGCCTGCTGGCGCCGTCGGGGGAACAACCGCATAACGCCACAGACTAGAGCGGCGGAGCGGTGCGTGTGACCCGCCGTACAACGGGTGTGGTGGTGCCCCGCCGCCGGACGGTGACAAGATGGGGGGACGCCGGGCCACCGTCGGCCCTACCCCGCGCTCGAGGAGAGGTACGTGACCACCACGTCTGAGGACACCATGTATGACCTGGTCATTCTGGGAGCGGGAAGTGGTGGGTACGCAGCCGCGCTCCGCGGCGCTCAGCTCGGCCTGAAGATCGCGCTCATCGAGGCTGACAAGCTCGGTGGCACCTGCCTGCACCGCGGCTGCATCCCCACGAAGGCCCTGCTCCACAGCGGCGCCGTCGTCGAGGAGATCAACGAGGCGGCCTCGGTCGGCGTCAAGGCGTCGTTCGAGGGCATCGACATGCCCGGCGTCAACTCGTACAAGGACGCCGTCGTCGGGCGCCTGTACAAGGGTCTGCAGGGCCTCGTCTCCGCCGCCAAGATCGACTACATCACCGGCTGGGGCCGGCTCGTCGCGCAGGACACCGTCGAGGTCGACGGGCGCGCCTACCGCGGCCGCAACGTCCTGCTCGCCTCCGGGTCCTTCTCCCGCACGCTGGGTGTCGAGATCGGCGGCCGCGTCATGACGAGCGAGCAGGCCCTCCAGCTCGACACCGTCCCCACGAGCGCCATCGTGCTCGGCGGCGGCGTCATCGGCGTCGAGTTCGCCTCCGTCTGGCGTTCCTTCGGCGCCGACGTCACGATCATCGAGGCCCTCCCCCACCTCGTGCCCAACGAGGAGGAGTCGCTGTCCAAGGCCCTCGAGCGGGCCTTCCGCAAGCGCAAGATCAACTTCGCCACGAGCACCCGCTTCGCCGGCGTCGAGCAGACCGCCGACGGCGTCGTCGTCACCACCGAGGACGGCAAGACGTACGAGGCGGAGATCCTCCTCGTCGCCGTCGGGCGCGGCCCGGCCACGGCGAACCTCGGCTACGAGGAGCAGGGCGTGCCCATGGAGCGCGGCTTCGTCCTCACCAACGAGCGCCTCCACACCGGCGTCGGCAACATCTACGCCGTCGGCGACATCGTCCCCGGCCTGCAGCTCGCGCACCGCGGCTTCCAGCAGGGCATCTTCGTCGCCGAGGAGATCGCGGGCCTCAACCCGGCGGTCATCGTGGAGTCCGGCATCCCGCGGGTCACCTACTGCGAGCCCGAGGTCGCCTCCGTGGGCGTCACCGAGGCGAAGGCCAAGGAGCTGTACGGGGACGACGGCGTCGAGTCGGTCGAGTTCAACCTCGCCGGCAACGGCAAGAGCCAGATCCTCAAGACCCAGGGCTTCGTCAAGCTGGTGCGCCAGAAGGACGGCCCAATCGTCGGCGTCCACATGATCGGGTCGCGCGTCGGGGAGCTCATCGGCGAGGGCCAGCTCATCGTCAACTGGGAGGCCTACCCGGACGACGTGGCCTCGCTCATCCACGCCCACCCCACCCAGGACGAAGCCCTGGGTGAGGCGGCGCTGGCGCTCGCCGGCAAGCCGCTCCACTCCCACAACTGACCGCCCATCGAAGGAGACGCCAGGTCATGTCTGAGTCCGTGAAGATGCCCGCGCTGGGCGAGTCCGTCACCGAGGGCACCGTCACCCGTTGGCTCAAGGCGGTCGGTGAGTCGGTCGAGGTCGACGAGCCCCTGCTCGAGGTCTCGACCGACAAGGTCGACACCGAGGTCCCCTCGCCGGTCGCCGGCGTCGTGGAGAAGATCCTCGTCGAGGAGGACGAGACGGTCGAGGTCGGTGCCGAGCTCGTCATCATCGGCGACGGCTCCGGCGGTGGCGGCGACGCCTCCGCGCCCGAGCAGGAGGACGCCCAGGCGTCCGCCCCCGCCGAGGACGGCCCCCAGTCCTCCCCCGCGGCGAGCCCGACGCCCGCCGCCGAGGAGGTCGAGGCGGCCCAGCCCGCCGCCGGTGAGCAGCCCGCGCAGGCGGCCGCCGAGGCGACCGCGTCGGCCGGTGGCTCCGGGTCCGGAGGGTCCGGCTCGGGCGGTTCTGGCTCTGGGGGTTCTGGCTCCGGCCAGGCCGTGACGATGCCCGCCCTCGGCGAGTCCGTCACCGAGGGCACCGTCACCCGCTGGCTCAAGAGCGAGGGCGAGACCGTCGAGGTCGACGAGCCCCTCCTCGAGGTCTCCACCGACAAGGTCGACACCGAGGTCCCCTCCCCGGTCGCCGGTGTGGTGACGAAGATCCTCGTCGGCGAGGACGAGACCGTCGAGGTCGGCGCCGAGCTCTGCTACGTCGGCGGCGAGCCGGCCGGCGAGCCCACCGGCTCCTCCGCCCCGGCCGAGCAGGTGGCCCCCGCCGCCCAGGCCGCGTCCGAGCAGGCTCCCGCCGAGGACAAGGCCCCGGCGCAGGAGGCTCCCGCGCAGGAGAAGGCTCCTGCGCAGGAGGCTCCCGCGCAGCAGGAGCAGGCCCGCCCGGCCGCGCAGGCCGGTGCGGCGACGGCCAAGGAGACCGGCGGCGGCGAGCCCGAGCCGTCCTCCCCCGACGCCAGCTCCTCGCACAGCGCCGCCGCCGCGTCCTACGTCACGCCGCTCGTGCGCAAGCTCGCGAACGACAAGGGCGTGGACCTCGACTCCGTCACCGGTACCGGCGTCGGCGGTCGGATCCGCAAGCAGGACGTCCTCGAGGCGGCGGAGAAGGCCGCCGAGGCCGCCCGCGCCGCCGCTGCGGCCCCCGCCGCCGAGGCCGCGCCCGCCAAGCAGGCGGCGACCATCCCCGACGTCTCCCCGCTGCGCGGGACGACCGAGAAGATGTCGCGGCTGCGCAAGGTCATCGCCAAGCGCATGGTCGACTCGCTCCAGGTCTCCGCGCAGCTGACGACGGTCGTCGAGGCGGACGTCACCCGCATCGCGGCGCTGCGCGGCCGGGCGAAGAACTCCTTCGCCGAGCGCGAAGGCACGAAGCTCACGTTCCTGCCGTTCTTCGTCAAGGCCGCCACCGAGGCGCTCAAGGCCCACCCGAAGATCAACGCGCAGATCGACGGCGAGCAGATCGTCTACCACGGCCAGGAGAACGTGGCGATCGCGGTGGACACGCCGCGCGGCCTCCTCGTCCCGGTCATCAAGGACGCCGGCGACCTCAACATCGCCGGCATCGCCCGCAAGATCAACGATCTCGCGGCCCGGACCCGGGACAACAAGGTCACCCCGGACGAGCTCGGTGGCGGGACCTTCACCATCACCAACACCGGTTCCGGTGGGGCCCTGTTCGACACGCCGATCATCAACCAGCCGCAGGTGGCGATCCTCGGCGTCGGCACCATCGTCAAGCGGCCCATGGTCGTCCAGGACGCCGACGGCAACGAGACGATCGGCATCCGCTCGATGGTCTACCTCGCCCTGTCCTACGACCACCGCATCGTCGACGGCGCGGACGCGGCCCGCTACCTGCAGACCGTGAAGAAGCGCCTCGAGGAAGGGGCGTTCGAGGGCGAGCTCGGCCTCTGACCCGCTGCCCTGACGAAGGCCCCGCACCCTGCCGGTGCGGGGCCTTCGGCGTGCCGGGCGTCGGCGTCGGGCAGACGTGGGGCAGACGTGGGCGCCGCCCGCGCCCCCCCTGCTCACCGGCCCCGGGCCTACGCGGGGCCTACGCGTGACGGTGGGACTATGGGTGACTTTCCAGCGCCATAGGCACGGTTTTCTCACCCATAAGGGCGTGATCGACGGGCCAGGCAGCGCGACGCCACTACCACGGTGTGCCGGGCCGGCCCACGCGGCCAGGACGCGGCCGGCTATCCGTCAGCCCGGGGTCAGAGCTGCCCGCTGCGCCCGGCGAGCATGCCCGCCCCCGCCTGGACCACCAGGACGGCGAGCAGCGCGAGGATCGGGGCCGTCCACGAACCCGTGGCCTCGCGCAGGAGGCCCGCGCCGATGGGGCCGACCGCCGCGATGAGGTAGCCCGCGCTCTGCCCGGCGGCGGAGACGGCCGCCGTCTGGGCGGGGCTGCTCGTCCGCAGCGCGAAGAGACTCATGGTGAGGGGGAACGTCGCGTTGCCGAGGCCGAGCAGGACCGCCCACAGCCACGCCCCTTCCGCGGGCGCGACGAGCAGGCCGGCGAACCCGGCCACGGCCGCCGCCGTCAGCCCGACCGCCCACGCCCGCTGACCGGGCCGCCGCGCCGCGAGCACCGGCACGACGAAGTACGTCGGCACCCCGATGAGCACGCACACCGCCAGCAGCGTGCCCGCGGTCGCCGCGTCGAGGCCCGCGTCGCGGTACACCGCGGGCAGCCAGCCGAGGATCGTGTAGAAGATGAGCGACTGGGCACCGAAGAAGACGGTCAGCCCCCAGACGACCGGGTGATGGACGAGGCGCCGGTCGACCCGCTCGCGCGGGCGCACCACGGGGGTGCCCCGCGGGTCTCGGCGCGAGGCCGCCACCCACAGGGCCACCGCGACCACGCACGGCAGGGCCCACACGGCGAGGGCGATCCGCCACCCGCCGGGCCCGGCCGCCACGGCGAGGGGCGCCGTGACGGCGGCCGCCACGGCGGACCCGCCGGCCAGCGCCGAGGTGTAGAGGCCGGTGACGGTCCCGACGCGGTGGCCGAACCGCTCCTTGACGACCACCGGGAGCAGCACGTTGACCGCCGCGATCCCCGCGCACGCCGCGACGCTGCCGACGAGGAGGGTCGGCGACGCGCCGGTCACCCGGACGACGAGCGCGACGGCCAGGAGCACCAGCGCGGCCGTGATCGCGCGGGTGGTGCCCAGGGTGCGGGCGAGCCACGGGCTGGCGAGCCCGATCGCCGCGAAGCACAGCGCGGGCAGGGAGGTGAGGAACCCGGCCGCCCCGACCGACAGGCCGGTGCCGCTGCGGATCTCCTCCAGCACCGGCCCGACGCCTGCCACCGGGGCGCGCAGGTTGACCGCCACGGCGACGACGGCGGCCAGTACCAGCACGCTCCCGGCCCCGTACCGGCGCCGCGCGTCGCGGGGAATGCTCATCGGCACATCCAACACGCTCGGGCCGCCCGGCGCTGCGAGGACCGGCCCGCGCGCCTCCGGCGGGCCGTACCCCGCCGCGCGCCTCCGGCGGGCCGCACCCGCCGCGCGCCTCCGGCGGGCCGTACCCGCCGCGCGCCTCCGGCGGGCCGTACCTGCCGCGCGTGGTTAGCGTGGCGGCATGGCCGACCGCCCGCTCACCGTCCTCGCCGCCGGGGCCTCCGGACTCCTCGGCAGCCACCTCGCGCGGCACCTCATCCACCGGGGCGACACCGTGCGCCGGCTCGTCCGCCGCCCGGCCACCTCGCCCGAGGAGGTGCAGTGGGACCCGGGCGCCGGGGTGCTGCCCGCCGACGCGCTCGAGGACGTCGACGTCGTCGTCAACCTCGGCGGCGCCGGCGTCGGTGACCACCGCTGGACGCCCGCCTACCGGGAGACCATCCTCGCCTCCCGCGTGGACGGCACCCGCCTCCTGGCCGGCGCCCTCGCCGAGGAGGCGCGCCGCCGTGCGCGAGCCGGGCGCCCGGCGCCCCGCCTCCTCCAGGCCTCGGCCGTGGGCATCTACGGGGACCGCGGCGAGGAGGCCCTCACGGAGGACTCGACGCTGGGCAGCGACTTCCTCGCGAACGTCTGCCGGGCGTGGGAGGGGGCCACGGCACCGGCCCAGGAGGCCGGCGTGACGGTCACCCTCCTGCGCACGGGCATCGTCCTCGCCCCGGGCGGCGGCGCCGTCGGGCCGCTGCTCCCGCTGTTCAAGGCGGGGCTCGGAGGGCCCCTGGGGGGTGGGCGGCAGTGGTGGCCGTGGATCTCGCTGGCGGACCACGTCCGCGCACAGCTCCACCTCATCGACTCCCCGCTCACGGGCCCGGTCAACGTCTCCGGGCCGAACCCGCAGCGACAGGGGGAGGTGATCCGGGCGCTCGCCCGCTCGCTCGGTCGTCCCGCGTTCGTCCCGGTCCCCCGCCTCGCCCTGCGGGTCGCCCTCGGCCCGTTCGCCGACGACGTCCTCGCCTCCCAGCGGATGCTCCCCTCACGCCTGCTCGCGGACGGCTTCACCTTCCTCCACCCCCGCGCTGAGGACGCCGCCGCGTGGGTGGGCGCCCGGGCCTGAGCCCGCCCCCCTACCGGCAGGGGGTCGCGTCCGCAAGGCGCCACGGCGGACCCGCGAGCGTGAGGCGCAGGCAGCGGGCGGGCTGCGCGGGGACGTCGACCACCTCGCCGTCGACGACGCGCCGGTGGGCCTGCTGACGGAGCACCGCCTCGAGCACCGCCCCGCGGGCCGACTCCTCGACGGTGCGCACCTCCACCACCTCCGTCCGCAGGTCGCGGATGGTCGTGGCCGAGGACGCGATGCGCCCGACCAGCTCCTCGTCCCCGGCCGCCGCTGGCCCACCCGGGACGCTGAGCGCCGCCAGGCCCTCCCGGTCCCCCGCCATGAGCGCGGCGTCGCGCCGGTCGAGGAGCGAGCCGACGACGGCGCGGGCGTCGAACGCCCCCGGGGCCGGGCCGGGCGACGCACCGGGACCGGGGCTCGGTGCACCTGTGGTGGGGCTAGCGGGCTCCGCCGTCATGCCGGGTGTGGTGGCGGCAGGGCCGGTCGCCCCGGGCACCGGCCCGCGCGGCTCCCCCACCGCCCGACCCGCCGGCCCCTGGCCCGCCACCTGCATCCCCGCGACGACGAGCGCCGTCCCGACGGCGACGGCGGCCAGCGCGAGAGACCACGGCCTGCGCGCTCGCCGGGTCGGGCGAGCCTGCCGCACCGCCGCCCGCTCGCGCACCTCGCGCCGGGTCGGGGGCCGGACCCGGGTCGGGGAGTCCGTGGCGCGCAGCCGCGCCTGCGCCAGCTCGGGGGCGGAGGGCACCCGGACGCCCTTGGCGGCGACCGCCGGGGACCGGTTGGCGAGCGCGCGGGCCGTCGGCCGGCGGGGCGGGTCGGGATCGAGCGCGGCGGCCACCAGCGCGGCCACGCCCGGGTCGGGCTCGTCCGGGCCGGCCCACAGCACGAGCCGCGCCAGGGCCCACACGTCCCCCGGGGCGCCCGCCGCCTGGCCGCGGGCGCGCTCGGGCGCGATGAAGCCGGGTGTGCCGAGCTCGTGAGCGACCTCCCCGGCGAGGTCGACGAGCACTGGCACCCCGCCGGGGGCGATGACGACGTTGGCCGGCGAGACGTCTCCGTGGACCACGCCCCGGTCGTGGAGCGAGGCCAGGGCGTCCGCCAGGCTCGCCAGGAGCGTCGCCAGCTCGCCGGGCGACGCCCCGCCGCCCGCCGCGCGGACGGTGGCCAGTGTGGGCCCGGGGACCCGCTCGCTCACCAGCGCGCACCGGCGCTGGTCGAGCCCCACGACGTCGACGACCCGGGCGAGGTGCGGGTGCGCCAGCCCCCGGAGGGCCGCGAGGCGACGCAGCTGGGCCGCCCCCGCCTCACCCGGGGCGAGCGGGAGGACGCTGACAACCACGTCCCGCCCCGCCGCGTCCCGCGCCGACCACACCGCCCCGTTCGCCCCGAAACCCACGGGAGCGCCCAACCGGTGCCCGGGGACCTCGGGCCCCCCGGGCGAGCGGGTGCGCCGACCGACCATGGCAGCAGGAAACTCCGTCCGGCCTGCCGCCGCCGGGCCTGTCCACAGGCCCGGCGGGCGTCAGTCCTGGGGGATCCGCTTCGCCCACGGCCACCACGAGGTGCGGCCGACGTCGTGGACCAGGCCGGGCACGAGCAGGGACCGCACGATGAAGGTGTCGATGAGCACCCCGACCGCGACGATGAAGGCGAGCTGGACGAGGAAGAGCAACGGGATGACCACGAGCGCGCTGAACGTGGCGGCGAGGACGAGCCCGGCCGAGGTGATGACCCCGCCCGTGACCGCCAGGCCCCGGCGCACCCCCTCCCGGGTGCCATGGTGCAGCGACTCCTCACGGACCCGCGTCATGAGGAAGATGGAGTAGTCGATCCCCAGTGCGACGAGGAAGACGAACCCGTACAGCGGCACGGTGGCGTCGGCGCCCGGGAAGTCGAAGACGTGGTTGAAGAAGATCGCCGCGAGCCCCATCGTCGCGCCGAACGAGAGCAGGTTGGCACCGAGCAGCAGGAGCGGCGCGACGATGGAGCGCAGGAGCAGCGCGAGCATGATGAAGATCACGACGAGGACGACCGGGATGATCGTGCGCAGGTCCTTGGCCGCGGTCTGCTGGGTGTCGAGCCGCTGCGCCGCCGCCCCACCCACGAGGGTGTCGGCGTCGACGTCGTGCACCGCGGTGCGCAGCGCCTCCACCGTGGCCACGGCCTCCTGGCTCTCCGCCGCGGCCGTCGTGACGACCTCGATGCGGACGTTGCCGTCGACGACGACCGGCGGGGCGTCCTCGGTGGGCTGCTCCCCGCCACCGGGCTGACCGCCGGGCATCCCACCCGGCGCGGCGCCCTCGGGCGCCTCGGTGAGGATGGTCGCCGACTCCACGCCGTCGACCCCCTCGGCGGCGCCGAGCACGTCCTGAGCGTTGTCCTCGGCGGTGATGACCACCGACGGCTGCACCGTGCCCTCGTCGAAGTGCTCGGCGAGCACCTCCTCGCCGGCCACCGCCTCGACGTCGGTGAGGAACACGTCGGACTCGCTCGTGCCGTTGGCCTGCAGGGTCGGGACGAAGGCGGCGAGGGCCGCGAGCCCCAGGGCCGTGACCACCCAGACGGGACGGGCGCGGCGCGTGACGCCGTCGGCGACGCGCTGCCACAGGCCCGCGCGAACGGGACGGGCGTCCTCGGCGGCGACGACGCGCGGCACGCGCGGCCAGAACAGGGCGCGGGACCGGCGGCCGGCGATGAGGAGCAGGGCGGGCAGCAGCGTGAGGGCGGCGAGGACCGCGGAGGCGATCCCGATCGCGGCGACCGGGCCGAGGCTGGAGTTGGAGCCGAGGTCGGACAGCAGGAGGCACAGGAGGCCGGCGATGACCGTGCCGGCGCTGGCGAGGATCGGCTCGAGGGAGGCACGCCACGCCACCCGCATCGCGTCGACCGGGCGCTCGTGCCGGGTGAGCTCCTCGCGGTACCGGGCGACGAGGAGCAGCGAGTAGTCGGTCGCCGCACCGATGACGAGGATGGAGAGGATGCCCTGGCTCTGGCCGTTGAGGAGCAGCACCTCGGCCCCGGCGAGCGGCTTGATGACCAGCGCGGCCGCGCACAGGGCGAACACCGACGTGAGCAGCACCGTGAAGGGCAGGATCGGCGAGCGGTAGACGAGCACGAGGATGACGAGGACGACGACGAGCGCCACCCCGAGGAGCAGGCCGTCGATGCCCGCGAACGCCTCGACGAGGTCGGCGATGGCGCCGGCCGGACCGGTGACCCACGAGGTGAGGCCCGTGCCGTCGAGCTCCTCGGCGGCGAAGACGCGCAGCTCGTCGACCGTGAGGTTGACGACGCGCTCCTCCTCCTCGCCGACGAGCTCGTTGGCGCGGTCGGCATCGAGCGAGATCGGCACGAGCATGGCCTCGCCGTCCTCCGACGGCACGGCGATCACCGGGCCGGTGAGGTAGTCCTCGAGCGGACCGCCGCCGGGCAGCTCCAGCGCCGGCACCTGCTCGGCGAAGGCGGTGCCCGCCTCGAGCTGCTCGGGCGTCAGCGCGGCGCCGTCGTCGGACTCGAGGACGACGAGCGCGGGCAGGCTGGAGCTCTCGGTGAACTCTCGGGCCAGCTCGTCCGCGCGCGTCGACTCCGCACCCTCGGGGAGGAACGCGGCGTTGTCGTTCTCCTGGACCTCGGACAGCGTGCCCTGCGCCATACCGCCGAACGTGGCGATGGCGAGCCACGCGGCGAGGACGCCGAGCAGCAGCAGCGCCCGGCCGACGGCGGAACCCGCCCGGCTGCGGCGTTCTGGGGCAGGTGGACGGACGCGTGACGCGGGCATGACGACCTCTCGGCGAAGCGGGGCGCACATTGCTCAGCGCGCTGAGTAATGGTGCGGCACGTCCCCGGCAGCCGCAACATGGGGATAGCCTGCGCACGCAGCGCACGGGGTACGGGAAAGGACCAGAGGTGGAGGAAGACCCGAGCCGGTGGCCGACCGGCCGGCTTCTCTCGGCGGCCGCCCGCAAGGTCGAACGCCAGTGGGACGAGTACCTGGCCCAGTGGGGCATCAGCCACGCGAGCCTGCCCGTCCTCGCCGTCCTCGCGCGCCAGGACCACTCCCAGCGGCAGATCGCCACGGCCCTGGGCGTCACCGAGCAGTCGGTGAGCCGGATGCTCGTGCGCCTCGAACGCACCGGGTACCTCCGGCGCGAGCCGCACGCCTCCGACCGGCGGCGCCACGTCGTGGCGCTCACCGACACCGGGCGCCAGGTCCTCGCCGAGGTGAGCCGACCGCAGGCGGTCGAGCAGCTCGTCACCCACGGCCTGTCCGCCGCGGAGGTCGACGACCTGCGGGCCGGGCTTCTCGCGGTACTGCGACGGTGAGCGTCGCGGCACCTAGGATCGGGGGCATGCGGGTCGAACGAGTAGGGCTCGGCGAGCTGCTCGTCGACTACCGCCGGGTCTGGGACCACCAGCGCGCGCTGCACGCCGAGGTCGCGGACGGGGTCCGGGAGGACACCATCCTGCTCCTCGAGCACGCGAGCGTGTACACCGCCGGCAAGCGCACGGCCCGCTCCGAGCGGCCGGTCGACGGCACCGAGGTGATCGACGTCGACCGCGGCGGCCGGATCACCTGGCACGGCCCGGGCCAGCTCGTCGTCTACCCCATCGTCCGGCTCGTCCCCCCGGTCGACGTCATCGCCTACGTCCGCGCGCTCGAGGACGCCGTCATCGCGCTCGCCGGCGACGTCGGCGTCGCCTCGGTCCGGGTGCCCGGCCGCTCCGGGGTGTGGATCCGCGACGCCGCCGGCGGCCAGGACCGCAAGCTCGCCTCCATCGGCGTGCGCGTCGCCCGCGGCGTGACGATGCACGGCGTGGCGATCAACGCCTGCCCAGACCTCACCGCCTTCTCCGCCATCGTCCCGTGCGGGATCCCGGACGTCGGCGTGACGTCGCTGACCGCCGAGACGGGGCGGGTGCTCACCCCGCTCGACATCGCCCCGCTCGCCGAGCACCACCTCGGACGCGCGCTCGCCCCGCTCCTGCGCGAGAGAGTGGCCGAGCGGCCGTAGGCTGAAGGTCCGACGACGGACGGAGATGCGCTCGTGACGATCGCCCCGGAGGGCCGCCGCATGCTGCGGGTCGAGGCTCGCAACGCTGCGACCCCCATCGAGAAGAAGCCGGCGTGGATCAAGACGCGCGCGACGATGGGTCCCGAGTACCGCGACCTCAAGGAGCTCGTCCACGGCTCCGGGCTGCACACGGTGTGCGAGGAGGCCGGCTGCCCCAACATCTTCGAGTGCTGGGAGGACCGCGAGGCGACCTTCCTCATTGGTGGCTCGCAGTGCACCCGGCGGTGCGACTTCTGCCAGATCGACACGGGCAGGCCGTCCCCGCTCGACCGGGCCGAGCCTGCCAAGGTCGCCGCGTCGGTCGCCACCATGGGCCTGCGCTACGCGACGGTCACCGGCGTCGCCCGGGACGACCTCGAGGACGGCGGCGCCTGGCTCTACGCGGAGACGGTGCGCCAGATCCACGCGCAGAACCCGGGAACCGGCGTCGAGCTGCTCATCCCCGACTTCGACGCCGACCCCGCCCAGCTCGCCGAGGTCTTCTCCTCCCGGCCCGAGGTGCTCGCCCACAACGTCGAGACCGTCCCGCGGATCTTCCGCCGCATCCGCCCCGGGTTCCGCTACGACCGCTCGCTCAGCGTGCTCACCGCCGCGCGCGCCGACGGCCTGGTGACGAAGTCCAACCTCATGCTCGGCCTGGGCGAGACGTTCGACGAGGCCGTCGAGGCGCTGGGACTGATCCACGCCGCCGGCACGGACATCATCACCATCAACCAGTACATGCGGCCCTCGGTCCGCCACCACCCCGTCGACCGCTGGGTCCGCCCCGAGGAGTTCGTCGAGCTGTCCCGCATCGCCGAGGAGATCGGCTTCCTCGGCGTCATGTCCGGGCCGCTCGTGCGCTCCTCCTACCGGGCCGGGCGGCTGTGGGGCCGGGCCATGACCCGCCGCGGCGAGGCCCTGCCCGCCGCCCTCGCCCACCTCGCCGAGCCGACGACGGCGCGGCAGGAAGCCGCGGCCGTCGTCGCGACCGCCGCCGCGACCGCCGCCCGGTAGGATCGCCGATCATGGCCCGCACGAAGAACCCCGACGGCACCCCGAAGCCGAAGAAGAGGCGTTGGTACCACCAGCTGTGGGAGGTCTACACCCTCACGCGGGGCGTGCAGCCGTCCATCACCTGGTGGCTCCTCGGAGCGTTCTTCGGGATCATCGCCCTCGGCGTGGTCATCGGCCTGCTCATGGACCAGGTGCTCTACCTGGTGCTGCTGAGCATCCCGTTCGCGGTCATCGTCACGATGCTCATCCTGTCCCGCCGGGCGGAGAAGGCCGCGTACTCGCGCATCGCCGGCACGCCGGGTGCCACCGGGTCCGCGCTCGGGACGATCCGCCGTGGCTGGAACATCGAGGAGCAGCCGGTCGCCATCGACCCGCGTCACAAGGACCTCGTGTTCCGCGCCGTCGGCCGCCCCGGCGTCGTCCTCATCAGCGAGGGCCCGTCGCACCGCGCGCAGCGCATGCTCGAGGCCGAGCGGCGTCGCGTCGCCCGCGTCGTCCCCAACGTGACGATCCACCTGATCCAGGTGGGCGACGGCGAGGGCCAGGTCCCCCTGCCCAAGCTCACCAAGACCATCCAGAAGCTCAAGAAGACCCTCACGCGGGCCGAGGTCGCCGAGGTCTCCAAGCGCCTGCGCGCGCTCGGCCAGGCACGCCTGCCCATCCCCAAGGGCGTCGACCCGATGCGCGCGCGCCCCGACCGCAAGGGCATGCGCGGGCGCTGAGCCTCCTGCAGGGCCCCGTCGGGGGCGCCGCCCTGTGCGCGGCGCCCCATCCCCGGGCGCCTTCCCACCGGCGCGGTCAGCGCCGCGGGCGGCCCACCGGTGCGCGCCGCTCGGTGACGACAGTGCCGGCCCACAGGTCGTGCAGCCCGCGCCCCTGCGGGTCCCAGACGACCGCGGGGATGACGAGGCACAGCCCGAGCGTGCGGATGAACGCCCGGCGCGGGCCCACCGGTCCGCCGTCGGCGCGCCGGACGGTGAGCCCGACGAGGGTGTGGCCGATGGTCGCGCCGCGCGTGGCGAGGAGGATCCACGTGATGGCGGCGAAGACGGCCACCGTGGCCAGGGGGTGGTTGTCGAGGAAGCCCGCCGAGATGGCCGTGGCGATGGCCCAGTCGACGACGAGGGCGATGACGCGGCGCCACAGCGGGGCGGTCGGGGCGTACGTGCTCACCCTGGGAGCGTAACCGCGCGGCCGCCGTCGGCCCGGCCCGGGCAGCGAGTTGTGTAACACGCCCGACACATTCGGGGAACACGAGAGAAACGGTGCGCCGCTAGCGTCGGGGTGTCCCGGGCGGGGAACGTGTAACCCACCTGCTGACCCGACACCGCTAGAGGAGCGTGGATGTTCACCACTGCCGAAGAGGCCATCGCCTTCACGAAGGAGCAGGGCGTCAAGTTCGTCGACGTCCGGTTCTGTGACCTGCCGGGGAAGATGCAGCACTTCAACATCCCCGTGGAGGCCTTCAACGAGGACGCCTTCACCGAGGGCCTGATGTTCGACGGGTCCTCGATCCGCGGCTTCCAGGCGATCCACGAGTCGGACATGAAGCTCGTGCCCGACGTCACGAGCGCGTTCGTCGACCCGTTCCGCAAGCAGAAGACGCTCGTGGTCAACTTCTCCATCGTCGACCCGTTCACCGACGAGGCGTACTCCCGCGACCCGCGCAACATCGCGGCGAAGGCCGAGGCGTACCTGCGCAGCACCGGCATCGCCGACACCGTCTACTTCGGGGCCGAGGCCGAGTTCTACGTCTTCGACGACGTCCGCTTCAGCACGAACCAGCACTCCAGCTACTACCACCTCGACTCCGCCGAGGCGGCCTGGAACACCGGACGGGTCGAGGAGGGCGGCAACCTCGGGTACAAGACGCAGTACAAGAGCGGTTACTTCCCCGTCTCCCCCAACGACCAGATGGCCGACCTGCGCGACGACATGGTCCGCGTCCTCCAGGAGGTCGGGCTCGACGTCGAGCGGGCGCACCACGAGGTGGGCACCGCCGGCCAGCAGGAGATCAACTACCGCTTCTCCACGCTGCGCGCCTCCGGCGACGACCTCATGAAGTTCAAGTACGTCGTCAAGAACGTCGCGTGGGCGGCGGGCAAGTCCGCCACGTTCATGCCCAAGCCGATCTTCGGTGACAACGGTTCCGGCATGCACTCCCACCAGAGCCTGTGGAAGGACGGCAAGCCGCTGTTCTTCGACGAGCGCGGCTACGGCGGCCTGTCCGACCTCGCCCGCTGGTACATCGGCGGCCTCCTGCGCCACGCCCCCTCGCTCCTGGCCTTCACCAACCCCTCGGTGAACTCCTTCCACCGCCTGGTCCCCGGTTACGAGGCCCCGGTCAACCTCGTGTACTCGGCGCGCAACCGCTCCGCGTGCATCCGCATCCCCGTCACGGGCGCCTCGCCCAAGGCCAAGCGCGTGGAGTTCCGCGTGCCCGACCCGTCGGCCAACCCGTACCTCGCCTTCTCGGCGATGCTCATGGCCGGTCTCGACGGCATCCGTAACCGGATCGAGCCGCCGGAGCCGGTCGACAAGGACCTGTACGAGCTCCCCCCGGAGGAGCACGCCCAGATCCAGCAGGTGCCGGACTCCCTGCCGGCCGTCCTCGACGCGCTCGAGGCGGACCACGACTACCTCACCGAGGGCGACGTCTTCACGCCGGACCTCATCCAGACGTGGATCGACTACAAGCGCGCCAACGAGGTCGACCCCCTGCGCCTGCGTCCGCACCCCCACGAGTTCGAGCTGTACTACGACATCTGATCCGAGGGCTCTCCCCCTCGCTCAGTAGCGGCCCGGAACGGCGGCTGACCTGCGACACGTCGTGCGACGTCGTCCGGTGTCAGCCGCCGTTCCTCGTCTTCGGCCCGCCCGGCCCAGCTGAGCGGGGCTCAGCCGCCCGGCGGGACGTCAACGGGTGAGATCGCAGCGCTATAGCCACCGCGATGTCACCCGCTAGTGCCCGGGACGCCGACGGCGCCAGCGTTTCTGCATGATCACCACGGGGTGGCCCGGGGTGGCCCCGGGGTGGGCGGGGGTCGGGCGGCGTCGGGCGTCAGCGTTTCTGCATGATCACGAGGGACGGGTGGTGCTGAAGCGCAGGCGGAAGGGGCTCAGCGTGCCGGGCATCGGGGCGTCGGCGGACAGCGGCGCGCCCCCCTCGAGCCGGAAGCCGCGCGCAGCCAGGAGCCGGGCGAGCACCGTGCTGGCGGTGAGGAGGACGACGTCGCGCCCCGGGCACATCCCCGGTCCCCCGCTGAACGGGACGAGCGGCCAGTCGGCCTCGGTGCGGGCGTCGAGCCACAGCTCCGGCGAGAACCGGTGCGCCTGCGGCAGCCGGGTGTCGTCGCGGTGGAAGAACGGTGCGAACAGCACGACGGACGCCCCGGCGGGCAGCGTGCCGCTCGACCACGTCGTCGGCGCGGTGGTGTCCCGCAGGATCGCCGGCGTCGTCGGCCACAGCCGCAGCGACTCGAGGACGCAGGCACGCAGGTACGGCAGGTCCGGGGCCACGCCGGCCTCGGCCCGGGCGCGCGCCCCCGCCTCGGGGAACGTCGACAGGAGGGCGAGAGCACGGAAGCTCGACCAGGCGCCCGCGTCGTAGGCGAAGAGCCACTGGGGGATCTGCTCGTGCGGCGCGCTCCCGCGCGGGGCGCGGGCCGCCGCGAGCCTGGCGGCCAGGCTGCCGGGCTCGGCCCGCTCGAGGTAGGCGCGCATCCGGGCGAGGAACCGTCGGCGCGTCGCCAGGCGCGTGGGGGCGAAGAACGACCAGTTGCCGGCCTGACGCAGGCGCAGGAGGTCGTCCGTGACGGCGTCGTCGTCGCGGGCGCCGTCGCCGAGGACGATCCGGCGCACGATGCGCATCCACGCGGTGACGTAGGCGTCCCAGTCGAGCACGCCGGCGCGGTCGACGTCGGCGAGGAGCGCGTCGACCTCCTCGCTGATGAGTGCCGCCATGTGCGCCCCGTGCTCGTGCACGGCGCGCCCGGGCTGGAGGGCGGCGTCGTTGAGCGGGCGCCGTCGGGCCCGGCCGGCCGGGTCGGAGATGAGGACGCCCCGTGGCTGGAAGTGGCTGAGTGCCCCACGCTTCTCCCGGGTGGCCGTGGCGAACGGCTCCGGGGACTGCGCGAGGACGCGGTGGACCTGGTCGGGTTCGAGGAGGAAGGTGAACCGGCGCCCCGGGATCCGCACCTGCACGGGCCCGGGCCCGTACCGCTCGCGCACGCGCTGCATCTGCGCGACGGCGCGGCGGTCGCCGTCGATCCGCTCGACGAGCCCGACGACGCGGGGTCGGCGGACGATCGCCCCGCGCGCGACGACCGGGAGCATGACGGTGGCCAGCGTCCGTGCGCCGTCGAGCAGGGTCGCCGTGGGGACCTCGCCCCCCTGCCCCGGTCCGGCGCGTGCGGCGAAGCGGTTCACCGGCCGGCCCGTGGCCGATCGCCCGGATGTCTGCGCCGTCATCGTGCTCCCCTCGGGCCCGCACCGCCCACACGGTGGAATGCCCACCTTCCCAGGCGGGCGCCCCGGTAGCATCCCGAGGTTGCGACGCCGCACCCGCCGAGTTTGCATAACTATGCAGGGGTGCGCGTAACATGTGCGACAGAGCGCCGCTCAGCCCCGTGGCGCCCCCTCCAGCCCACCTCCCCGGGAGCCCCCATGCGCCGTCTTCCCGCCCTTGCCGTGCTCGCCGCGGCCGGCCTCGCCCTGACCGCCTGCACCGACGCGTCCCAGAACCCGCCGAGCGACGACGCCACCGGCACCACCAGCACGGACGGCGCCACCACCGGGGCGTCCGGTGAGCCCGAGGTCGACCTCAGCGGCATCGAGAAGGTGGACGAGATCGCCGCGATGCTGCCCGCGGCCGTCGCCGAGGACGGCACGCTCGACGTCGGCGTCAACCTCACCTACGCCCCGGCCGAGTTCGTCGGCGGCGCCGACGGCCAGACCCCGGTGGGCTACGACATCGACCTCGCCGAGGCGATCGCCCTCGTGCTCGGGCTGGACGTGGAGATCCACCACGCGGAGTTCGCCTCGATCATCCCGGCCATCGGCTCGCGCTACGACATCGGGCTCAGCTCCTTCACCATCACCCCGGAGCGCCTCGAGCAGGTCAACATGATCTCCAACTTCGAGGCCGGCTCCGCCTACGCCGTCGCCGCCGGCAACCCCGCCGACGTCGACCCGGAGAACATCTGCGGCACCCGGCTGGGCGTCCAGACCGGCACGTACCAGGACGAGCTCACCACCGACATGGTCGCCGAGTGCGAGGCGGCCGGCGAGACCCTCGAGGTGCTGCGCTACTCCTCGCAGTCCGACGTGACGACGAACCTCGTCGGCGGCCGCATCGACGTCATGTACGCCGACTCGCCGGTCATCGCCTACGCCATCTCCCAGACGGACGGCCAGGCGGAGCAGCTCGGCGAGGTCTTCGACTCCGCCCCGCAGGGCATCGCCGTGTCCGCGGACGACGCCGAGCTCACCGAGGCCGTCCAGGCGGCCGTCCAGCACCTCATGGACAGCGGTGAGTACCCCGCCCTCCTCGAGGCGTGGGGCAACGACTCCGGTGCGCTCACCACGGCCGAGCTCAACCCGGCCGTCGAGGGCTGACATGCCAGCCCCCGCATCGACGGGCGCGACCGCGAGCACTCCCGAGCTCATCCACGCGCGCCCGGTGCCCCGGCCCGGACGGTGGATCTCGGCTGCCGTGGTCGCCGTCCTCGCGGCGATGGCCGCCAACGCGCTCATCACCAACGAGCGCTTCCGCTGGGACATCGTCTGGCTGTACCTGCGTGACGTCACCATCATCCGCGGCGTCGGGTGGACGCTGCTGCTCACCGCCGGGGCCATGGCCATCGCCGTGGTCCTGGCGGTGGCGCTCGCCATCATGCGCCGCTCCGACAACCCCGTCATGCGAGGCGTGAGCTGGTTCTACATCTGGGTGTTCCGCGGGACCCCGATCTACACCCAGCTGGTGTTCTGGGGCCTGCTCAGCGTCCTGTACCCCCGCCTGAGCCTCGGGATCCCGTTCGGCCCGGAGTTCTGGACGTTCACCACCGCCGACGTCATCACCGCGTTCTGGGCCGCCCTGCTCGGGCTCGCGCTCAACGAGGCGGCCTACCTCGCGGAGATCGTCCGTGCGGGCCTCAACAGCGTCGACCCCGGTCAGAGCGAGGCGGCACGCGCGCTCGGCATGAAGGAGTCCACGATCCTGCGCCGCATCATCCTGCCCCAGGCCATGCGGGTCATCGTGCCGCCGACCGGGAACGAGACCATCTCCATGCTCAAGACGACGTCCCTCGTCCTCGCGGTCCCCTTCACCCTCGACATCACCTACGCGACGAACGCCATCGGTAACCGTGTGTTCCTGCCGATCCCCCTGCTCGTCGTCGCCGCCCTGTGGTACCTCGCCATCACCAGCGTCCTCATGGTTGGCCAGCACTACCTCGAGCGGTACTACGGCCGCGGCTTCGACGGGGCCCACGGCGGTGGCCGCGGCGGTGGCCGGGGCGGTGGTGGGCGCGGCCGCAAGGCGCGCCTGAGCCGGCACCAGGCGATCCTCGCCGCCGGCACGACGCCGGACCGCCCGTTCCTGGACGTGACCCCGTGAGCGCGGCGGGCACGCACGCCTCCGGCGCTCACGCAGCTGGCACGAGCGGCACCGGCGCGTCCCGGGACGTGCCGATGGTCGAGGCCCGTGGCATCCACAAGTTCTTCGGAGACCTCCACGTCCTGCGAGGCGTCGACCTCGTCGTCCCGCGCGGGTCGGTGTCCGTCGTCGTCGGACCGTCGGGGTCCGGCAAGTCGACGCTCCTGCGCTGCATCAACCAGCTCGAGGAGATCAGCGCGGGCCGCATCTACGTCGACGGCGAGCTCATGGGATACCGGGAGCGGGAGAGGAACGGCACGGTCGAGCTCCAGGAGCTCCACCCCTCCGTCGTCGCCCGGCAGCGCTCGAGCATCGGCATGGTCTTCCAGCGCTTCAACCTCTTCCCGCACATGACCGCGCTCGCCAACGTCATGGAGGCCCCGGTCCACGTGCGCGGGCTGAGCAAGGCGGCGGCCCGGGAGTCGGCGCGGGCCCTGCTCGACCGGGTCGGGCTGGCCGACCGCGCGGACCACTACCCCGCGCAGCTCTCCGGCGGTCAGCAGCAGCGGGTGGCCATCGCGCGGGCGCTGGCCATGGAGCCCGAGCTCATGCTCTTCGACGAGCCCACCTCGGCGCTCGACCCCGAGCTCGTCGGCGAGGTCCTCGGCGTCATGCAGGACCTGGCCGCCTCGGGCATGACCATGGTCGTCGTCACCCACGAGATCGGCTTCGCGCGGGAGGTGGGCGACCACCTCGTCTTCATGGACGAGGGCGTCATCGTCGAGTCCGGCCCGCCGCGCGAGGTCCTCGAGAACCCGCGCGAGCCGCGGACCGTGGAGTTCCTCTCCAAGGTCCTCTGAGGCGCACCGCCGGGGCGCGGGTCAGTCGAAGAACACCCGTTCGACGACGGCCCGCGCCCGGCGCGCGGTACGCAGGTAGTCCTCCTCGAGCTCCGGGCCCTCCCCCGGCCCGTAGCCCAGGACGCGCGCGACACCGCCGAGCTCGTGCCGGTCGCCCGGCAGGACATCGATCTTGCCGCCCGTCGTCCGCCCGGTGAACAGCACGGTCGCGTTGCGGATCCGGGAGGCGAGCGTCCACGCCGCGCACAGCCGCTCGGCGTCCTCCCCGGCCAGCACCCCCGCCTCGCGCGCCGCGACGAGCGCGCCCAGCGTCGTCGTCGTGCGCAGCTCGGGCACCTCGAAGGCGTGCTGGAGCTGGAGGAGCTGGGCGGTCCACTCGACGTCGGTGAGCCCACCCCGGCCGAGCTTGAGGTGCCGCGTGGGCGGTACCCCGCGCGGCATCCGCTCGGACTCCACCCGGGCCTTGATCCGGCGCAGCTCGCGCAGCGCCGCGGCGTCGAGGCCGCCGTCGGGGTAGCGGACCGGCGCGATGAGCGCGACGAACCGCTCACCGAGCTCGGCGTCGCCCGCCACCGGCCGGGCCCGTAGCAGGGCCTGGCGCTCCCACGGCTCGGCCCACCGCTGGTAGTACTCGGCGTAGGAGGCGAACGACCGGGTGATGGGGCCGTTGCGTCCCTCGGGCCGCAGGGCGGCGTCGACGGGGAACGCCGGCTCGGGGCCGGGGTCCCCGAGGAGCGAGCGGACGTTCCCGGCGACGGTGAGCGCGACCTGCTGGGCGAGCGCCTCGTCCGCGCCCGGCAGCGGGTCGTGGACGAAGAGCACGTCGGCGTCGGAGGCGTAGCTCATCTCGGCACCTCCGAGGCGCCCCATGGCGACGACGAGGAACCGGGACAGCGGCTCGGCCAGCTCGTGGCTGCGCAGCGCCTCGGCGACGCCCACGCGGAGCGCCGCCTCGAGGGCGACGTCCGCGGCCGGCGTGAGGATCGCCGCGTCGCGTCCCCCGTGGATGCCGTCGAGGACGTCGCCGATGCCCGCCCGGACGAGCTCGCGCCGACGCTGGTAGCGGATGGCGGTCGCCGCGGGGCCAGGGGTGTCGCGGCGGGCGAGGACGGCGAGCATCTGGGACCGTAGCGCCGCCGGCTCGCGGGCGCACAGCTCGTCGTCGTCGGCGAGCCACGCGACGGCCTCGGGCAGGTGGGTGAGCGCCTCGGCGAGGTATCGGCTGCTCGAGAGCACCTCGGCCAGGCGCGGGGCGGCCGCGGTGGAGTCGCGCAGCAGCCCGAGGTACCAGTGGGTGCGGCCCATCTGCTCCGAGAGCTTGCGGAAGGCGAGCAGGCCGCCGTCGGGGTCGGGGCCCTCGGCGAACCAGCCGAGCATGACGGGCAGCAGCTGGCGCTGGATCGACGCGCTGCGCGAGACCCCTGCCGACAGCGCGGCGATGTGGCGCACCGCGCCGTCGGGGTCGCGGTAGCCGATCGCCGCCAGGCGGGCCCGGGCCGCCTCGGGTGCCAGCGAGAGGTCCTCGGGCGCCAGCCGGGCGGCCGCCGGCAGCAGGGGCCGGTAGAAGATCTCCTCGTGGAGGCGCCGGACGTGGCGGCGGGTGGCGAGCCAGCGCTTCTCGAGGGAGTCGGCGCCGGAGATGCCGTCGTGCCCGATGGCGCGTCCGAGCCGGCGCAGGTCCGCCTCGTCGGTCGGCACCACGTGGGTGCGGCGGAGCCGGAAGAGCTGGATGCGGTGCTCGAGGACGCGCAGGAACCGGTAGCACACGTCCATCCGCGCGGCGGGGTCGCGCCCGACGTAGCCGGCCTCGGCGAGCGAGGCGAGCGCCGTGAGCGTCGTGCCCGAGCGGATCCGCTCGTCGGTGCGGCCGTGGACGAGCTGGAGGAGCTGGACGGTGAACTCCACGTCCCGCAGGCCGCCACGCCCGAGCTTGAGCTCCCGCTCCGCGTCGGCGGGTCGGATGTTGTCCTCCACGCGACGGCGCATCGCCTGGGAGTCCTCGACGAAGTTCTCCCGCTCGGCGGCGGACCACACGAGCGGGGCCAGGGCGGCGACGTACTCAGCGCCGAGGGCGGCGTCGCCGGCCACCGGCCGGGCCTTGAGCAGCGCCTGGAACTCCCACGTCCGCGCCCAGCGCTCGTAGTAGGCGCGGTGCGAGGCCAGGGTGCGCACCAGGGGGCCGTCCTTGCCCTCGGGCCGCAGGTTGGCGTCCACCGGCCACAGCGCGGGCTCGCCCCCCGCTCCCGAGCACGCGCGCGCCAGCGCGGCGGCGAGCCGGGTCCCGACGGTGACGGCCGCCCCCTCGGTGACGTCCTCGCGCGCCGGCGCGACGACGTACACGACGTCGACGTCGGAGACGTAGTTGAGCTCCCGGCCCCCGGTCTTGCCCATCCCCAGGACGGCGAGGCGGACGCCGCGGGCCCCGTCCGGCAGGTCGGCGCGGGCGACGGCGAGGGCGGCGTCCAGGGCCGCCCCGGCGAGGTCGGCCAGCGCCGCGGCCACCTTGGGCAGCGCGGCGAACGGGTCGGGGCTGGTGAGGTCCGCGGCGGCGACCTCGAGGAGGCGCCGGCGGTAGTGCCGGCGCAGGGCGGCGACCCCGGCGCTGCCGGTGACGGTGGCGACCGGCGGGTCCGCGGTGGGGTCCGCGCCGACGGCGGCGAGGGCCTTGGCCCGCTCGTCCTCGGGGAGGAGGTCGAGGACGTCCACCTCGTCCCGCTCGGCGAGGAGGGCGACGTCCTCCGGGCGGGCGACGAGCATGTCCCCGAGGGCGCTCGAGGCGCCGAGGACGGCGACGAGGCGGCGCCGGTGGAGCGTGTCGGCGGCGAGCACCGTGGCGACGTCGCCGTGCCGGTCACCGCACGCCTCGAGGAGCCGGACCGTGGCCAGCAGGGCCAGGTCCGGGTCCGCAGCGCTCGCGAGCGCCTCCGGCAAGGGCGCCCCGGCCTCCTCGGCGCGCGCGAGCACCGGGCCGAGGACCGGCTCCGTGAGGAGCGACTCGGCCCGCCCCGGGTCGGTGAACCCGAGCCGCAGCAGGGTGGACCGGGTCGTCGCCGCGCGCACTAGATACCCGGGAGCAACCGGGCGCGCTCGAACGGCGTCACCTGCGAGCGGTACTCCGTCCACTCCTGGTGCTTGTTGCGGACGAAGAACTCGAAGACGTCCTCGCCGAGGGTCTCGGCGACGAGCTCGGAGGACTCCATGATCTCCAGGGCGTGCTGGAGGCTGCCGGGCAGCGCGGGGATACCCAGCGCGCGGCGCTCGGAGTCGGACAGGCCCCAGACGTTGTCCTCGGCCTCCTCCGGGAGCTCGTAGCCCTCCTCGATGCCCTTGAGTCCGGCGGCGAGGAGGACGGCATAGGCGAGGTAGGGGTTGGCCGCCGAGTCCAGCGCGCGGTACTCGACCCGGACGGACTGGCCCTTGTCGGGCTTGTGCATGGGCACCCGCACGAGCGCCGAACGGTTGTTGTGGCCCCAGGAGACGTAGCTCGGCGCCTCGCCGCCGCCCCACAGCCGCTTGTAGGAGTTGACGTGCTGGTTGGTCACGGCCGTGATCTCGGCAGCGTGCCGCAGCAGGCCCGCGATGAAGCTCCGCCCCGTCGAGGACAGCTGGTACTGCCCGGCCGGGTCGTAGAAGGCGTTGGAGTCCCCCTCGAAGAGCGAGAGGTGGGTGTGCATGCCCGACCCGGGCCAGTCGATGGACGGCTTGGGCATGAACGTCGCGTGGTAGCCCTGCTGGAGGGCGACCTCCTTGACCACCGTGCGGAACGTCATGATGTTGTCCGCCGTGGACAGGGAGTCGGCGTAACGCAGGTCGATCTCGTTCTGCCCCGGGCCGGCCTCGTGGTGGGAGTACTCCACGGAGATCCCCATGGACTCGAGCACGCCGATGGCGGCCCGGCGGAAGTCGTGGGTCGTGCCGCGGGCCACGTGGTCGAAGTAGCCCGCGCGGTCGACCGGGACCAGCGGCGCCAGCGGGTCGAGCTGGGGCTCGAGGAGGTAGAACTCGATCTCGGGGTGGGTGTAGAACGTGAAGCCCGCGTCGGCGGCCCTGGCCAGCGACCGCTTGAGGACGTTGCGCGGGTCGGAGCGGGCGGGCTCGCCGTCGGGCGTGAGGATGTCGCAGAACATCCGCGCGACGCCGTGCTGGTCGCCGCGCCACGGCAGCACCTGGAACGTCGACGGGTCCGGCTTGGCCAGCATGTCGGCCTCGTAGACGCGCGCGAGCCCCTCGATGGAGCTGCCGTCGAAGCCGATGCCCTCGGCGAACGCCCCCTCGAGCTCGGCGGGGGCGATGGCCACGGACTTGAGGACGCCGAGCACGTCGGTGAACCACAGGCGGATGAAGCGGATGTCGCGCTCCTCGATGGCCCGAAGCACGTACTCCTGCTGCCTGTCCATCGCGTGGCCCTTCACTCGTCGGCGTCTCGGCCCCGCGCGGGCCACCGGTGCCCATCATGGTGCACCGGGCGTCGCCGCCGCAGCACCGCCCGTGCCGTGCCGTGCCGTGCCGTGCCGTGCCGTGCCGCCGGCGAGGATCACCTCGCGCGCGCGGCTCGACGCGACGAAGGGCCCACCGCGTGCCGTACTGGCTGGCGTAGACAGGAAGGCACCGAAGGGAGAACCACCATGACCGCCTACGACCACCTGCTCAGCCCCGGCACGATCGGGCCCCTCACCACCCGCAACCGCATCGTCCTGCCGCCCATGCACCTCGAGTACGGCACCACGATCAACGACCGCGAGCTCGCCTACTACGCCGCGCGGTCAGCGGGGGGCGCCGGTCTCCTCATCACCGGGACGATGACCACCACGGAGGCCTTCGAGGTCAACGAGGGGTGGCCGAAGGTGCTCGACGACTCCTCGATCCCGGGGCTGCGCCGCCTCGCCGACGCGGTGCACGCCAGCGGCGGCCTCATCGCCGGCCAGCTCACGCCGGGGTCCGGACGCGTCGGCGGGCCGGAGCCGGGGCGGTCGGTGCCCGTGTCGGCGTCGCCCACCCCGTGGTTGGCCAACCCCTCGCAGACCTGCCGTGCGCTGAGCACCGAGGAGGTAGAGCTCCTCGTCACGCGGTTCGGCGAGGCCGCCGCACGGCTCGCCGCCGCGGGCTTCGACGCCGTCGACATCCACTCCCACACCGGGTACCTGCTCGACCAGTTCATGAGCGCGCAGTGGAACCAGCGAACCGACCGCTACGGCGGCAGCCTCGAGAACCGGCTGCGCCTCGCCGTCGACCTCATCGAGGCGGCACGACGCGCCGCGCCCGGCCTGGCGATCACGTTCCGCCTCACCGTCGACCACCACATGCCCGGTGGGCGCCGGCTGGCGGACGCGCTCGAGATGGCGCCGCTCATCGCGGCGGCCGGGGTGGACCTCCTCATGGTCGACGACGGCGCTTTCGAGACCGTCGACTGGATCTTCCCGCCCTACTACATGGGGGACGCGCCCCTGCTCGCCGGGGCCGCGGCGGTGCGCAGGGTCGTCGACGTCCCCGTCATGGCGACCGGGAACATCACCCCGGAGATCGGCGAACGCGCCGTCGCCTCCGGGGAGGTCGACTTCATCGGCATGGGGCGCGCGCTCATCGCCGACCCGGAGCTGCCGCTCAAGCTCGCGGCCGGCCAGCCCGAGGACATCCGCCCCTGCATCCGGTGCAACCAGCTGTGCGTCGGGAACGTGCTGGCGAAGATCCCCGTGGGCTGCGCCGTCAACCCGGTGGCGGGCTTCGAGGAGGAGCGCCGGCTCGTCCCCGCGACGACGGCGAAGCGGATCGCCGTCGTCGGGGCCGGGCCGGCGGGGCTCGAGGCGGCGCGGGTCGCGGCCCTGCGCGGTCATACGGTCGACGTCTACGACCGCGGCGAGCACACCGGCGGCGTGCTGTGGCCCGCCGCGACACCCGACTTCAAGCGCGAGCTGCGGCGCATGGTGACGTGGTGGGAGGGGCAGCTCGCCGACCTGCCCGTCACGCTGCACCTGGGCCACGACATCACCGCCGACTCCCCCGAGCTCGCGACCGCCGACGAGGTGGTCGTGGCGACCGGTTCCGTCCAGGTGATGCCCCGGTCGATCGAGGGGATCGACCGGGAGAACGTCGTCGACGTGCTCCAGTTCCACGAGGGGGCACCCGTCGGGCACCGCGTGGTGGTCGCCGGTGGTGGCCTCTCCGGCGCGGACGCCGCGCTCGAGCTCGCCCGTGAGGGGCACGCGGTCACCGTCGTCGAGATGGCGGACGACATCGCCCGCGACATGCTCGTCGTCAACAGGATCACGCTCCTGCGCCAGCTCGCCGAGGAGGGCGTCACGCTGCTCACCGAGCACGCCGTCGAGGCCGTCACCGACGAGGGCGTGCTGGCGCGTGGGCCCGAGGGGCCGGTGACCGTGCCCACCGACACGGTCATCATCGCCCTGGGCAGTCGCCCACGGACGACGCTCGCCGAGGAGCTCCACGCCCGCGGCGCGACGAACGTCCACCCGGTCGGGGACTGCGTGGAGCCGGCGAAGGTCGGGGAGGCGATCAACGAGGCCTACGTGCTCGCGGCGTCCCTGTAACAGTCCCCGGTCCCCCTCCCTCGTGATGCCGGGGCGCTCCCCCTCCTTCGTGATCATGCAGAAACGCCGGGGCGGGGTCTTATGGGTGAGATCGCGGTGGCTATGGCGCTGCGATCTCACCCATAAGCCGCGGACGGGTGCGGCTGGGGGGCACGGGGTCGGGCCGCCCGGGGTCGGGCCCCGCGCGGCGCAGCGCCACACCGACGACGGCTCACGCGTCGACGTCGAGCGCGTCCAGCTCCTCGCGGGCGGCGTCGGCGGCCTCGCGCGCGTCGTCGGCCCTCCGGGACGCGCGGTCGCGGCGGGACTGCGCCGCCGCGAGGTCGTCCTCGGCGCGGTCGAGCGCGTGCTCGCGCTCGGCGATGCCGCGGCGGAGCTCGTCGATCTCGGCCTGGAGCTGGAGGATCCTCGCCTGCACGGTCCGGGCGCGCTCCTCGGCCTCGCGCAGCTCCTCGGTCGTCGTGGCCTCGCGGGCCTCGGCGCGGTCCCGCGCCGCCTGCGCCCGTTCCCTGGCGCGGGTGCGCCGGTGCTCGTCCGCGAGGGTGCGCGACCGCGTGCCGCTCCTCGTGCCCGCCGGGGGCTCCGCGGCCGCGGGCTCGTCGCCCTCCTCGGCCGCGTCGCCGTCCGAGGCCGCGCCGTCCTCCTCGGCCCGCGGGCCACCACCGCGCCGGCGGTCCTTGCCCGCCCGCCGACCCGGGCGCCCGGGACCGCGAGCCCCGGTCTCAGCGCCCGCGTCGTCCTCCTCAGGCTCGGCCGCCTTGCCCTCGTCGTCGTCCGCGGCCTCGTCGCCGCGCGCCCGAGCCGCCTCGCCAGCACGCGCCGCGCCGGGCCGCCCGGGCCGCCCGGGCCGCCCGCCCGCGTCACCCCCGCCACGGCCCCCGACCTCGACGAGGTCGTCCACGGCGTCGGCGTCGGGCACCACCCCGGGGACGGCGAGGGCGCCGTCGAGATCGACGGCGCCGAGCCCGGTCGCCTCCATCGTCGCCACGAGCAGGCCGCTGAGCAGGGCCTGCGCGGCGCGCGGGTCCACCATCGCCGCCCGCACCATGGTGTCGAGCTCCCCCGCTGCGGCCTCGCCGACGTGCTGGCCGAGCTCGTCGCCCACCGCCCGAGCGGCCGCGACCACGTCCCGGAGCACCCGGCGGCGCTCCCGGTCGAGCTCCCGCATCCGCGCCCGGTCGAGCGCGGCCTGGGCGGTGCGCAGCTCCTCCCCCACCCGGACGACGTCGTCGAGCACCTCCGACCGGCGCCGGGCGAGCATGTTGGCGGCCCACGCCGCGACGGACGGCTTGCGCAGGGCCTTGACGGCCTGGGCCAGTCCCCGGTCGCCGTCGGCGCGCGCCGCCTTGGCTCGCCGGTCGCGCTCCGCGACGAACTCCGCCAGGCCCAGCCCGTAGAGCTCGCGAGCGACGACGACGACGTCGCTCATCTCGGGGCGGCCGCCATCGCCCGGACGACGTGGGCCATCGGCGACCCGAGGTTCCACCGCTCCGCCAGTCGCGCGACGGCGTCGGGGTCCGCCGGCGTGGCGGGCACCGCGTCGTCGACCTCGGCGACGGGGGCGTCCGGCGCGACCCGCACGACGCCGGGCGCCACGGCGAGGTAGTCACGCGCCTCGACGAGGCGCGTGCGCTGCGCCGGCGTGAGGCCGCTCCCCACCTGGTCGGCCGCCGCGATGACGCCCGCGAGGTCGCCGTACCGGCCCAGGAGGGCGACGGCGGTCTTCTCCCCGATCCCGGCCACCCCCGGCAGCCCGTCGCTCGGGTCGCCGCGCAGGGTGGCCATGTCGGCGTAGCCCTGCCCGCTCGTCACGCCGTACCTGGCCCGCAGCCACGCCTGGTCGACCCGCTGGAGGTCCTTGATGCCCTTCATGGGGTAGAGGACGACGACGCCCGCCGCGTCGTCGACGAGCTGGAAGAGGTCCCGGTCCCCGGTGACCACCTCGACGGTGCCGGCCCGCTCCCCGGCCGGCCGGGCGAGCTCGCGGGCGACGAGCGTGCCGATGACGTCGTCGGCCTCGAAGCCCGGCGCGCCCAGCCGAGGGATCCCCAGAGCGGCCAGGGCCTCGACGATGATCGGCACCTGCACCGTGAGCGCGGGCGCGACCTCCTCGGTCCCGTCCTCGGTGAGCCGGTTCGCCTTGTACGACGGCAGCGCCGCCACCCGCCAGGCCGGGCGCCAGTCGTCGTCCCAGCACGCGACGACGCGCGCCGGCCGGCGGTCCTCGATGAGCCGACCGATGGTGTCGAGGAACCCGCGGACCGCGTTGACCGGCGTCCCGTCGGGCGCCTTGAGGCTGTCCGGCACGCCGAAGAACGCGCGGAAGTACAGCGAGGCCGAGTCGAGGAGGAGCAACGGACCACCGGTGGGAGCCATGCAGGGACGGTACCCGGCCGGGTCCGGGGCCGCGCCGAGGACGCCGGCGCCCGGGTCACGGCGCCGAGTCATGGCGCCCTCCCGGGTGCGCGAGAATGATCATCATGACCGAGACGACACCCCTTCCCCGTGACGAGGCAGGGGCGCACCTCGAGGCGCTCGCCGCTCGCCTGGGGACCGAGCTTGCCGGGCGGGCGACCCTCGAGCGGGTGACGCCGGAGGACCACCCCGGCGGCCGCAGCGTCGTCATCCGCCCTCGCCATCCCGCAGCGGCGTCGGTCACGTGGGTGGAGACGGCCGAGTTCCTCTCGGTGGAGGTCGGCGGGCACAGCCAGCGGCGAGGGCACTGGGACCTCGACCGCACCTCGCTCGACGCCGTCTTCCTCGCCGACATCGTGGACGCGGCGGTCCGTGGACACGTCGTCGAGGTGAGCGCCCCCGGCCGGTCGCGGATGGAGATCACCTTCCCCGACGGCGAGGTGATCGTCACGACCACCTCCCAGGTGCCGGCTGGCTGCCTGCCGATCCCGGGATGGGTCCGCCGCGGCAAGCGGATCCAGTACGCGCCCCACTGATCGGCCCGGGCTCTCGGGTGGCCGAGCGGCGCCGGGCCGATGACTTCCGCGGCCGGCACCGGTCCGTATGGCAGGGGCACCGCGCGCCCTGACCCCAGCCGAGGAGCTCGAGATGGACCGCATGATCTTCGTCAACCTGCCCGTCTCCGACCTCGACGTCTCCCGCCGCTTCTACGTCGGCCTCGGCTTCGCGGTCAACGAGCTCTTCACCGACGACCAGGGCGTGTGCATCGTCGTCTCGGACGCGGTCTGCCTGATCCTGCTCCCGTCCGAGCGCTTCGCCGAGTTCGCGCCGTCGACGGTCGCCGACCCCCGCCGGATCACCCAGGTGCTCAACGCCCTGTCCGCCGACTCGCGGGCGGAGGTCGACGCGCTCGTCGCCCGCGCGCTCACCCACGGCGGCACCGAGTACCGCGACGCCATGGAGGACGGCCCGGGGTACGCCCGCGCGGTCACCGACCCCGACGGCCACGCCTGGGAGTTTCTCTACTACGACCTCGCGGCCGTGCGCTGACTCAGCGACGCGTCCAGGCGAGCAGGTCGTCGACGTCCATCGCGTTGACGACCCGGTCGCGGGTGATCCCCTGCTCCTGCGCCCGGGCGCAGCCGTGGTCGAGGAAGTCGAGCTGGCCGGGGGCGTGCGCGTCGGTGTCGATGGCGAACCGGCAGCCGGTCTCGTCGGCGAGGGCGAGCAGCCGGGTGGGCGGGTCACGCCGCTCGGGCCGGGAGTTGATCTCGACGGCGACGTCGAAGCGCCGGCACGCCTCGAAGACGATCTCGGCGTCGAACTGTGACTCGGGCCGGGTGCCGCGCCCGCCGGTGACGAGCCGCCCCGTGCAGTGGCCGAGGACGTCGACCGCGGGGTTCGCGATGGCGGTGACCATCCGCCGGGTCATCGTGGCGGCGTCCATCCGCAGCTGGGAGTGGACGGAGGCGACGACGACGTCGAGCTCGGCGAGCAGCTCCGGTTCCTGGTCGAGCGAGCCGTCCTCGGTGATGTCGACCTCGATGCCGGTGAGGATCCGGAACGGCGCGAGCTCGGCGTTGAGCCGGGCGACCACGTCGAGCTGCTCGCGCAGCCGCTCCGGGCTCAGCCCCCGGGCCACTGTGAGGCGCGGGGAGTGGTCGGTGAGGGCGACGTAGGAGTGGCCGGCGGCGACGGCGGCCTGGGCCATCTCCGCGATCGGGCTGCCGCCGTCGGACCAGTCGGAGTGGGTGTGCAGGTCCCCGCGCAGCCAGCCGCGGACCACCTCCCCGCCCTCGACGAGCGGGCGGGCCCGCGCCTCGAGGTCGGCGAGGTAGGCGGGCACCGCGCCGCGGGCCGCCTCCGCCGCCACGGCCGCCGTCCTCGGGCCGACGTCGGGCAGCTGCGTGAGCGTCCCGGCGGCGAGGCGCTCCTCGAGCTCGCCGGCGGGCAGCGCCTCGAGCCGCCACGCGGCCTTGCGGAACGCCTTGACCCGGTGCGGCTCGGCGAGGTCTCGCTCGAGGAGGTAGGCGACGCGCTTGAGTGCCTCGACGGGATCCACGTCGGTGAGGCTACGCGGCGGCGCGCGCACCGCAACGCGCGGGCGGCGCGGCGCGTGGTCTTGCCGGTCCGGGCGTGCGGGCGGTAGGAAAGCGGGGTGGACTTCCTCGACGTCATCCGCTCGGAGTCGGCACGCTTCTCCGCACTCGCCCGCCAGCTCGCGCCCCAGGCGCCCGTCCCCACGTGCCCCGGGTGGACCGGCGCCGACCTCGTCTACCACCTCGCGGAGGTCCAGGACTTCTGGGCGTACGTGGCGGTGGGGTCCGACGGCGAGGACGTGGCCCCGCTCCCCCGGCCCGAGAACCCTGCCGCGCTGCCGGGCCTGTTCGACGACGCGAGCCGGCGCCTGGCGACCGCGCTCGCCGGTGCCGATCCCGGGGATGTGTGCTGGTCCTGGGACGACGACGGCCACCACGTCGGGTGGGTGCTGCGCCGGCAGGCGCACGAGGCGCTCATCCACCGCGTCGACGCCGAGCTCGCGGCCGGCGTCCCCGTCACCCCGGTCGCCGACGAGCTCGCCGCGGACGGCGTCGACGAGATCCTCGCGGTCATGGTCGCCGGCGTGCCGGGCTGGAGCTCCTTCCACCCCGACGGGGCGGCGGTGCGCCTCGAGGTGGCCGACGGCGCCCAGGCGGGCCGGTCCTGGACGCTGCGGGTCGGCCGCTTCCGCGGGGTGGGTCCGGACTCGGGCCGGGAGTGGGACCTGCCGGCGGCCGAGCTCACCAAGGACCCCGCAACCGCGCGGACGGCCGTGCCGCTCGTGGGCGGTGCGTGGGAGCTGGACCGGTGGTTGTGGGGGCGCGGCACCCTCGCCACGCTCGAGGCCCTCGAGCCGGAGCAGCGCGCCGTCGCCGAGGGGTTCCGCGCCATGGTGGCCGCCACGACGCAGTGACGGACTCCCCCGTCCCCGCGGAGCACGCAGAACGGGGGCGGCGCCGAAGCGCCGCCCCCGTCCGTCAGCGTGGGTCTACTCGAGGTTGATCGTCACGTCCGCGCTCTCCCGCAGGGAGGTGACGAGCGCCTCGACGGCGGCCCCCTCCTTCTGCGAGCGCACCTGCTCCTCGACCTGCGGGCGGACCTCCTCCAGCGGCGGCATCTCGGCCGTCTGGCCGGACGCGGCGCCGGCCGCCTCCTGCTGGGCGACGGCCTCGTCGTAGGCGGCCTGGACCTCCTCGTCGGTGGGCGTGGTGTCCCCCGCCTCGTCGGCGATGAGCTGCTCGACCTTGACCTGGGTCTCCAGCTGAGAGCGGATCTCCTCCTCGGTCATCCCCTGCTCGGTGAGCGCGGTGATGACGGCGTCGGCCGACTCGAGCCCGTTCTGCTCCGCCATCTCGGCGAGCGCGGCGTCGACGGCGTCCGGGGTGGCGGTGAAGCCGCGGTTGTCGGCCTCCTGGATGAGCAGCGTGTTGCCCACCATGTTGTCGGCGACCTGCGCCTTGAGCAGGTCCTGGTCGACCGGCTGGCCGGACATCTGCGCCTGCATGGCGTACTGGGAGAACATCCCCTCGTACGTGGAGACGAACTCGTCGCGGCCGATCTCCTCGCCGTTGACGACGGCGACGACGTCCGGGATGCCCTCGAGGTCGGGCTCCGGGGCGGCGTTGGGGTCGGCGGGCGCCGTCGGCTCGGCGGACGCGGAGGCGGTCGACGTGGCGGTCGACGTCGCGCTGGGCGTGCCGTCGGTCGCGGCGTCGTCGGAGCCGCCGCTGCAGGCCCCGACGGCCATCAGCGAGAAGGCCAGGCTCACGCCCAGCAGTACGTTTTTCCTCATGAGGATTTTCCTTGCGTGCGTGGGCATGAACGCATCACTGTACGCCGCGCGCCCACCGGTTGCCTGACGTCAGGTCGCCCCTGCATCACACCGGCAGCGCCTGCGGGAGGCCGAACGTGGTGAAGAGCTCGCGCGAGAACCAGCACGTCACGTGGGAGACGCCGTCGGCGGTCACGGTGAGCTGCTGGAGCTGGAAGGCCCGGTGGACCCCGTCCTCGCCCCGCAGGTACAGCGCGAGGGTGGGGAGCCCGTTGGCGGCCGTCCGGACCACCCGCATGTCCCCCGCGGCGGTGGCGGGGCACCACGTGGAGATGAGCCGCCCGACGTCCTCGGCACCGAGGTACCAGTCCTCGAAGGGCGGCATCTCCCACACGACGTCGGTGGCGACGAGCTCGACGATGGCGGCGACGTCGTACGCCTCGAAGGCGGCGACGTAGGCGGCCAGCAGCCGCCGCCGGCGGTCGTCGTCGGGCAGCTCGGGGCGGGCCTGCGTGTCGACGGCGGCCATCCGCGCGCGGGCGCGCTGGAGCGTGGAGTTCACCCCGGCGACGGTGAGGTCGAGGGCCTCGGCCACCTCACTGGCCCGCCAGGCCAGCACGTCACGCAGGAGCAGGACCGCGCGCTGCTGGGCGGTGAGGTGCTGGAGCGCGGCGACGAACGCCAGGCGGACACTGTCCCGGGTCACGGTCCGCGCGGCCGGGTCCTCGGGGGCATCGGCCCACACCAGCGCGTCGGGCAGCGGCTCGGCCCAGGCCGTGGCGTGGTCCTCGCGGGGGGCGGTGGCCGGGTCCGACGCGGGCGCCCCGAGGCCGGTGGGCAGGGGGCGGCGGGCCCGGCCCTGGAGGTAGGTGAGGCACGCGTTGGTGGCGATGCGGAACACCCAGGTCCGCAGGGACGAGCGGTTCTCGAACCCGTGGAAGGAGCGCCACGCGCGCAGGTACGTCTCCTGGACGAGGTCCTCCGCGTCGTGCACGGACCCGGTCATCCGGTAGCAGTGGGCGAGGATCTCCCGGCGCAGCGGCTCGAGCAGGGCGATGACGTCGTCCGAGCCGCTGCGGGCGACGTCCTCGGCGCGCTGGCGCTGTGGCACAGCCTCCATGGCCATGCGACGACGGTAGAGGTCGGTGCTCGACGTGGCTAGACCCCTGCCGTCTCGCCGCGGGCCGCCGCCTCGAGCGCGGCGATGTCGAGCTTGACCATGCCGAGCACCGCCCGGTTCACCCGTTCGGCCACGGCCGGGTCGGCGTCGACGGTGAGCTCGGGCAGCCGGCGCGGGACCACCTGCCAGGACAGCCCGAAGCGGTCGGTGAGCCAGCCGCACGCCACCTCGCGGCCGCCGTCGGCGGTGAGGTGGGACCAGTAGTGGTCGAGCTCGGCCTGGTCGGCGCACTCGATCTCGAACGAGACCGCCGCGGTGAAGGGGTACTCCGGACCGCCGTTGAGCGCGGCGAAGGGCGTCCCGTCGAGGGAGAACAGGACGGCCATGACCTGCCCCTGCCGCTCGGGGTTCTCCGGCCCGTACCGGTCGGTGCGGACGACGGCGGAGTTCGGGAAGACCGAGACGTAGAACTCGGCGGCGTCCAGGGCCTGGGTGTCGAACCACAACCAGGGAGTGATGGCGGGCATGGCGGGCTCCTTCGAGGAGGGGCGGCGGGCACGCTGCCGGACGGCGGCGCACTACCCGGATAGACCCGGCCCCCGCCCCGAACTCATCGGAGCGCGCTCACTTGCCCGACCCCCTCCCTGTCGGTGTCCGTCAGCCCGTGCGCGCCCCCGCTGCCGGCGCGGGTTGTGGCGTGGTCGTGGGGCCCTGGCAGACCGGGCCCTCCGCCGTCCACGTCAGTCGGTCCAGGCACATGCGCCGGGCCGTACCGGCCGCGTCCCAGGCGTGGTAGACGAGCCAGTCGGCGCCGGCGTCGTCGGTGACGACGCTCGCGTGCCCCGGCCCGTGGACCACGCCGGGAACCGTCCGCACGACCGTCGGTCCGGCGGCAGCACCGTCGGGCTCGTGCCAGGGGCCCATCGGGGTCTGCGCCCACACCGCCGAGACGCCGTACCCCGCCTCCTCCCAGTTCCCACCGGAGTACAGGCACCAGTAGCGGCCCTGCCGGCGCACGACGAACGGGCCCTCGCAGGTGTGCCAGTCGTGCACGGCGCCGTACATCGGCCGGTCCGCGAGGAAGAGCTGCCAGTCCGCGGTGGCACTCACCACCGGCCGCGGGTCGCCGGCGAGGCGACCGGGGCCGACGAGCCGGTCGACGACGACGGCGGTCCCCACCCGTTCTCCCTCGAGCCGGTCGACGGCGTAGAAGAGGTACCACTGGCCGTCGTCGTCCCGGAACGGGTGGGCGTCGATCGCGAACGGCTCGTCCGGGGTGAGCACCACGCCCGCGTCCCGGTAGGGGCCGCTGGGGCTGGTGCTCGTCGCCACCCGCAGGGCGTGGCCGCGGTCCTCGACGCCCGCGGAGTAGTACAGGACGTACTCGCCGCCCATACGCGCGATCTCCGGTGCCCACAGGTGCGTGGCCTCGCCGGGGACGTCGTCGGGGGCGAGGACGTCCCCGAGCGGTTCCCACCGGACGAGGTCGGCGGAGGCGAGGGCGACGAGGGACTGCGCGCCCTCCCCCGGCCCGGTCCCCACCGCCACGTACCCGCCGGGCGTGGCCAGCACGAACGGGTCCGCGAGGTAGCCGGGCCAGACGGGGTTGGTGTACGTCCGCCCCCGCGCCCCCTCGGACGTCATCCCTTGAGTCCCGCCCGACCGACACCCTCGACGACGTACCGCTGGGCGGCGAAGTACATGAGGAGGACCGGGACGCTCGCGATGACCGCGCCGGCCATGAGGAGGTCGTACCGCACCGAGTTGGCGTTCTGCAGGGTCGACAGGCCGGCCGGCAGGGTCTGGTTCTCCGGGGAGAACAGGACGTAGACCGGCCAGAGGAAGTCGTTCCAGTTGGTGAGGAACGACAGCAGCGCCAGCGTCACGAGGGCCGGCCGGGACAGCGGCAGGATCACCGTGCGGAACGTCCGCCAGCGCGTCGCGCCGTCGATGAACGCCGCCTGCTCGAGCTCGAGGGGCAGCCCCATGAAGAACTGCCGCATGAAGAACACCCCGAAGGCGCCGGCGGCGCCGGGGAGGATGACGGCGAGCAGCGTGTCGAGCCACCCCAGTCGGCCGACGATGAGGTAGTTGGGGATGAGGAGGATGACGGGCGGCACGAACAGGGTGGCGACGATGATCGGGAAGAGGATGCGGCGGCCGCGGAAGTCGATCCGGGCCAGCGCGTAACCCGCCATCGAGGCGGTGACGACGATGATCAGCGTCTGCCCGGTCGCCGCGGCGAGGCTGTTGATGAGCCAGCGGATCACCGGGGTGCCCTCGGCGCCGAGGATCGCCTCGTACGCCTGGAGGGTCGGCTCCTCCGGGATCCACTGCGGCGTGGGTGCGGCGGCGCCCGCCGTCGTCTTGAACGACGTGGAGAGCATGTAGAGCAGCGGCGAGATGAAGACGAGGGTGAGGATGGCGAGCAGCACGTAGAGCAGGGTGCGGCTCGCGCCCCGGCCCTTGCGGTTCTCGTCGGGCCGGATGGTGCGCGGCGCGGTCGCGGTGCTCATCGGGCATCCTTCCTGGGCCGGTCGGGACGTTCACGGAAGAGGAAGAAGACCGCCATGCTGATGATCGCGAGGAAGACCGAGAAGATCATCGACATGGCCGAGGCGAGGCCGGAGTTGAAGCTCGTGAGCCCGGTCTCCGCGATCTGGTAGATCGCCGTGCGCGTCTCCTGGCCGGGACCGCCCTGGGTCATGAGGTAGGACTGCCCGAACATGTTCACCGAGGCGATGATCGTCACGCTGGTGATGAAGAGCAGCACGGGACGCAGCCCCGGGATGGTGATGTGCCGGAACCGCTGCCAGGGCCCGGCGCCGTCCATCTTCGCGGCCTCGTAGAGCTCCGGGGAGATGTCCTGCAGGGCGGCGAGGTAGATGACGGTGTTGAAGCCGAGCGTCCACCACACCGTCACCCCGATGAGCGAGATCCACGCCCACGGCAGCTGCGTGAGCCACGGGATGGCGTCGTTGAGGCCGATGACGCCGAGGTAGTGGTTGACGAGGCCGATGTTGGTGTCCAGCAGGTAGCGCCACAGCACGGCGACGACGGCGACGCCGAGGACGTACGGCGCGAAGTACATGGCCCGGAAGAAGTTCCGGCCACGGAACTTGATGTTCATCGCCAGGGCCACCACGAGCGGGAGGACGAGGAGGAGCGGGACGGTGGCCACCGTGAAGATCGCCGTGCCCTGCATGCCCTGCCAGAACGCCCCGGCGAACGGGGAGCTGCCGTCGATGAGGCCGGTGTAGTTGTCGAGGCCGATGAACGGCTTCTCCGCCAGGGTGTAGTCGTAGTCGTGGAGGCTGATCCACACGCCGATGATGGTCGGCAGGATGACGAAGGCCGTGAAGACCACGAGGTACGGCGCCATGAAGAGCCAGCCGTCGCGGTTGTCGCGGGAACGGGTGGCGGCGGCCCGTGCGCTGGTGCGCACGGCGCTGGTCCGGCTCGCGCTCGCGCCCGTGGCCACCCCGGCGGCGGGCGGATTGATCGCTACATCGCTCATGCCTGGCCCCTCTCGAACTTGCGGAGGTTGTTCTGCATCATCGCCGTCGCCCGGGAAGCGGCACCCTCGAGCGCGGACCGCGCGTCCGCCCGGCCGAGGATGGTGTCGGCGATGGCCGTCTCCAGCGTCTGGACCTGCACCTCACCCACGGCCGCGACCGGCGGGAGGAACCGCATCGAGGGGATGGCCTCGGTGAGCGCGGCCTGGGGGGTCGCCCGGAACTCCTCGGTCTCCCGGGCCGAGGTCAGCGCGGGGATCATCCCCGCGTCGGCCCAGGACGCGGAGTTCTCCACGAGGTACTGGAGGAACTGCTTGCTCGCGAGGAGCCGGTTGTCGTCCGGGCGCCGGCTCCGGAACAGCACGAGCTGGTGGGAGTTCGCCCAGACCGCCGGCTCCGTGCCCACGGTCGGCAGCGGCGTCATCGTCCACGACAGGTCGGGGGCCGTGGTGGTGAGGTCGTTGGCCTGCCAGATCCCGTCCCAGGTGTAGGCGCCCTCCCCGTTCTTGAACGCCGTGTACTGCGAGTCGATGGCGACGTTGGCGGGGCTGTAGCCCTGCTCGATGTGGTCGACCATCCACTGCAGCGCGTCGACGCCGGCGTCGCTGCCGAACGTCGCCGCCGTGCCGTCCTCGGCGTAGGGCTCCCCGCCGAACTGCCACAGCAGCGACAGGAAGATGAGGTGCGCCGGCCAGCGGTTGGGCATCCACAGCGGGGAGGACACCCCGGCGCCCACGAGGGCGGACATCTGCTCCTCGAACTCGGCCCCGGTGGCGGCCGGGGTGGTGATCCCCGCCTGCTCGAGGACCGAGCGGTTGCCGTACATCGCGAGGGAGTGCATGTCGAGCGGGATGCCGTACCGCTGCTCCTGGTACATCCCGGCGTTCCACACGTCCTCGGGGTAGTCCCCGCCGCTGAGCCCCAGCTCGGTGACGACGTCGTCGATGGGGGTGATCGTGCGGCGGGCCGCCTGGGTGGCGAGCTGCTCGACGTGCATGGCGCCGACGTCGGGCCCCTGCCCCGCGTGCACCGCCGCGATGACCCGCTGGTAGTACTGCGCCCACTGGACGACGTTCATCCGGACGTCGATGAGGTCCTGGCTGGCGTTGAAGTCCTCGACGAGCTGGCGCATGGCCGGGCCGTCACCGCCGGTGAAGCCGTTCCAGTACTGGATCGTCACCGGCGGCCCCGAGTACCCGCTGCTCTCCAGCGTGGGGCCGGTGGACGTCAGGGGCGTCGCACTGGCGCACCCCGCCATCACCAGCCCGGTGCCTGCCGCCCCGAAAACAAGAAAGTCCCGCCGTGAAACTGAACGGCCCCCCATGCCAACCACCTTCTCGCGTCATCGTCGAGTGTGATGGCGCTCACAGTAGCCCCGCCGTGCCGTGCGGGTCACCATTCCAGCGTCCGACACGCGCGCCGGTGCCGCGTGGTCGCCCGGCGCGCCCGTGGGTACCGTCGTCGCAGGCGACCGGCCCGCATCCGGCCGGGCTGCCCGACCTCCGACGAAGGAGACCCGTGACCGAGCCCAGCACGGACATCCGCCACCTCCGGGCGGGCGGCACGTCGCTCGTCCTCGACTGCACGGGGACGGCGCTGCCCCGCGTCCTGCACTGGGGCGCGGACCTCGGGGACCTCGACGGCGCCGACCTCGCCACGCTGCGGCGGGTGAGCGAGCCCCCGCTGGTCTCCGGCCAGGCCGACGTCGTCGTGCCGCTCGGGCTGCTGGCGGAGCACTCCGCCGGGTGGCTGGGCACGCCGGGTCTGGTGGGCCACCGCGCCGGCACCGACTTCTCCACCGCGTTCGCCGTGTTCGCGGTGGAGGACGAGACGCCCGATGAGGACCCCGTCGTCGCCCGCCGGGTCGTCGCCCGCGCGGACGACGCCACGGCCCGCCTGGGGCTCGTCGTCGTCGTGGAGCTCCTCCACGCCGGCCTGGTGCGGATGCGGGGGCAGGTGACCAACCTCGGCGACGGCGTCTTCGACCTCGCCGCCCTCGACCTCGCCCTTCCGGTCCCCACCGAGGCCGTGGAGATCCTCGACCTCACCGGTCGCCACCTGCGCGAGCGCTCACCCCAGCGGCACGCGTTCACCCTGGGCACCCACCTGCGCGAGTCGCGCGGCGCCCGGGGCCCCGACGCCAGCCTCGTCCTCGCCGTCGGGACGCCCGGGCTCGCGTGGCGGCGCGGGGAGGTGCGCGGCGTCCACGTCGCCTGGTCCGGCAACACCCGCACCTACGCCGAGCGGACCAACCTCGGCCTCTCCCTCGTCGCGGGCGGCGAGCTGCTGCTGCCCGGCGAGGTGCGCCTCGGGCCGGACGAGTCGTACACCGGGCCGTGGGTCTACGGCTCGCACGGCACCGGCCTCGACGGGCTGTCCGGGCGCTTCCACCGCTTCCTCCGTGGTCGTCCGGAGCACCCGCGCCGCCCCCGTCCCGTCACGCTCAACGTGTGGGAGGCGGTCTACTTCGACCACGACCTCGCGCGGCTCACCCGCCTCGCCGACGTCGCGGCCTCGGTGGGGGTCGAGCGCTACGTGCTCGACGACGGGTGGTTCGGCTCGCGGCGCGACGACACCTCCGGGCTCGGGGACTGGGTGGTCTCGCCCGAGGCGTGGCCGCACGGGCTGGGGCCGCTCGTCGAGCACGTCCACGGACTCGGCATGGAGTTCGGCCTGTGGTTCGAGCCGGAGATGGTCAACCCCGACTCCGACCTCTACCGCGCACACCCCGAGTGGATCCTCGCGGTGCCGGGCCGCGTGCCGGTGCCCATGCGCCACCAGCAGGTGCTCGACCTCACCCACGCCGGCGCGTACGCCCACGTCCGCGACCAGATCCTCGCGGTCCTCGCCGCCTACCCCATCGACTACCTCAAGTGGGACTACAACCGGGACCTCGTCGAGCCGGGCCACCAGCCCACCGGCCGCGCCGCGGTCCACGAGCAGACCCGGGCGCTCTACCGCCTGCTCGACGAGATCCGCGCGGCGCACCCCGGTCTGGAGATCGAGTCGTGCGCGAGCGGCGGCGGGCGGGTGGACCTCGGCATCCTCGCCCGGACCGACCGCGTGTGGGGCTCGGACAGCATCGACCCGCTCGAGCGGCAGCAGATCGAGGCCTACACCTCCCTCCTGCTCCCGCCCGAGCTCGTGGGCTCCCACATCGGCTCCCCGGTGAGCCACACCACCGGTCGCGCGCACGCGCTCGACTTCCGCGCCGCCACGGCCTTTTTTTCCCACCTCGGCATCGAGTGGGACCTCACGGCGGCCAGCCCGGCCGAGCACGACCGCCTGCGCGAGTGGGTGAGCGCGCACAAGGCGCACCGCCCGCTCCTCCACGGCGGCACCGTGGTCCACGCGGATTACGCCGACGACGCGATCTGGGTGCACGGCGTCGTCGCCCCGGACGGCGGCGAGGCGATCGTCACCATCGTCGCGCTGGCGACCACCGTCGCCTCACCGCCCGGGCGCCTGCGGATCCCCGGCCTCGCGCCCGACGCCCACTACCGGCTCACGCCGCTCGCCCCGGGCGACGTCGTCCACGGGCGCACCGGGCACCGGGCTCCGCCCTGGTGGGCGGAGCCCGTGACGCTGCCGGGTGCCGTGCTCGGCGGGGTCGGCGTGCAGGCCCCGGTACTCAACCCCGAGCAGGCGGTGCTGCTGCACCTCGTGCGGGTCTGACGCCCCCGCGCGAGCGGGTCTGATGGGCCACGGCCCCGCCGCGGGCCAGAATGCCGCCGAGGGGTCCGAGCCCTCAGGCCGCGGTCGGCTTGGACGGACGCGAGTGGGACTCGTTCGTCATGTCCTCGAGCTCCCGGCCGAGCGTCTCCGGCACGCGGCGTATCACGAAGATGAAGGAGATGAGCGCGCACGCCGCGTAGATCCCGTAGGCGAGCGTGAGGCTGATGTTGGAGAGCACGGGGAACGTCGTCGAGACCGCGAAGTTGGCCAGCCAGTTGAGCGCGGAGGCCACGGAGATCGCCGTCGCGCGGATCCGGTTGGGGAACATCTCCCCGAGCATCACCCACATGATCGGACCCCAGGTGGCGCCGAAGAAGACGACGAAGCCGTTCGCCGCGAGCAGCGCGATGGTGCCCCACGGGGCGTCGAGGCTGGCCTCGCCGTCGACCACCGTGGCCTGGGAGAAGGCGAGCGCCATGACCCCGAGGGTGATGGCCATGCCGAGCGAGCCGGTGAGCAGCAGCGGGCGGCGGCCGACCTTGTCGATGAGCATGATCGCCACGATCGTCACGACGATGTTCGTCACCGACGTGATGACGGAGGTGAGCATCGCCTGGCTCTCGCCGAAGCCGACCGAGCGCCACAGCGACGTCGAGTAGTAGAAGATGACGTTGATCCCGACGAACTGCTGGAAGACCGCCAGGAAGATGCCCACCCAGACGATGGGCTTGAGCCCGAGCTTCTCCCCCCGCAGGTCCCGCAGGCTCTCCGACGACTCCCGGGTGAGCGAGCGGCTGATCTCGGCGATCTTTGCCGCCGTGTCCGTGACACCGGTGTAGGTGCTGAGCACCCGGGCGGCCTCCTTGAGGCGCCCGACGTCGACGAGGTAGCGCGGCGACTCCGGGACCGTGAGCGCGAAGATCCCGTAGAGGACCGCCGGCACCGCCTCCGCCAGGAACATCCAGCGCCACGCCTCGAGGCCGAGCCACAGCTCGCGTGCCGCCCCGCCGGCGACGTCGGCGAGCACCGCGTCGGAGAGCAGCGCGGCGAAGATGCCGACGACGATGGCGAGCTGCTGGAGGGACCCGAGCCGCCCGCGCACGTTGGCCGGGGAGACCTCGGCGATGTACGCCGGGGCGATGACCGAGGCGGCTCCCACGCCGAGGCCCCCGAGGGCGCGCCAGAAGATGAGGTCCACCGGCCCGACGGCGAGGCCGGAGCCGATGGACGAGACGGTGAAGAGCACCGAGGCGATGACCATGACCCGCACGCGGCCCTGACGGGCGGCCAGCGGCCCGGCGAACCAGGCGCCGATGACGCACCCGAGGAGCGCCGAGGAGACGGTGAAGCCCTGGAGGAACCCGGTGATGCCGAAGTCGTTGCTCATGGCCTCGAGCGCCCCGTTGATGACCGAGGTGTCGAACCCGAAGAGGAAGCCGCCCATCGCGGCCGCCAGGGAGATCGCCACGATCCTTGCGTTGAACACTGCCGGTGCTGCCGGTCGCTGGGTCATCATCGCCACCTGCCCCCCGCCGAGGTCGATGGCACGATCGGACCACGCGCCGCGCCGCTCCGCCAGCGGAGGTGCGCTACCCGCCGGCGTCGAGCACGCCGGCCGGCCGGACCACCCCGACCCGCGGGTCGACGAGGAAGACCTCCAGCGCGTCGAGGACGGCGCGCATCCGCCACGAGCTCACGACGTCGAAGCCGTGCTGGCCGCCGGGGAGCTCGGCGAGCACCACCGGCTGCGCCGAGCGCGAGCGCAGCGCCGCCGCGAAGGCCCGGGCGCCGTCGACCGGGACGTAGCTGTCCCGGTCGCCGTGGACGAGGAAGAAGGGCGGCGCCCCCGCGGCGTCGAGCGCGAGGGGGGTCGAGGGGGGCGCCCCGTCCCGGTCGGCGCCGTAGTAGCGCCCGTAGTAGCCGTAGAGGCAGACGGCGGCCGCGATCCTCGGCGGCGCGGTCGGTGCGGTCGGTGCAGTGGGCGCGGTCGGTGCGCCGGGCGACGCCACGGCCGGTGCCCCGGGCGAGGCCGAGTCCGCCGCTCGCCCCGGCGCGAGCGCGCACAGCGCGGTGAGGTGCGCGCCGGCAGAGCTGCCGGCCATGACGAGGGTCGACGGGTCGCCGCCGTAGGCGGCGGCGTGGCACTGCGTCCACTCGAGCACCCGGTGCGCGTCGCCGAGGTGGTCGGCGAAGCCCGCCTCGGGGCGCAGCCGGTAGGTCGCGCTCACGCACACCCAGCCCCGCTGCGCGAGGCGGTGGAGCAGCGCGCGGGCCTCTCGGTGCTTCCCGCCGGAGGTGTAGCCGCCGCCGTGGAAGTAGACGAGGACCGGGCCGCCGACGGGCCCGCCGCGGCGCCGGTACACGTCGAGCCGGTGGCGCCGGTGCTCCCCGTACCTCAGGTCCGCGATCCGCTCCACCGTGCGGGGACGCCACGGCAGGGGGGTCAGCGCCGACGTCAGCGCCCACCGCCGGTCGGAGCGGGTCCACGCGCTCGTGGCCGGCAGCGCGTCCGCCCCGGGGACAGGGGTCCCGGCCCCCGCGAGTGCGTCCCGCACGGCGGCGCGGGCGCGGACCGCCCGCCGGGCGAGGACGGTCAGACCGGCGAGCGTGACGGCGGCCAGCGCGAGCACCGCCGCGGCGCCGGCGCCCAGGCGTCCCGGGTCGCCCAGCTCGCTCAGGGTCAGCGCGGTCACGCCGAGGAGGAGCACCGCCGCCACGTGCGGGAGCTCGCTGAACCCCACGCCGAGGACGAAGGCGGCGCGGGCCAGCGGGCGCGGCCGGAGCGGGGGGTACAGCGCCAGGGCGGTGCACGCCGCGGCCAGGACGACATTGACGACGTACCCCATCGGCATGGCGAACCCCCTCTACACCTGTATAGGCTCCCACCGTAGCCGTCGCCGAGCCCGGGAGGAAGAGTGCCGCAGCGCCGCACCCAGATCGCCGACGCCGCCATCGCCACGCTGGCCGCGCACGGCAGCCGAGGGCTCACGCACCGCGCCGTCGACCAGGCCGCCGGGCTGCCGCCCGGGTCGACGTCGTACTACCTGCGCACCCGCCTGGCCCTCCTCGAGGCCACGGTGGAACGCCTCGCCGAGCTCGACGCCGGGGAGGTCCCCGACCTCGCCGGCGCCGACCCGGCCGGGGCCCTTGCCGACGCCCTGGTCCGGCTGCTCACCGACGGGCGCGACCGGCTGCTCGCCCGGTACGAGCTCTCCCTCGAGGCCTCCCGGCGTCCCGAGCTGCGCCCCGCGCTCGTCGCCGGAAGCCGACGGATCCACGACGCCTTCGCGGGGTGGCTGGACGGGCTCGGCGTGAGCGACACCGCCGTCCGCGCGGACGCCGTGCAGGCACTGGTCGAGGGCCTCCTGCTCGCCGAGGCGACGAGCACGCGGAACCCGCCGCGGACGCGCGAGGAGATACGTCGTTCCCTCACCGTGGTCATCGGGGCCCCGTAGCCCGGGGCGCCACCCCCCTCGGCGCCGGGCGACGGCGAGGCGCGGGCTGACCGAGGCGCGGCCTACTCGTCGGCGGCCGCGGCCTCGGCCCGCCGGCCCTGGAGGAACGCCCGTTCCGCCGCGTTGCCCGCGAGCGCGATGGCCCGCTCGTACTCCTGCGCCGCCTCGCCCCTCCGGCCGAGCCGGCGCAGCAGGTCGGCACGGACCGCGTGGAGGACGTGAAAGCCGAGCAGCTCCAGGCGGTCGACGACGGCGAGCGCCGCGGCCGGCCCGGCCACCTCCGCCAGCGCGACCGCGCGGTTGAGCGCGACGACGGGCGTCGGGGCGAGCGCGAGCAGCCGGTCGTACAGGCCCAGGATCGCCGCCCAGTCGGTGTCCCGACCCGTGCGGGCAGCGCTGTGCACGGCGGCGATGGCGGCCTGGAGCTGGTACGGCCCGGGGCGGTCGCGCGCCAGGCACCACCGCACCAGGGCCTGCCCCTCCTCGACCAGCGCGGCGTCCCAGGCGGCGCGGTCCTGCTCCCCCAGCGGCACCAGCCGGCCGTCCGCCGTCGTCCGGGCCGGACGGCGGGCCTGCGTGAGGAGCATGAGCGCGAGCAGCCCCACCACCTCCTCCTGCTCGGGCAGGAGGTCGGCGAGCAGCCGGCCGAGGCGGACGGCGTCGGCGCACAGGTCCGGGCGGACGAGGGTGTCGCCGGAGCTCGCGGCGTACCCCTCGTTGAAGACGAGGTAGACCACCGCGAGCACGGCGGGCAGGCGCTCGGGCAGCTCGGCGGCGGCCGGGACGCGGTACGGGATCCGCGCCTGGCGGATCTTCGCCTTGGCGCGGGAGATCCGCTGGGCGACGGTCGCCTCCGGCAGGAGGAACGCGTCGGCGATCTCGCGGGTGGTGAGGCCCCCGAGGAGGCGGAGCGCGAGCGCCACCTGCGCCGTCGGCGCCAGCGACGGGTGGCAGCAGGTGAAGACGAGGCGGAGCTGGTCGTCGCGCACGGTGTCCTCCTCCTCGAGGCCCCGCCCCGGCGCGTGGAGGAGCTGGGACTGGGCGTGCCGGGCGTCGCGGGTCGCCTCGCGGCGCAGGCGGTCGATGGCCTTGTTCCGGGCGGTGGTGATGATCCAGCCCGCCGGGCTGGGCGGGACGCCCGCGGCCGGCCAGCGGTCGACGGCGGTGACGAACGCCTCCTGGACCGCCTCCTCGGCGAGGTCGATGTCGCCGAGGAGGCGGACGAGGACGGCTACGGCGCGCCCGTACTGCTCGCGGAAGACGCGCTCGACCGCGTCCCCCGGGGTGCTCACGTCTCGGAGTACCGGAACGGGCGGACCTCGATGGACAGGCCGCTGGCGTCGACGAGCTTGCGCGCCCAGCCGAGCGCGGCGTCAAGGTCGGGGGCGTCGACGATGGAGATCCCGCCGAGGTGCTCCTTGCCCTCGGCGAAGGGGCCGTCGGTGGTGACGACGTCGCCGTCGCGGGCGAGGACCATCGTGGCGGTCTCGCCCCCGTGCAGGCCGCCGGCGTACACCCAGGCGCCGGCTGCCCGGATCTCCGCGTTGACCTCGCCGATGCGCGCCATGATCGGCTCGAGGAACTCCGCCGGCGGCGTCGGTCCGACGGGCTCGATGACACTGAGCAGGTAGTGGGCCATGCTGCACCTCCGTGGGTCGTCGGCCGGCGGTGCCGGCCTCGGGGCCGGCGCCCTGCCGGCCTCTTACCCCTTGTACGAACGGCGGGCGCCGATCTCGACACCCGGGACCACCGGGCGGCCGAGCTCCACCAGCGCGTCCCCCTAGCCTCGCACCGGCACCTCCCGCCGGGGGCCGCAACGGGCCGACGCCCTCCGGGCCGCAACGGGCCGGCGCCCTGCGGGCGGCAACGGGCGCGGGTCACGATTGACACGGCTTCGTACGCGTGTTCGACTCCTCTCATGCGGTGGGACGGGCAGGAGATCCAGGCCGACCAGGCGGGCGCGCTGCCGGGCCTCGCGCGCATGGCCGGGCTGCTGCGCACCGTCCGCACCCCGGAGTTCGCCGGCATCACCTTCCACGAGGTCGCCGCCCGCTCGGTGCTCAACAAGGTGCCCGAGGCGTCGAGCATGCCCTTCCGCTGGACGGTCAACCCGTTCCGCGGGTGCAGCCACGCCTGCACGTACTGCTACGCCCGGGCGACCCACCGCTACCTCGACATGGACACCGGGGCGGACTTCGACACCCAGATCGTCGTCAAGGTCAACGCCGTCGAGGTCCTGCGCCGCGAGCTCGCCCGGCCCGGCTGGACCCACGAGCAGGTCGCGCTCGGCACCAACACCGACCCCTACCAGCGGGCCGAGGGCCGCTACCGGTTCATGCCCGGGATCATCGAGGCGCTGGCCGAGGCCCGCACGCCGCTGTCCATCCTCACCAAGGGCACGCTGCTGCGCCGCGACCTCCCGCTCCTCGCCCGCGTCGCCGAGACCGTCCCGGTCTCGCTCGGCGTCTCGCTCGCCGTCCTCGACGAGGACCTCCAGCAGCTGCTCGAACCGGGCACCCCGACACCGCGGGCGCGCCTGGACCTCATCCGCTCCATCCGCGACGCCGGCCTCGACTGCCACGTCATGGTCGCCCCGATCCTGCCGTGGGTCACCGACTCCCGCGAGCACCTCGACGCCCTGTTCGCGGCCGTCGCCGACGCGGGCGCCTCCTCGGCGCACGCGTTCCCCGCGCACCTGCGCCCCGGCGTGCGCGAGTGGTACCTGGGGTGGCTCACCGAGCACCGGCCGCACCTCGTCGCCCGGTACCGCCGGCTCTACGGGCGAGGCTCGTACGTGAGCGCGGAGTACCGGGACTGGCTGCGCGAACGGACCCGGCCCCTGCTCCGCCGCCACGGCCTGGCGGGACGGTCGGGGTTGCGCGACGTCGGTGACGCGGAGCGGGCCGGGGCGGAGGCGATGGGGGTGATGGCCGCGTCGGGTGCCGCCAGCGCGGCAAGCGACGGCGCTGCGCCGGGTGACGGGGCACGGCCAGGCGACGGCGCCTGGGCTCCACCGAGCGCCCCGGACGCCGTCATGCAGCAGGCGCTGTTCTAGGAGCGCGGCCCGGCCCGTCCGGCCGGCCGCGGGGTGTGCCCCGGCCGTGCGGGCGCCGTGGGAGACGGCGGGGCGGGACGCCTCGGGCTCACAGGTCGTGCTCGGCGAGCTCGCGGAACTCGTCGGGCACCCCACGGCCCCCGCGCATGGTCGCGGGCAGGTAGCCCACGGCGCCGGGCCCGAACTTGTCCCGGACGGCGTCCATCGACCGGTCGAGCGCCCACCGCGCCGACCCCGTCTCCGAGCCGGGCCGCCACGGGTCCGGCGGCGGCAGCGGGAGCTCGAGCTGGATCGCCTCCTGGGCGGTGAGGTTGGAGACGGAGACGGCGAGCAGGCTGATCTCGGGCTCGTGCTGGTCTTGCTCGCGGAGCGCCTGCCACACGAGGCGCTCGGCGACCTCGGTGAGCGTGAGCGTCGCCGACACCGGCGCGGCGAGGGTGAGCGAGCGCGTGACCGCGCGCATCCCCGGGAAGCGCACCCGCACGGTGACGGTGCGGCCCGCCCGCCCCTTCGCACGCAGCCGCCCGGCCACCCGCTCGGCCAGGTGCCCGAGCACCTCGCGGACGAGCTCCGGCGTCACCCGGGTGCGGCCCATGGCCGACTGCGCCCCGACGGAGCGCGCCCGCGGCGACGCCGCCACGCGCCGCGGGTCGTCGTTGTGGGCGAGGGCGTGCAGCGTGGTGCCGGTGGCGCGCCCGAGGGCACGCTCGAGAGTCCCGCTCTCGGTGCGGGCGAGCTCGCCGATGGTGCGGATGCCCCGCTCGGCGAGCCGGCGTTCCGTCACGGGTCCGACGCCCCACATGAGGCCGACCGGCAGGGGGTCGAGGAAGGCCCGCTCGTCGGCAGCGTGGACGACGACGAGGCCGTCCGGCTTGGCGACCTGCGAGGCGATCTTGGCCAGGTGCTTGGTCCGCGCCGCCCCCACCGAGATGGGTAGGCCCACCTCGGCGCGCACCCGCTCGCGCAGCCGCGTGGCGATCTGCTCGGGCGGGCCGAAGAGGTGGGTCGATCCGGCGACGTCGAGGAAGGCCTCGTCGATCGAGATCCGCTGCACCGCCGGCGTCACGGTGCCGAGGATGTCCATCACCCGGTCGGCGAGGCCCTGGTACTGGTCGAAGTGCGCGCGGACGAAGAGCAGACCGGGGCACAGGTGGGCCGCCCGCCAGCCCGGCATCCCGCCCTGCACGCCGTGCGCCTTCGCCTCGTAGGACGCCGCGAGCACCACGCCGCCGGCGGCGCTGCCCCCCACCGCGATGGGCCGCCCCCGCAGGGACGGGTCGAGGAGCTGCTCGACGGAGGCGTAGAACGCGTCGAGATCCGCGTGGAGGATCGTCGGGCCCACCGTCATCGCCCTATCGTAGTCGAACACACGTTCGGATGACGAGGGGCGGCGCGGTGGGTCGGGCGGGCCCCGACGGGGCGCGAGCCCGGGCGCCACGCGCCCGGCGGGAAGGAAGCCGCCAGGGCGGTGCCGGCGGCGGGCGCCGCCGGCGGGCGCGGGGGCGCCGCCGGCCGGGCCCTGCCGCTCAGAGGCGCACGAGCGAGCCCTCGCGGGTGACGGCGTCGGCGGACTCGTCGTCGAACCACACCCCGCCGGTGGCGAGGTAGCGGAACTGCACGGGCTGACCGGGCTCGACGAGCACCGAGGTGCTCACCGTGCCGTTGCTCCGGCGCCGCAGGACGTGCGCGCCGGGGGTCCAGTCGTTGAAGGTGCCGACCACGCTCACCGTGCCGACGATCTGCGTGGCGGGCAGGATGAACGTGAGCTTCGCTGCGCCGGTCTTCGGGTCACGGGACTTCTTGATCATTGGTTCCTCGTTCGGTCGGGGGTGGGCGCAGGAAGTCTCATCCGCGGCAGTGCGAGGAGCCGGGCGACACTCCGGTGACACCGGTGCGGCGCGCGCCACACTCCGGACCGCGTCCCGTCCCCCGCCGACCGGGGCACGCTCCCGTCAGGCGTTCTGCCAGAGCCCCACGACGTTGCCCTCGGTGTCGGTGAAGTAGGCGGCGAAGCCCATGTCGCCGACCGGCTCCTTCTCCGTCACGACCTTCCCGCCGTGCGCGAGCACCCGGGCGAGGTCGGCGTCGATGTCCGCGCTGTGGAGCACGACGACGGTGCCCCCGTTCGTGGCGTCGCGCGGCGTCATCCCCCCGCCGATGTACCCCGGCTCGCCGGGCATCCCGTCCTCGCCCACCGGCCCGGTGGAGACGCCGACGTAGTCGAGCTCGGGCATCTCCTCCGTCTCCCACGAGAAGACGTCGCGGTAGAAGGCCTTGGCCCGCTCGCGGTCGTCGAACGGGATCTCGAAGTGGATGACGCGCCCGCTCATGCTGACCTCCTCGTCAGGGCCGGCACCCCCGTCGGCCTGTACCTCCGATGCTAGGCGCGGGCCGTCGGAGCGCCAAGGGGCACCGCGTTGACCCGTGCGCCCCGTCGCCGCAACGATGCAGCCATGACTGTCGAGTTCGACGCCGAGCTCTGGCTGTGGGAGGAGCGCGCGGGCCACTGGACGTTCGTCGCCCTGCCCGCCGAGGTCGCGGACGAGGTCCTCGAGCTCTCCGCGCCGTATGCCCGGGGGTTCGGCTCGGTGCGGGTGGAGGTGACGGTCGGGACGACGGTGTGGCGCACCTCGATCTTCCCCGACGCCGGGCGTCGCACGTACGTCCTCCCGATCAAGAAGGCGGTCCGGCGGGCGGAGTCCGTCGACGTCGGCGACACGATCCGGGTCACGCTCCGGCTCCTCGACCTCTGACGCCTCGGGGCCTCACGCGCCCCGCCGGGTCCTCGCGGCCGCACCGCGCCCCGGGCGGGTGAGCCACAGGTGCGCGAGCAGCGCGGCCCCCCACACGAGGAACAACGGGTCCCACAGCCAGGCGTGCCCGATCATCGCGGGCCGGTCGTACCCGCCGTCGGGACGGATGACGCCCGCGAGCACGGCGTTGCTCACCAGCGTGTTGACGCCGCCGTAGGCGACGAGCGCGACCGCGCCGACCCAGCTGAGAGCCCGCCAGAACGCCCGCCCGCCGATCCGCTGCCGGTCGACGAGCACCGGGACGACGGCGCCCGCCGCCTTCGCGAGCGCGACGGCCGCGAGGACCAGGCCGGCCTGCAGGGGCGCCTCGGCGTGCAGCCGCACCGCCCACTGACCGACCGTGTCGAGCAGCCAGGTGCCTCCGACGGCCCAGTAGAGGCTGAAGGCGGCGTGCACCAGCCCCGCGGCGCACGCCAGCCCGAGGCAGACGCGGCTCGCCCGCGCCCGACGCGGCGACCCCATGCCCACCACGCTAGGCGCACCCGGCGTGCGCCACCTGTGCGATGGACTGCTCGCTGCCGGACCGTGAAAACCTCATCGCGCCGACGCCCGCGCCCCTACGCTCCGGCCAGGACAGCTCCGGGCAGGACGGAGGTGCTCGAGGGGCGGGTGGTCACCGGTCCCCCCGTCGCGGCACCCTCCCGGGGCGCACTCACCCTGCGGCTCCTCCTCACGCTCGCGCTCCTGGCCGCGTGGGCGCACGCGAGCACGGTGGCCCGCGAGCGCCCGCTCGCCGACCTCGTCGACGCGCTGGGGGCCGGCCGGGTCTCCGCCGTCGTCCTCGGGCGGCCGGAGTCGGGCTCCGTTCGCCTTCCTGCTCCTCGAACCCGCGCCGGTGTGGCGGCGCTCGCCGGTCGAGCGCCCCCGCCGCCGGCTCACCGGCGGCTGGGCCTTCCTCCTCTCCCTCTTCCTCGACCCCGTATCGGTGTCGGGGGCGGGCTGAACCCGCTGCACGCTCCCGTCGTGCCGCGTCAGTCGGCCGGCACCCCGACGCGCTCGGCACTGACCCGCCACAGCGCCGCGGCGAGGGCGGCGTCGTCCGCCTGGGGGTTGGTGGCGGCGACCTTGCGGCGCTCGTAGTACTGCCCCGGCTGCCAGTCCTGGCCGGGCGTGGTGGTCGCGAGCCACACCAGCTGGTCGGCGCCCCGGTCCGGGCCGGGAAGGAGCCGGTGGAGCGGGGTGCGGTAGAGCAGGCGCATCGCGCTCGTCGAACCCTCGGCGAAGTTCGTCGCGATGACGCCGGGGTGGAAGGCCACCGCCGCGATCCCCTTGGGCCCGTACCGGCGCTGGAGCTCCTTCGTGAAGAGGATGTTGGCGAGCTTGGAGTCCCCGTAGGCCCGGTCGGCGCCGTAGTCGCGGACGTGGTCGAGGTCGTCGAGGTCGAGGCGGCCGAAGGCGCGGGCGGCTCGGCTGGAGGACGCGATGACCGTCGCCCGGGAGGTCTCCAGCGTGGGCAGGAGCAGGTGGGTGAGGAGGAACGGCGCGAGGTGGTTGACCTGGAGGGTCATCTCGTTGCCGTCGACCGTGACCTCGCGCCCGCCCATGATGCCGCCGGCGTTGTTGGCGAGGACGTCGATGCGCGGGTAGGTCGCGCGGAGGTCGTCAGCGAGTGCCCGGACCTCGGCGAGGCGGGCGAAGTCCGCGACCCGGTACGGCTGGCCGATCTCGGCCGCGAGCGCCGCGGTCTTCTGGGGGGAGCGTCCGACGAGGACGACGGTGTGCCCGGCGGCGCTGAGGCGGCGCGCCGCGGCGGCCCCGATCCCGTCGCTGGCGCCGGTGAGGACGATGGTGCGAGTCATCCGCCGACCCTACGGACGTCGCCGCGGGTGTGCGCCCGGGGGCGGCGCGGCAGCCCTCACAGCGGCCTAAGGTACGGGGGCATGTCCCCCGCCTCGCGCCCGACGCGCGCCGACCTCCTCGCCTCCGCGGACCGGACCCTCCCGACCATCGCCGCCCCCGGGCTGCGGGTGCTGTTCTGCGGGATCAACCCGGGCTTGTACTCGGCGTGGACGGGGCACCACTTCGCCCGGCCGGGCAACCGGTTCTGGCCGGCGCTGCACCGCTCGGGGTTCACCCCACGCCAGCTGGCCCCCGCCGAGCAGCTCGAGCTGCTCACCTGGGGCCTCGGGGTGACGAACGTCGTCGAGCGGGCGTCGGCGACGGCGGCTGAGCTCTCCCCCGCCGAGCTCCAGGCCGGCGGCGAACGGCTCGTCGCCGACGTCGAGCGGTACGACCCGGCGTGGCTCGCCGTCCTCGGCGTCACGGCCTATCGCGCGGCGTTCCACCGGCCGAAGGCGACGTTCGGGGAGCAGGAGCCGATCGGGGCCACGCGGGTGTGGGTGCTGCCCAACCCCAGCGGGCTCAACGCGCACTTCACGCTCGCCCGGCTCGCCGAGCGCTTCGCCGAGCTGCGGTCTGCCGCTACAGGACCGTGACGAGGATCGTGGCGCCCGTGTTCTCGCCCTCCCGGACGGTCCGCTTCGACGCGACGAGCCTGTCCACCCGCTCGTCGTCCGACTGCTCCGGTCCCGCGATCGCGCGTCGCCCGAGCACAGGGGTCAAGGCGTCCAGGGTGGGCTTGACCAGGTTGTCGAGATCCCAGCCCTGGCCGGATCGCCATGGCGGCGGAAGCCGGAAGTGCATGGTGACCTCGAGGCGCCCGGGCAACGGGCCGTCGTCGGCGACCGCCGCGACCGCCGCCTGATGGACGGCGGCGCGCCACGGCCGCTCACCCGCGGTGGCGAACGTGGCGGGCACACCGCGGACCTCGAACGCCGTCATCACCGGGCGCTCAGCCACCGGCGCAGTGGACCGGTCGTCCGACTCACCGGCCACCGTCGCCACCCGCGCCGAGACCGGGTGGGTCGGGGGCGGCGTGGCGACGATGTAGCCGTCGGCGGGCGTGCCGTAGAGGTGCAGGGACTCCGGGGCCTCTCGCCACCGCCACGCGAGGTGCGCGCAGAAGACCGCGTCGACCTCGTCCTCGAGGCGTTCCAGATGCATGGGCCGTCTCGCGTCCTCTACCGCCGCTCGGATGCTGCGCCAGCGCTCGTTCGCCGGCAGTCCCAGGACGTCCACGGACTCCAGGTGTGCCAGCAGCTCGAGGAAGGCCGCCCGTCGACGCTCGAAGCTCCGACCTCCCTTCGCCTTGTACGGCAGGACGCTTCCGAGCTCGAAGAGCCCGACCATCGCCGGGTGCGGGTAGACCTCGATGCACGGGGGCACGCCCGCGGCATAGGTCGGGTCCGGGTCGAGCGTCCACCCCAGGCGTCTGGCGATCGTCGCGCCGCGAGGGGGGTTGAAGTAGGGGCGGGTGAGGTTGCTGGCGTGGCACGAGGCGCCGTACCGCCCGAACACGCGCGAGACCTCGCGCTCGCAGTCGCGCTGCCCGGACGCGTTGGTGACGATCAGTGGCGCATCCATCGCGGCGGCCCGGACGGGAGCGTGCGCGCCGACCCACGCGACGATCTCGTCGTCGGTGGTCACGCTGGCGGAGTCGACCAACCGGCCTGCACGGTCGACGGCGGCGAGGCCCGTCCGCGCCCGGTTGCTCCACGCCAGGTCCACGCCCACGTACATCTGCCACAAACTAGCCGCGAGCGCCCCGGTGCGTCGGCAAATGACGCCCGCGCGTGGCACCCACGCGCCCGCCGTCACTAGCCGCGCGCCACCGGCCGGCCGTAGGCCTCGAGGAGGCGCAACCACACCTCGCTCGACGTCGGGAACGGTGGCACGGCGTGCCACAGCCGGTCCAGCGGGACCTCCCCCGCGACGGCGACGGCCGCGGAGAACAGCAGCTCGGCGACGTCCTGGCCGACGAACGTCGCCCCGAGCACCACCCCCCGGTCCTCGTCGACGACCATCCGCGCCCGGCCCACGTACCCGTCCGCGTGCAGGCTCGCCCCGGACACCGCGCCCAGGTCCGCCTCCACCACCCGCGTGCGGTAGCCGGCCTCGTCGGCCGCCGCCGCGGTGAGCCCGGCGCTGGCCACCTGCGGGTCGGTGAAGACTACCTGCGTGACGGCGCGGTGGTCGGCGGTGGCCGCGTGCACGCCCCACGGCGCGTCGTCGACGGTCCCGCCCTGGGCGCGGGCGGCGATGACGTCCCCGGCGGCGCGCGCCTGGTACTTGCCCTGGTGGGTGAGGAGGTTGCGGTGGTTGATGTCCCCGACGGCGTAGAGCCACTCGACCGGCTCACCGTCCGGGCCGAGCACCCGCAGGGTCTCGTCCACGTCGAGCCAGCCGCGCTCGCTCCCCAGCCCGACGGCGCCGAGGCCGAGGTCGTCGGTGCGCGGTTCCCGGCCGGTGGCGACGAGCACCTCCGCCACCCGCAGCGTCGACCCGTCGTCGCACTCGAGGACGACGGCGCCGCCGGCCTCGCGCTCCACCCGGCGCGCCGAGACCCCCCGGCGCAGCGTCACGCCACGCTCCTCGAGTCTCTTGCCGACGAGCTCCGCGGCGAACGGCTCGTACCCCGCGAGGAGGTCGTGCCGCACGAGCATCGTCACCGCGCTGCCGAGGTCCGCCCACGCGCCCGCCAGCTCGCACGCGACGGCCCCGCCGCCGATGACCGCGAGGCTCTCGGGGACGACCCGCGCCGCGACGCCCTCGCGGTTCGTCCAGGGCTGCGCCGCGCGCAGCCCGAACGTGTCCGGCACGTGGGCGCGGGTGCCGGTGGCGAGCGCGACGGCGTGCCGCGCGGCCAGGTGCACCTCGCCGTCGGGCGTGGTGACCGTGACCTCGCGCGGGCCGGTGAGGCGGCCGTGACCGCGGACCAGGTCGATCCCGGCGCTCTCGAGCCAGCTCACCTGGCCGGCGTCGTCCCAGTCGCCGACGAAGCTGTCGCGCCGGGCGAGGACCGCCGCGGCGTCGAGGCCGCCGGTGACCGCCTGGCGGGCGCCGTCGACCCGGAGCGCCGCCCGGCGGGCGTCCCCGCTGCGCAGCAGCGCCTTGGACGGGATGCACGCCCAGTACGAGCACTCCCCGCCGACGAGCTCGGACTCGACGATGACCGCGCTGAGCCCGCCGCGGACCGCGCGGTCGGCGACGTTCTCCCCCACGGGTCCGGCTCCGATGACGACGACGTCGTAGACCTGACGCTCGGGCATGGCGCACTCCGCTCCACGAGACAGGCCCCGACCCTACGCTCGGGGGAACGCCGCGCGCATCGAACGGAGGACCGCAATGATCGAGTTCCGCTCCGTGAGCAAACGCTTCGCCGACGGCACGGAGGCCGTCGCCGACCTCGACCTCGTCATCCCGGCCCACCGCACGACCGTCCTCGTGGGCTCGTCGGGGTCCGGCAAGACGACGATCCTGCGGATGATCAACCGGATGGTCGACCCCACGGCCGGCACGGTGAGCATCGACGGTGTCGACGTCCGCCAGCGCGCCCCCGTCCCGCTGCGGCGCGGGATCGGCTACGTCATGCAGAGCGCCGGCCTGCTCCCGCACCGGAGGGTGCTCGACAACGTCACCACGGTGCTGCGCCTGGCGAAGACCCCCCGGGCCACGGCCCGCGAGCGCGGGCTCGCCCTCATGGACACGGTGGGGCTGGACCGCTCCCTCGCGCGCCGCTACCCGCGCCAGCTCTCCGGCGGCCAGCAGCAACGGGTGGGCGTGGCGCGGGCCCTGGCCTCGGACCCGAACATCCTCCTCATGGACGAGCCGTTCGGGGCGGTCGACCCCATCGTGCGCGCCGAGCTCCAGGACGAGCTGCTGCGCCTGCAGCAGCACCTGGCCAAGACCATCGTCTTCGTCACCCACGACATCGACGAGGCGTTCCGCCTCGGCGACCAGGTGGTCATCCTCGAGACCGGGGGGCGCATCGCGCAGCAGGGCACCCCGGCGGACATCCTCGCCGCCCCGGCCAGCCCGTTCGTCGCGCGGTTCATCGGCGCGGACCGGGGCCGGCGCTCGCTGCAGGTGGTCGAGCAGGACGGGCGCCGCCTCGTCGTCGACGCCGCGGGGCGCCCGGCGGGCGTGCTCGACGGCGCTCTCGACGCGCGGCCCGGCGGGGGGCCCGGCACGCTGCCCGATGCGGTGCCCGGCGGCACGCCCGACGCACGGCCCGACGGCGGAGGGCGGCCCTGATGGGCTGGGTCACCGCCAACCTCGGCCTCATCGGCGAGCTCACGCTCCAGCACGCGCGCCTCAGCGTCGTGCCGGTAGTGCTCGGGTTCGTCCTCGCCCTCCCCCTGGGCGTGCTCGCGGCGCGGTACCGCCGGGTCCAGGGCCCGCTGCTCGGCGCCGTCGGGCTGATCTACACGGTCCCCTCGCTCGCCCTGTTCGTCCTCCTCCCCCCGGTCCTCGGCATCAGCTTCCTCAGCGACGTCAACGTCGTCATCGCCATGACGCTCTACGCGGTGGCGCTCATGACCCGGTTCGTCAGCGACGCCCTCGGCTCCGTCGACCCCGCGGTGCGTGCCTCGGCCACCGCCATGGGGTACTCCGCGTGGGGCCGCTTCTGGGCGGTCGAGCTGCCGCTGGCCGGCCCGGTGCTGCTCGCGGGCCTGCGGGTGGTCGCCGTGAGCACGGTGAGCCTGGTGACCGTCGGCGTCCTCGTCGGCATCCGCACGCTCGGCACCCTGTTCATGGACGGGCTCCAGCGCGGGATCCCGGCGGAGATCGTCACCGGGATCGTCGCCACCGTCGTCGTCGCCCTCGTGTTCGACGTCGCGCTCATCGTCCTCGGCCGCGCCCTCATGCCGTGGGCGCGCACCGCCCGCCGCGCCGAGCGCCGCGTCCGGCTCACCGCGGGGGCACCGGCATGAGCCTCTTCGCGCAGGCGTGGGCCTGGCTCACCGCCCCCGAGCAGTGGACCGGCGCCGGGGCGCTGCCGGTGCGGGTCGGCGAGCACCTCCTCTACACGCTCGTCGCCCTGGCGCTCGCCACGCTCGTCGCCGTCCCGGTGGGCTACGCCGTCGGGCACACCGGCCGCGGCCGCCAGCTCGCCGTCGGCCTCGCGGGGGCGGCCCGCGCGCTGCCCTCCCTCGGGGTGCTCACCGTGCTCACGCTCGCGGTCGGCGTCGGGCGGGCCGGGCTCGCCGCCACCGCGGTGCTCGTCGTGCTCGCGATCCCCCCGGTGCTCGCCGGCGCCTACGCCGGGGTGGAGAACGTCGACGGCGCCGTCACGGAGTCCGCGCGTGCCCTGGGCATGACCCCGTGGCAGGTCCTCACCCGCGTGGAGGCACCCCTCGGCCTGCCGCTGCTCATCGGCGGGGTGCGCAGCGCCGCCCTGCAGATCATCGCCACCGCGGTGCTGGCGGCGTACGTCGGGCTGGGCGGTCTCGGGGTCTACATCCAGCGCGGCATCGCTCTGCGCCGCTACGAGGAGATGCTCGGCGGGGCCATCGCCATCGTCGCTCTGGCGCTCGTCGCCGATGCCCTTTTTGCCTTGCTCGCGCGCGTCGCCGTGCGGTTGAGTGGCACGGAGCGCAGGCTCGTACCCACTGTCACGACGTAGGGAGTGCCCATGAGCAGCGTCCGACGCCCACTCACCGTTCTCGGCGCCTCCGGGGCGCTCGCACTGCTGGCCGCGTGCGGGTCCGGCGATCCACTCGCCGAGCCGGCCACGGACGACGGCGGCGCCACCTCCGCCGGCGCCGGGGAGATGGTCGTCGTCGGCTCCCAGGCCTACTACTCCAACGAGATCGTCGCGGAGATCTACGCGCAGGCGCTCGAGGACGCCGGGTACGACGTCGAGCGCCAGTTCCAGATCGGCCAGCGCGACGTCTACCTCCAGGCGATGGAGGGCGGCGAGGTGCACGTCCTGCCCGAGTACACGGGCAACCTGCTCCAGTTCTACGACGCCGAGACGGAGGTCCGCAGCTCCGAGGACGTCGCGGGGGCGCTCCCCGACGCTCTGCCCGAGGGGCTGGAGGTGCTCGCCTACTCCGAGGCGCAGGACGCGGACTCCTACAACGTCACCGCCGAGTTCGCCGAGACCAACGGCATCACCAGCCTCGCCGACCTCGCGGACTACGACGGCGAGATCATCGTCGGCGGCAACGCCGAGCTGGAGAGCCGGCCCTACGGGCCGCAGGGGCTGGCGGACATCTACGGCGTCGAGGTGGACTTCCTCGCCATCGGCGACAGTGGCGGCCCGCTGACCAAGGACGCCATCCGCGACGGCACCATCACCATGGGCGACATCTACACCGCCGACCCGGACCTCGCCTCGGGCGACTTCGTCACCCTGGAGGACCCGGAGAGCATGATCCTCGCGCAGAACGTCGTGCCGCTGGTCGACGCCGCGCTCGCCGACGACCTCGCCGGTGTGCTCGACCCGGTGAGCGAGGCGCTCACCACCGAGGACCTCATCGAGCTCAACGCGCGCAGCCAGGGCGAGCAGCTCGACTCCGCGACCATCGCCACCGACTGGCTCACCGAGAACGGCCTGGCGGGATCGTGAGCGCCGCGACCGACCTCCTCCTCGACGCGTTCTCCCGCGTGCGCGAGGAGGTCCACGCCGCGGCCGACGGGCTCAGCCGCGACGAGCTGGCCGTGCGCCTCGACCCGGACGCCAACTCGGTGGGGTGGCTGCTGTGGCACCTCACCCGCGTGCAGGACGACCACATCTCCGACGTCGCCGGGCGGGAGGAGCGCTGGACCGCCGACGGGTGGCGGGCGCGCTTCGCCCTCCCGGTGGACGGGCTCGGGTACGGGCACAGCTCGGAGGAGGTGGGGCTGGTGCGGGGCTTCGACGCCGAGCTGGTCCTCGCCTACTACGACGCCGTGCACGATCAAACGGTGGCGTTCGTCCGGGGCCTGGACGACGGCGCCCTCGACCGGGTGGTCGACGAGGACTGGGACCCGCCCGTGACCCTCGCCGTGCGGCTCGTCAGCGTCATCTCCGACTGCCTGCAGCACGTCGGGCAGGCGGCGTTCGTCGCCGGGGTCGTCAAGCGCCGACGGGGCAACGGCTGAGACAGCGGGCCAGCGCGTCAGGCGAGCTGGAGCGTGGTGAGGCAGGTGGCGCCGTCGTCGCCGGTGGAGAAGGGCACCTCGCCCGTGCGGCCGTCCGCGGTGATCCGGACGGTTCCCTCGACGTCCCGCGGGAGCCACATCCCGACGAAGCCGTTCTCGGCGGTCGTGCGCTCCTCGTTGAGGATGACGTCGCCGGCGTCGTCGAGGACGGTCACCTCGACGGCCTCGCCGGTGAGCTCGCCCTGGCACGTGGTGAGCGAGTGGTAGAAGCACTCGTGGGTCTGGTCGACGTAGGGGGCCACGGAGAGGTAGAAGCGGTCCTCCGGGAGCGCGAGGGTGAGCTCGCCGGACGCGTCGGAGAGCAGCAGCTCGTCGACCCGCACGGAGGCCATGAGGTCCGCCGGGCGCTCGGCGCCGCCGAGGGCGTCGAGGTGCTCGATGATCTCGGTGGGCTCCATGCCCGCGAGGTCGTACGCGAGCAGGAGCGGGTCGTCGGCGCTCGCCTCCTCGGAGGCGCTCGCCCCGGTGGACGTCCCCGCCGCGGGAAGCGTCTCGTTCGCGTCCTCGCCCGCCGTCGTGCCGGAGGAGCAGCCCGCCAGCACGAGCACCGCGGTGACCATCGTGATCGTCCGTCGTCTCATGGGTCCACCCTCCCGGAGGGGGCATACGTCCGGAATGGGCCCTTGGTCCCCAATCGTTCCGACGGCGTCGGGGTGGTCGGTCGATCGCCGTCCGTCGCCCGGCCGGCGCGGCCCCCCCACGGCGCGCGGGCCCTAGGCTGGCTCCGGTGCCCGGTCCCCCGGGCCCGGTGACCGCCCGCGTGGTGTCGGCGCCGGACACCGGAAGGATGGCCCCGCAGCCGATGAGCACGTCGAAGAACCGTTCCCCCCGCAGCCGTTGGCGCACCCTGGCCTGGCTGGTGCCCGCCGCCCTCGTCGCGGTGGTCGCCGTCGTCCTTCTCGCCCGCTGGCTGCGTGACCTGCCCGCGGTGAGCGCGTTCGTCGCCGACTACCCCGGCACCGCGCCCCGCCCGGCGGACGCCCCCGAGGGGATCCCGGCATGGCTGGCGTGGCAGCACTTCTTCAACGCCTTCTTCCTCGTGCTCCTCGTGCGCACCGGCATGCTCATCCGCGCTGGAGGCCGCCAGCAGGGGCACTGGCAGCGCCGGAACACGGGGCCGCTGCGGACCAAGGGCAAGCCCGCCAAGATCTCGCTCAACCTCTGGCTGCACCTCGCCGTCGACGTCCTGTGGGTCCTCACCGGGATCAGCTACGTCGTCATGCTCCTCGCCACCGGCCAGTGGGTGCGGATCGTCCCGACGACGTGGGAGGTCTTCCCCCACGCCGCGTCGGCGCTGCTGCAGTACGCCTCCTTCGACTGGCCCAGCAGCGACGGCTGGTCGAGCTACAACGCCCTCCAGCAGCTCGCCTACTTCGTCACCGTCTTCGTCGCCGCGCCGCTGTCCATCATCACCGGCCTGCGGATGTCCCCGGCGTGGCCGAAGGGCGCGGGCGGGATCAACCGCGTCGTCCCCATCGGGGTGGCCCGGGCCCTGCACTTCCCGGTGATGCTCTACTTCGTCGCGTTCGTCGTCGTGCACGTGACGCTGGTGCTCACCACGGGTGCCCGCGAGAACCTCAACCACATGTTCGCCGCCAGCGACGACGGCGGATGGCTGGGCGTGGTGCTCTTCGCGGTGTCCGTGGCCCTCATGGTGGCGGCCTGGGTCCTCGCCAAGCCGGTCTTCACCGGCCCGGTCGCGGCGCTCACCGGCAAGGTGGCGCGCTAGCAGCCCTCACCGCCCCGGCGCCGGCGCGGACACCGCCGACTACCGGCCGGACGGCGCGAACGCGCTCTGGAAGACGAGGCACGCCGCACCCACAGCGGCGACCTCGCCGCCGAACGCCGACTCGCGCACGTGCACCGTGCGGCCGTTGGCGGTGCCGAGGTCGGCCAGGGCCGGCAGGAAGATCGCCCGCATCGGTTCCCACGACGGCCCGCCGAGGACGATCTGGTCCACGTCGAGCAGCGCGACCAGGTTCGACACGTACAGGTGCGCGCCGCGCAGCGCCCTCTCCACGACCGCTACTGCAGCGGGATTGCCCAGCTCAGCCGCGCTCCACAGCATGCGGAAGAGCTGATCGACCTCGCGAGCGCTCAGCGCCGAGCCGGTATCCGTCCCGCCGTCCCATCCCGCTGGTGCCGGGAGGGCACCGGTCCGCAGGCCCTCGAGGACCATCCGGAACGGCCGGAGCAGCTCGCCGAAGCACCCCCTGCGGCCGCACTCGCAGATCGGACCGTCAGGATCGACGATGGCGTGCCCCACGTCGCCGGCGTTGCTGGACGCGCCCTCGTGGACGTGCCCGTCGAGCATCAGCCCGACCCCGACCCCGGCGCCCCAGTAGAGGAACGCCTGGTGCGGGTGCTCGGTGGTGGGCCTCACCCAGTGCTCGGCGAGCACCGCGGCGGTGACGTCCTTGGCGAGCAGCGACGGGCGTCCGAACTGCTCCTCGAGCAGCTGCGCCAGGTGCAGCCCCGCCCAGCCCGGCGCCAGCCGCGGGCGGATGAGCGCGCCCTCCTCGGTGTCGATGGGCCCCGGAGCGGCGACGCCGATACCGAGCACGTCCTCCAGCGACCGGCCCGACGACTTGAGGAGCCCGCCAACCGCCTCAGTGATGACGTCCATGGTGTCGCGGGCGACGCCGGAAGGCGGCGGCAGATGGTGCGATTGCGCCACCGGCGTGCCGCAGAAGTCCAGCAACACGCACGTGATCAGGCCCGGATCGAGGTGCACACCCACGGCGTAGGCGCCGTCGGGGTCGGACTGGAGGATGACGGCGGGCTTTCCCGGCCCGCCCGGGGACCGGTTGCCGATCTCTCGGACGAGGCCGCGCTCCAGCAGCCGCCGGCTCACGTTGGACACCGTCTGGGCGCTCAGCTGCGTCTCGCGTGCGATCTCGACCCGGCTCATCCCGTCAGGGCGGCGGCGCAGCATCGACAGCACGATGTTCTCGTTTATCGTCGCGATCGTCGCGAGACTCGCCGCGTGGCTCACCGGTCACTCCCTGTGCAATGCGTACTCCTGCAGGACGGGTTCCAAGACCTGCGACGACCACCTCTCCCCGATGAGCGCATGGACGTCTGGTCCTGGGTGGAGGTTATCCGGTAGCGGCATCCGCTCCGCGTCCCGCCCCGAGTACAGCGTCAACCCGTCCACGGCGACGAGCGCGTCGTCACCCCGTGCGGCGACGACCCGGGCGGTCTCCTCGCGGACGACGCGGAGCGAGAGCTTGCCCTGGCGGACGTCCTCCGCCGTCCCCCGCGTCCGCTGCCATGGGTAGGGGAGGTCGGGGTCCTCGTACGTCGGCCCGGCGCGTTCCTCCACCGGCTCGCACCAGATCGGCGACGCGACGACGATCGGCGTGCGCGGATGCCCGTCCCGGATGGTGTCGAGGAACGCGTGCAGCGCCGGCGCGAACGTCCGCCGGCGCATCGCGTCCGCCGACACGATGTTGATGCCCGCCTTGACGCTGATCACCTCGGCGGGCAGGTCGCGGATGACGCGCGCGATGAAGCCGTCGAGCATGGCGCTCCCGGAGAAGGCGAGACTGGTCAGCTGGACGCCGACGCGGCGGGCGGCGATCACCGGCCAGGTGCCCAGTGTCGAGTCGGCGGTGTAGCCGTGGCTGATCGAGCTGCCGTAGTGCACCCAGCGCGGGGCGGCCCGCGGCCCGGCGGCCCGGATGGGGCGGTCCGCGCGGACGGCGACGACCTCGACGACGTCGGTGTACGGCACCCAGACCTCGAGGTCCCGCTCGACGCCTCCTCCCCCGACGTCGATCCGGACCGTCGTCGCGGGGCCGGTGAGGGTGCGCGCCCGCTCCGGCTGGTCGAAGGCGAACACGGCGCGTCCGGTGGCGACGGCGTCCGCGCCGCCGACGCACTCGCTCCCGACCGTCACCTCCCATCGGCTCGGCGGGATGGCGGCGTCCTCCGAGGCGACCATGCGCGCGCCGCGGTAGTCGACCTCGATGACGCTCGCCGCGGTGCGCACCGCCAGGCGCACCCCAGCCGCCTGCGCCGACGTCATGCGCATGAACGGGTCGTCCACCCGGGCCCGCGCCCATCCCGGCAGGCGCGCCGGAACGAGCCCGCCCTCTCCCGGCTCCACGCTGACGGCACCCCGGAAGACGTCGGAGGAGAGCTCGCACCGGTGCGCGGCTCCCCGCGGCCCCGGCGTCATCCCCGCGCCACGTCTGCGCGCCGGAACCGCAGGGTCACGAGCTCGAAGGGGCGCAGCGAGAGACGGACGTCCCCGGCGTCCCAGGCGCGCGGGCGCGTCGGGTCGGCGTCGCCGAGGGGGCGCTCGAGGAGGTCGGTCGCCACCGCACCCGCGCACGGGAAGTCCGCGGCCACGCGCACCGTCGCCCGGGCCCCGTGCGACTCGTACAGCCGGACGACGACGTCGCCGCTGCCGTCGTCGGCGAGCTTGACCGTCTCGACCACCGCCGACCCTTCGCTCGCACGGATCAGCGGAGCCACGGGGGCGCTCGTCACCGGCCGGAGCGGAAGGTTGGTCCGGTACCCCTCGCGGATCGTCTCGGCCAGGTCTCCCGGCACGAGGACCGTGGTGAACCGGTGGACACCCTGGTCCGCTTCCGGGTCGGGGAAGAGCGGGGCCTTGAGCAGCGTCTGACGCACCCGGGAGTAGGTGCCGCCGCCGGGACGGGCGTGCCGCGTGACGTCGTGCCCGTAGACCGCGTCGTTGACGACGCCGAGCCCGACGGCGGCGTCGGCCACGTGGACCCAGCGGTGGGCCACCGTCTCGAACCGGGCCTGGTCCCACGACGTGTTCTCGTGCGTGGGCCGGTCGATGTGGCCGAACTGGATCTCGCTGCGCGCCGACGCGGTGTGCACATCGACGGGGAACGCGAGCTTGAGCATGCGCTGACGCTCGTGCCAGTCCACCTCGGTGTCGATCTGCAGCGCCGACCGACCGGCGTGGAGCCGGACGACCTGACGCAGGCGGGAGTCGCCGAACACCCGCTCGATCTCCAGCCCCACCTCGCCGGGCGCGGCGGGCAGGGGCGCCACGGACGTGGCCTCGGCGAGGTCCCGGGCGGTGTGCCGGTACTCCGCGTCGAGGTCCCACGCGTCGAACCGGCGCGGGGCGTCCACGAAGAGCTGCGGGAGGTTCCCACGCTGGCCCGGCGGGACGTACTCCTCGCCTCCCCGCCGGTCGACCAGCGAGGTGATGAGACCCTGCCCGTCGAAACAGGCACGCAGGGACCCGTTCTGCAGCACCCACCCGTCGTCGGCGCGCTCGCAGGTCACGTCGTCGGCCTCGGCGTGCGCCTCGCCCACCGAGAAGGGCGCCACTCCTGCGATCGGGAACGGGCCGGCGTTGGCCATCGCGGGGACCGCAGGCCCGGTCCCCGCGGCGGCGAGCGCGTCCAGCGAGGAGGAGATGATCTCCTGCGTCCACGCGGCGACCTGGCGGTACTCCTCCTCGGCCTGGTCGTACACCCAGCCGATCGACGAGCCGGGCAGGATGTCGTGGAACTGGTTGAGCAGGACGAGGTGCCAGGCCTCGCGCAGCCGCTCGGCGGGGTAGGGCGCGCCCGTCCGGACGGTCGCCGTCGCCGCCCACAGCTCCGCCTCGTGGAGCAGGTGCTCGCTGCGGCGGTTGGCCCGCTTCGTGCGCGCCTGTGAGGCGTACACCCCGCGATGGCTCTCCAGGTACAGCTCCCCCGCCCAGACCGGTGGTGATACCAGCTCCGCCTGGGCATTCGCGAAGAACACGGCGGGATTGGCGTGGCGGACCGTCGGGGACCCCTCGAGGGATGCCGCGCGCCGGGCGGCCGCCATCATCTCCCGGGTGGGCCCGCCTCCCCCGTCCCCGAACCCGAACGGGACCAGGGATGCCGTCGCCTCTCCCTTCTGCGAGAAGTTGCCGACCAGGTAGGCCAGCTCGTCCTGGGACAGCTGCGAGTTGTACGTGTCGACCGGCGGGAGGTGGGCGAAGATCCGCGAACCGTCGATGCCCTCCCAGAGGAAGCTGTGATGCGGGAAGGCGTTCGTCTCGTTCCAGGAGAGCTTCTGGGTGAGGAAGGACTCCGCCCCCGCCGCGAGCGCGATCTGCGGCAGCGCCGCGGTGAACCCGAACGAGTCCGGCAGCCACACGACGCTCGACTCCACGCCGAACTCCTCGAGGAAGAACCGTGTGCCCTCGATGAACTGGCGCGCCAGAGCCTCTCCCCCGGGCAGGTTCGTGTCGGACTCCACCCACATCCCGCCGACCGGCAGGAAGCGCCCTTCGGCGACCCGCTCGCGGATCCGCTGGTACAGGTCGGGGTAGTGCTCCTTGACCCAGAGGTACTGCTGCGCGGAGGAGCAGGCGAACACGAGGTCCGGGTCCTCGTCCATGAGCGCGAGGACGTTGGAGAACGTCCTCGCGCACTTACGCACGGTCTCCCGGGTGGGCCACAGCCACGCGGAGTCGATGTGCGCGTGGCCGACCGCGTAGACGCGGTGGGCGCTGCCTTCCGCCGGCACCGCGAGCACGGGAGCGAGGATGCGCCTGGCCTCGGCGACGCCGGCGCGGACGTCACCCGGGTCGACGGCGTCCATCGCGGCGTGCAGCGCCGCGACGACGCGCGCGCGTCGCGACGACGCCTCGGGGAGCACCCGCGTGAGGCCCCACAGGGTCTCGATGTCGCGCGCGAGCTCCCAGGCGTCCTCATCGGTGCGGACGAGCTCGATACGTCCACGGCGGTACAGCGGGTCGCCTGCGTGCTGCCTGCGCCCCAGCTCGGTGGGCGTGAACGACTCGCCGTCGAGGACGTCGGGGTTCGCCGCCGCCTCGACGAACACCGTGAACGACTCACCGGGCGCCGCCGGCACCCGCACACGGTCATTCCTCGGCTCGATGCCCTTGAGCACCCGCCCGGAGTCGTCGTAGACGAGGGCCTCGACCTGGAACCCGACGCCGTCCCCGGCGAACCCGGGATCGACGCGCAGCTCGACCCGCCCCCCGGCTCCGGCCCAGGCGTCGGGGACCCGCCCGTCCACGCGCATCCAGAGCGTGCTCCACGCGCTCCCCCAGGCGGTGCCCTCCGGCATGGGGCCGAACGTCCGCTCGACGGCGCGGTCGAACGGCACCGGTTCGAACGGCGCCGGCCAAGCCGTCACTCTCACCCCGGCGCGGTCGGCGACGAGGGCGGGCTCGACCCGGTCACGCACGAAGCGCGCGAGACGCTGGTCGAGGGACTGCTGGGGTGCTCGCACGAGATCTCCTCCAGGGACAGGGGTGCCGGTCGCGACGCGGTGCGCGGTCCTTACCGGCCCAGGACGACGTTGAGGGACGCGTACTGCTTGCCGTGCACGGTCCGTCGTCCTCGATCGCGATGGTGCTCCCGCGGAGCCTCGGCCACACCACACGGACTCAAGCAGTTTGATTTATCCACGTCAAGCAGCTCGCGCGGCGCATCAGACTAGGTGCATTGCTCAGCAAACCCTTGACGCTGGTTTAGCAACCGTGTTGATATAGGCCCGCGATCGCGCCGCACAGCCGCGGCACGGCCTTGTTCGACGACGAACCCTGGAGCTGACATGACGCCGAGACGGCTCGCCCGCGCCTCCCGCCCTCACCGTCGCGCCGTCGGCGTGAGCGCGGTCTTCGCCCTCAGCTCGGGGGCACTGCTCTGCCTGTCGTCCGCGGCGGCCGCCGTGGAGGACGACGACGCCCTCCGCTGCGACGACGCAACGGCACAGCCGTCGTTGCGGGTGGCGTCGGCCTCCGCCGACGAGGAGTTCACCTCAGCGTTCCGCACGTTCGGCGACACGGGCGGAGGGTGGGAGGACCTCGGCGGATGGGCGGCGTCCGACGGCACCTACTCGGTCGAGCTCGGCGACGGCAGCGTGGCCTGGCTGATGAACGACACGTTCATGGGCCCGCTCGAGAACGGCCTCATCCAGGACGACGCACGATTCCTGCACGGCACGATCCTCCCGACCGACGACGACGGACACCCCGTCGACACGGTCACCGGGGGCACGCGGGAGGCACCCACCTCGATCGTCGACCCGCCCGACGCGGTCAACGGCAACCCCTGGTACTGGAACGAGGACGGCCTCGTCGACGACGGCGCGCTCCGGGTGTTCCAGGCCAAGACGGCCGTCAACGACGGCGAGCCGCCGTTCAACTTCGCCTGGGTGGGGAGCGACATCGTCACCTACGACTCCGACTTCCGCGTCACCGACATCACCCCCACGTTCGGGCACCCCGGCGGCGTGCACTGGGGGGTCGAGGTGGTCACGTGCGGCGAGGACACCTACGTCTACGGGCAGAAGGACGGCTCGGGCTACGTCGCGCGGGTCCCGCGGGACGCCCTGCTGGACCAGGAGACGTGGCGGTTCCATGCGGCCGGCGACTGGGTCGAGGACGAGGACGCGGCCACCCCGATCATCGCCAACGTGGGCGCGGTCTTCTCCGTCTCCCTCATCGACGGCACGTTCGTCCTGGCCTCGACCGAGACCTTCGGCCCGTTCGGCGGCCACACGATCGACGCCGCCGTCAGCGGTGCCGCTCAGGGCCCCTTCGTGGACCGTCGCGCGGTGTACACCGCACCCGAGGGCCGTGAGGGGATGCTCGCGCCCTACAACGTCGCGGGCCACCCCTGGCTCAGCGAGGACGGCACCCTCCTGCTGTCGTACAACGTCAACGCCATGAGCCACGACGACGTGCTGGCGGACCCGAACAACTATCGGCCCCGCTTCGTCTCGCTCACCCTCGCCCCGACGGACGACGGAGGCGTGGACCCGACGCCCGACCCCACGCCGACCCCGACGCCCGACCCGACGCCTTCCCCCGACCCCACACCGACGCCCGACCCGACGCCTTCCCCCGACCCCGCGCCGACCCCGACGCCCGACGCCACGCCTGACCCGGGTCCGCCCGGTACGGGCGGGAACGACCCCGCCGACGCGGCGCCGGACCCGGCGGCGGGTGCCGGAGGCGGGTCCCGCCCGGGCGCCCTGCCCACCACGGGCGCTGACACCGGCGCGTTGGTCGGCGCAGCCCTACTCTCGGCGGTGACCATCGCCGCGGGAACCGCGCTGCGGAGGACGCTGGCCCCGCACCGCTGAGCCACCAGCACGGGCGTGGCCGCCGGCAGGCGCGCCCGGGCCAGGTTCCGGCTTCACGCCGTGGTCACGCCCGTGCGGAGCGGCGGGGCCCGGGGCGCCCCTCGCGGTGGGCGCGCGCCGGAATTGGCGAACTCGGCGTGAACCGGCGAACCCGGCACGAACTAGCGAACTCGGCGTCCTGCCCGACGCCGAGTTCGCCATTGTGTGCCGAGTTCGCCAGGCAGAACTATCGAACTCGGCACGAACCAGCGAACTCGGCAGGAACCGGCGAACTCGGCGTGAACCG